>NZ_JAVAYG010000007.1:0-299380 GCF_041954745.1 Pantoea sp. CS_6
AAATTGTTAAAGAGCAGTGCAACCAGCGGGTTAACCGTCTGTTGCGAGGTGGCGTATTTTACGCTTTCCTCCTTCAGAGTCAACCTCTTTTTCAGAAGTTTTTCTCCGGCGAAAACTCCGGGGAGTTCTCTGCTGAACACCGCATTCCGTAAGCCGTTGTGCCGTGTCAGTGGAGGCGCATTATAGGGAAGCTTTCGCAGAGCGCAAGTGCAAATTTAAACTTTTTTGCTGTTCGTCTGAAATTTGCACAAAAGCGCTGTTTTAACCCTTTTTAATACGGGAAGGGAGCGCCGCAAGACTCTCTATTACCCAGTCAGCCAATGCCTCGCCTTCCGGCGTAACCGGCTTACCACTGCGCACTAACACTTTCTTACCGATACCGGCGGCCTGGGCGGCCTGCATATCTTCCAGCTTATCCCCTACCATATAAGACGCAGCCATATCGATATGCAGCTCTTCTTGCGCCGCCAGCAGCATGCCGGGTTGCGGTTTACGGCAGTCGCACTGCTGGCGATACGCTTCTACCGTTGCATCCGGGTGATGTGGACAGAAATAGATCCCATCGAGGTCGACATCGCGATCGGCCAGCGACCAGTCCATCCACTCGGTAAGCTGCATAAACTGATCTTCACTAAACATGCCACGTGCGATGCCAGACTGGTTTGTCACGACAACCAGCGCAAAGCCCATCTTTTTGAGTTGCTGCAACGCTTCAATTACACCATCGATAAACTGGAAATGATCGATTTCGTGGACATAGCCGTGATCAACATTGAGGGTGCCATCGCGATCGAGAAAAATGGCCGGGACTTTATTCGCCACGTAGAAACTCCTGCTATAAACATTGCCGCTCAGTATCGCACGATTGTCATAAAAGGGAGAATGCCCGTTTACATGACTTCGATTGATTTAGACGTCTGGATGCCTTAACATCCATCCAGCTTATGCATGCTGTCCTTTATGGCAGCACACCAGACCACGGATAATGCAAGACGGCAATAAATAACGTAATGATTAAATTAGAAAATATAACCAAAGTGTTCCAGCAAGGTTCGCGAACGATAAAGGCGTTATCTAACGTCAGCCTGCATGTCCCGGCCGGACAGATCTATGGCGTCATCGGCGCATCCGGTGCCGGAAAAAGTACGCTGATTCGTTGCGTGAATCTGCTCGAACGCCCTTCTTCAGGCCGCGTGTTGGTTGATGGCGCGGATTTAACGGCGCTGAGCGAACGACAGCTGACGCAGGCCCGCCGTCAGATTGGTATGATTTTTCAGCACTTCAACCTGATGAACTCCCGCACCGTCGCCGGCAATGTTGCGCTGCCATTAGAGTTGGGTAGCCTTTCTCGTGATGAAATTAAAAAGCGCGTCTCTGAGCTCCTGGAGCTGGTCGGCCTGGCGGATAAGCACGATGCCTGGCCTGCCAATCTCTCCGGCGGGCAAAAACAGCGTGTTGCCATTGCCCGCGCTCTGGCCAGTAACCCGAAAGTTCTGCTGTGTGATGAAGCCACCAGCGCATTAGATCCAGCGACCACGCGCTCAATTCTGGAATTACTGAAAGATATTAACCGCCGTCTGGGCCTGACTATTCTGTTAATTACCCATGAGATGGATGTGGTGAAACGCATCTGCGATCAGGTTGCGGTCATCAGCCAGGGTGAGCTGATCGAGAAAGACAGCGTAAGTGAAGTCTTCTCGCACCCCAAAACCCCGCTGGCGCAACAGTTCATCCAGTCAACCCTGCATCTGGATATTCCAGACGACTACCAGCAGCGCCTGTCGCCCGAAGCGGGCCCTGACAGCATGCCATTACTGCGTATGGAATTTACCGGCCAGTCCGTCGATGCTCCATTGCTGTCTGAAGCAGCGCGGCGTTTCAATATCAATAACAACATTATCAGTGCGCAGATGGATTACGCTGGCGGTGTGAAGTTTGGCATCATGCTGGCGGAAATTCACGGTAGCGAAAGCGATACACAAGCCGCCATTCAGTGGCTGCAGGAACATCATGTCAAAGTCGAGGTATTAGGTTATGTCTGAAGCGATGATTGCGCTGCTGGGGCGCGGCGTCTGGGAAACGTTGATGATGACCTTTGTCTCTGGCTTTTTCGGCTTCGTTCTGGGTTTACCGGTCGGCGTACTGCTGTATGTCACCCGTCCGGGACAGATTCTTGAAAACAAAGGGCTGTACCGTGTGCTGTCCGCCCTGGTTAACATTTTCCGCTCGATCCCTTTCATTATCCTCCTTGTGTGGATGATTCCGTTTACCCGCGTCATCGTTGGAACCTCTATTGGCTTACAGGCGGCCATCGTGCCCCTGACTGTCGGTGCGGCACCGTTTATTGCCCGTATGGTTGAAAATGCCCTGCTGGAACTCCCGACCGGGTTAATTGAAGCATCACGCGCGATGGGTGCCACGCCGATGCAAATCGTGCGCAAAGTCCTGCTGCCTGAAGCCCTGCCCGGTCTTGTTAACGCGGCCACCATTACGTTGATTACCCTGGTAGGTTACTCGGCGATGGGCGGCGCAGTCGGCGCGGGCGGCCTCGGACAAATTGGCTACCAGTATGGTTATATCGGATATAGCGCGACGGTGATGAATACGGTATTAGTGTTATTAGTCGTTTTGGTGTATCTCATACAATTCTGTGGCGACCGCATCGTGCGTGCTGTGTCCCATAAATAAGCAAGCAATATCACTATTAAGGAAAGGATATGTCTTTCAAATTTAAAAACATTGCCGCTGTGGGTGCATTAATTGGCGCGATTGCGCTGGCAGGATGCGATCAAAAAGCCAAAGATCCCAACCATATCAAAGTGGGCGTGATCGTCGGCGCTGAACAGCAGGTTGCCGAAGCGGCGGCCAAAGTGGCGAAAGATAAGTACGGTCTGGATGTTGAGCTGGTGACCTTTAATGACTATGTGCTGCCGAACGAAGCACTGAGCAAAGGCGATATCGATGTGAATGCGTTCCAGCACAAACCGTATCTGGATCAACAGATCAAAGATCGCGGTTACAAGCTGGTTTCTGTAGGTAACTCTTTTGTTTATCCGATTGCAGGCTATTCGAAAAAAATCAAATCGCTGGATCAACTGCAGGATGGCGCACAGGTTGCCATTCCTAACGACCCAACCAACCTGGGCCGTTCGCTGCTGCTGCTGCAGAAAGTAGGCCTGATCAAGCTGAAAGACGGTGTGGGCCTGCTGCCAACCTCGCTGGATATCGTTGAGAATCCAAAACACCTGAAGATTGTTGAGCTGGAAGCGCCACAGCTGCCACGTTCACTGGACGATCAGCAAATCGCCCTGGCCGTGATCAACACCACTTACGCCAGCCAGATTGGCCTGACGCCGGCGAAAGATGGCATCTTTGTGGAAGATAAAGACTCCCCTTACGTGAACCTGATTGTGGCGCGTGAAGACAACAAAGACGCGGAAAATGTGAAGAAATTCGTGCAGGCTTATCAGTCTGACGAAGTGGCTGACGCGGCCAATAAAGTGTTTAACGGTGGTGCCGTTAAAGGCTGGTAAGGTCGTCTGATCTTTTCCCTCAGGGCGGCTTTTAGCCGCCCTTTCTGTTATTGCCATTTGCTGACTTGTTATTTATCCGTGTCCTTGTTTCAATAACGCCACTTTTTGACACTTGAGGATGTTGCTATGCGTTTTTTACCGCTCTGCTTGTTAGCATTGATGCTGACAGGGTGTGTTC
The DNA here is from genome assembly GCF_041954745.1 of Pantoea sp. CS_6. Taxonomy (NCBI): domain Bacteria; kingdom Pseudomonadati; phylum Pseudomonadota; class Gammaproteobacteria; order Enterobacterales; family Erwiniaceae; genus Pantoea; species Pantoea sp. CS_6. Next base: position 3,712 of record NZ_JAVAYG010000007.1, read on the forward strand.
GGGAGTATCACCCAATAAGCAGCGCACCTTCTCATCCGCAGCAATCCAGCGAACCGACACGTAAGCCAGCGTATCGTCCCGCCCCCGTTAAGGTGTACACCGATGCTGCCGATCTGGTGAGCAAGCCCTTCCGCGATCTGGGTGAAGTCTCCGCAGAAGATTGCCAGATGAGCAATCAGAGTTCACCGCCCAATATCGCTACCGCGCGTAAACGTATGCAGATTAAAGCCGCACAGATGAAAGCTAATGCGGTACTGCTTCACAAATGTGAAATCGTGAGCAGCACCCCGGGCTGCTACCGTCAGGCTGTCTGCCAGGGTTCGGCGCTGAAAGTCACTAGTCAATGAGTGATTTTGCCTTTGCGCAGATCGGCGTAATCCGTTCGCCGTGGAAAGAGAAGTTCGCTGTCCCGCGTCAGCCTGGTCTGGTTCAGGACGGCGGCGGCGAACTGCATCTTTTGCCGCCTTATAATCAGGCAGAGGCCGTGCGCGGCCTGGAAGACTTCAGCCATCTCTGGGTGCTGTTTGTTTTTCATCAGACCCTGGAAGGCGGCTGGCGTCCGACCGTTCGCCCGCCCCGCCTGGGCGGTAACGCGCGCATGGGCGTTTTTGCTACGCGATCGACCTTTCGCCCTAATCCGATTGGGATGTCGCTGATTGAGCTCAAAGGCATCCGCTGCGCGAAGCAACAGGTCATTCTGGAGCTGGGCAGTCTGGATCTGGTGGACGGCACGCCGGTGGTCGATATCAAGCCCTATCTGCCCTTCGCCGAAGCCCTGCCTGAGGCGAGAGCGGGTTTTGCGCAGTCCGCGCCGGAAAGCAGCATGCCTGTGCGGTTTTCGCCGCTGGCCGGGCAGCAGTTGCAGCAGTATGCGCGCTATCCCTATCTTGCCCGCTTTATCCGTGAGGTTCTTGCGCAGGATCCGCGCCCCGCTTACCGTAAAGGTGAGGAAAAGGATCGCATTTATGCCGCCTCGCTGCTTGAGTTTACTGTGCGCTGGCGCGTTGATCACGCAGGCACGGAAGTCGTGGCCATCGATCCGCGTTAAAACCCGCTTTTTAGCCGGTGATCTCACTGGTACACTAGCCGCCAGCCTATTTTTGTCCGTGAATTTCCGATCAACTGGAATTGTAATCAATGCGTACTACTCAATATCTGCTCTCTACTCAGAAAGAGACACCGTCTGACGCGGAAGTGATCAGCCACCAGCTGATGCTGCGTGCTGGCATGATCCGTAAACTGGCCTCAGGGTTATATACCTGGCTGCCAACCGGACTGCGCGTATTAAAAAAAGTCGAAAACATCGTTCGCGAAGAAATGAACAACGCCGGTGCCATTGAGATTTCAATGCCTGTGGTCCAACCCGCAGACCTGTGGCAGGAGAGCGGCCGCTGGGAGCAGTACGGTCCAGAATTACTGCGTGTTGCCGATCGTCATGAACGTCCGTTTGTGCTCGGCCCAACGCATGAAGAAGTGATTACCGATCTGATTCGTAATGAGCTGAGCTCTTATAAACAGCTGCCGCTGAATCTGTATCAAATTCAGACCAAATTCCGTGATGAAGTGCGCCCACGTTTTGGCGTGATGCGTTCGCGCGAGTTCATCATGAAAGATGCCTACTCCTTCCATACCACGCAGGAATCACTGCAGGAAACCTATGACGCGATGTACCGCGCTTATAGTCAGATCTTCAGCCGTATGGGTCTGGATTTCCGTGCCGTGCAGGCGGACACCGGCTCGATTGGTGGCAGTGCCTCACATGAGTTCCAGGTACTGGCACAGAGCGGCGAAGATGATGTGATCTTCTCAACCGACTCTGACTATGCGGCGAACATTGAACTGGCCGAAGCCGTGGCACCGGCGGGCGAACGCCCTGCGCCTCAGGAAACAATGCGTCAGATCGATACACCGAATGCCAAAACCATCGCCGATCTGGTGAATCAGTTCCAGATGCCGATTGAGAAAACCGTGAAGACGCTGATGGTCAAGGGTGCAGAGGGAAGCGGTCATGCTCTGGTTGCCTTCCTGGTCCGCGGCGATCACGAACTGAACGAAATTAAGGCTGAAAAATCGCCGCTGGTTGCGTCACCGCTGGTTTTCGCGACCGAAGAAGAGATTCGTGCCGTGGTGGGTGCTGGCTTTGGTTCGCTGGGGCCGGTCGGGTTGACGATGCCGATTATCGCAGACCGTACCGTGGCGAAGATGAGTGATTTCTGCGCCGGTGCAAATGTGGACGGTAAGCACTACGTTGGCATTAACTGGGAACGCGATCTGCCCATGGCCGAGGTTGCTGATATCCGTAATGTGGTAGAAGGCGATCTGAGCCCGGACGGCAAAGGCACATTGCAGATCAAACGTGGTATCGAAGTAGGCCATATTTTCCAGTTGGGCACCAAATACTCCGAAGCGATGAAAGCGGCCGTTCAGGGTGAAGATGGTCGTAATCAGGTCATGACGATGGGGTGCTACGGCATCGGTATTACCCGTGTAGTGGCGGCGGCGATCGAGCAGAACCATGACGATCGCGGTATCATCTGGCCTGCGGCACTGGCCCCGTTCGACGTAGCGATTCTGCCAATGAACATGCAGAAATCATTCCGCGTAAAAGAGTTAGCGGAAGAACTGTACAACACGCTGCGCGCGAAAGGCGTCGAGGTGATTCTGGATGACCGTAAAGAACGTCCAGGCGTTATGTTCGCCGATATGGAACTGATTGGCGTCCCGCATACCATCGTGATTGGCGATCGCAATCTTGATAACCAGGAGATCGAATACAAAGCCCGTCGTGCCGGTGAAAAGCAGATGATTAAGCAGGATGAGATTGTCGATTTCCTGCTCAAGGCACTGAACAAGTAAGCCTGCCATAACGCCCCTTCATGGGGCGTTTTTTTTAACGCATGGTCGACTCTGTTCTCCTGACGACCACAGGTAATTCTCTGGCCACGTCTTACAGCACTTTACCGCGCAATGCTTTGGTCTGGCTGCGCCGTGATTTCCCTTCCAGCCTGCGCGCTTTCGACGCGCGTGTCGGTCGTGTTGAGCGCCGGACTTTCTCTACCTTCGTGAGCTCCTGAATCAAATTCACCAGCCGTTGCAGCGCCGCTTCGCGGTTCATCTCCTGGCTGCGGTATTCCTGCGCCTTGATGATAATCGTCCCGTCGCCGGTAATTAAATGATGGCTGGCACTGAGCAACCGCTCTTTATAAAACGGCGGCAGGGAAGACGCGGCGATATCAAAACGCAGATGAATAGCGGTGCTGGTTTTGTTGACGTGCTGGCCCCCTGCCCCCTGCGCCCGAATGGCCGTCAGTTCAATTTCATTGTCTGGCAGCTCGACATTCCGTGACAGCGCAATCATCGTCCACCCGCCTTTGTCCGGTTCCCGTTTTTTCGCTCTGACCTGTTCATCAACTTAACCTTTCGTGCTTTATCCTGAAACGTCTGATACGGCGTAGTCCGCTACTTTAGCAGTGATTTGCTCGCTGTTCCTGCTTTCGCCTGGCTGATTTTCTTGAAATGCCTGTGATATAGTCGCAAATCAACCAGAGTATTTATGCTCTGCTGAGGAGGTGCCCGTGCAAAAATATTGTGAGTTAGTTCGCCAAAAATATGCCGAAATTGGCAGCGGAGATCTGGGCTATATTCCCGATGCCATCGGCTGCGCGCTTAACGCGCTTGATGCTATTGCCGCGAATGCTGCGCTAAACTCTTCTCTCAGGGAACAGGCGGCTTATGCCGCCGCAAACTTATTGGTGAGCGACTATGTTGATGAATGAAGCTTATAAACCCATCAATTGCGATGACTACGATAATCTGGAACTCGCCTGCCAAAAAAACTGGATGCTGTCGCTGGCGTTAAAAGATGGCGAGCAGCTAAAGGCAAAGGCCAGGGACATCCTTTCACGTAAAAACGTGGAGTATCTGGCCATTGAACTGTCCGGTGAAACGCGCGAGTTACGTCTCGATCATATTGCCAGTTTTAGCCATCCTGAACTCGGCACCGTCGTGGTCAGCGAAGAGTAATTCACTTCCCGTCGGGCGGGATGCATTCCCGCCCATCTCATCAGGGCTTTACCGAACTGTAGTACGCCGCTAAATCTGTTATCTCCTCATCGCTGAGCCCCGCAACAAACGCTTTCATCACCTCTGCCTGACCACCGTTGCGCTCTCCCTTCTTATAGGCCTGTAGCGCGTGCGCGAGATAAGCGGCGTTTTGGCCCGCCAGGCTGGGATAAAGGGGAACCGTCGCAATGCCTTTCGGACCATGGCACGCCGTACAGGCCGCCGAACGCTGTTCGCCCGCGTGAATATCGCCTGCAGCACAAGCCGGAAACAACGTAAAAAACGTTAATGCCACTATCCATTGCCTCACAACGATACTCCTGTAGGTTTGTGCCAGTGAATCTGCCAGCCCTGTGCCTCCCCTGCTGCGCCTTCACGGGTCACGAACAGGCCGGGCGCACAAATAAGCGTTTGATTATAATAAATGAGCGGAATACGTTCCCGCTGCCATGACGGGATATTCAACGCCTGCCAGATTTTCTTCATCTCGCGCCCGCCCGCGCGATCCACAATATGCACGTACCCTGTCGCGTGAAAACGCACAAATACCTGTTCCTCCGGCGTCGGTCGTCGTAGTGAAGGCATTGTATAATCGGGCTGCAGCGTGCCGATATGCTGCGGCAGGGGCAATGTCTGGTTGAGATTCTTCCAGGCGATTTCGCAGTCGCGTAACGAGTCTCTGATCGGCAAAATATAAAGCCGCTGGCGATAACGGCGAATTTCGCTGTGGCCTAACCGTAGCCGTGGCTGGGCATCTTCACGACTCAGCATCACTTCCTGACGAATGCGGCGCAACGCATCGCGCGAGGGCATTTGCGCGCCCTGTCCGGCCAGCCAGCGACGCAGCAAAGCATTACTGCGCACTTCACTCATGGTCAGTAACGCGGAGAAACACAGGCTACCGTCCGGCTGAATCAGCGCAGCGAGTTGTTCCGCCAGCAACTCATCCAGCAGTTGCTCCTGCTCAGCACAGAGTGCCGCACTGCGCGCCGTCGCACTGGCGAAATGGGGCCAGCGTGCCACGACGGCCGGTAAGAGTTGCTGACGAAGAAAATTGCGGTCGTAACGCACATCCTGATTGCTCTCATCTTCAACCCATTGCAACTGATGCGTTTGGGCATACAGCTCTAATGACTGCCGGGAACAGCTTAACAGCGGGCGAACCAGAGGGTTTTTACCCAGAGAGCCCGCCACCGGCATGGCCGCCAGACCGGCCGGGCCACTGCCGCGTTTCAGGGCCAGCAGGACGGTTTCACACTGGTCGTCCAGGTGCTGTGCGGTAAGGAGTTTCTCATCCGCATGGAGCGCCTGGTGCAATGCCCGATAACGCGCCTGCCGCGCCGCCGCTTCAATGCCATCGCCCTGATCGGTTACCTGCACGCGCAGGATCTCGCAGGGGATCTGCCATGTTGCGCACAGGGTCTGGCAATGCGCCGCCCAGTGGTCGGCATTAGCACTGAGGCCATGATGGACATGCAGCGCTCGCAACCGCGAGGCCGGATGGTGCTGTTGCCAGTCCCGCAGCTTATGCAGCAGGACGGTAGAATCCAGGCCACCGCTAAACGCCACTACCAGCGCGTCGTTTTCATTCAGCAGTGCGTCAAAATCAGACATGATAATTCCATAACTCAGGCAGTGGGACGAGCCATAAAGCCGCCAGTTTACGCCTGATACAATTCAAGCGGCAAACCATCCGGGTCAGCAAAAAAGGTACAGGGTTTCCCGGTAAGCGCGTCAATGCGAATGGGTTCGCATGTCACGCCCTGCGTGTCCAGATAGCGCACCGCGGCTTCCACGTCCGGCACGCTGAAAGCCAGATGGCGAAGGCCACAGGCTTCCGGCTGACTGACCCGGGCGGGCGGGTGTGGAAAGGAAAACAGCTCAATGGTGTACTGACCGTTTAACGCCAGATCGCCTTTCCACGAATCGCGCGCTTCGCGGTAGTGCTCACTTTGCAGTTCAAATCCCAGTATGTCGCAGTAAAAGGCTTTACTGCGATGATAATCTGACGCAATGATGGCGATATGGTGAATGTGCGTTAGCTGTAGCATGTTTGCTCCCTGTTGGTCCTTCATTCCTGTTCCCCGCTCTGTTTCAGCACACGTACCCGATATTCACCTTCATCGGTTAGCGTCGCGCCGTGAATATCTGTCTCAAAGCCAGGATAGTGGCGCCCAATGCTACACAGCATGAGCAGGAAGTCGAGCACGGCGCGGCTTTGTTCTGTGATCATTTCGCCAGGCATCACCAGCGGTACACCGGGAGGATAAGGCAATATCATGTTGGCAGAGATACGGCCCACCAGCTCATTTATGTTTACGGTCTCAATATTGCCTTTCACCTGCTGCTGGAACGCCTGATGCGGCGTCATTTTCATCTCAGGTAAGACATCAAAGGCTTTCAGCATCAGACGCGGCAGGTCATGTTGCTGAATCAGGCGATGAATCCCCTGCGCCAGCGTCTGGATGCGCATCGTGCGGTAAAAGTCGGGATCTTCCGCATACAGATCCGGCAGCATGTTTTTTAGGCGCAGATTCAGGTCGTAGGCGCGCTTAAATTCGGTTAATCCACGCAGCACGCTCATCGCCTTGGTCTTGTCGATGCCAATACTGAACAAGAACAACAGGTTATACGGACCGGTCTTTTCCACCACAATCCCACGCTCATCAAGGAATTTCGCCACCAGCGCAGCGGGGATCCCCTCTTCGGCCATTTCTCCTAACTCGCTCATGCCCGGTGTAAGGATGGTGACTTTGATCGGATCGAGATACATATGATCGCGATCGGCCTGGGTGAATCCATGCCACGCTTCGTCTCCCGGCTGGATCGGCCAGCACTGCGCTTCATCCACATGCTCTGGTTGCCAGATATCAAAGAACCAGCTGTCCGACTCTTCGCGCAACCGCTGTATTTCACGACGAAAATGTAACGCGCGCTCGACTGACCGATTGATGAGCCTTTTCCCCGGATTCCCCCGCAGCATGGCGGCGGCTGTTTCAATAGAGGAAACAATCGCGTAATTGGGCGATGTGGTGGTGTGCATCATGTAGGCTTCATTAAAGGTTTGTTCGTCGTACTCGCCTTTGATGTGAATTAATGAGGCCTGCGAAAAGGCAGCCAGCAGTTTATGCGTGGACTGAGTTTCATAAATCACCTTGCCCGGTATCCGCTCACCGCTCATGCCGCTTTTCCCCTCATAGATAGGGTGAAAATTGGTGTAAGGCACCCAGGCCGAATCAAAGTGAATCGAGGGGACGTCGAGCGTTTGCTTGATGTACTGCGTGTTATAAAGCAAACCGTCGTAGGTCGAGTTAGTAATTACTGCATGAACGGGCCAGCTGGCGCGCGGCGTGGCAGCCACTTTCTGTTCAATGCTGGTACGGGTAAATTCTTTTTGCGGAATGCCGCCCAGAATGCCTAAGGCATTGCGTGTGGGTTTTAGCCAGACAGGAATCAGATCGCTCATCATCAGCAAGTGGGTAAGCGACTTGTGGCAGTTGCGGTCAACCAGAATCGTGCTGCCTGCCGGCGCGGCATACATGCCCACGATCTTGTTCGAAGTCGAGGTGCCGTTAGTCACCATATAGCTCTGTTCCGCACCGAACGTGCGGGCGATGTACTCTTCGGCCTCAAGATGTGGTCCGGTATGATCCAGCAGCGAGCCCAGCTCAGTCACCGAAATCGAAATATCCGACTTAAGCGTATTCGCGCCAAAGAAGTCATAGAACAAACAGCCCACCGGGCTTTTCTGGAAGGCCGTCCCGGCCATATGGCCCGGAGTGCAGAACGTGTACTTTCCCTCTTTCACATAGGTGAACAACGCTTTGGTTAACGGTGGTGTAATGTGGTCGAGGTAATCATCCGTGTACTGGCGGATGTGCAAGGCGATATCGTCGGCCGCATTCAGCGCGTACTCAAAAAAATGCAGCGGTAGCCGCATCTCATTGATGCTGATATCCATTTGCGAGTGGGTATTAATAAAGGCATACAGGGGCAGGTATTCATTGAGCTGATTAATTTCACCGCACAGCTCAGGGCTGTTGTGCTCATCCCAGTCAAAAATCACACCGCTGATACGGGGATTGTGTTCAATCAGTTTGAGAAGATCATCTGTGTTTTTAGGCCGTATGAGCTGAAAACCTTGCTGACTCAGTGCTACATCCAACTCGCGTAACGGTTCATCTTTGTAAAACACGCCATGCGCGCCCATGATCGCCAGAATATTCAATGCACATCTCCCTGATTGTTGAGGCATTGAGTAAGCATAGCGAATTACGCCACGAAACCGCAGTCAGATTCGTGGCATAAAAAAAGCGGACCGGAGTCCGCTTTTACGTCACAGCACTGAATCAGGCGTAGCCATAACTCATCAGACGCTGATAACGGCGATCTAATAATTCTTCGGTGCTTAACCCTTCCAGGTCAGCCAGATCGGCCAGCAGTTGCTGTTTTAGCGTCTGCGCCATTTCGACCGGATGGCGATGCGCGCCGCCCAGTGGCTCAGGGATGACCGAATCAATCAGCTTAAGCTCTTTCAGACGCGGCGCGGTAATGCCCATCGCTTCTGCGGCCAGCGGCGCTTTATCGGCGCTTTTCCACAGAATAGAGGCACAGCCTTCCGGTGAAATGACCGAATAGGTGCTGTACTGCAGCATGTTCACTTTGTCGCCCACGCCGATAGCCAGTGCGCCACCCGAACCGCCCTCACCGATAACAGTACAGATGACCGGTACTTTCAGGCCTGACATTTCGCGCAGGTTGCGTGCGATAGCTTCAGACTGACCGCGCTCTTCCGCGCCCACGCCCGGATACGCACCCGGCGTGTCGATAAAGGTGATGATAGGCATTTTAAAGCGTTCGGCCATTTCCATCAGGCGCAACGCTTTGCGATAGCCTTCCGGTGCCGGCATACCAAAATTACGGCGAATCTTCTCTTTGGTTTCGCGCCCTTTCTGGTGACCGATGATCATCACAGGACGGCCGTCGAGGCGGGCAATCCCGCCGACAATCGCTTTGTCATCCGCATAAGCGCGGTCACCCGCAAGCTCATCGAAATCGTCAAACGCATTGCGCACATAATCAAAGGTATAAGGACGTAATGGATGTCGCGCCAGTTGGGCGATTTGCCATGCGCCCAAATCGGCGAAGATTTTACGTGTCAGCTCAACGCTTTTCTCGCGCAGACGCTTAACTTCTTCGTCGAGATTGACGTGTTTATCGTCCTGACGACCAATCGAGGTAAGCGAATCAATTTTTGCTTCCAGTTCTGCGATTGGCTGTTCAAAATCCAGGTAATTAAGACTCATAATGTTCCTGTTTTAGTCAAACTCCAGTTCTACCTGCTCCGATCCAATTAACGACCGCAAATCGTTGAGTAAACGATCGCTGGGCGATATTCGCCACGCTGCACCAAAGCGTAGCTTCGCTCGCGCGTCGGCTCTCTGATAGTAGAGATGCACCGGAATTGTCCCTGAACGATGAGGCTCAAGGGACTGACGGAGTCGGTTTAATAGCTGGTCATCAATTTGCCTGTCTGTCAGCGAGATAGCAAGTCCGCGCGCGTATTTTTCACGCGCTTCATCTATGTCCATGACTTCACGGGCGGTCATTTTAAGGCCACCACTAAAGTCATCAAAGCTGACCTGTCCGCTGACGATCAGGATACGGTCTTTCTCCAGCAGTTGCTGGTATTTATCTAACGCATCGGTAAATAACATGACTTCAAGACGGCCAGAGCGGTCGTCCAGTGTACAAATACCAATTCGGTTGCCGCGTTTGGTCACCATTACACGCGCAGCAATCACCAGGCCTGCCGCGACGGTAATCTTACCACGATCGGTCGGATGCATATCTTTCAAACGCATCCCACCCACGTAACGCTCAATTTCTTTCAGATACTGGTTAATCGGGTGGCCGGTCAGATACAAACCCAGGGTTTCCCGTTCACCGTCCAGTTGCACCTGTTCCGGCCATGGCGTGACGCTGGCGTAAGACTGTTCGACCTGCTCAGGCTCATCGGCCAGCACGCCAAACATGTCGGCCTGACCGATTGCTTCCGCTTTAGCATGCTGATCTGCCGCTTTCAGCGCATCGTTCAGTGCGCTCATCAGGGCGGCACGATGTGGGCCCAGACGATCAAAGGCGCCGGACATGATCAACTTTTCCATCACGCGGCGATTGATCTTTTTGGTATCCGTTCGCGCGCAGAGATCGAACAGTTCGCGGAAGTAACCGCCTTCGTTACGCGCATCGATGATCGCTTCGATCGGCCCTTCCCCCACACCTTTGATGGCGCCGATACCGTAAACGATCTCGCCCTCATCATTAACGTGGAACTGATACAGACCCGAGTTAATGTCCGGCGGCAGGACTTTCAGCCCCATGCGCCAGCATTCATCTACCAGACCCACCACTTTTTCTGTGTTGTCCATATCCGCCGTCATCACAGCCGCCATGAATTCCGCTGGATAGTGCGCTTTCAGCCATAAGGTCTGATAAGACACCAGCGCGTAAGCGGCGGAGTGCGACTTGTTAAAGCCATAACCCGCGAATTTCTCTACCAGATCGAAGATTTTCATCGACAGTTCGCCATCGATGCCCATCTTTTCCGCGCCCTCTTTAAAAACAGAGCGCTGTTTGGCCATCTCTTCAGGCTTCTTCTTACCCATGGCGCGACGCAGCATGTCCGCCCCGCCCAGCGTATAGCCGGACAGGACCTGGGCAATCTGCATGACCTGTTCCTGGTAGAGGATAATGCCGTAGGTCGGCTCCAGTACCGGCTTCAGGCTTTCGTGTTGCCACTGAATATCCGGGTAAGAGATGGCTTCCCGACCGTGCTTACGGTCAATGAAGTTATCAACCATGCCCGACTGTAAGGGCCCCGGACGGAACAGGGCCACAAGCGCGATCATATCTTCAAAACAGTCAGGCTTCAGGCGCTTAATCAGATCTTTCATGCCGCGCGATTCAAGCTGGAAAACCGCGGTGGTTTCCGCGCGCTGCAGCATGTCGAAGCTCTTTTTGTCTTCAAGCGGAATGGTTGCGATATCGATCGGCGGTAAGCCCTGCTTTTCGCGGCGCGGGTTAATCATTTTCAGCGCCCAGTCAATGATGGTGAGCGTTCGCAACCCCAGGAAGTCAAACTTCACCAGGCCCGCATATTCCACATCATTTTTATCGAACTGGGTTACCGGATACTGACCGTTTTCATCACAATACAGCGGTGCAAAATCGGTGATCTTGGTTGGCGCGATCACCACGCCACCCGCATGTTTACCGGCGTTTCGGGTTACCCCTTCCAGCTTCCGCGCCATATCGATAAGCGCTTTAACCTCTTCATCCGCCTCATAAATTTCAGGCAGCTGCGGTTCCGAGGCAAAGGCTTTGTCCAGCGTCATGCCCGGATCGGGCGGCACCAGTTTTGAAATACGATCGACAAAACCATAGGGATGGCCCAGCACGCGGCCCACGTCACGAATGACCGCCTTGGCCGCCATCGTACCGAAGGTAATAATCTGGGATACCGCTTCGCGGCCGTACATATCGGCCACGTGTTCAATCACCTGGTCACGTTTTTCCATACAGAAATCGACGTCGAAATCGGGCATGGAAACGCGTTCAGGGTTAAGAAAACGTTCGAACAGCAGGTCGAACTCAAGGGGATCGAGATCGGTAATTTTGAGCGCATAGGCCACCAGCGAACCGGCCCCCGAACCGCGTCCCGGCCCTACCGGTACGCCGTTATCTTTCGACCACTGGATAAACTCCATTACGATCAGGAAGTAGCCGGGGAATCCCATCTGGTTGATTACGTTCAGTTCAACGTCCAGACGTTCATCGTATTCCGGCCGTTTTTCCGCCCGCACGGCTTCATCCGGGAACAGCATCGCCAGACGCTCTTCCAGCCCCTCACGGGATTTCATTACCAGGAAATCCTCGGTGGTCATGTCGCCCGTCGGGAACTGCGGCAGAAAGTACTCACCCAGTCTGACGGTGACGTTACAACGCTTAGCAATCTCTACGCTGTTTTCGAGCGCTTCAGGGATGTCTGCGAACAACTCGCACATCTCGTCTTCGCTGCGCATATATTGCTGAGGACTGTAATTACGGGGCCGTTTAGGATCGTCCAGCGTATAACCATCATGAATGGCGACGCGAATTTCATGCGCATCAAAGTCCTCTTCATTCAGGAAGCAGACCTCGTTCGTGGCCACAACCGGGATGCCTTCGGCAATCGCCAGCTCAACGGCGGCGTGCAGATAGGTTTCTTCATCGGGTCGTCCGGTACGTACCAGTTCCAGGTAATAGCGATCGGCAAAATGTTGCTGATAAAATGCCAGGCACTCTGAAACCAGTGCGCTGTTACCGCGCAGCAGACTGCGCCCCACATCTCCACGACGGCCACCTGACAACAGGATCAGGCCTTCCTGTAATTCAGCCAGCCAGTCACGATCGATTATCGGACCGGCCACACCGTAACCGCGTTGATACGCGCGGGAAATGAGTAACGTGAGGTTTTGATAGCCGGTGTTGTTGGCCGCCAGCACCGTAATCTGGGTCAGTTCATCCCCCATCAGCTCACTGGCAACGTTAAAATCCGCCCCGATAATCGGTTTGATCCCCGCCCCATGCGCACCACCGTAAAATTTCACCAGACCACACAGGTTGGTGAAGTCGGTAATCGCCATGGCTGGCATGCCTAACGCAGCCGCTTTCTTAATCAGCGGGCCGGTTTTCGCCAGGCCGTCGATCATGGAATAGTCGCTGTGAACATGCAGATGTATAAAACGGGGTTCGGCCATATCAGTTTCCGGTTAAAACAGGGGCGGATTAGCGCAGCGTGGAGGCGCTGCTCGCCAGCACTTCGGCATCGATGAGCGCATTACGCACCGGCGCAAAGCTGCGGCGGTGATGTGGTGTTGCGCCATACTGCGTTAACTTTTCCATATGTAACGCCGTAGGATAACCTTTATGTTGCGCAAAACCATACTGCGGAAACAACAAATCCAGCTCTGCCATTTCACGATCGCGCGTGACTTTGGCGATGATCGAGGCCGCACTGATTTCAGCAACCAGGCTGTCGCCTTTTACTACGGCCAGTGATGGCACAGGCAAGGCCGGACAGCGATTGCCGTCAATCAGCACATAATCAGGCGTGATCGCCAGGCCGGCCACCGCGCGCTGCATCGCCAGCATCGTGGCATGCAGAATATTCAGGCTGTCGATCTCTTCCGGTTCGGCACGGCCCAGACTCCAGGCCAGCGCATGCTCTTTAATCTGATCAAACAGCGCCAGCCGACGTTTCTCTGAGAGCTTTTTCGAATCGGCCAGGCCCGGAATGGGTTTCGCCGGATCGAGAATTACCGCCGCAGTCACCACCGCACCAACCAGCGGGCCGCGCCCCACTTCATCCACACCGGCAATCAGTCGGGCGTTGGGATAGATAAAATCAGCCATTGGCGAGCTCCAGTACCGCATTTGCGGCTTGTTCGTCCGCATTCCAGCGAATCTGCTGGTGCAGTTCGTGGAAGGTCTGCAATAACGTTTCGCGTTCATGACTGGCATGTAACAGCGGATCCAGCGCCGCAGCCAGCGCTTCGGGTTGGCACTCATCCTGCAGCAGTTCTTTGACCAGCTCTCGCCCGGCCAGCAGGTTAGGCAACGAAACGTAGTCAGTTTTGACCAGGCGTTTTGCCAGCCAGAAGGTAAACGGCTTCATTCGGTAGCCCACGACCATGGGGCATTTCGCCAGCATGCATTCAAGCGCCGCGGTGCCGGACGCCAGCAGCGCAGCATCACTGGCCACCATCGCTTCACGGCCCTGCCCGTCCAGCAGATGCACGGGCAGCTCCGGCGCAACCTGCGCTTTGATTTGCTCAAACTGCTCGCGGCGCTTCGGGTTAACCAGCGGTACCACAATTTCCAGCGCCGGATAGCGCTTACGCAGTATCTGCGCCGTTTTAAGAAAGTCAGCACTCAGCATGTCAACTTCGGCACCGCGACTGCCGGGCAATAACGCCAGACACTGGGCATTGTCGTCAATGCCCAGATGGCGACGGGCGGCGGCTTTGTCGGGCTGTAGCGGCATAGCATCCGCCATGGTGTGGCCGATAAAACGGCACGGGACACCGAAACGATCGTAAAAGGCTTTTTCAAACGGCAGAAATGCCAGCACCAGATCGGTGTTGCGACCGATTTTGAACACCCGTTTTTGCCGCCAGGCCCAGACAGAGGGACTGACGTAATGAATCGTGCGAATGCCTGCGCGCTTAAGATTACCTTCCAGCGTGATATTGAAATCCGGTGCGTCAATACCGACAAACACATCGGGTTTCAGCGAGATAAAGCGCTGTGTCAGATCGCGACGAATAGCCAGCAAGCGGCGCAATCGTCCCAGCACTTCCACAATGCCCATCACCGCCAGTTCTTCCATTTCGTACCAGGCTTCACAGCCTTCGGCCTGCATCAATGGGCCTGCGACGCCAACAAACCGGGCATCAGGATGACGCGCTTTTAAGGCACGAATCAGGCCTGCACCAAGGATGTCGCCAGAGGTTTCTCCGGCGACGACGGCTATCGTAAGGGGACGCGCTGACATGAATTAGCGAATTAATCCACGAGTTGAACGGGCAAAAAAGTCATAGAAAGGCTGCACTTCACTGTGTTGCTGAGCAATCGCTTCGATTTCTGGCTTAACCTCATCCAGCGTTCTGCCGCTGCGGTAAAGCAACTTATAGGCATTACGAATCGCGTGCAGTGACTCTTTGCTGAAGCCGCGACGTTTCAGGCCTTCAATATTGATTCCGAATGGCGTCGCGTGATTCCCCTGTGCAATAACATAGGGCGGCACATCCTGAGCAACGCCTGAACACCCGCCAACCATCACATGCGCGCCAATGGTGCACCACTGGTGCACAGCGGTCATACCGCCAATGATGGCGAAATCATCCACCGTGACATGGCCGCCCAGCGTGGCGTTGTTGGCCATGATGCAGCGGTTGCCGATCACACAGTCATGGGCGATGTGGACGTTAACCATCAGCAGGTTGTCGCTGCCGACAACCGTGACATTCGTGCCCTGCGTCGTGCCGCGATGAATGGTGACGCTTTCACGGATTCGGTTACGATCGCCAATCTCAACCCGGGTAGGTTCGCCCGCGTATTTTAAATCCTGATTCACTTCACCAATGGAGGCGAACTGATAGATCTGATTGTCTTTACCGATACGTGTATGGCCATTCACCACAACGTGTGACTTGAGTACGGTTCCTTCACCAATTTCAACATTCGCCCCGATAAAGCAGAACGGGCCGATATGAACGCCAGGGCCGATGATGGCCCCGTCTTCAATGACAGAACTGGGATGGATGTTGGCGGTTGGATCAATCACGAATTATGCCTCCCGGCTACGGGCACACATCATGGTCGCTTCACAAACGATTTTACCGTCCACGGTCGCTACGCCGTTAAAGCGCGTCAGACCACGGCGGGTTTTCTCGAAAGTCACTTCCATAATCATTTGATCGCCCGGTACGACCGGACGCTTGAAACGGGCATTATCAATGCCTGCAAAATAATAGAGCTCGCCTGGCTCCAGTTTACCCACGCTTTTGAATGCCAGAATACCGGTGGCCTGCGCCATCGCTTCCAGAATCAGAACGCCGGGAAAAATCGGTTTACCAGGGAAATGCCCCTGGAAAAACGGTTCGTTAAAGGAGACGTTCTTTACCGCGCGCAGATATTTGTTTTCTTCAAAATCCAGCACGCGGTCTACCAGCAGAAACGGATAACGGTGCGGCAGCAGCTCTAAAATCTCTTCAATTTGCAGAGTATGAGTTTCAGTAGTCAAAATACTCTTCCTGTCCTAAAAATCTGATGACATCAATAACACGGCCTGCACCGATCATCATGATCGTTGGCAGGCCGCAAATAGTTTCCGTGGCGCCTGGCTTCCCTGCTTACACTGTTATTATGAAAGCCGGTCAGTCATGGGATGGCGTTTAGTCGTCTTTGCCGACTTTGCGCTCGATTGCTTTTAAGCGTTTGCTCATGTCGTCGATATTCATCACCAACGCTGCAGTTTTGCGCCAGGTTTTGTTGGGCTGTAATGGAATTCCTGAGGAGTATACACCAGGTTCTGTTATCGGACGCATAACCATGCCCATACCGGTTACGGTTACTTTGTCACAGATTTCCATATGGCCGTTGATGACGCTGGCACCGCCAATCATACAATAACGACCAATTTTTAAACTACCCGCCATGATCACACCGCCAGCAACCGCAGTATTGTCGCCAATCACTACGTTGTGGGCAATCTGACATTGGTTATCTATGATAACACCATTGCCGATCAGAGTGTTATCCAGCGCACCACGATCAATGGTCGTACAGGCACCAATTTCTACCCGATCGCCAATAATCACCGAGCCCAACTGCGGTATTTTCACCCAGTTACCCCGATCGTTCGCGTAGCCGAAGCCATCAGAACCGATGACGGTGCCGGACTGAATCAGGCAATGCTGACCAATGACTACTTCATGGTAAACCGAGACGTTAGCCCACAAACGCGTACCGCTGCCGATACGGGTTTTTTTACCCACAAAACAGCCTGCGCCAATGACAACGTTATCACCGAGCTCAACGTCAGATTCAATAACCGCATTGGCCCCGACAGAGACATTGGCACCGAGTCTCGCGCTGGGATTAATCACAGCACTTGGCGCAATATCCTGCGCGGGCTGTGGCGTAGTGTCGAGCAGCTGCGCCATTCTCGCATAGGTGAGATAAGGATTTTTCACCACCAGCGCGGCGGTTTTACACCATTCCAGATCCGCTTCCGTCAGCACCACGGCTGATGCCTGGACCAGCGCGAGCTGCTCGCGGTAGCGGCTGTTGGCAAGAAATGTGATTTGACCAGTTGTGGCGGATTGCATAGAAGCAATGCCGGAGATGGCGATATCGCCATCTCCGTGCAATTCTGCATCCAACTGCTGGGCTAAATCAGCCAGTCGAATTGATGACATCGATTATTTAACCTGCTTCGCAACTTCATCAGTGATGTCTTTCACATCAGAACCAGAATAAAGCACAGCCTGAGAATTCAGGACCAGGTCATATCCGCCGCTTTTGGCAACTGACTGAACGGCAGTCTGGATTTTTTCCAGCAGCTTGTTACGTTCCTGAACCTGACGGGTCTGGTTGTCTTTCTCAAACGCGTCTGCTTTCGCCTGGAAGGCATTGCGCTCAGATTCGATCTGCTTCTCTTTCTTGTTGCGCTCGCTCGCCTTCATGGTCGGCGCATTGCGCTGCAGATCCTGCATTTCCTGCTGAATTTTGTCGTGCTGAGAACGGAGTTCAGTGGCGCGGCCCTGGAACTCACTCTCAAGCTGTTTGGAGATAGCAGCGCGCTGAGGTGATTTCTGGAAAACCTGGCTCAGATCAACAGTTGCGACTTTATCGGCCGCCTGTGCGCCAGCAGAAGCAGCCAATGCAACACCCAGAGTAACTGCACATAACAACTTTTTCACTATAAACTCCTTACCCTCAACATGTATGTTTGCAGTGCGGAGCATAACAATGCTCCACAGCTGCAAGCTATTTTTTTCACATCCCTGTACAGAACGTTACCAGGTTTTACCAATGTTAAACTGGAACTGCTCTGACTTATCTCCGTCCACTTTCTTAACCGGCTGGGCGTAGGAGAACACTAACGGCCCCAGCGGCGACATCCACTGTAAAGACACACCGGTCGAGACGCGAATGTTGTTTGGATCGCTGTAGTCAGGAATACCGGCAGCGCGCGTTTCAGCGGTGTTCTGCCATTTGGTATCCCAGACGGTACCGGCGTCGACAAACAGCGACGTACGTACCGAGTTCGAATATTTCTCACTCAGGAACGGCGTGGGCGTAATCAGCTCAAGGCTGGCAATCGCCATCGCGTTACCGCCCACCGCATCACTCGATTTACAGATACCGTTAGGATCGCTCAGGTTACAGTATGATGAGCCATCATTCAGGTAGGCCGCTTTCGGACCGATGGTGTTGGACTGGAAGCCACGCACGGTACTGGAACCACCGGCGTAGAAGTTCTCATAGAACGGCATCTCTTTACCGCCCAGCCCGTCGCCATAGCCGACACGGCCACGACCCAGCACAACCCAGGTGTGATCTTTATTGATCGGCACATACTGTTGGCTGTCCAGGGTGACTTTGTAGAATTCATTATCCGAACCCGGGATCGTCACCTTACCGTTCAGGTTGGTACGGTTACCCGAGGTCGCGAAGAAACCGCGGTCCAGCGTGTTATACGTCCAGCCATAGTTAAAGGTGAAGTCGTCAGCCGAGAAATCGCCATTGCGGTTTAACTGCTGTGGCTTACCGACTGAGTCCAGATAGCGCCACATCGCAACCTGAGGACGCATATCCGACAGGTCGTTGTGTACATAACCCAGACCGACGCGCAGCGAGTTGTTCTCATTGATTGGGAAGCCCAATGTCCCGTCTGTACCGTAACTTCTGTTGGTATAGCCGGAGAGATCGGCGTCGCTGGCCTTAAAGTTGTTGTAGAACACCCGGCCGCCCAGACTCACACCATCAACGGTAAAGTAAGGATCGGTCAGGGAGAACTCTGCATAGGTCTGGTAGTCGTTTTTGGTTCCGCTGATACCGACGGTATTCCCGGTACCCAGCCAGTTATCCTGGGTCACGCCGACCTGGAAGCTGACGCCACTTTCCGTACCGTAGCCGACGCCGAAGTTAAAGGTACCGGTGTTACGCTCTTTAACTTTGTAAACCACGTCAACCTGATCCGGTGAGCCCGGTACACGCTGCGTATCCACGTCAACGGTTTCGAAGTAACCTGTACGATTCAGGCGCTCTTTACCCTGATCGACCAGATCGCTGCCCAGCCAGGCACCTTCCATCTGGCGCATTTCGCGACGCAGTACGGCATCTTTCGAGGTGTCGTTACCTTCAAAGCGCACTTTACGCACGTAGTAGCGGTTGCCCGCATCCACGTTGATATGCAACTTAACGGTTTTATCGGCATCGTTAATTTCAGGCTGCGTCACGACGCGCGGATAGGCATAACCGTAGCGACCTAACAGCTTCTTGATATCATCTTCCATCGACGTGACTTTTGCGCCGTTATACAGCTCGCCCGCCGGGATTTTGGTCAGATGTTCGATTTCCGCCGAATGGCCGGCCATGCTGCCGTTAACAATAACGCCGGCAATCTTGTACTGATCGCCTTCGGTGATGTTAACGGTGATGTAGATGCCTTTTTTATCCGGCGTCAGGCTCACCTGCGTCGAATCAATATTGAAACGGGCATAACCGCGATCCAGATAGAAGCTGCGCAGGGTTTCAAGGTCACCCGCCAGTTTCTGTTTCTGGTATTTACGGTCAGCCACCACGTTCCACCACGGCACTTCGTCACGCAGCTGGAAACGGGAAATGAGTTCGTCTGAACTGAAGGCTTTATTACCTACAATGTTGATCTGCTGAATTTTGGCAGAAACACCTTCGGTAAAGACCAGTTTCAGATCGACGCGGTTACGCGGCAGCGGTGTGACAACGGCTTTTACGCTGGCGGTATATTTACCCACGCTGTAGTAGAAGTCTTCCAGTCCCTTCTCGATTGAAGAGATTGTGGTGCGGTCCAGCGCTTCGCCGACGCGCACACCTGAGGCTTCAAGGTTCTGTTTGAGCTGATCGTCCTTAACCGCTTTGTTACCGCTGAAGGTAATGCTGGCGATGGTAGGACGTTCTTTAACCTGAACAATCAGCGTATTACCATCTCGCAGGACCTGAACATCCTCAAAGTTGCCAGTCGCGAACAGGGAGCGAATGGTATTTCTGACGTCATCGTCATTCACCGTATCGCCAACCCGAACTGGCATGCTCAGCAGAGCCGCGCCGACGGCGACTCGCTGCAGCCCTTCGAAATGAATGTCCTTCACCACGAAATCGTCTGCACCGTAAACGGTGGCGCTGCTAAACAGCAGCGACGCTATGAGCAACTTTTTCATCGCCATCGTTATTATGCGTTTTCCTAACACATCCCACGCAAGCTCGCGTTCCAGCGGTTACAGGCGTGAGAAATCATTGAAAAGTGCAAGCCCCATTAACATCACCAGCAGTATTGAGCCGATGCGATAACTAAAGTCTTGAACTCGATCGGACACCGGTCCCCCTTTGATCTTTTCGATCGCCAGGAAGAGCAAGTGCCCACCATCTAAAACCGGCAGCGGGAACAGATTGATGATTCCTAAGTTGACGCTAATCAACGCCAGGAACATCAGGTAGTAAATCATTCCGTACTCGGCTGACAAACCTGCACCTTGCGCAATCGAGATTGGGCCGCTCAGGTTGTTCAACTTCACATCACCGGTTATTAACTTGCCCAACATGGAGACGGTCAGCTTCATCAGTTGCCAGGTTTTTACACTGGCCTCACCAATGGCCGGGAACGCGCCATATTGTCTTACCGTTTTGTACTCGTCTGGCAGAGGAACAACTCGCGGAATGACGCCCGCAAACCCTTCCGCTTTATTTCCAGGTTTCGCTTCCGGCGTCAGGGTCAACTTCACCGCTTCACCGTTGCGATCGACCTCAAGGGCCATACTTTTTCCGGGGTTATCCCGAACCTGAGTCGCAAAAAGCTGCCATTGCGTTAATAACTGACCATCGACTTTAACGATCCTGTCGCCCGCTTGCAAACCGGCTTCACTGGCGGGTGAATTCTTTTGCACTTCAGCCAGTGTCGTTTCGATCTGTGGACCGCGAGGACGTATCCCCAGCGCCACCACCGGATCCTGCTTATCAGGCTCAAACTGCCAGTTCCGCAAATCAACGTGCTTTTGCTGCGTCCCTTGTTCGCCAAAGCGACCCACTGTCAGCGTCGTGCTGCTGTCACCGATTTTACCGACCAGCGCCATGCGCACAGCTTCCCAGTCAGGCGTTTCGATACCGTCGACGGCCTTAAGTTCCGTTCCGGGTGTAATTTGCGCTTCCGCCGCTACCGAACCGTTCAGAATTTCACCAACCACAGGTTTCACACCCGGCACGCCATGAATGAAGACGACCCAGTAGGCAAAGATGGCGAACAGGAAATTGGCGACAGGACCAGCAGCGATAATGGAGGCGCGCTGCCAGATGGCTTTATTGTTAAACGCCTGGTGCCGGAGTTCCGCAGGGACGCTTTCGACCCGCTCATCCAACATTTTGACGTAACCGCCAAGTGGAATGAGGGCAAGAACAAATTCGGTCCCATGTCGGTCACGGCGTTGCCATAACGCTTTACCAAAACCGATTGAAAAACGTTCGACTCTGACCCCGCAGCGCCGCGCCACCCAAAAATGGCCAAATTCATGCACCGTAATTAATATGCCCAGTGCAATGATGAATGCGGCAAAACTCCAGATTACGCTTAACATCGTCGTTTGCCCTTAGAGTGTCTGAAACACCAACAGTAACAGGCAGGCAAAGACCGGTACGGCTGCTGTCAGGCTGTCAATGCGGTCGAGGATGCCGCCATGTCCCGGGATCAGGTTACCGCTGTCTTTGATACCGGCTTCACGTTTAAACATGCTTTCCGTGAGATCGCCCAGGACTGATGCGAGCGTCGACATCACCGCACACATGACCAGCGTGCCCGTCGGGATGGTCAGCGGCGCAAAGCTGGCAAACAGCACAGCAATAAGCGCGGAAGAGACCAGTCCGCCCAAAAATCCTTCCCAGGTTTTACCGGGTGACACTTTGGGGGCCAGCTTATGCCTGCCAAACAGCTTACCGAACATATAGGCACCTGAATCGGCCCCCCAGACCAGAAACATGACAAACAACAGCCACCATGCACCGGCAAAATGATCAGATTCGTAGTGATACTGGCGGAGCGCCATCATGCCCCAGAAGAAAGGAATAATGGTTAAGACACCGAACAGCAGGCGGAGAAGCCGGGAATGACGCCAGAGTGTCGCAGAGGCCGGATAAAACAGAACCAACAGCAGCGCGCCCGTCCACCAGGCCAGCGAAGCCCACAGCCAGCCTGTAACCTGCGGCAGATAGGCGTTATGTTCGTAAGGGGGAAGGGTAAGGAGCATAAGCGTCAGCACAAGGCCACAGATCACGGCCAGCCAGATACGTTGCTGACGCGATGCCATACCGGACAGCTGCCCCCATTCCCAGGCGGCAAGCATGCAGATGATAATCGTAACAATTGCAAAGCCAACAGGCGGTAACCAGAACAATGCAGCGATCACCAGCGGAATAAGGATCAGCGCGGTGATCAGACGAGACTTCAGCAAAGGTTACCCCCAGATTGCTCAGGCGCCGCCTGGTGCAGCGCCGCCAAAGCGTCGCTCCCGCAGAGAGAATGCATTCAGTGCACCTTCAAAAACGTGTTCATCAAAATCCGGCCAGAGCACATCAGTAAAATAGAATTCCGCATAGGCAATCTGCCACAACAGGAAGTTGCTAATCCGATGCTCTCCCCCGGTCCTTATCACTAAATCCACTGGCGCCAGCTGGTTCATACACAGCTGCGACGTCAGACTCTCTTCGGTTATCTGATCAGGGCGTAACAAGCCTTCCTGTACCTGTTCAGCCAACTTTTTAACACCTTCGATGATATCCCAACGTCCGCCGTAGTTAGCGGCGATGTTTAACGTCAGGCGATCGTTATTTTCCGTCAGCGCCTCGGCCCGACGGACACGTTCCTGAATACGCGGGCTGAATCGACTGATATCGCCAATAATGCGTAAGCGGACATTGTGTTTATGCAGGCTCTTCACTTCGCTATCCAGCGCCCAGACAAACAGTTCCATTAAGGCTGTCACTTCCTGCGCAGGACGGCTCCAGTTTTCGCTGCTAAAGGCGTAAAGCGTTAACGCTTCCAGATTATTATTGACAGCAAAGCTAACGGCGCGGCGTACTGATTTCACGCCCGCTTTATGGCCGGAAATACGCAGTTTTCCCTGGTTTTTAGCCCAGCGGCCATTGCCATCCATGATGATAGCGACGTGGCGCGGACCGGTACCCTGTTGGTCATCGGTGTTGTTGTGATTTTCAGACGACATAACGCGTAATCAATTCCTTTCATCAGAAATGCTGTGGTTTCTGAATACATTGCGCCCGGTACAAATCCCGACATTGCCTGCCGGGCCACACCGAATTCGGTGACAGACCGTTAAACGCGAGCCAGCGACTATAACATTTTCACCCGAAGCGAACAAATAGCCTCAGCGTAATCGTTATTACGACGTGAAATGGGACAACATTTCTGTTGCCGCCGCGCGTGCGCTTCGGTCAATGTCAATGACCGCATCCACGGAGTCCGGCTCCTGACAGTGATGCGCCGACAGCACTGCGCTGTTCAACGCGGCAATATCCGTAAAACGGATCTGCTTATCCAGGAAAGCCGCCACGGCAATCTCATTGGCCGCATTGAGCGTGGTGGTCGCTGCCTGTCCGGCTTCGCAGGCATCAATCGCGAGTTTGAGACAGGGGTAACGACCAAAATCAGGTGCCGAGAAGGTCAGTGCCGACATGCGGGTAAAGTCCAGCGGTGTGACCCCAGCCTCAATACGTGCGGGCCAGGCCATACTGTGGGCGATTGGTGTCCGCATGTCAGGCGAACCTAACTGGGCCAGCACACTGCCATCGCAATACCGCACCATGGAGTGGATCACCGATTGTGGGTGCAAAATCACTTCCATCTGCGCTGCGCTGGCATTAAACAGCCAGCGCGCTTCAATGTATTCAAGACCTTTATTCATCATGGTGGCCGAATCAACAGAGATTTTACGCCCCATTGTCCAGTTCGGATGTGCACAAGCCTGATCTGGCGACATATTGCTCAGATCCGCTAAATTTGTGTCACGAAAAGGGCCACCCGATCCCGTAAGAATAATCGACTCAATGCCGTTATTCTGCAGGTCAGCGTAACCTAACTGATGCTGGATGGAAGCGGGCAAACTCTGAAAAATGGCATTGTGCTCGCTATCGACCGGCAACAACTGCGCGTTATGTTGACGTACCGCCTCCATAAATAAACGGCCGCAGGTGACCAGCGATTCTTTGTTCGCCAGCAAGACCGTTTTGCCGGCGCGAATGGCGGCCAGCGTGGGTAATAACCCCGATGCACCCACAATTGCGGCCATCACCTGGTCAACCTCATCCAGCGCGGCCAGTTCACAGGCTGCCTGAACGCCGGAGAGCACTTCAGTCCTGATCTTCAATGCTCTCAGTCGCTCACGTAGCGCGGCGGCAGCGTCTTCATCTGCCATGGCGGCGTAGCGCGGTTGAAACTGTGCACACTGTTCTGCCATCAGGGCTACATTTTTGCCCGCCACCAGCGCCGTGACCTGGTAAAGCGCCGGATTGGCTTTAACAACGGCCAGCGTGCTGGTGCCGATTGATCCGGTCGAACCCAGCAGAGTTAATCGCTTCATAATGCTGTCCCTGTATCGGTAAAAGCGTGGGGCACAACGTAAAACGCCGCCAGAGATGGCATTCAGTCAGAAGGCCTCCCTGTACGGCGTTTTCGTCGGCGAAGATGGAATTAGAAATCCATCAGCTCCGTTTCTTTTTCGGCCAATGCTGCATCGACTTTCTTGATGTGCGCATCGGTCATTTTCTGGATTTCATCCTGCGCGCGACGTTCGTCGTCTTCGCTGATCTCTTTATCTTTCAGCAGCGCTTTGATCTTATCGTTGGCATCGCGACGGACGTTACGTACCGACACACGGCCCTGCTCGGCTTCGCCGCGCACGATTTTAATCAGGTCTTTACGACGTTCTTCGGTCAGTGCAGGCAGCGGAACACGAATGTCCGAACCGGCAGAGCTGGGATTCAGCCCAAGATCAGACGCCATAATCGCTTTTTCAACGGCCGGGCCGAGAGAGCGATCAAACACGTTGATTTTCAGCGTGCGGGAATCTTCAACAGTGACGGAAGCCAGCTGACGCAGTGGCGTCGGCGTGCCGTAATATTCAACGATGATGCCGTCGAGCAGTGAAGGTGAAGCACGACCTGTGCGCACCTTGCTGATAGTGGTTTTGAATGCTTCCACGCATTTATCCATGCGCGTATCAGCATCTTTTTTAATGTCGTTAATCACGTTAAAACCCTTGGATTCGGTTTGACCTGGCCAGTTCCGGCATTACCGGAAGCGGGATCGATAAGCATCGATAATCCTGAATGGCGTGCGGCAATACCGCGCCGCACTGACAGAATATACCCTATTTTATCTCGCCTCGGGTATTAATGCGTAATCAGGGTGCCTTCTTTTTCACCCATCACTACGCGACGCAATGCGCCAGGCTTGTTCATGTTGAAAACGCGGATAGGCAGTTTGTGATCGCGCGCCAGCGTAAACGCGGCGAGATCCATCACTTTTAGCTCTTGATCCAGCACTTCCGCATAGGTCAGTTTTTCGTACAGTGTTGCATCGGGGTGCTTCACGGGGTCCGCAGAATAAACGCCGTCAACTTTGGTGGCTTTCAACACCACATCGGCTTCGATTTCGATACCGCGCAGACAGGCGGCAGAATCCGTCGTAAAGAAGGGGTTACCGGTACCTGCGGAGAAGATGACAACGCGGTTATTGCGTAACAGGCTGATGGCTTCTGCCCAGCTGTAGTTGTCGCACACGCCGTTCAGGGGAATGGCCGACATCAGACGGGCGTTAACATAGGCACGATGCAGCGCATCACGCATTGCCAGGCCATTCATTACGGTGGCCAGCATCCCCATGTGGTCGCCGACAACGCGGTTCATGCCCGCCTGTGCCAGACCCGCTCCACGGAACAGGTTGCCCCCGCCAATCACAACGCCCACCTGGATACCCAGTTCGACCAGCTCTTTAACTTCCTGAGCCATGCGGTCAAGCACACTCGCGTCGATACCAAAACCTTCTGCACCTTGCAGTGCTTCACCGCTGAGTTTTAGCAGGATACGTTGATAAACAGGTTTTGCGTTGGTCGCCATGGTCAGTTCTTCCTGGAAGATATGATGAGTGAGAAGTAATTCCGATCAATCATCCGCTTACAGCAAAAGAATTGCTATTGGGATGAAACTGAAAACGTATCTTTTGCCTGTGGCAGACAAAAAAGAACCGCCATCTGGCGGTTCTTTCAGATCATTAAGACTGTTTGGACATCGCTGCAACTTCAGCAGCAAAATCAGTCTCAACTTTCTCAATGCCTTCGCCCACTTCGAAGCGGATGAAGTTGATCACGTCAGCGCCCTGCTCTTTCAGCGCCTGGCCAACGGTTTTGGCTGGATCGATAACGAATGCCTGACCGGTCAGAGAAACTTCACCGGTGAATTTCTTCATGCGGCCTTCAACCATTTTCTCTGCAATTTCTTTTGGCTTGCCAGACTGCATCGCGATATCCAGCTGAACCTGGTACTCTTTCTCAACCACTTCGGCAGAAACGTCTTCTGGCTTAACAAACTCAGGCTTGCTTGCCGCAACGTGCATCGCGATCTGTTTGATCAGATCTTCGTTAGCGCCTTTCGCTGAAACCAGAACGCCGATACGTGCGCCGTGCAGGTAGCTGCCCAGCTCTTCGCCTTCCAGCACTGCAACGCGACGAATGTTGATGTTTTCACCGATTTTGGCAACCAGTGCAACGCGCTCTTCTTCAAACTGTGCTTTCAGCGCTTCAACGTCGGTGATGCGGTTAGCCGCAGCCGCGTCCAGCACTTTGTCAGCAAATGCCTGGAAGCCGCCATCTTTTGCAACGAAGTCAGTCTGGCAGTTTACTTCCAGAATCACACCGTAGTTACCAACGATTTTGGTTTTGATCACGCCGTCAGCAGCAACGTTACCTGCTTTTTTCGCTGCTTTGATTGCGCCAGACTTACGCATGTTTTCAATCGCCAGCTCGATGTCGCCGCTCGCTTCAGTCAGCGCTTTTTTGCAGTCCATCATGCCTGCGCCAGTACGCTCACGCAGTTCTTTTACCAGTGCAGCGGTAATTTCAGCCATTCCAGAATCCTCGGTTCGTACCTGAGCACGGGTGCATCAACAGGTACTTATTTGCGGAAAATTTACTCTGTCCCGCCGACCTGAACAGGGGCGTTACAGACTTGGATAAAATAAAGGGGCCATGTTTGGCCCCTTACAGATCACATCTGAATGCTAAGGGCTCTTCTACAGAGCAAACCTTAATTAAGCGTTTTCTAAAGACGCTTCTTCAGCCTGCTCAGCCAGATCCTGAGAACGGCCTTCGCGAACGGTAGTCGCAACGGCAGTCAGGTACAGGTTGATAGCACGGATCGCATCGTCGTTACCTGGGATAACGTAATCAACGCCATCCGGATCAGAGTTAGTATCAACGATAGCAAATACTGGGATGCCCAGGTTGTTTGCTTCTTTGATTGCGATGTGTTCGTGGTCAGCATCGACAACAAACAGTGCATCCGGCAAACCGCCCATGTCTTTGATACCGCCCAGGCTGTTTTCCAGCTTGGCCAGCTCACGAGCGCGCATCAGCGCTTCTTTCTTGGTCAGTTTGTCGAAAGTGCCGTCCTGAGACTGGGTCTCAAGCTCTTTCAGACGTTTGATAGACTGACGAACGGTTTTCCAGTTAGTCAGCATACCACCCAACCAGCGGTGGTTTACGAAGAACTGGTCGCAGCTCAGTGCAGACTCTTTTACCGCTTCGGCAGCAGCGCGCTTGGTACCAACGAACAGAATCTTACCTTTACGGGAAGAGATTTTGGTCAACTCAGCCAGAGCTTCGTTGAACATTGGTACGGTTTTCTCAAGGTTGATGATGTGAACTTTGTTACGCGCACCGAAAATGAATGGCTTCATTTTTGGGCACCAGTAACGGGTCTGGTGACCGAAGTGAACACCAGCCTTGAGCATATCGCGCATGGAAACAGTTGCCATGATTACTACCTCTAGTTTAATTGGGGTTGGGCCTCCATGTATCCCATACAACCGACCTCTTTCAAGGCACCCCGGCGTATGTGTCGATACATGTGTGTTTTAGTACACATAGTGAGATTATTGCGGTTCCCGTTGACCTTGCAGCCCACAGAGAATCGTCGGCGCGCTTTATACCACAATCAGGCTCTGGACGCCAATAATTGTTCGCTTATGGCGCGCGATGCGTTCTCCGTTTGGCAGCCCTTTTGGCTTGCTGTTAACATGACAGCACAGCGTTCATTATTGCTGAAAATTTCAGCAACAGCGGAATAATTTAATGGCAATCTCAATAAAAACTCCCGAAGAAATCGAAAAAATGCGCGTCGCAGGTCGGCTGGCTGCGGAAGTGCTTGAAATGATCGAACCGCACGTGCAGCCTGGCGTGACGACGGGCGAACTGGATCGCCTTTGTCATGCGCACATTACCGAGAAGCAGCAGGCGGTGTCTGCCTGCCTGGGTTACCACGGTTTTCCTAAATCTGTCTGTATCTCAGTGAATGAAGTGGTTTGCCATGGCATCCCCAGTGACGATCGCCCGTTAAAAGACGGGGATATCGTTAACATTGACGTGACCGTGATTAAAGACGATTACCATGGCGATACGTCCAAAATGTTTATCGTGGGTAAACCCACCATTCAGGGCGAACGTCTGTGCCGCGTGACGCAGGAAAGCCTTTATCTGTCACTGCGTTTAGTTAAGCCGGGCATTCGGCTGCGCGAGCTGGGCCGCGCGATTCAAAAATACGTCGAAGCGAATGACTTCTCTGTCGTGCGGGAATACTGCGGTCACGGCATTGGCAAAGGCTTCCATGAAGAGCCTCAGGTGCTGCATTACGACGCGGATGACGGCGGAGTGGTCCTGCAGGCAGGAATGACCTTTACCGTTGAACCAATGGTGAACGCCGGTGATTACCGCATTCGTACCATGAAAGACGGCTGGACGGTGAAAACCAAAGATCGCAGCTTGTCGGCGCAGTACGAGCATACTATTGTGGTGACGGATAACGGCTGTGAGATTTTAACCCTGCGAAAAGACGACACCCTGCCTGCGGTGTTAGTTAACCAGGAGTAATTCCACCACGAATAAAAAAGCCGGCGCTCTGCCGGTTTTTTTATGGTTAATGATGAGAGCGTTGCATGAGCCTGTCGCAAGAAGTGAAAAACGGCCTGAATGATTCCCCTGGCGAGTGGCAAGACGATACGCTGACACGCGACGTCTTAAAGCAACGTCTGGAGGGCTTCCAGCAGCACCTGGCGGCGGCGTTTGATGCCGGTGAGCCTGTCGAAGATCTGATTCACGCCCGAACGCTGTTTATCGATCGCCTGCTGCGCCGTTTGTGGCGTTTTTTTGGCTTCGACAGCATGAAAGCCATCACGCTTGTCGCCGTCGGCGGTTACGGCCGCGGTGAACTGCATCCCCTTTCCGATATTGATATCTTAATTCTCAGCCGTCAACCGCTGGATGAGCAGGCGGCGCAGAGCGCCAGCGCGCTACTGACGCTGATGTGGGATCTCAAGCTGGAGGTCGGCCACAGTGTACGTAGCCTCGAAGAGTGCCTGCTGGAAGGGCTGTCCGATCTGACCGTGGCGACCAATCTGATTGAAGCCCGAATGCTGACCGGCGATGTCGCGCTGTTTCTGGAATTACAAAAAAATGTCTTCAGCGATGGCTTCTGGCCATCATCCCGCTTTTTTGCCGCCAAAATCGACGAGCAGCAGGAACGCCATACACGTTATCACGGTACCAGCTATAACCTGGAACCGGATATCAAAAGCAGCCCCGGCGGGTTACGTGACATTCATACCTTACAATGGGTTGCCCGTCGCCACTTTGGCGCGACCACGCTGGATGAGATGTCAGGCTTTGGTTTCCTGACGGACGCAGAGCGCAGCGAGCTGAATGAGTGCCAGGCGTTTCTCTGGCGCATTCGCTTTGCCCTGCACCTGTCTCTGCCACGGTACGATAACCGCCTGCTGTTTGACCGCCAGCTCAGCGTTGCCCGGCGCCTGAATTATGAGGGAGAAGGCAACGAACCGGTCGAACGCATG
This sequence comes from Pantoea sp. CS_6, assembly GCF_041954745.1. Classification (NCBI taxonomy): domain Bacteria; kingdom Pseudomonadati; phylum Pseudomonadota; class Gammaproteobacteria; order Enterobacterales; family Erwiniaceae; genus Pantoea; species Pantoea sp. CS_6. The sequence goes on from NZ_JAVAYG010000007.1 coordinate 33,767, forward strand.
ATGAAAGATTTTTACCGCGTCACGCGGCGCATCGGTGAGCTTAACCAGATGCTGTTGCAACTGTTCGATGAGGCCATTCTGGCGCTCTCCACCAATGAAAAACCTTATGCCATTGATGACGATTTCCAGCTGCGCGGTAACCTGATCGATCTGCGTGATGAAACCCTGTTTGATCGGGAACCCCAGGCGATCTTGCGTATGTTCTATGTCATGGTACGCAATGAAAACATCAAAGGGATCTACTCCACTACACTGCGCCGCCTGCGTCATACACGACGTCATCTTGAGCAACCCTTATGCCAGTTGCCTGAAGCGCGTCGCCTGTTTATGTCGATTCTGCGTCATCCCGGTGCGGTCAGTCGCGCGCTGGTCCCGATGCATCGCCACAGCGTGCTCTGGGCCTATACGCCGCTCTGGGGCCACATTGTCGGGCAGATGCAGTTTGATTTATTTCATGCTTATACCGTCGATGAGCACACTATCCGGGTGTTGCAGAAACTGGAGAGCTTTGCCAATGAAGCAACGCGCCCGCAACATCCGTTGTGCGTTGAACTCTGGCCTCGCCTGCCACAACAGGAATTACTGTTAATGGCTGCGCTGTTACACGACATCGCGAAAGGGCGTAACGGCGATCACTCCGTGCTGGGTGCGCAGGACGCGCTGGCGTTTGCGGAGATGCACGGTCTTAACTCACGTGAAACCCAGTTAGTGGCCTGGCTGGTTCGTCATCATCTGCTGATGTCAGTTACCGCGCAGCGCCGCGACATTCAGGATCCTACGGTCATTCAACAGTTCGCCGAAGTCATGCAGAACGAGAACCGGCTGCGTTATCTGGTTTGCCTGACCGTTGCCGACATCTGCGCCACTAATGAAAGCTTGTGGAACAGCTGGAAGCAAAGTCTGCTGCGAGAACTGTTCTTTGCCACTGAAAAACAGCTGCGCCGCGGCATGGAGAACAGCCCGGATCTGCGTGAGCGTGTCCGCCATCACCGTTTACAGGCGCTGGCACTGTTGCGCATGGACAACATCGATGAAGCCCGCCTTCACCACATATGGAACCGGTGCCGTGCCGATTACTTCCTGCGTCACACGCCGAATCAGATCGCCTGGCATGCGCGCCATTTACTGGAACACGATCTGCGTAAACCGTTGGTGCTGGTAAGCCCACAGGCTACACGAGGCGGTACAGAAATTTTTATCTGGAGCCCGGACCGGCCACACCTGTTTGCCGCCGTGGCCGGTGAGCTGGATCGCCGCAATCTCAGCGTGCATGATGCGCAGATTTTTACCAGCCGCGATGGTATGGCGATGGATACGTTTATCGTGCTGGAGCCGGATGGCAGCCCGCTGGCTCCCGATCGTCATGCGCTGATCATTCAGGCGCTGGAACAGGCGATTACGCAGTCAGACTGGGTGCCACCACGTACCCGCCGTCAGGCTGCCCGACTCCGCCATTTCAGCGTGGATACCGAAGTAAACTTTCTGCCGACGCATACCGATCGCCGGAGTTATCTGGAACTGGTGGCGCTCGATCAGCCTGGCTTGCTGGCGCGCGTCGGCGAGGTGTTTGCCGATCTCGGCGTATCACTGCATGGCGCGCGCATCAGTACCATTGGAGAACGTGTCGAAGATTTGTTTATTCTGGCCAATAGCGAACGCCGGGCACTGGATGAGGAAATGCGCCAGACCCTGCAACAACGGTTGACAGAGGCCCTTAATCCAAACGATAAAGTGTGACCCGCTTCAATTTGTGAACTTTCACTTTTTACCTGTGCTGGTCGCTGACCGGCACCCCAAATGACAGATCAGGAAAAAATATGCAACAGTTACAGAGTGTTATTGAATCTGCCTTCGAACGTCGCGCTGATATCACCCCGACCAGTGTGGATACTGAAACCCGCGACGCGATTAATCAGGTTATCGCCAAACTGGACAGTGGTGAGCTGCGCGTTTCTGAAAAAATCGACGGTGAATGGGTAACGCATCAGTGGCTGAAAAAAGCCGTTCTGCTCTCTTTCCGCATCAATGACAATCAGGTCATGGAAGGCGCAGAAACACGCTTTTACGACAAAGTGCCAATGAAATTCGCTGACTGGGACGATGCGCGCTTTAAGGCCGCCGGTTTCCGCGTCGTACCGCCTGCCGCCGTGCGTAAAGGTGCCTTTATTGCACGTAATACCGTGTTGATGCCTTCCTATGTGAACATCGGTGCCTTTGTTGACGAAGGAACGATGGTGGACACCTGGGCCACCGTGGGCTCCTGTGCGCAAATTGGTAAAAATGTCCACTTATCTGGTGGCGTAGGCATCGGTGGGGTGCTTGAGCCCCTGCAGGCTAATCCGACCATTATTGAAGATAACTGCTTCATCGGCGCACGTTCTGAAATTGTTGAAGGCGTGATTGTTGAAGAAGGTTCCGTTATTTCAATGGGCGTTTATATTGGTCAAAGCACCAAAATTTATGACCGCGAAACCGGTGAAATTCATTACGGACGCGTACCTGCCGGATCGGTCGTCGTCTCTGGTAATCTGCCGTCAAAAGATGGCAGCTACAGCCTGTATTGCGCGGTTATCGTGAAAAAAGTGGATGCCAAAACACTGGCCAAAACCGGCATTAATGAATTGCTGCGCACGATCGACTAAGCTTGTGGACGGGCTGCCTGACAGCCCGTCATCTTTTGTTTACAGCTGTTACGGGTAATGTTGTTTTTCAACGCGAACCAACGGGTGCGTTTACTTTTCATCCAGGTCATAATTCGCGCCAGTTAAATCCTGTTGCGCACTGATTCATGTTATTTATGTCTACAGTCATTAAGTCATGAACAATTCTGCGCGCTTATCATTTGGTGGAAAAAACGTTATGTATGACAATATTAAGAGCTTAGGCATTAGTAACCCCGACGATATCGATCGCTACAGCCTGCGTCAGGAAGCGAATAACGATATTTTGAAAATTTATTTCCGCAAAGATAAAGGCGAATTTTTCGCTAAAAGCGTGAAATTTAAATACCCTCGTCAGCGTAAAACGGTCGTCGCCGATAATGCGTCGCAGGGCTACCGTGAAGTGCAGGAAATCAGCCCTAACCTGCGCTATGTCATCGATGAGCTGGATCAAATTTGCCAGCGCGATCAGGTTGAAGTCGATCTGAAACGTAAAATTCTGGACGATCTGCGTCATCTGGAAGGTGTGGTGTCACACAAGATCGCGGAAATTGAATCCGATCTGGAAAAACTGACCCGCAGCGGCCGTTAATCCCTTCAAACGCACTATAGCCTGCCGTCCTGAGTGAGCGTCACTTTGTGCGGCGGGCCTTTTTTATGCCCTCCTACTCCTGCCGCAGCAACGCTCCTTCACGCAAGACATCTTCAGTCGCCTCACGCCAGTCAAACCGGCCAATCCAGGATTGATAGCGTGCAGAACCCAGCGCATTATCCGCCAGCATAAGCAGGGGAATGACGCGTCCGCTGTTACGGTCGCGCGTCTTCCACGGCCAGCGGCGCGCAGAATCACTAAACGGTGCCATATAATCCAACGCAGCCAGCAGCGAGCCGCCCTGTTTGTCAGAGTAGTGCCAGAGATCCTCCTCACCGCGCTGAGACGACAAGGCCGCTATCGCAGTCAGCGCCTGTAAATTAAAAAAACTGTAGTGAAAAGAGCGGGTGCGGGCTAGTTCAAGCGGCTGCGTGCCATCACGCGCTATTTGCTCATCGATCTTCGTTTTAGCCAGCGCCATCATGTCCCTCATAACGGCGTCGTTATGCAGGTAAGCGGCAATCCCGGCCACCTGGACACAATACCAGCTACCGTGATTGTTGGCCGCATGCCGCTCCTGGCGCGCCAGCTTACTGGTTTGCAGCCAGGTAAGGTAGTCGTGGAACCAGCGCTGTAGCGCGGCCTCGTCGCCTGCACGCCAGCCAGGTGACTGACGCAGCAATATCAACGCATCAACAATGCGGGTGGCAAAATAACGCCCATCCAGTACGCCATCATGCCGACCCGTGCTGATGCCCGGCACGCCTTGCGCAAAGTTAAGGTTGGGGTTCATGCGGCTGGCAGGATCGATAAACCAGTGACGGATCATCGATTGGGCTTTACTGGCATAGCGTACATCGCCCGAAAAGAACCAGGCCAGCGTCAGTGCCTGCACATCGGCACTAAAACGCGCAAAACGCAGCCCGTCTGTTTGGTTGTTTTTTGTGTCGGGATTCACCTCGCCATCCCGACGGCTCCACGGAAGCCCCGTTTTCTGCCGGGCGTCCGGCCACCAGTACGCGCTCAGGCTGAGATAATCGTGTCGCGAGCCGCTGGGGGGCACCAGACCTTTGTCCATGACGCTGGGATCGGGCTGCTTAAGCGCCTTATCCGCCTGCTGTTTCAGCTGTTGCCAGGCTTGCTGCGTACGTGGGCTTGCCTGCTGATTCTGGATGGCCTGTCGTGTGGTGAGCAAAGCCTTTGTCGAGAGAAAAATCAGCGTGTCCGTTGCCGCCGCCTGGCAGGTGAACGCAAGTATCAGTAAGCCACATCCCCAACGCCGTGCGCGCATCAGTCTGTCCTCTTCGTTTTTTCGGGCCCTGTCAGCCCTGCTCATCCAGTTGGATCGCGATGTACAACAGCAGGCGATCGTCGACTTTGCCCAGGTTGAGTCCCGTCAATTCAGCGATACGATTTAAACGGTATTCCAGGGTATTTCGATGAATAAAAAGCGCACGCGACGTCGCGCCGGGCTGCACATTGTTGCTGAACCAGGCACTCAGCGTGCGTCGCAGCAAACCGTTGCTGTCCATGCTTTTTAGCTTTTCCAGCGGACGCGCCAGTTCATTTGACTGCCAGCCACCCCGTAAGCTGTCGAGCAGGACCGGCAGCATCAAATCCTGATAAAAATAGCTGCGAACCTCGGGCATACGCTGCTTTCCCACCGCCATCGTTGTTCGCGCAGTACGATATGAACGTGCAATGCTGCCCATGCCCGTAAAGAAATTGCCCAGCGCAATACGCATGCGCAGATGACCACTTTCCTTCATGCGCTGCATGAGCTGTTCGACCCGCCTGCGGTGATCGTGTTGATCATAACGTCCGTGTGCATTTAATGCCGGTTTCAGCACGACCATTTCGGTTAGTGAGACGATGGCAATCAGGTTATCCCGCGCCGGTGTCGTCAATAACGTCTGCAACTGCTGTAATTCTGACATCGCGCTGTCAACGCCAAGCTGCCCGCTGTCCACTTCGATCACCGCCACGATTCGGGGCTGATTAAGATCGATGCCGAGGCGCTGCGCCCATTCGGTGAGTTGCGGGGAGAGCGCGTCACTGCGAATGAGATTGAGCACCAACTCTTCCCGCAGACGGCTGTCCTGCGCCAGCATGTGCAACAGCCGCGCCTGCTCCAGCATCATCTCTGCGGCCATACAGACTAATTCACCATAGTGACGCAGCGCACCCGGCTCGCCCGTCAGACCAATCACTCCAACAATCATCCCGTCGATACGCAACGGCAGATTAATTCCCGGCCTGACTCCATGCAGATGCCGGGCCACCGCATCGTCAATATCCACAATACGTCCCTGAGACAGCACTAACAATGCACCCTCGTGTAATTCGCCGATGCGCTCCCGGTCACCGCTGCCAATAATCCGTCCTCGCGCATCCATAACGTTGACATTGCCATCAATGATTTTCATAGTGCGCGCGACAATTTCCTGCGCCAGTCGTGCGTCGAGATGACAGGTTGCCATCCTGTACTCCTGAGTCATAAAGAGGGGGAAAACAGCATAGACGCGCGATACCGGGAGAACATTGTGCATCTGCACAAGGCCTGGCAGGCATTAACAGAAATGCGGCGACCATCACATTTGTGCGCATCGCCATAAAAAAGGCGGACCGAAGTCCGCCTGATAAACCGCTGCCTGTGATTACTGCGCCAGCAGATACAGTGAACTGTCTCCGCGCTGCACGTTCAACGCCAGTACCGGTGGCTTGGTATCGAGGATTTTACGCAGTTCGCCCAGATTGCTGACGGCCTGCTGGTTGACGCCAAGAATCAGGTCGCCTTTTTTCAGGCCAATTCTGGCCGCCGCGCTGCCCGCTTTCACGCTGTCAACCCGAACGCCTTTCTCTTTACCTGAATTATTGCTCAGATCCGCGCCTTCAATACCGGTGTAAATGGTGGCGGACTGCACCTTGTCCTGCGTGCTCTGCTGCAGCTGAACCGTCACATCCAGCGGTTTACCGTCACGCAGTATGCCAAGTTTCAGCGTGGTTCCTACCGGCAACGAACCGACTTCGGCACGCAGTGAAGCAAAGCTGGTTAACGGCTTACCGTTCATCGACACAATGACGTCACCCGCTTTAATACCGCCCTTCGCCGCCGCGGAGTTCGGTACGACCTGACTGACGAATGCACCACGTTGCGCATCGACTTTCATCGCCTTCGCCAGCTCAGAGTTAAGCTCGGTCCCCATAATGCCCAGCTCGCCGCGTTTAACCTGGCCGTATTCCACCATTTGTGCCGTCAGGTTTTTCACCATGTTGCTCGGGATGGCGAAACCAATACCAATGTTGCCGCCGTCCGGGGCCAGGATAGCGGTGTTGATGCCAATCAGCTCGCCGTTGAGATTTACCAGAGCGCCACCCGAGTTACCCCGGTTGATGGCCGCATCGGTTTGAATAAAGTTCTCATAGTTTTCAACATTCAGGCCACTGCGTCCCAGCGCGGACACGATACCAGACGTAACGGTTTCACCCAGACCATACGGGTTACCAATCGCCACGGCGTAATCGCCTACCCGTAAATTGTCAGAGTCGGCCATCTTAATCGCGGTAAGATTTTTAGCACCTTCCAGCTGAATTAATGCGATATCCGAGCTGGGATCTTTACCAATCACTTTGGCATCGTAACTGCGACCATCGCTCAGTTTTACCTGAATTTTCGTCGCGTCGTTTACCACATGGTTATTGGTGACCACATAGCCTTTTTCAGCGTTAATGATGACACCAGAGCCCAGCGCTCTAAATTTTTGCTGCTGCGTATCTGGCGCGGCAGGGGCACCGCCACCGTCACCGCCCTGGCAAAGCGGTGAGCCCATGAACGGCGAACCGTCCTGGCAGAAAGGCGAATTATCGCCAAAAAATTGCTGAAACTGCTGCGGCATCCGTGGCGTTTTGACCGTCGTACTTCCTTCAACGCTGATACTCACGACTGAAGGCATAACCTTTTCCAGCATTGGCGCAAGGCTCGGCAACTGCTGGCTGTTGGTGGATGACACGGAAGAGGATGTTTCCGCAGCGAAAGCACTCACAGGGGTCAGTGCCATGCCAAGACTAAGCGCCAGGGCGCTTAACATTAACGAGGTTTTTTTCATTTTGGTATCTCACAATGATGGATATACTGACCATTGCTGTGGTCGAATGTTGAGATAAATGTTTTAGCGCGAAGTTCCTCTAAAAGTTTTAGGCAAAAGTAAAAATTTATTCGCGCTCTTTACAATTCTCGGGTTATTCCACCGCCATTAAGCGACGATACTCATCCCAGGCATAGAGATCCGTCATGCCACTAATGTAATCCTGAATCAGACGAAAACGATAATAACGTTCCCATAACAAACGCTCATATTTATGCTCAACAACCAATGTACGCATTTTATACAAATAGGCTTTTCGGTGTTTACCAGACAGTTTATGGAACAGTCGGGTCTCTATGGGATGATGGCGTAAAAAGTCTTCATTTATTAGTGTGGTAAACGCTTCATAATTGAGCGACATCAGCGGCTGATATATTTCTAGCAAGCCCTTAATTACCCGATAACCCTGCAGTTCCAGTTGCTCAACTTCGGAATGATTAAACACCTGCTGGCGCGCCACGGTTTTAAAAATCTGTAATAAACGGCCCTCTTCACCTTCGTCTTCTAATAAAGCATGGTTGAAGTGTCCCTCGAATATGGCAGGCAGATTATCAATAAAACGTTTCACCGCGTAGGTGACCAAAACATTCTGAACATTGACCCGCAGCGACATAAAAAACTGATCGCTACGGCTACGGCGTTTTTTACTGCCCGCTTCGCGCCACGCTTCCCCCACTGTACGACTGAAGGCATCGTTATTATTTATTGTTCCCCAGGCCTTGCTGAGATATTCATACAGACTGTCCACGTTAAATATGGCTTTTTCAACGGCATCGTCTAAATCGGCAATACAATAGGAGATGTCGTCAGCGGCTTCCATGATATAGGTCAGCGGAAAGCGATGGTGTTCCGTCAAATTTGTGGCAGTGCGAAGCTCATCGATATATTCCCGCTCAGATAAATAGAAGCCCGGCTTTTTCATTAATACGCTAAACTGAGCCGGTTTTTCCCCCTGCCACCAGGCGGGCGCGGTATATTTCAGGATGCAGGCTACCTGAGAATAGCTCAGGTTGAGTTGCAGCAGCGAATGCACCATGCGAATAGCCTGAGCATTCCCTTCGAAGTGGCACAAATCCTGACGAATCATGGCATTCATGCGATCAAAGTCCGCGCGCTGCGCCTCGTTTTCAACACCCGCAACCAGCGGATCGACCAGTTCAGCGGGCAGGTTATCTTCAAACCAGTCATTAATGGCGGCTTCGCCAAAATGCCCAAACGGTGGGTTACCTACGTCATGTAACAGGCAGGCCATTTCGACGAGGCTTTCGAACGCCCCTTCCATGTCATCCAGACCATATTTCGCCAGTCCGCCCTGCATCTTTAGCGTCTGCAGAATTTCTTTGCTGATATACCGGCCGGTTTGTTGCACTTCAAGCGAATGCGTCAGACGGGAACGTACGGCGGCGTTGCGCTCAAGCGGGAATACCTGGGTTTTTTGTTGCAGTCGACGAATTGCCGCTGAATTAATGATCCGCCCACGATCGCTTTCGAAATGGCGGGTAATAAAATATTCCCCCTGTGGATCTTTACGGTTGCTATAAGGGCGAGTGAAGCTGATCTTCTTCCTGAAATTGATCGTCGCCATAGCTGTCCCCTTATTTTTTCGTGAAATAATCCCGTCACTGCCATGATAGACTATGCCTGATATTGACATCCATTACATTAGCGAGACGTAAAATGAAAGCAGGCATCATTGGCGCAATGGAGCAGGAAGTTACCCTGCTGCGAGACAAAATTGAAAATCGCCAGACCCTGTCTCTGGCTGGTTGTGAAATTTACACTGGCACACTGAATGGTGTGGACGTTGCGTTGCTGAAATCCGGCATTGGTAAGACCTCGGCCGCTATGGGCACCACATTGTTACTGCAATTGTGCAAACCCGATTTGGTGATTAACACCGGCTCAGCGGGCGGCTTAGCCTCTTCGTTAAAGGTAGGCGATATTGTGGTGTCCGATGAAGTGCGCTATCACGATGCCGATGTCACAGCCTTTGGTTATGAACCGGGCCAGATGGCGGGCTGCCCCGCGGCCTTTACCGCAGACAGTAAGCTGATCGCCGCCGCAGAAGCCTGTATTCAGCAGTTGAATCTCAACGCGGTTCGCGGCCTGGTGGTCAGCGGTGACGCGTTTATCAATGGCGCAGCCCCTCTGGCCCGCATTCGCGCGACGTTCCCACAGGCGATTGCCGTTGAGATGGAAGCCACCGCTATCGGCCATGTCTGCCACCAGTTTAACGTGCCGTTTGTGGTCGTCCGCGCGATCTCCGATGTGGCCGATCAGGAATCGCACCTGAGTTTCGATGAGTTCCTGAGCGTTGCCGCTAAGCAGTCCTCCCTGATGGTGGAAAATCTGCTGGCCCGCCTGGCACATGGCTAAATCCCTGCTGTTTTGCTGGCTGCTGCTGTTTTGCAGCAGCCTGCCTGCTGCACAGCCCCGCGTCATCACCCTGGCTCCTCACCTGACTGAACTGGCTTTTGCCGCTGGCATCACGCCGGTTGCGGTCAGTGCCTGGTCGGGTTATCCCGCTGAAGCACAAAAGATTGAGCAGGTCGCGACCTGGCAGGGGATGAACCTTGAGCGCATTTTACAGCTTAAGCCCGATGTTGTGCTGGCATGGCCCGGCGGCACCTCATCCCGTCAGGTGGCGCAGTTAGTGCACTCAGGGATTCATGTGGAATGGGTCGCCACCTCGACACTGGATGACATGATTCATTCGCTGGCTGGATTAGCCCGATGGAGCCCGTCCCCCCAGCGTGCTACACAGGCCGCTACGCAACTACGCCAGCAGGTCGCAGCCTTGCGCCAACGCTACCGTCCGCAACCCCCCGTACGCATTTTTGTGCAGTTTGGTCTTTCCCCCCTGTATACGGCGGCTAAAGCGACGCTGCAAAATGACATTATCGGCCTGTGTGGCGGGCAAAATATTTTTGCCGCAAGTCCGGTGAGCTGGCCTCAGGTGAGCCGGGAGCAGGTCCTGATGCGCCACCCTCAGGTCATTGTGACAACGGGCGGTTCGCAACAGGCTGAAACGCTTGCGCAGTTCTGGCGACCGCAGCTTAACGTACGCATCATTGCCATTAACGAGGACTGGCTCAGCCGTCCGGGCCCGCGTATCCTGTTAGCCGCAGAGCAGCTCTGTGAGGCACTGCATCCTGCCCCAAAGGCATCTTCAGGCCACTGAATATTGCCCTGCCGATTAAAGTAATCATTTTCACTGCCGTTAACGTTATTTAAGAGACGCGTGCCATGTAAGCCCGCCGTCCTTCAGCGCGATGCGCTTTTGACTACACCAGGAATTCACTATGACTAAAGCCCTGCTTATGGCCATAGGGCTTGTGATCGCGCAGCAGGCGTTCGCGGGATCCACGACCGGCTCTATCAATGTCAGACTTGTTATCTATTCACGTTGCGAAGTCAACAGCGTGCGAAGCCCGTCTTCGCCACAGGTTGACTGCGGTCGCCAGAGCAGCGCACAGCCGCGCGTGACGCAAACGGTGCTGAAGCGTCAGGGAAGCCGCACAACGAACGACAGACTGGTGACAATCGAATGGTAAGAGGCCGCCCGGAGAGAGCGGCCTGATGATCAGATGCTGAAGGAAGACCCGCAACCGCAGGTGGTTTTGGCGTTCGGGTTGGTTACGATAAAGCGCGACCCTTCCAGACCTTCGGTGTAATCCACCGAACCGCCTACCAGATACTGCAGACTCATTGGATCAACCACCAGCGAAACGCCCTGCTTTTCAATGGTCATATCACCGTCGTTCATTTGATCGTCGAAGGTGAAACCATACTGAAAGCCGCTGCAACCACCACCAGTGATATACACACGCAGCTTCAGCGCCGGGTTATCTTCGTCAGCAATCAGATTTTTCACTTTGTTGGCTGCTGCGTCGGTAAACTGCAACGGCAGTGCTACTACTTCATCACTCATGAGTTACTCCGTAAACGTCCGGGTCAGAAAACGACCTCAATGTTGCTATTATCTGCCAGCGACCCGCCGCAATCAAGCGCTCAGCTTCGCACTCTGTGCCGGATTGACGCGGAGAAGTCGTACGCAGGGATATCTGGCTTTCGTCGGCCGCCCCTCTTCCGTAGAATAGCCCGAAATTATATGAACTGCTGGAGCTGAAAATGAGTAAGTCTGAAAAACTGTTCGCCGAAGCACAACGCCTGATCCCCGGCGGTGTGAACTCGCCGGTCCGTGCGTTTACCGGTGTCGGCGGCGTTCCGCTGTTCATTGAGCATGCTGATGGCGCCTGTCTGTATGACGCCGATGGCAAAGCCTATATCGACTATGTTGGCTCATGGGGGCCAATGGTACTGGGACATAACAACGAAGGCATTCGTCAGGCTGTGATTGAGGCAGCCCAGCGCGGCCTGAGCTTTGGTGCGCCGACCGAAATGGAAGTCACCATGGCGCAGCTGGTATGTGACCTGGTACCGAGTATGGAAATGGTGCGCATGGTCAACTCCGGCACCGAAGCGACCATGAGTGCGATTCGTCTGGCGCGCGGGTTTACCGGACGCGATAAGATCATCAAGTTCGAAGGGTGCTATCACGGCCATGCCGACCACCTGCTGGTGAAAGCCGGATCAGGTGCGCTGACGCTGGGCCAACCCAACTCGCCGGGCGTACCCGCCGATTTTGCTAAGCATACGCTGACCTGCACCTATAACGATCTGGATTCTGTTCGTGCGGCCTTTGAACAGTATCCCGCGGCTGTCGCTGCCATTATCGTTGAGCCTGTTGCCGGCAATATGAACTGTATCCCTCCGCAGCCTGACTTCCTGCCGGGCCTGCGTGCCCTGTGCGATGAGTTCGGTGCGCTGCTGATTATTGATGAAGTGATGACAGGCTTCCGTGTGGCGCTGGGCGGCGCACAGGCACACTATAACGTGAAGCCGGATCTCACCTGCCTGGGCAAAATCATCGGCGGTGGCATGCCAGTGGGTGCGTTCGGTGGCCGTCGCGAGGTCATGTCCGCGCTGGCTCCGACCGGGCCGGTTTATCAGGCCGGTACGTTGTCCGGTAATCCCGTAGCCATGGCCGCCGGTTATGCCTGCCTGACGCAGATTGCGCAGCCAGGTATGCATGACAGGCTGAACCGTCTGACTGAACAACTGGCTCAGGGGCTGGTTGAGGCAGCCAGACAGGAAAATATTCCCGTGGTGGTGAATCAGGTTGGCGGCATGTTTGGCCTGTTCTTTACCGATGCCGACAGCGTCACCTGCTATCAGGACGTGACACAGTGCGACGTGGAACGCTTCAAGCGCTTCTTCCACCTGATGCTCGAAGAAGGCGTGTATTTTGCGCCGTCCGCATTTGAGGCCGGGTTTATGTCGCTGGCACACACTGATGAGGATATTCAGCACACCATCGAGGCGGCCCGGCGCTGTTTCGCGAAGCTCTGATGAGAAAAGACCGGCTGAGCCGGTCTTTTTTTTAACGTGAACGGCGCAGTAGCCAGATAAAATAGGGTGCGCCCAAAAAGGTCGCCATCAGGCCCGCCGGAATCTGACTGGGAAAGGCGAGCATGCGCCCGCACCAGTCTGCGGCCACCATTAACCCGGCCCCCAGCACGCCAGACAATAAAACCTGTGGCAGCGCGCGGCGAAAGCCCAACATACGGGCCATATGGGGTGCCATTAAGCCGACAAAGCTCAGCGGCCCAATCGTCAGCGTGGCGCAAGCCGTTAAAGCCGCCGCTAACAACAACAGGGCGAGTCGTGAACCCGTCAGTGCCATACCGACAGACCGTGCGGTCATGCTGCCAAGTGGCAGAATGGTTAACCAGCGGCTGGCCAGTGGCGCTAATGCCACTAAAACAGCCGCACAGCCTGCACTTTGCAGCGCCTGCGTAGCACTGATGTTGTAAGTTGATCCGGATATCCAGGTCAGTAACCCTGCCATGCGCGGATCGCCACTTGCCATCAACAGCATCAGAATGGTGACAAAGGCGCTGTTGAGTGCCATACCCGCCAGTAGCATACGTTCCGGTGAGAAACCACCACGACTGGCGACCAGCATAATAACCGCCAGCGTTATCGCCGCCCCCAGCGCACCTGCCGGCAACAGAAATGCCAGCGCGTTGCCGGGAACAAAGAACAGCATCACGACCACACCGCAGGCCGCGCCGGAACTGATGCCCAGCACTTCAGGACTGGCCATGGGATTACCGGTGAGGCGCTGGATCAGGCTGCCCGCCACACCGAGCATCAGGCCGACCTCCAGTGCCGCCAGCACACGCGGCGCGCGCCAGGGTAACAACTGTTGCAGCATGTCGCCAGACGTCCAAATCCAGCCATGCGCATCACGCCCAAAGGCCAGGCAAAGCCATGTCAGTCCGCCCAGCATCAGCAATCCCACCAGCGTCCAGCGCCCGTAACGGTATCGCTCGACCGGCACGTTGTCCCCCTGATCCAGCGCAGGCGGAACGGATCCGGTTCGCAGGCGAGGTAACAGCGCCAACAGAATGGGCACGCCCAGCAGCGCCGTCACGGTTCCGGTGGAGACCTCGCGCCAGTGCGCCGTGAGCCAGAGTACGCAGGCATCCGCCAGCCAGAGCAGCAGTGCACCAATCAGAGGTGCCAGCAGCATGCGGCTCAGTAACCGCCGTCCACCCAGCAGCCTTGCCAGCAGCGGTGCAAATAAACCAATGAAGCCAATGATCCCCGCTACGCTCACCAACTGAGCGCTCAGCAAGATGGCCAGAACCAGGACGGCCAGCCGCGTAGCAGACAGCGCTAACCCAAGATTTTTGGCGACGCCATCGTCCAGCCCCATCAGCGTAAGCGGTCTCAGTAGTGCCAGAGACAGCACCAGCGCCAGCACCAGACGTGGCCAGAGTTGGGTAACGCTGTCCCAGCTCATCTGATTCAACGTGCCGGTGCTCCACAGAAACATATTCTGCAGTTGATCGTGGTTAAAGATGGCAAATATTTGGTTCACTGCGCCGCTGTACAGGCTGAGAACCAGCCCTGCCAGAATCAGCGTAACGGGCGACAGACGTTTGCGCCAGGCCACGCTGAACACCAGCGCACCGACCAACAGCGCGCCACCCGACGCGGCGAACTGATGAGCCAGCGCCCCACCCGGCAGGTGCCATAAGGTCGCGACGGTCATCCCTAACTGCGCGCCGGATGAAACGCCTAACGTGCCCGGTTCGGCCAGCGGATTGCGCAACACCTGCTGAAACAGTAATCCGGCTAACCCCAGCCCTGCCCCCACCAGCAGCGCCAGTGACCAGCGCGGCAGTAAGCTGTAGTGAAAGACCATTTGCTCAATGTTGCTGCTGTCCGGTCTCCACAGCGCCTGCAACCACTGGTTCGTGGGCAGCGCCTGTTGCAGATTGATCGCGGTTAACACCAGCGCCAGGAAGAACAGCGTACCTGTCACGGCTAACGGGAAAAAACGATGACGCATTACGATTTCTCCAGCGCACGTTCCAGCACGCGAATAAAGTGCAGGGCTGACAAGGTCGCACCGTAGTACCACACCGCCGGAACGCGCTGGAAATGGCCGCTGTGAACAAACGGCATGGACTGCCATAACGGACTTCGCGACAATTGCTGCATCACGGCATCATTGTCATGATCGAAGCAGATGGCCTCTACGTCATGGAAAACGGCCAGCCGTTCCAGTCCAATCACGGCGCTGCCCCAAAAACTGGTTTCGCCCTGCCAGGCATTTTTCAGATTCAAAAGCGCCATCACTTCCAGGAATAAGCTGTTTTTACCGAAGGTAATAGCGTGGCGGCTGTCGAGTAGCGACATCAGCAAAATGGCCCGACCGGCGTGCGGCGCCAGACGCTGACGCGCCGCCGCAATCTCCGCATCCACCTGTTGCAGATGCGCTTCAGCCTGCGCCTCCCGTCCCAGTCGGGCCGCCAGCGCCCGCAATGAGGCCCGTGCGCGACTCAGCGGTTTGCCATCGCCATTGTGCAGGTCAAACCCCATGATCGGCGCAATGCGCCGCAGCTTATCTTTCGGTGGACCGTAACCGTTCGAGCAGAGAATCAGCGAGGGATGCATCTGAGTCATCAGCTCAAGATTTGGCTCGGTACGTAACCCGACATCCACCACGCCCGCAGGCAATGGCGGCTGTCCGACCCAGACGTTGTAGTTATGCACGTCCGCCACACCCAACGGGTTCACGCCCAGCGCCAGGAGTAACTCGGTGGGCAGCCACTCCAGCGCAATAACGCGGTCGCTGTCAGGCTGTGCCGCAGGCGATGGGAAAGACGGGATGAGAGGCGACAACGCCATTGCCATCAGCAGGCGACGGCGATATAAATCCGGCATTATCGTATCCTTAACACACAAAACTCACCGGCGCGCCGCCGCCAGGATGGGGGAAGATGCCCATTGGGATACCGTAAATCGCCTGCAGCACATCTGCCTGCATAATGTGTTCTGGTCCACCTTCTGCAATCAGTTCGCCGCCGCGCAAGGCGACCAGATGGTCACAATAGCGAGCCGCCATATTAATATCGTGTAAGACGGTAATGACCGTTAAGCCATGTTCATGGCTCAGCGTCTGAATCAGCGCCAGCACATCCACCTGGTGGGCAATATCCAGCGCAGAGGTAGGTTCATCCAGCAACAGGCAGCGGCTGTTCTGAGCGACCATCATTGCCAGCCATGCACGCTGGCGCTCACCACCGGAGAGGCTGTCGACCAGCCGCGAGGCGAATGGCGTTAGTCCAACCCGCGCAATTGCCTGCGCGACCCGCTCGCGATCGTCCTGCGTAAAGCGCCCCAGCGCACCATGCCAGGGATAACGCCCAATGGCCACCAACTCACGTACCGTCATGCCTTCCGCAGCCGGTAACTGCTGCGGCAAATAAGCGACCTCACGGGCAAACGCTTTGCTGCTCCAGCGATCAACAGGCTGTTCGTTGAGCAGAACCCGCCCTTCGCTGGCCGCGTGATGCCGCCCCAGCATTTTTAACAGCGTGGATTTCCCTGAACCATTGTGCCCAATCAGCGCGGTGACTTTACCTGGCGTAAAAGCGAGAGAAACGGGATGAAGGAGCGTACGGCCCGGTACGCGAAAGCTGGCGTTATCCAGTCGGAAGGCGGTCTGTTGGTACTGCGGAAGCTGCATGGTTATCCCTGTAAACGGGCGCCGAAGCGCCCTCATCGATCAGAACCGGAACGTGGCGGTGCCGACAATTTGTCGCTCTGCGCCCCAGTAGCACGCGTATTCACGGTAGCAACTGGCAACGTAGTCACGGTTAAACAGGTTGTTAACGTTAACGCCAACCGTTGAGCCAGGCAAACCAAAACGGCCTAAATCATATTTCAACGCGGCATCGACGGTAGTGTAACCCGCGACGGTGAAGTTTTGGTTCACGTCGGGACCCGCACTGTATAACCCCTGTGTTTCGCCCACATAACGGACGCCCGCGCCCAACGTTACGCCGGACAGCGCCGTTTCATGGAAGGTATAGTCGCTCCACAGCGAGGCCATGTGCTTAGGCACCTGCACCGGGGTTTTGCCTTTGAGCTGTGTATCTTCCGTATATTCAGCATCGGTGTAGGTATAAGACGCGGTCAGGTTGACGTTGGCATTGAGGGCCGCCTTGGCTTCCAGTTCGACACCGCGAGAACGGATTTCGCCGCTCTGGATGCTGAAAAGGGTATGGTCAGGATCGGCTGTTAAATTTTTAGACTTAGTCAGTTCATAAATCGCAGCCGTAACCACGACAGGACGATCTTTCGGCACATATTTCACCCCCGTTTCGTACTGCTTAGCGCGCGAGGGATCGAAAGGTTGCCCGCTCACTGTCGTCCCGGCCGTTGGGATAAAGGATTCGCTATAACTGAAATAAGGCGCGATACCGTTATCGAAAACGTAGTTTACGCCGCCACGCCAGGTGAAGGCCTGATCATGATTTTTGACTTCGGTATTGGTGTCGCGATTTAACGCAGATGTCATCGCGTAATCATAACGGCTGCCTAACGTCAGCACCCAACGATCCCACGCCATTTGATCCTGCGCGTAAAGGCCGGTTTGTTCCTGTTTGTTCAGATAACGATAGGGGAAAGGCGTGCCGTTAAGCGAATCATTACCGTACTGAGGAGCAACCGCATTCAAAGGAAATGCTGAACCAAACGCTGCGTTGATATCATTACGCATGCGTTGATAATCCACCCCAAGCAAAAGCGTATGGTCGAGTTGACCAGTTGCAAATTTTGCCTGTACCTGGTTATCGACGGCGAACTCATTCAGTTTTTCGTCTGAAGTGGCATAACCTCGCGTGATTTCCTGGGTGGCGGCGTTAAATCCATTGCCATAAATGCTGCGGTAATCCGTCGTTAACACGGCATAACGCAGGTTCTGGCGTACCGTCCAGGTCTCATCAAAACGGTGTTCAAAGCTGTAGCCGACCATTTTGGTGTTACGGGAGATGCGATTGCTCTTCTCCCCTTCATCAAAGCTGGTCGGCAGTTTGTACTGACTGCCATCAGGACGCGTAATGGGCACGACCGTGCCTTCACGCGGTAACCAGCCGTAATAACCCGTGTCCGGTTCATTCTGGAAGTAGGTCAGCAGATCCAGACGGGTGTTTTCGTCTGGTCGCCAGCTGAAGGACGGCGCGATGGTATAGCGCTTTTGCTTGTTGTTCGCCTGCTGGGCATCCTGGCTGCTCGCCAGGCCTGTCAGACGGTAGCTGTAAACGCCTGCGTCATCGATCGCACCGCCAAAATCAAAGCCGGTGGAGTAAAGATTGTGATTGCCCATCTGGAACTGCACTTCACGCAGCGTTTCCTGGGTGGGACGTTTACTGACCAGCGCGACCACACCGCCCGGGTTGCTCTTACCGTACAGCACCGACACCGGCCCGCGCAGCAGCTCAGCCCGCTCCAGGAAATAGGGATCAATAGCGAATTCCGAGTAGTTGTCGCCCTGCAGCTTCAACCCATCGAGATACTGGTTGGTGTTGGTTTCGCTAAAACCGCGAATTGACAACGCATCATAGACGCCTGAACTGCCGCGGTTACCGGTAAGCACACCCGGCGTGTAATTAAAGGCTTGCTTCACGCTGGTGACGCTGCGCATCTCCATCTCTTCCCGCGTCACCACAGAAACCGACTGCGGATTCTTTTCAATCGGCGTGTCCGTTTTGGTGCCGGTGGCGCTGTGTTTTGCGGCGATGGTGGGCGCCGGGCCCCACGCGTTTTCCTGCGCCACCGCACCACCGCCATTTGCAGATACCACCACCGTTTGTTCAGCGTAAGCCATTCCGCTTGCGCCGCTGGTCACCAGGGCAATGATCAAAGCCAGAGGACGACGCGTAAATACGCCGGATGGAGAAGCAAAAGGGATAGAACGCGCTGTCATGAAGGTGTCTCTCAAATGGGGATGATTAAGCGAATCGAAACGATAATGATTATTATAACGATTGGATAATATGCGAAGTCTCGCAATTTCTGCAAGCAGAATTCCCCGGCGTGGCGTCGTGTCACGGGCGATAACAAGGGGTTTTGATGTGGAATAAAAAAAGGCACCGAAGTGCCTTTTTCATCCGCGTTTGACGGGTTATTTGCCGAACATATCTTTTATCCAGCCGGCAACGCCGTTGCTGTCTTTTTGTTCCTGCTGTTGCTGCTGCTGTAACTGCTGTTGTTGCTGGTCCTGCATCTGCTGCTGTTGCTGCATTTGCTGAACCTGCTGTTGCTGCTGCTGGCAGAGCGCATTTGGATCCAGCGTCCAGACAGGCAGCGTGCGCCATGTGCTGCTTCCTGAACCGCAGACAAAGTTACCCGCAGTATCGATGTTCATCATCGTCACATCTTCCGGCGGCGTAAGCTGCAGCGGCATCGGAGCCTGATTGTCCAGGTAGCGGCGGTAAATCTGCATCGCCCCGCTGGCACCATAGAGTTTGGTCGGCTGGTTGTTATCACGGCCAACCCAGGTGATCGCCACTTCTTTACCATCAATCCCGGCAAACCAGCTGTCGACCAGATCGTTCGTGGTGCCGGTTTTCCCTGCCAGGTGCGCATTCGGGAAACGTGCCCCCAGCGCCCGGGCGGTACCGCGATCAACGACCTGTTGCATGGTATACAGCGTTAAGTAAGCCGCCTGTGCCGGTTCTACGCGCTGCGCCTGCGGGAAGCTCTGGTACAGCACGGTACCGTCTTCCGCGATGACCGAACGCACGGCTGACAGCTCTGCATGATTCCCGCCGCTGGCAATGGACTGGAAGGCCTGAGCCACTTCCACAGGCGTCAGGTTGAGTGCGCCCAGTAACATCGCCGGAACCGGATTCAGCTGATCTTTAGGCACACCCAGCTTCGTCCAGGTGTCCACCACCGCATTCAGTCCCAGCGTCATGCCCAGGTTAACCGTTGGCACGTTCATGGAGTTCGTCAGCGCATCGACCAGCATCACTTTGCCACTAAACCGCCGGTCGTCGTTCATGGGTTTCCAGATGCTGCCATTCGGCTGTTTCAGCGCAATAGGCTCATCCGCAATCCAGCTGTTCAGGCGGTAAGTGTTGGGTTGACTCAGCGCGGTCAGATAGGTGGCCGGTTTCGCCAGCGAGCCGATGGATCGGCGCGCCTGCAACGCGCGGTTATACCCGGCAAACTGCGGATCGGCCCCACCGACCATCGCGCGAACTTCACCCGTAAAGCGGTCAACGACCACCATTGCGGTTTCCAGATCTTTCAGACCGCGCTGTTTTTTCAGGGTGGGAATACCGTCTACAACGGCTTTTTCGGCCGCATCCTGAGAAACCGGATCCAGGGTGGTGAAAATTTTCACGCCCGACAGATCTTTGACTTTGTCGCCCAGTTTTGCCTGAAGCTCATTACGCACCATCTGCATAAAGGCAGGCTGTGGCGTAATTACACCGCCTTTCGGCTGCACGCCCAACGGACGGGCCGACAGCATGTCGTACAGTTCCTGATCGATCACTTTCTGCTGCTGCAGCAGGCGCAGCACCAGATTACGTCGTTCCAGGGCCAGTTTCGGGTTACGCCATGGGTTATAGAGCGACGCCCCTTTCACCATGCCCACCAGCATCGCCTGCTGATCGAGACTCAGCTCGTCAACCGGGCGGCCAAAATAGTAGAGGCTGGCCAGAGGGAAACCGCGGATCTGATCGTTACCTGCCTGACCGAGATACACCTCGTTCAGGTAAAGCTCCAGAATACGATCTTTGCTGTAACGGGCATCCATGATCACGGCCATATAGGCTTCACGGGCTTTACGCCACAGCGAACGCTCATTAGTCAGGAACAGGTTTTTGACCAGTTGCTGGGTAAGCGTACTGCCGCCCTGCACCGCTTTTCCGGCAGTGATGTTCGCCAGGAAGGCACGGCCAATGGAGTACGGGCTGATGCCGTCATGCTCATAAAAGTGGCGATCTTCCGTTGCGATTAAGGTATCCACCAACAGATCAGGGAAACCGGCACGGGGAACGAACAAGCGCTGTTCACCATTGGGTGACTGCAGCATCGTAATCAGACGAGGATCAAGCCGGAAGAAACCAAAATCACGCCCGGTTTCGACGTTCTTAATCTCACTCAGCTCATCTTTGCTGAATGTCATTCGGGCATGAATCTGCCCTTCTTTGCTGTCCGGGAAATCAAACGGGCGACGCAGCAGTTCAATGGTGTTGCCTTTGACCGAGAATTCTCCCGGACGCGTAATGCGCGAGACTTCGCGGTACTGCGTGCCTTCCAGCAGGGCAATCATTTCGCTTTTATTGTAGGCCATGCCAGGTTCGAGGCTGACCATACGACCGTAGACAGCAGCGGGCAGTTGCCACACTTTACCGTCAATGCGGCTGCGAATTTCCGAATCGAGGTATACGCCCCACGCGGCCATGACCACTACAAATACCAGGAACAGCTTAATAAACCATCCCAGCCAACGGCGTTTGCCGCGCGGCGGTTTTCCACCTTTACCTTTACGTGGCACCGGCGCTTCCTCCTCGTAATCATCATCAAAATCGTCCTGAGCGACATCACTATCGATGTCTCTGCGCCGCCCACGGCGGGCGCTGTTGCGCGGTGGCAACGGTTTTCCTTTGCGCCCAATAGGTTCGCGATCGTTCCCAGACATTGGTTTCATTCTCCAGGCATAGCTTACGGCTGCGCCGCTACTCTAACTGCTTTCTTCACTGTCGCATGGCAGAACCCTCTGAATTAAACAGCGGGCCCGCCCTGTGACGTATTCTTTTTCGTCCGCCGGGTCGGTATTGCGGAGGCCGGATCGTCGGGCCAGGGATGTTTGGGATAACGCCCTTTCATTTCTTTTTGCACATCTTTATAGGCACCGCGCCAGAACGCCGCCAGATCGCGGGTGATCTGTAAGGGACGCTGGGCGGGCGATAACAGTTCCAGCACCAGCGGCACGCGACCTTCTGCGACAGCAGGATTACTGGCTTCGCCAAACATTTCCTGAATACGCACCGCCAGCGCGGGCGGTTTATCTGCATCATAGCGAATCGGCAGCCGACTTCCGGTGGGCACAGTGTAATGAGTTGGCAGCACAGTATCCAGCCGCTGACGTTGTGACCATGTGAGCAAATGTAAGAGCGCAGTGACCAGATTGACCGACTGCAGACTCTTCAGATCCCGCACGGCGCTCATCTGCGGTTGCAGCCAGCGATCCAGCGAGTCAAGCAGGCTGGCCTCATCGACGGCGGGCCAGTTCTCTTCGGGCAGCCACTGGGCGGCACACTGGATACGTAACCGCAGTTGCTCAGCCTCCGGCGTCCATCCCAGTACCGATAACCCCTTTTTAGCGACCCAGCGTAGCAGCGCGGCCTGTAACGCCTCCGCATCCGGTCGGGCAAGCGGCTGAGTCTTCAGTATCAGTTCGCCAATCTGCTCACGGCGTAAGGTGCGCAACGTGCCCTTCTCGTCATCCCATTCCACGTCGGTACGCTGTTCGACAAGCTGTGGACAGGCCTGCGTCAATGCCGCAAGCTCGACGGGAAGGGCCAGCAGGATACGTGCATCGGGGGCGCTGCTGCCCTGTAATAAGACAGGCGCAATGAGCCATTCGTAACGCGTGAGCGCCTGCTGTTCGTCCAGCCCTGCCCCCAGTCCGTTGGCTAACTGATAGCGTCCGCTGTTATCGCGTCGGCGCGCCAGACGATCGCGAAATCCCGCCGTTAACAACGCGGGAAAATGCGCGTCATCGACCCGTCCGCCTGTGACGCCAAGGCGTTTTTGCCAGTGCTGCGCGCGCCGCAACCAGTGCGGTAAAGGCCGACAGAGAACATCACGTAGATCGACACTGCCCGCGCGGGGCGGATCCTCCAGCACGGCGACGAGTAGTGCCGCGCTGGCCACCGCATCGGCATCACGTCCTGCGGCGCATAACATCGCGCTCAGCCTGGCATCACTGCCGAGCTGCGCCATGCGTCTGCCCTGTGTGTTCAGTCGTCCTGATTCATCCAGCGCTCCAAGGCGCATCAGCTGCTGCTGCGCTGCCTGTAAGTGCTTTTCGGGTGGCCGATCGATCCACTGTAGCTGGTCGATGTCTGTACAGCCCCACTGCAGCAGTTCCAGCCACAATGACGCGAGATCGCTGTGCAGGATTTCGGCTTCGCCCTGTGCAGGCGCCCGTTCCGCCTGCTCCTGTGAAGTCAGGTGCAGGCAGATGCCCGGCATCAGTCGTCCGGCACGTCCGGCGCGCTGCGTCATCGACGCCTGGCTGATGCGCTGAGTCTGCAACCGCGTCACGCCGCTGCGTGCATCAAACAGCGCGCGCCGCTCCTGGGCACTGTCCACGACCAGGCGAATACCTTCGATCGTTAAGCTGGTTTCGGCAATATTGGTCGCCAGCACCACTTTGCGGCGTCCGGGGGCAGCAGGCAAAATGGCCTGCTGCTGAGCGGCCAGCGGAAGCGCGCCATAAAGCGGCGTTAAATCGACATCCTCATCGACACGGGTTTCCAGCTCGCGTTTTACGCGCGCTATCTCTGCCACGCCGGGCAGAAAAAGCAGCAGCGAGCCGCTTTCCTGTCGAAGCAACTGCGCGACTTCACGCGCTACCGCCTCGTCAAAACGCAGGCTCGGACTCAACGGAGCATAACGCCGTTCGACCGGATAGCTGCGACCTTCTGAGGCAATCAGCGGCGCGTCCGGTAGCAGCGTCGCCAGGCGAGTATTATCGAGCGTGGCTGACATCAGCAAAATTTTCAGATCGTCACGCAATCCCTGCTGAACATCCAGTAACAGCGCCAGCGCCAGATCCGCCTGCAGGCTGCGCTCATGAAATTCATCCAGAATCACCAGCGACACGCCATCCAGCATCGGATCCTGCTGCAACATGCGCGTCAGAATACCTTCGGTCACTACCTCAAGCCGGGTCATGGGTCCGCTGCAGTTTTCGCCGCGCATGCGGTAACCCACCGTGGCGCCGGGCTGTTCGCCCAGTAGCTCAGCCAGCCGTTGCGCCACGTTGCGTGCGGCCAGTCGGCGTGGCTCCAGCATGATAATGCGCCCTGACAGCGCCTTGTGCTGTAACAGCTGAAGGGGTAACCAGGTGGATTTACCTGCGCCGGTAGGCGCAGCCAGCAGGACGTTCGAGGCCTGATCAAGGGCGCTCAGTAGGTCAGGCAACACCGCGCTGATGGGGAGATCACTCACCAAAAACTCCGCTAATGGCTGTGTTAAGATGGCGCGCATTGTAGCACTCATCCGTGAGGATTACCGGAGACCGCCATGGCGTTACAGCGCTTATTTTTTGCTATTGCCCCACCCGAAGACCTGCAACAGCAACTGGTGCAGTGGCGAGCTGATACCTTCAGTGAGGAGGCAGGTCGCCCGATTGCGGCCGCGAACCTTCATCTGACGCTGGCTTTTTTGGGCGAGGTCTCAGCGGAGACCTCAAAACAGCTGCAAACCCTGGCCTCGCGCATCCATCAGCCTGCTTTTGATGTGACGTTAGATGATGCGGGGCACTGGCCGCGCCCCGGCGTGGTCTGGCTGGGCTGTCAGCGCCCACCCCGGGGATTGCTGCAGCTGGCAAGTCTGCTGCGTGCCCAGGCCGCCCGGCACGGCTGTGAGCAGCCCGCTCAGCCTTTTCATCCACACATCACCCTGCTGCGCTCGGCGACGCAACCCGTTGCCCTGCCCCCTCGCGGCTTTCTCTGGCGCTTTACGGCCAGTCAGTTTTCGCTTTTTGCCTCAGAGTACGTAAAAGGGCGGACGCGCTACCGGACACTGGCCACCTGGCCGTTACAGTCATAATCAGGAGCCCTATGCTTTTTTCTCCCGCCCTCAAACCGGCACGTCTGATTACCCGTTACAAACGCTTTCTGGCGGATGTCATTACGCCGGAAGGCGAGACGCTCACCATCCATTGTGCCAACACCGGCGCCATGACCGGTTGTGCTACGCCGGGTGATACCGTGTGGTACTCCACGTCCGACAGCCTGACACGCAAGTACCCGCACAGTTGGGAGATGACCGAGACGCAGCAAGGCCACTGGATTTGCGTGAATACGTTGCGCGCGAATCAACTGGTAAAGGAGGCGTTAAGCGAAAACCGAATTCTGCCGCTGTCGGGCTACGAAGCGTGTCGGGCTGAAGTAAAATACGGCAGCGAAAAAAGTCGAATTGATTTCCTGCTTACAGCACAGGACCGACCTGAGTGCTATATTGAGGTGAAATCCGTAACGCTTTTACAGGAAGGTAAAGGCTATTTTCCGGATGCGGTGACGATTCGAGGACAAAAACACCTGCGCGAGCTGAGTCAGGCTGCGGCAGAAGGTCATCGGGCCGTTTTGTTGTTTGCCGTTCTGCACTCGGGGATTGAGGACGTTTCCCCGGCGCGTCACATCGATGCGGCTTACGCAGAACAACTGGTACAGGCGCGGCTGAGTGGCGTGGAAATTTTGGCGTACCGGGCAGAACTGTCATCAGAAGGCATGTTTATTACAACGGCTGTTGACGTAACGTTGTAATATCAGTGGCATCCTTCTGTGATAGGACTATCTTCTGTCAGGGGCCAACTACGCTGTTCCTCACAGGCTTGTCAAGATGGGCGCAGGAATAATTGCCAACCTTGACAGCTTCTGTTATTTATAGCGGCCTGTTTTTCCCCGTTGGGGGATCGATGTACCCAAGAGTGCGTCATCAATGAAGGTTAGTGTGAATATACTGGCCGATGGCAATCGAAGGGTATAGTGCGTGTTATCCAGGAGAAACAACATGCAAGAAGGGCAAAACCGTAAAACATCGTCCCTGAGTATTCTCGCCATCGCTGGGGTGGAGCCTTATCAGGAGAAGCCGGGCGAAGAGTATATGAATGACGCGCAACTGGACCATTTTCGCAAGATTCTGGAAGCCTGGCGTAATCAATTGCGGGACGAAGTTGATCGCACCGTTACACACATGCAGGATGAAGCCGCTAACTTTCCGGACCCGGTTGACCGTGCCGCTCAGGAAGAGGAATTCAGCCTGGAACTGCGTAACCGCGATCGCGAGCGCAAGCTCATTAAAAAGATCGAAAAAACGCTGAAGAAAGTTGAAGATGACGACTTTGGCTATTGCGATTCCTGTGGCGTTGAGATCGGTATCCGCCGTCTTGAAGCGCGTCCGACGGCCGATCTGTGCATCGACTGTAAGACACTGGCAGAAATTCGTGAGAAGCAAATGGCGGGCTAATGTTGCCGTCTGACTGCAGCCATGCGGCGGGAAAAGGCCCTCTTTTTCCGCCGTCTGGTTCATGAAACCTATGGCATTCTCATCCTGTATCGGGCGCTTTGCGCCGTCTCCCTCTGGTGAACTCCACTTTGGATCGCTGATCGCTGCCTTAGGCAGTTACCTTAGCGCACGCGCGCAGCATGGCCGCTGGCTGGTGCGCATTGAGGATATTGATCCTCCCCGTGAAGTCGCAGGGGCCGCCACGCGTATTCTGCACCAGTTAGAACAGTACGGTTTGCACTGGGACGGTGAAGTCATGTGGCAGTCACAGCGCCATGACGCTTATCGGGACGCCCTGCAGTGGTTAAGAGCGCACCGGCAGAGTTATTACTGCACCTGCAGCCGAAGCCGCATTCAGCAGCTGGGTGGTTTTTACGACGGGCACTGTCGGGATGCAGGTTCAGGTCCGGAGAATGCGGCACTGCGGTTGCGTCAGCATGCGCCAGTTTTCCAGTTTGAAGACCGGTTACGGGGCACGCTTGTGGCCGATCGGCGGCTGGCTGAAGAGGATTTTATTATTCATCGTCGCGACGGCCTGTTTGCCTACAATCTGGCCGTGGTGGTTGATGACCATCATCAGGGCGTCACCGAGATCGTGCGTGGCGCAGACTTAATCGAGCCGACGGTGCGGCAGATTGCCCTTTATCGACAGTTTGGCTGGGCCGTTCCGGATTATCTGCATTTGCCGTTGGCCATCACCGCTGACGGACACAAACTTTCTAAGCAAAATCATGCGCCCGCGCTGCCGGATGGCGATCCGCGCCCGTGCCTGGTGCAGGCCTTACGGTTTCTGGGACAGCCGGTCAGCGAAGGCTGGCAGGACGATTCTCAGGAGAAACTGCTGTCTGATGCTGTGAAACAGTGGAATATCGCTTTGATACCGCATGATAACGCCCTGAGAGCGGATGCATAGACAACAGCATTCTCAAATGATTCACAACAGGCTATGATTAGCCGCTGATTTTACCTACACCCTAATTGTCACTGTCGAGGTGTCCCATTTTTACCCGAGTCGCTAATTTTTGCCGGAAAGTCCTGAAGCGTGATGACGAGGAAGCACCAGCAGAGGTTGAACCTGAGAGTCATATGACCATCATTCCTCGTGAAAGCCACACCATCTCACGTAAAGACATCAGCGAAAATGCCCTCAAGGTGCTGTATCGTCTGAATAAAGCCGGTTATGAGGCCTACCTGGTGGGCGGTGGCGTTCGCGATTTACTGCTGGGGCAGAAGCCTAAAGACTTCGACGTGACCACAAACGCCACGCCGGAGCAGATGCGTAAACTGTTCCGCAACTGCCGTCTGGTTGGCCGCCGTTTTCGCCTGGCACATGTGATGTTTGGTCCGGAAGTGATCGAAGTGGCTACGTTCCGCGGTCATCATCAGATTGAAGAGAACAGCGAAGATCACAACAATTCCCAGCGTGCCCAGAGCGGTATGCTGCTACGGGACAATATTTTCGGCAGTATTGAAGATGATGCCCAACGGCGTGATTTAACCATTAACAGCCTGTATTACAGCGTGGCCGATTTTTCGGTGCGGGATTATGTTGGCGGCCTGAACGATCTGCAACAAGGCATCATTCGGTTGATCGGCGATCCGGAAACACGCTATCGCGAAGATCCGGTGCGCATGCTGCGCGTCGCGCGTTTCGCGGCCAAACTGAATATGCGCATTGCTCCTGAAACGGCAGAGCCCATTCCCCGCCTGGCATCGCTGTTACGCGATGTACCTGCTGCGCGCCTGTTTGAAGAGTCGCTAAAGCTGCTTCAGGCTGGTTATGGCTACAGCACCTGGCTAAAACTGTGTGAATATCAGTTATTCCAGCCGCTGTTCCCTACGCTGGCACGCAACTTTACCGAACAGGGCGACAGCCATATGGAGCGCATGCTCGCCCAGGTGCTGAAGAATACGGATAACCGCATTCAAAATGATATGCGCGTCAATCCGGCGTTTCTGTTCGCGGCCATGTTCTGGTATCCGCAACTTGAAGCCGCCGAGCGCATTGCGCAGGAAAGCGGCCTGACTTATTACGATGCGTTTGCCCTGGCGATGAATGATACGCTGGATGAAGCCTGCCGCGCGCTGGCTATTCCTAAGCGCATTACGTCGCTGATTCGTGATATCTGGCAGTTGCAGTTACGCATGTCCCGTCGTCACGGTAAACGCGCCTGGAAGCTGATGGAGCATCCGAAGTTCCGTGCGGCTTATGATCTGCTGGCCCTGCGGGCTGAAGTGGAAAATAACCCGGAGCTGCTGCGCCTGAGTAAGTGGTGGGGAGAGTTCCAGGTCGCTGCGCCGCCGC
The DNA here is from genome assembly GCF_041954745.1 of Pantoea sp. CS_6. Taxonomy (NCBI): domain Bacteria; kingdom Pseudomonadati; phylum Pseudomonadota; class Gammaproteobacteria; order Enterobacterales; family Erwiniaceae; genus Pantoea; species Pantoea sp. CS_6. The sequence goes on from NZ_JAVAYG010000007.1 coordinate 62,147, forward strand.
AGCAGAAAACCATGCTCAACACGCTGGGAGACGATCCGGCACCGCGCAGCCGTACGCGCCGCCCGCGTCGTCGTTCTTCCGCGCCCCGTCGTGATAACTCTAACGCGTCATGACGCGCGTTTATCTGGCATTAGGCAGTAACCTTGCCGATCCGCTGCATCAGATTGATGCAGCGTTGTCAGCGCTGGATGCGCTCACCGATGTTCAGCGCATCGCCACCTCGTCCTTTTACCGCACGCCACCTTATGGCCCACCCGATCAGCCCGACTATCTCAATGCGGCGGTGGCCCTCGAGACCACCTTGTCGGCTGAGGCCTTACTGGATGAGACGCAGCGCATCGAGCGGGAACATGGCCGGGTGCGCAAAGCCGAGCGCTGGGGGCCACGCACGCTGGATATTGATATTATGCTGTTTGGTTCAGAGCAGATTCACAGCGAACGCCTGATCGTCCCCCATTACGATATGCTGAACCGTGCGTTTATGCTGGTGCCGCTGCTGGAAATTGCGCCCGATCTGCGCCTGCCTGATGGCCGTCCGCTCCAGCCGCTTATGGCAACGCTTGACTGCGCCAGCATCCGTCCCTGGCACAGCTGACCATCTATATCGCGCGTCACAGATTCCGCTCAGCAACGCGATACAGTAAAATGCGTCCATCTGAATTTCTGAGCTGAGATCGTCATGAAACCCACCACCCTTTCTCATCTGCGTCAGTGCAAAGCGAGCGGTAAAAAATTCGCGACGCTGACCGCTTACGATTTTAGTTTTGCCCGCCTGTTTGCTGATGAAGGCATTCAGGTTCTGCTGGTTGGTGACTCGCTTGGCATGACGGTGCAGGGTCATGATTCCACGCTGCCCGTCACGGTAAATGATATTGCTTACCATACCGCCGCCGTCCGTCGTGGTGCGCCTCACGCGCTCCTGTTAGCCGATTTGCCTTTCATGAGTTATGCCACACCACAGCAAACTTTTGATAACGCGGCGCAGCTCATGCGCGCCGGGGCCAATATGGTGAAGCTGGAAGGCGGCGCATGGCTGGCCGACAGCGTGCGCATGCTGACCGAACGCGCCGTGCCCGTGTGTGGTCATCTGGGCTTGACGCCACAGTCCGTAAATATTTTTGGCGGCTATAAAGTGCAGGGACGTGATGAAGCCGGTGCAGAGCAGCTTATGGCTGACGCGCTGGCGCTTGAGGCCGCAGGCGCACAGCTAATGGTGCTGGAATGCGTACCGGTTGCTCTGGCCCAGCGCGTAACGCAGGCACTGGCGATTCCGGTGATTGGTATTGGCGCAGGCAACGTGACAGATGGACAAATTCTGGTGATGCACGATGCGTTTGGCATTACCGGTGGACATATCCCTAAATTTGCAAAAAATTTCCTGGCGGAGACAGGCGACATCCGTGCCGCCATTCGCCGCTATATTGCTGAGGTTGAAGCAGGAAGCTACCCCGCAGCGGAACACAGTTTCCAGTAATTCAGGAGAATGGCAGTGCTGATCATCGACACTCTGCCCATGCTGCGCCGTGAAGTGCGCCGCTGGCGTCAGCAAGGTAAACGTATTGCGTTAGTGCCCACGATGGGCAATCTGCACGAAGGGCATTTAACGCTGGTAGATGAAGCGCGTGAGCGGGCCGATATTGTGATCGTGTCGGTTTTCGTTAACCCGATGCAGTTTGATCGGCCTGACGATCTGGCGCGCTACCCGCGCACGCTGCAGGAAGACTGTGAGAAACTGAACCGCCATGCGGTGGATGTCGTCTTTGCGCCCTCGCCTGCTGAGGTGTATCCACACGGGCTGGCTAATCAGACCTTTGTCGAAGTGCCGGTGCTTTCATCTTTACTGGAAGGCGCCAGTCGTCCCGGCCATTTTCGCGGCGTGGCGACCATCGTCAGCAAGTTGTTTAATCTGGTTCAGCCCGATATCGCCTGCTTCGGCGAAAAAGATTTCCAGCAGTTAGCCATCATTCGTAAAATGGTGGCAGACATGGGGTTCGATATCGAGATTGTCGGCGTGCCTACGGTGCGAGCCAGGGACGGTCTGGCCCTGAGTTCACGTAACGGCTACCTCACTGAAGATGAGCGTAAGCTGGCACCTGGCCTGAGCCAGGTGATGAATGCGATGGCCGCCCGACTGGCTAATGGTGAACGGCAGATTGACGATATTATTGAAGACGCAACGCGGTCGCTGCAGGAAAAAGGATTGCGTCCGGATGGCCTGGCCATCTGTGATGCGGAAACGCTGCAGCCTCTGACGGTGGACAGTCAGCGAGCCGTCGTGTTAATGGCCGCCTGGCTGGGGAATGCACGGCTGATCGATAATCAACAGGTAGACCTCACGCAGTAGTCTTGCAGGCTGAGGGTCACTCTTTTTGGCTGTATAACAAGGTTTCTGACTATGATTCGCACGGTTTTACAAGGCAAACTGCATCGCGTTAAAGTCACGCAGGCGGACCTCAACTATGAAGGCTCCTGCGCCATCGATCAGGATTTCCTTGATGCTTCTGGCATCCTGCAATATGAAGCTATCGATATTTATAACGTGACCAACGGTCAGCGTTTCTCTACTTATGCCATTGCCGCTGAACGCGGGTCGAAAATCATTTCAGTCAACGGTGCGGCCGCGCGCTGTGCCTGTGAAGGCGACATCCTGATTATCTGCTCGTATGTCCAGGTCGATGATGCAGAAGCGCGCCAGTGGCAACCTAAAGTGGCCTACTTTGAAGGTGATAACCAGATGAAGCGTCTGGCGAAAGCCCTGCCGGTGCAGCTGGCCTGAGTCTGGTCGCATAAAAAAAGCAGCGCTAGCGCTGCTTTTTTTCGCCGGTATCAGGTCCGCAATCCGCGGCCCCGCTGAATCAGAAAATACACGGCAATATAAAACACCACGATAAAGGCAATCAGTACCGACATAGTCAAGGTCAGAGGAACATCGTGAATGCCCAGAAAGCCAAAGCGGAAACCGCTGATCATATAAACCACCGGATTAAGTTTTGATACTGCCTGCCAGAAGGGCGGTAACAGCGTCAGCGAATAAAACACGCCGCCCAGATACGTTAGCGGTGTCAGCACAAACGTGGGGATCAGGCTGATATCGTCAAACGTGCGGGCAAACACCGCATTAATCAGTCCCGCCAGCGAGAACAGTACCGCGGTTAGCAGCAGTGTAATGGCCACCATCAGCCATGAATGCACATGAAACGGCACAAAGAACAGCGAAACGGCGGTCACCAGCACACCGACACAGATCCCGCGCGCAACGCCGCCGCCGACGTAGCCAGCGATAATAATGTGCGTCGGTACCGGTGCCACCAGCAACTCTTCAATATTGCGCTGAAACTTGGCGCTAAAGAACGACGATGCCACGTTGGCATACGCATTGGTGATCACCGACATCATAATGAGCCCTGGCACAATGAACTGCATATAGCTGAAGCCGTTCATATCGCCGATGCGCGCACCGATAAGGTTACCGAAGATGATAAAATACAGCGTCATGGTGATCACGGGCGGCACCAGCGTCTGGATCCAGATGCGGGCGAACCGGTTCACCTCTTTGGCCCAGATGCTTTTTAACGCCACCCAGTACAAATGTGTCATGCTTTTGCTCCTGTTTTTCCTTGCGTCAGGCCGACGAACAGCTCTTCCAGACGATTCGCTTTATTACGCATACTGAGAACCTGAACGCCCTGTGCGCTGAGCTGGCTAAACACGCTGTTCAGCCCCTGCTCACGCAGGACTTCAACTTCGAGCGTCGAGGTATCCACTAACCGGTACTGGAAACCTTCCAGCGACGGTAACGGGCTGCGCGGGGCCAGATCCAGAATGAAGGTTTCGGATTTGAGCTTCGACAGCAGGGATTTCATTGAGGTGTTTTCAACCAGTTCACCATTTTGAATAATGCCGATATTGCGGCACAGCATTTCCGCTTCTTCAAGATAGTGAGTCGTCAAAATGATGGTCGTCCCCTGCGCATTCAAATCTTTCAGGAAAACCCACATCGACCGACGCAGTTCAATATCCACCCCGGCGGTAGGTTCATCCAGAATCAGCAGTTTAGGCGCGTGCATCAGAGCACGGGCGATCATCAGACGGCGCTTCATCCCGCCAGACAACATGCGCGCCCTTTCGTGACGTTTCTCCCACAGGTCGAGCTGTTTAAGGTACTTTTCGGCCCGCTGAAGGGCCTCACGGCGCTCGACACCATAGTAACCGGCCTGGTTCACCACGATCTGCATGACCGTCTCGAACGGGTTGAAATTGAACTCCTGCGGCACCAGGCCCAGTTGGCGTTTGGCATTGACGACATCTTTTTCCAGATCGTAACCAAAGACGCGGACGCTGCCTTCCGACTTATTCACCAGCGAACTGATAATCCCGATGGTGGTCGATTTGCCCGCGCCGTTGGGTCCCAGTAGCGCATAAAAATCACCGGCTTCAACGTTAAGATCGATGCCCTTGAGCGCCTGTACGCCGCCGGGATAGGTCTTGGTCAGCCGGGAAAGTTCCAGTGCATAGGTCATTCTGAATACATACCCTGTTTTATGGCATTGTAATGCCGTTTGAATTTAGGAAGCCTTCGCCTATAGTACGCGCACGCAAATGCGCAGTAACAGGTTGCTTAACGCCATGACAGACATTGATACCCTGATCAGTAATAACCGCGAGTGGTCCAGATTACTGGTCAAAGAAGATCCTGGTTTTTTTGAGCGACTGGCTCAGGCGCAAAAACCACGTTTCCTTTGGATTGGCTGTTCAGACAGTCGCGTCCCCGCAGAACGTCTGACCGGTCTTGAGCCAGGTGAACTGTTTGTCCACCGTAACGTTGCCAACCTGGTTATCCATACCGATCTTAACTGCCTTTCTGTGGTGCAGTACGCGGTTGAAGTGCTGAAAGTTGAACACATCATCGTGTGCGGCCACTATGGCTGCGGTGGCGTGCAGGCTGCCATGGATAACCCGGAGTTAGGGCTCATTGATAACTGGCTGCTGCACATTCGCGATCTCTGGTACAAGCATAGCGTGTTGCTGGGTGAACTGCCGCCCGATAAACGTCTGGATAAACTCTGCGAAATCAACGTTGTTGAGCAGGTCTACAATCTGGGGCATTCCACCATCTTGCAATCGGCCTGGAAGCGTGGACGTAAAGTCTCGCTACATGGCTGGGTCTACGGTATTCAGGATGGCTGCCTGCGTAACCTGAATGTTACCGCGAACAGCCGCGAAAACCTGGAGCAACGCTATCGTCACGGCATGGCTAACCTGTTAGTCAGTGGCGATTTTCACCGCCCCTGACGCACGCGCGCGACAAGCCTACACGAATCCAGAGGTCAGAGCCTTGGAAGAATGTGCGGTCACTCGCCTGAGGATTCGAGGGGAACCACTTTGCCAATGTAAGGCAGATGGCGATAACGCTGCGCATAATCGATGCCAAAGCCCACCACGAATTCATCAGGGATAGCAAAGCCCACGAATTCAACCTGAACGTCGACTTCACGGCGTTCAGGCTTATCCAGCAGCGTACAGATGGCCAGAGATTTTGGCTCCCGCAGACGCAGGATTTCCCGCACTTTGCTGAGCGTATTGCCTGAGTCAATGATGTCTTCAACGATTAACACGTCTTTACCGCGGATATCCTCATCCAGATCTTTGAGAATTTTGACATCGCGACTGCTGGACATCCCGCTGCCGTAACTGGAGGCAGTCATAAAATCCACTTCGTGCGGCACGTCAATCACGCGGCATAAATCCGCCATAAACATAAATGAGCCACGAAGTAGCCCTACCAGCACCATATCGCTGCCGCTGTCGCGGTAGTGGTCGGTAATTTCTTTGCCCAGTTCCGCGATGCGCGCGGCGATTGCCTGCTCAGGGATCATTACGTCAACAGTGTGTTTCATTGCCTTCAGCCCGGTCTCTCACAAAGCCACGCAGTCTACCATAACAGAAGTCCCTACTGACGCCGCGCAGAGAACGCAAACGTTTACGTGCACTAAAAATCTTCACCTGTGTGCAGGCAGTTGCACAAACAGCATTACCTTAGAACAACCCGGCATTTAGCCGCATTAATAGCTGCATGATACGATTTTATCGACATATCGTTATGCAGTTAGCGATCTTATTGGGAGATCTCAATGACTTCACCCTCAAGTAAAAAAACGCACGTCGGCGACCGCCCACTGCATCCCGAAACACAAATGCTGAACTACGGTTATGATCCGCGTCTGTCTGAAGGGGCCGTGAAACCGCCGGTCTTTTTGACCTCCACCTTTGTGTTTGACAGTGCAGAAGAAGGCCGCGATTTTTTTGATTATGTTTCCGGCCGCCGTCAGCCTCCCGAAGGTAAAAGTGGCGGACTGGTGTATTCCCGCTTTAATCATCCCAACAGTGAGATTGTTGAGGACCGCCTCGCTCTCTACGAACAGGCCGAAAGTTGCGCGCTGTTTGCCTCCGGCATGGCGGCCATTTCGACGGCGTTGCTGACCTTTACGCGACCAGGGGAAGTGATTTTGCATTCCCAGCCCCTGTACGGCGGTACGGAAACGCTGCTCAGTAAAACCCTGCACAACCTTGATATTCGTGCGGTGGGTTTCACTGACGGGCATGATGAAGCCAAAGTGCGCGAGGCCGCCCAGCGTGCAATGGCGCAGGGACGCGTCGCCATGATCCTGGTGGAAACGCCGGCAAACCCGACGAACAGCCTTGTGAATATCGCGCTGATGGCCCGTATTGCGGACGAGATCGATCGTCAGCAGGGTTCACGCCCGGTCGTCGCCTGTGATAACACCTTACTGGGGCCGATTTTTCAGCAACCGCTCACGTTGGGCGCGGATTTATCGCTGTATTCCCTGACGAAATATGTGGGCGGTCACTCTGACCTGATTGCGGGTGCGGTGATGGGAAACAAAACACTTATGTCGCCGATCCGCGCTCTGCGTAGCGCTATTGGCACTCAGCTTGATCCGCATTCAAGCTGGATGATTGGCCGTTCGCTGGAAACGCTGTCGCTGCGCATGGAAAAAGCCTGTCATAACGCTGAAACCGTCGCCGCCTTTTTACGTACACATCCTGATGTCGCCGCCCTGCACTGGTTACCGTATCTGGATGCAGACAGCCCGGCAGGCAAAACCTATCGGGAACAATGCACCGGGGCCGGTTCAACCTTCTCTTTTGACATTGTCGGCGGACAACCTGCAGCGTTTCGTTTCCTGAATGCCCTGACGCTGTTTAAACAGGCCGTCAGTCTGGGCGGGACAGAATCGCTTGCCAGCCATCCTGCCACCACCACCCATTCTGGCGTGCCGGATACAGTGCGTCAGCGCATCGGGATCACCGACGCGACGATACGCTTATCCATCGGTATCGAGAACGCCGGGGATCTGGTGGAGGATATCCGTCTGGCGCTGGCGCAGGCCTGATATCAGGTCACTGTGAAGCCCAGCATCATGCCGGTGTCTTCATGCTCCAGTAAATGGCAATGCGCCATATACGCATGATCGGCGGCGGCAAGGTGGTTGAAGCGCACCAGCACTTCGCTACGCCAGCCGTCGACATTGACCATGTCTTTCCAGCCCTGACGGTGTGGCGCAGGTGGCTTGCCATTTTCAGAAAGAATACGGAACTGGGTGCCGTGAATATGGAAAGGATGCAGCATGCTGTCGCCTTCACCGGAAATGGTCCATTTTTCAACGGTGCCCTGCTTCACATCAAAGGCTGGCCGCGTCATATCAAATGGCTGGCCATTGATTTTATTGCCATTGTGAAAATCGTAGGCAGGCGCGGCCATCCCGTCATGGTCCATCTTCTGATGATCCATTCCCTGGGACGCGCTGTCGTGCTGCATCGCATGATTATTACCGCCCATAGCCATATCATGGTGCGCACCCTTCCCCATCGCTTTCGCGCCATAGCGTGCCATCAGCGCCTGCATACCTTGCTGATCCAGTTGGGGATCCATACTGAGTTGTAACCAGCGCGATGACAGACCGTCCGTTTTCGGTATGGCCGGTAATGTGGCTAGCTGATCCGGTAAAGTCGCGCTGGCCATGATCCGCAGCGGAATGATATTGACCAGCGGCAGGGGCCGATCGAAGGGAGCCAGCGTCATGCCCATTTGCGAAACAGGTAGCGTCACGATATCAAAAGCCTTGCCATCGGACGTATCGACCATGACTTCAAAGCGCTCGCCCGGCAGGAGCGGAAGGGAATCGACCTTTACCGGCTCAGGCAGCAGACCGCCGTCACTGGCAATCACATACAGTGGGCGTTTATCGCTGGCAGCCAGATGCAGCGAACGGGCATTGCAGCCATTAAGCAAACGCAGACGTAACCATCCACGCGGTACGGCATGCTGAGGATACTGCGCACCGTTGGTCAGCATCATGTCGCCGAACCAGCCCACTGCGGCCCGCATAATATCAAGCTCATAATCGATGCGGTCACCGGATGAGGTGAGCTGTTTGTCCTGAAAAATCAGTGGAACATCGTCGGTGCCCCATTGATTAGGCAGACGAAGCGTCCCTGACGGCTGATCCTCTAACACAATCATGCCGGCCAGCCCCTGGGCAACCTGATGACCCGTTTTGCCATGCAGATGAGGATGATACCAGCAGGTGGCGGCAGGCTGGTCCGGCGTAAACGTCACCTGACGCGTGGCGCCCGGCGCAATGATTCCCTGCGGTCCACCGTCCACCTCGCCGGGGATTTCCAGACCGTGCCAGTGCAGGGTCGTCGCTTCACTAAGCCGGTTATGAATATTGATGGTGGCCGCCTTGCCACGCTGGAGCCGAATTGCGGGCCCCAACAGGCTGCCATTGTAGCCCCAGGTGGGTACGTCTTTGCCCTGCCACTGGCTGATGCCCGGCATCGCCGTCAGGCTGTACTCTCCTTTCGCATCCGCGTCCAGCAGGGAAGGAACCGGCAGCAGTGGCCGACTGGCCGCCATCAGGGATCGGCTCCAGAGCGGCAGCGCCCCTGCAGCACCCAGTGCCGCGCTCAGTTTCAGAAAGTGACGACGTTGCATAATCCGCATCCTTGTAACGAAATGACCTCAAGCCTAAACCCTGCCCTTATGGCAAGGTCAAGCATCAGCAGGCAGAATGCCCCAAAAATCGTAAATTGATCGAAAATCTTTACACAACTGTGCTAACGTCTTTCAGACGACTATTACATGAGAATATCTATGAAGAAGAGCATCAGGATCCTGCTACTGGCAGGACTCTTCGGCTTCTCCTCCACCAGCTTTGCCCTGAGCGAATCCGAAGCAGAAGATCTTGCCGATCTGACTGCGGTATTCGTTTATCTCAAGAACGACTGTGGCTATCAGGATTTGCCCGATGCGCAGATCCGCAAGGCGTTGGTGTTTTTTGCCCAGCAAAACCGCTGGGATTTAAGCAATTACAACAACTACAACATGAAAGCCTTGGGTGAAGACAGTTATCGTGATTTGAGCGGTATCGCGATTGCCAACGACAAAAAATGTAAGTCGCTGGCCAGAGATTCTCTCAGCCTGCTTGCCTATGTAAAGTAGCGCCCCAGCCCGCTCTCCCGTCAGACATTTGACCGTGCAACGACTATCATAGTTAGCTATGATGTTTCGCCGATTTTTATGGCAATGTCACGAAGGAGAGCCCCATCATGGCCCAAAACGAGATGTGGTATGAAACACTTCATACCGGCTTTGGCCAGTATTTTACCGTCGATAAAGAGCTTTATCGTGATAAAACGGCCCACCAGGATTTAATCATCTTTGAAAATGCGGCGATGGGCCGCGTTATGGCGCTGGATGGCGTGGTGCAAACGACCGAACGTGATGAATTTATCTATCACGAAATGATGACGCATGTGCCGTTGCTGGCGCATGGTGCCGCCAAAAGCGTACTGATTATTGGAGGGGGCGATGGCGCGATGTTGCGCGAAGTGTCCCGCCATACCGGCATTGAGAAAATCACCATGGTCGAGATCGACGCCGGCGTGGTGACCTTCTGTCGTCAGTATCTGCCGAACCACAGCGCTGGTGCGTACGACGATCCGCGTTTTAATCTGGTCATCGATGATGGTGTGAATTTCGTCAACCGCACCACCGAAAAGTTTGACGTTATCATCTCTGACTGTACCGATCCCATTGGGCCTGGCGAAAGCCTGTTTACGTCCGACTTTTATGCGGGCTGTAAAAATGCGCTGAATGAAAATGGGATCTTTGTTGCCCAGAACGGCGTTTGCTTCCTGCAGCAGGATGAAGCGGTTAACAGCCATCGTAAACTCAGCCATTACTTTGCCGATGTCAGTTTTTACCAGGCGGCCATCCCAACCTACTACGGCGGCATCATGACCTTTGCCTGGGCAAGCGATAATCCGGCCCTGCGCCAGCTTGATCCCGCCCTTCTGCAGGCGCGCTTTGCGGCCTCGGGCCTGAACTGCCGTTACTACACACCGGCGATCCACACGGGCAGCTTTGCTCTGCCACAATATCTGTTGAATGCTCTGTCAGAGACGCGCTGATCGATCATTTATAAGGGGGTGAATAAAATTGCAAAAGCTAAAACTGCATGGCTTCAATAATCTGACCAAAAGCCTGAGTTTTTGTATCTACGATATTTGCTATGCGAATACCGAAGCCGAGCGCGATGGTTATATTGCTTATATCGATGAGCAATACAATGCCAATCGCCTGACGGAAATTTTGACCGAAACCTGTTCGATTATTGGTGCGAATGTGCTGAACATTGCGCGCCAGGATTATGAGCCACAGGGTGCCAGCGTCACGATTTTGGTCAGTGAAGAACCTGTTGATCCTAAAGATATTGATACGTCTGAGCATCCCGGCCCGTTGCCTAATTCCGTGGTCGCGCATCTTGATAAAAGCCATATTTGTGTGCACACGTATCCGGAAAGCCATCCTGAAGGCGGCCTCTGTACCTTCCGTGCAGACATTGAGGTCTCAACCTGCGGCGTGATCTCACCGCTTAAGGCGCTCAATTACCTGATTCACCAGCTGGAATCTGACATTGTCACTGTGGATTACCGCGTACGGGGTTTTACACGTGATGTGAACGGCGTTAAACACTTTATCGACCATGAAATTAACTCCATCCAAAACTTCATGTCCGACGATATGAAGCGGATGTACGATATGGTTGATGTGAATGTTTACCAGGAAAACATCTTCCATACCAAGATGTTGCTGAAAGAATTCGATTTAAAACATTATCTCTTTAATACCCGCCCGGAAGATCTGACACCGCAGGAGCACAAACGCATTACTGACCTGCTGTGGAAAGAGATGCGTGAGATTTATTACGGTCGCAATATTCCGTCTGTGGGATTAAAAACCTACTAAGTTATGCCCCCTTTGCGGGGCATTCTCTCTTTCGTCTGCCTGTTATCTGTCACAGCCCGTTCAGGGCCACTTATTGCGCCCTGCGAACCAGGGTAGCCCCGGCTGCCTTTCTTTCGCGGCATGTCATCTTGTGATGGTAAGACTGGCAGACCCGCTACGACGTTCTTCCGTGAAGTAAATCAGCCGCCCCCTGCGTTGTGTTGTGCAGACGCTCTTTCTGAGATCGTCCCGTAACGCCTGCCAGTAACAGGCCACAGTGTGGCACTAACACAAATTCACCACAGTAATCCCTGCCGAGCCGTTCGCCTCAAGATAAAACATTAATTAAATTTACCATGAATACAGTAAGGATAATAAAGTTTTATGACAGTATAAAAAAGACCAGCCTTCCTTTCCACGCCTGGATTTTATGAGGAAAATCACACTTTAACGGCCTGTTAAGTCACTTAATTTTCCATGAGAACTAAGTTGATGGAGAAAAATCAGAATCACTTAATTTATAAACTCTTTTTAATCAATAAGATGAAAGGTTGCGGATTAAAAGCAGCGATAAAACATAAAAATAACTTAATGATTACCATTTGCTGTGATATACATTAGAAAACTTTAATATTTTATGATGTTTTCTGGTGGGGGAGAGTGATATGAGTCACGGTTATTCTGTAGTAAACATAAATGAACTTAACATTTATGTGGAATTGACGAAATGCAGTGTCCCGACCCGTAACAGGACAATCCTGATTAACGGTGCACTGGCAACCTCGTCTTCTTTCCGCAACTGGAAACGCTTCCTGGCGGATAAATCAGATGTCATTACGTTTGATCTTCCGTTCTCAGGCAAATCAAAACCCTTCAACGAACAGGGCTGTCATATCGTCACGCTTGATGATGAAGTCACGATTATTCGCGAGCTGATTTCAATTTATAAGCCCAATATTATTGCCTCAGCCTCCTGGGGCGGCGCATCGACTCTCAAGCTCTTGAATCACGGTGAAGAGGGCCTGGAACATGCCATCATCGCGTCCTATTCCTTTGAATTTAATGACCGTATGCGGACTTACGTGAAGCAAGCCAATCTGTTTTCAAAAGAGAAGAACTTTGTCGAGCTTGCGCATTTGATGAATGACGAAGTGGGTGCATATCTGCCGAATAAGATGAAGTTCTGCAACTTCAGGCATCTGACGTCGCTGGATGAGATTGAATACCGTCAGGGGCGTTTCCATCTTGAGCAGATTGCCACGCTGCGCAACCACGACTACAAAAACATTATTGATAACTCGGCCTGCCAGTTTCACTTTATCAACGGCGACCTGGATATTCATACGCCGCAAAAAAACATCGAAGAGATATGCGGCGAGTCGGATAAAACGCGCTTTTATCAAATCAGGGATGCGGGACATTTTCTGGATCTGGAAGGCAAGCGCAGCCGGGAAAGGACCGCTGCCGCCTTCAACACTATTTTTAGTCAGATTGGTGTCTGAGATGAAAGTGATTATTGGCGCACTGGGCTCAGCAGGCGATGTCTTTCCCTGTATTGAGATTGGCTCGCTGTTAAAAGAAAAGAATCACGATGTTTACCTGCTCGCTAACGACTATTTCAGATCTGAGGCAGTAGATCGCGGCCTGTCCTTTGTGGCGGTCGGCGACAAAGAGACTTATGTGAAAGCCGTCCAGGATCGGACGTTATGGGACAAAAAGCACGCCCTGAAACGGATTTCACATTATATGGCGGAACAGCAGGAGGCGATGTTCGATGCCATGAGCGCCCTTGCCGAAGATGACGCCATCCTCATTCACTCTTTATGGTGTTTTGCGGCGAAAGCCGTCAGCGAGAAATACCGGTTAAAGAAATATGCTATCAGCCTGACCAATTCAAATTTAAAATTGCAGCCCGGGCGTGTTATCCATGCGCTGGAAAAAAGCCTGCGTATCAGTCTGAACTGGAAACTGGCTTTATTTCAACGGGCCCTGGTTTCGCCTGCACTTCAGCGTACCATCGACACGCTGCGACGCGACCATAATCTGCCAGCCTCTCGCAATATTTACGCTGACTGGGTCAATAACGAACCGCAGTCGATTGTGTTATACGAACCCTGGTTTTATCAAAAGAAAGCGCGCGAGGGATTTTATGCCGGTTTTTTACTGAACAAGAGCCGGGCGTCGCTGGATGACGATCGTATTACCGATTTTATTGACTCCCGTACGGTGGTCTTTTTTACCAGTTGGGCCCTGGCTGAACAATCATCCGTGACACGCGTTTTACAGGACTTAAAAACAGAAGGACTGAAGTGCGTGCTTGTTACGCCAACCGCAGCCGCGTTAGCGGTAAACGACGATGTGATGACGCTGCCGCATCTCAATATTGCCCTGACTGAAACCTGCTTATTTGCCATTCATCATGGCGGTATTGGCACCACCGCGCAGTTACTCAAGAACGGGGTGCCTCAACTGATTTATCCGTGCGCATTTGATCAGTTTGAAAATGCCCGCGCCCTTGAACGACTGGCCTGCGGCCTTAAGGGAAAAGGGATCAGGGAAATCAGAAAAATGGCGGCACTTGCACGTCAGAAGAAACACAACTGCGACTTTTATGCTGTGCAACTGGCTAATCAAACCCACAAAGGTCCTGAGCTGGAACGCTTTCTGACCGGTTAAACGCGTCTTCAGGCCAGGCATCGTGGTGCATGCCTGGCCTGGAGACATCAGACCTGGAACGCCGCGGTTAACATGCGCAGACTGCGCGCCTGTTCAGTTAAGGATTGCGATGCCGAAGCCGACTGCTCCACCAGCGCGGCATTGCTTTGTGTGACGCTGTCCATCTGCGTAACGGCAATGCTGACCTGCGAAACGCCCTGCATTTGTTCCACTGATGCCAGCGCCAGACCATCCATATACTGTGCCAGTGACGCGACTTCACTTGCCGCTTTAAGAATACTCTGGGCGGTATGATCGGCCGCCTGTACACCTTTCGCCACACCGGTGACCGCTTCTTCAATCAGGTGACCGATTTCACGCGACGATGATGCGCTGCGCTGTGCCAGCGTACGGACTTCCGTTGCGACAACGGCAAAGCCACGACCGTGCTCACCCGCTCTTGCCGCTTCTACCGCCGCATTCAGCGCCAGAATGTTGGTCTGAAAAGCGATACTTTGAATAACCGCGGTAATCTCTTTCACTTTCGCCGCGCTCACCGAAATGCTGTGCATCGTATGGCTCATGTCATTGACGGCTTTTTCGCTGGCGCGCGTCAGTGATTCCGTCTCCCGGGCCGAAGACGCTGTAGATTCAGCGACAGAGGTGTTATTGCGAACCGTCGCAGTAATTTGTTCCATGCTTGCCGCCGTCTGTTGCAATGCCGCAGCCTGCTCTTCCGTACGGGAGGACAGCTCGGTATTGCCCTGCGCAATTTCACTGGCCGCCAGTTCAACCGATGCCGCAGAATCTTTGATCTGGGTCACCAGGTTCCGCAAATGATTTTGCATATTCGCCAGGGCCGTCAGCAGCTTTCCGGTTTCATCCTGACGGTTTACGGTAATCACAGAGGTCAGATCGCCCCGGGCAATGGTATCGGCCGTGTGCACCGCGACAGCCAGAGGACGAGAAATACTGCGGGAAATCAGCAGGCCCAGAACCAGGGAAATTCCCGCTGACAGTAGCAGTCCGGCCACCAGGATCACGCGCGTTTTGGTCCGCTCGCTAGTCAATTCATCTTCACGCGATTTGAGTAACGATTTCTCCGTGACAATCATGGATTCAATCACGTTACGCATCGCATCCATTTGCACTTTACCTTCATCAGTCGCAAAGATGTCTAAAAAGTGTTGCTGGTCGAGATTCCCCTGATTCAGACGCTCACGCGCCGCCATTACGTTACGGGCATAGCTCTCCAGCCAGTTCTTCTGTTTGCTTTCCAGATCAACTAAGCGTTGCTGCTGTACCGGATTGTCCTGCGTCAGCTGATGTGTACTTGCGGTGTAGTCGCTAAAGGCCTGTTTACCCTGATTAAAGGGTGCCAGCATTTGTGTCTGACCGCTAAGTGCATAACCCCGAAGGCCGGTTTCCATATTCAGCAGACTCTCGGTCACCTTATTCAGGCCTTCAACCACCTGATAGGTATGAACGTTAAGTTTGCTGGCCTGCGTGACGCGATTAAAACCCATATAAAACAGACTGCATACCACAATCATGACAAGCGTCATGGCACCAAACGCCATATAAAGGCGGGTTCTGATAGATGTATTGCTGAGCATAATATCTCCGCGAGTGGAAAGAGAATAATTAAATTCCATTAATTCACGAGAATAATGGCAAGGCACATTAATAAATCAGGCATATAAATTTAATGAAAAGCCTGACCACTCAACCGATCGGTGAGTGACGTAGAAGTGAACGCATCAATGTTAAGTTGATTATTAGCGCTCTCGCTGAAATTTCCACTGCGTTACAATTTAAATTAGCGTTAGCGGAAATAACGCGAAAACACGGAGGAGGATAATCTCTGTTATCGCCCTGTTTTCACGGTACCCGCCGCCATAAAAAACTGAAAAATCAAAAAGATTAAGCATTCAAAAAGGACAGTGAAGCCTGTTTCGTTTTACCGAACAGTAAATTTGACTTAAGCGAGCAGTTGCATTCAGGTAAGGAAATGTAACAGCACCATTGGGAGTACAGCATTACACATCGAACAGGGATCGTAAGGATTTATTATATTTTAATAATGGAGAATATCGCGCCCTTTATTAAACAGGGCACAGCTATTCTCATCATTCCGCCAAATTTCCCCTGACTTATCCTGTCGAAACGCAATTCTGGCCTGCACATCTGCAGGCTCAGGTTTACGCATTCAGATACAGCTCCTCAATATAATGCAGCGCATCACAGAGCGTATCATCCGTCCCGAATCCCCCTGCTTTAGTGATAACGGGCAAATCATCGATGTCACTGTTTACGAAGGTGCCACAGGGGATACAGGGCGCCACTTCACCGTGGATACGGTAACCTTCTGCACCGAGAGCATTCGCCACCGCGATCGCGATGTCGCCGCCCGTCAGGAACAGCCCACCCGTACGGGCACGATCCAGGATCGCTAAGGTGATATCCCCCATTCGCCGACTCAGCGTTTCGCCCAACGCCTCGCGACTCAATGCATATTTTCCGGTCAGCGCTGCAATCTGGTTACGGTCGTCCCCGTGGCTGCTGGTCTGCAGAACACAGTGCCTGTTCTGTGCAAGGATCTGGCACGCCTGCTCTACGATCTCTTTTTGCTCTTTCTCAGGAGCAAGCAGGGTTTCAACCGCGATTCTGAGCACGTCAACCCGCCCCAGACGTTGCGCCTGGGCTACCTGACGCCGGGTCATTTCACTCATCGAGCCCGCCACCACCAGAACCGGAAGCGGTTGATCGCTGTCCATATAGCTGTCGGTCGGAAGCGCGTTGGCCAGTCCCGCCGCCCCAACCAGCAAAGGGCGCGCAGCCATTGAGAAAGCAGCCCGGGCAATCAGGGCCAGATCGTTATCGCTTTCTGCATCAATAATGACGATGCTGGCGGGCTGTTGGCGCAGGTTTTCAAGCCGGTCTGCGAGGTCGCCACGCCTGACGTCGTCCAGCGTCATCTCCCTGACAGGCAGATCGGTCTGTAAGCCGATCAGCGTGCGGATACGCGAGGAGATAATCGGTGTGCGCGGATCGCTGGCAAACTCGGTTTCCAGCAACGGGCGCTGGTGAACCCAGCATTCACCATTGCGCGTCATGCGCCCCGCAGACGGAATGGCTGCGGCGACAATCGCCAGCGTGGTTCCGCTGGCGGCCATAGCCGCAGCAATCTCTGCGCCGGGATTGCCACGAAAGGTAGAGTCGATTTTTTTATAGATCAGCACGCTGTTTTGCCCAGGGCGCACCCAGGGAGACAGCGCCTGTTTCACCGCAACCGCCGCCTGCTCAGCGCTGAGTGCCCGGCTGTCTGTGTTAATCACCAGCACATCAGCGCGACGTGAGGGCTTTTGCTGTGACGTCAGCATCACTTCCGTACGTGCCCCTTTTTTAGCCAGTTGCACGCCCGTATCATTCGCACCAGTAAAGTCGTCGGCAATAACGATCATTTTCATCGTGATTTTTCCGTAGATGAAGCGACAGCCCGTCGCTGATTACCTTTTGCCACCCAGGAAGGTCAGCATCGGCGTTAAAAGGGCGGTGACAATCACCGATGTCGCGATCAGCGGCGTTGCCGCGGCGACCACACAAGACAGGCCCGGATCGGCCTGCGCCAGCGCAGCCGGCGTGACGGCAATTGTCCTGGCGGCGGCACCTGCCAGGACCGTATGAAGACCGCCGTTGCTGTTCTCCATCGCCGCAATGACCGCAACGGATGACAATCCCCACCGGCCTTCAGGGCCAGACAACGTATCGACAGACAGACCCAGCGCGACAGCAGCAAGACACTTCGTCACGGTGATACCGCCGCCCGTAACCCGCGCCTGGGGCAGCGCTTTAACCGATCTCATGCATAACAATAAAACACCGATAAGCACAGGCACGTCCTCTTTAAACGGTGCCGTCGTATAGCCCCCTGTTCCTGAGGCGTCGGGAGCCAGCGTGTTAGCGGCGGCCCCCAGCACCAACGGGGTAATCATCATTCCGCCAGGCACTTTTTCGATTGTTTCCTTAATCTTCATACCACCACCTTGATGATTAATTATAATCACTATGATGATATTAAATCACAAAAATAAAATATTCGGCGGGAATCTCAGATTAAAACGCTGATAATTGAGCATTATCAATCAATAAAGGAGGTAAATGGCGATCGGTGTGCAGTCTTCCAATCATTTTCCCGACATAAATCGCCGCCAGGCGGCAATCACGGCCAGGAAATCTTCCTTACCGCAGAAGCACAGGCTTTCTTCATCGTAGTAATTCATGCCCTCTTCCATCTCATCGCCTTCGAAATTCAATGTATTCGCGCGGACAATGACCTCTTCATCATCCATCCAGAGCGTATATTCGCGCCCGATGCGCTGCCACTGGCGCTCACTGCCTGTAAGTTTTTGGGCTTCGGCTTCAACCTCATCCAGCACGCTGGCGTCATGCCCGACTTCTTCATTAAACCAGTGGCCTAATGCTTCATGGCCCATCGACATGCGCACTTTTACCTTGCCCGTGATGTCGCGTAAAAATTCATACTCCATGATCTTATCTCTTTGTCAGTTACTCGCGCTGTTATACCGCTATTTTTATTGCCGTGCACCTGCTTAGCGCACCTATCCAGATTCCCTGGACGCCCCTTTTCAGGCATAAAAAAAGAGGAGCGCCGGGGCGCTCCTCTCAAACAGAACGATCGTCACCTGTCAGACGGCAGTCTGGAAAATCACGCCGTCTGCTTTTTCCGTGTACTGACTCAACTGGTCAAAGTTGAGATAGCGATAGGTGTCAGTGGCTGTTTTATCAACCTGTGCCATGAACTGCTGATACTCATCTGGCGTAGGCAGTTTACCTAACAGCGATGAGACGGCAGCCAGCTCCGCAGAGGCCAGATAGACATTAGCCCCTGTACCCAGACGGTTCGGGAAGTTACGGGTTGACGTCGAGACCACCGTTGCGCCGTCAGCCACACGTGCCTGGTTACCCATGCACAGTGAACAGCCCGGGATCTCAATACGCGCACCGCTCTTACCAAATACGCTGTAGTAACCTTCTTCTGTCAGCTGAGCCGCGTCCATTTTGGTCGGTGGTGCAACCCACAGACGGGTTGGTAACTGGCCTTTATGGCTGTCCAGCAACTTACCTGCCGCACGGAAGTGACCGATATTGGTCATGCACGAGCCGATAAAGACTTCATCAATCTTCTCGCCCTGCACATCAGACAGCAGACGCGCATCGTCCGGATCGTTTGGCGCACACAGAATCGGCTCTTTGATCTCAGCCAGATCGATGTCAATCACCGCGGCATATTCCGCATCGGCGTCGGCTTCAAGCAACTGTGGATCCGCCAGCCATTTCTCCATGCCTTCGATACGGCGCTCCAGCGTACGACGATCGCCGTAGCCTTCAGAGATCATCCATTTCAAGAGGACAATGTTAGAGGTCAGGTACTCTTTGATCGGCGCCTGATCCAGCTTAATGGTACAGCCTGCAGCAGAACGTTCTGCAGACGCATCGGTCAGTTCGAACGCCTGCTCAACTTTCAGATCGGGCAGACCTTCAATTTCAAGGATGCGGCCAGAGAAGATGTTCTTCTTGCCTTTCTTCTCGACGGTCAGCAGGCCCTGCTTAATGGCATACAGCGGAATGGCGTGCACCAGATCGCGCAGCGTAATGCCAGGCTGCATTTTACCTTTGAAACGTACCAGCACCGATTCCGGCATATCGAGCGGCATAACGCCCGTTGCCGCAGCAAAGGCGACCAGGCCCGAGCCTGCCGGGAACGAAATCCCGATAGGGAAACGCGTATGAGAATCGCCACCTGTTCCGACGGTATCCGGCAGCAACATACGGTTCAGCCAGGAGTGAATAACCCCGTCACCCGGACGCAGAGAAACCCCGCCGCGGTTCATGATGAAGTCAGGTAACGTATGGTGCGTGTTCACATCCACCGGCTTAGGATAAGCCGCCGTGTGACAGAACGACTGCATGACCAGGTCAGCCGAAAAGCCCAGGCAGGCCAGGTCTTTCAGTTCGTCTCGGGTCATTGGACCGGTAGTATCCTGTGAGCCCACAGAGGTCATCTTAGGTTCGCAGTACGCACCGGGACGGATGCCGTCAACACCACAGGCACGGCCCACCATTTTCTGTGCCAGCGAGTAGCCACGTGTGCTTTCAGCCACGTCTTTCGCGATACGGAACACGGTGCTGGCAGGCAGCCCCAGCGATTCGCGCGCTTTGGTCGTCAGGCCACGGCCAATGATCAGGGGAATACGACCACCAGCACGGACTTCATCGATCAGGACGTCGGTTTTCAGTTCAAAACTGGCCAGCAGGTCGCCGGTTTCGTGGTTGCGGACTTCACCTTTGAAGGGGTAGATATCAATGACATCGCCCATATTCAGGTTGTTCACATCCACTTCAATCGGCAGCGCGCCTGCATCTTCCATGGTGTTGAAGAAGATAGGGGCAATCTTGCCACCCAGCACAACGCCACCGCCTTTTTTGTTTGGCACGTTCGGAATGTCATCGCCCATAAACCACAGCACCGAGTTGGTCGCCGATTTACGTGATGAACCGGTGCCTACAACGTCACCGACGTAGGCCAGCGGGAAACCTTTGGCCTGCAGCGCTTCAATTTGTTTGATCGGTCCGATGTTGCCTGGCTCATCTGGCTCAATGCCTTCGCGGGCATTTTTCAGCATTGCCAGCGCATGCAGAGGGATATCAGGACGTGACCAGGCATCCGGTGCCGGAGACAGATCGTCTGTATTGGTTTCGCCAGTGACTTTGAAAACCGTTACGGTAATTTTTTCAGCCAGCTCTGGACGCGACAGATACCATTCGGCATCCGCCCATGACTGCATCACCTGTTTCGCATGTGCGTTGCCTGCTTTGGCTTTTTCTTCAACGTCGTAAAAGCTGTCAAACATCAGCAACGTGTGGGAAAGCGCTTTTGCCGCAATCGGCGCGAGTTTCGCATCATCTAATGCTTCAATCAGAGGATGGATGTTGTAACCGCCCTGCATGGTACCGAGCAGTTCAACGGCTTTTTCAGGAGATACCAGAGGAGAGGTTGTTTCGCCTTTGGCGACAGCAGCCAGGAAACCTGCTTTAACATACGCCGCTTCATCGACGCCGGGTGGTACGCGGTTGACCAACAAATCGGTCAAAAATTCTTCTTCACCCGCAGGTGGATTTTTTAGCAGTTCAACCAGCGCGGCCATCTGGGAAGCATCTAATGGCTTAGGTACGATCCCTTGGGCAGCACGCTCGGCAACGTGCTTACGGTATTCTTCTAGCACGACGTTCTCCTCGCTCTCATTGTATGGGTTTCCGGTGCACCCTGATGACAACGCATTCCATGAGTAGGGTAAGGTGCCCGGTTCCGCGTGGGGCAGCATAGCAGGATTTCAACAGCTTGTTAATCTGTTTACAAAAAAGCAACATTGCGGTTTTCTGCAGCAGAATGCGCTACCTGAACAGAGATAAACGAAAAAAACGCAGGGCTTAATGCCCTGCCGGTTAACCCAGTCATTTCGCTGTTTGCTTAACGATCGATCATGCCATATTCTGCATCCGCATAGCGTTCACCCCGGACGTTTTGCGGCGCAAAGAGCCTGTCCAGCGTGTCACTGTCCGCCCCTGTCAGGACGACATTCGCTGCGGCACAGTTTTCTTCCAGATGATGGACCTTGCTCGCTCCCGGAATCGGCACAATATCTTCCCCCTTCGCCATGACCCATGCCAGCGCCAGTTGTGCCGCAGTAATACCATAACTGTGTGCCATCTCAGTGAGCTGCGCGACTAACTTTTGGTTATGTTCCTGTGCCTGCTCCTGAAAACGGGGCAAACTGCGGCGGAAGTCATGCGGATCCAGCGCGTCCACGGATGTCAGTTTGCCCGTCAGGAAGCCCCGGCCCAACGGACTGTAAGGCACAAAACCGACATTCAGTTCACGACAGGTCGCCAGAATGTCCTGCTCGGGATCGCGGGTCCAGAGTGAGTATTCGCTTTGTAAGGCAGAGACGGGATGGACGGCACAGGCGCGCCGCAGCGTAGCAGATGAGACTTCAGACAACCCAATATAGCGGGCTTTTCCCTCTTTAATCAGATCCGCCATCGTGCCAATCACGTCTTCAATCGGTACGCTCGGATCAAAACGGTGCTGGTAAAGCAGATCGATATGATCGGTTCCCAAACGGATTAACGATCCTTCGACTGCGCGGCGAATATGCTGAGGCTGGCTGTTAACGCCCGTCATCTTTTCCCAACCCTGACCTTCGCCAGTAATCGCAAAACCAAATTTTGTGGCCACCGTGATATTGTCGCGGCGGCCTTTAAGGGCTTTAGCGATGAGCACCTCGTTGGTAAAGGGACCGTAGATTTCGGCGGTATCCAGAAAGTTGATGCCCAGTTCAAACGCACGCGACAGCGTATTTAATGCCTGCTGCTCATCATGATTGCCATAGGCGAAGGTCATGCCCATACAGCCGAGTCCCAGTGCTGAAACGCGTAATCCCTGATTACCCAATTGACGTTGTTGCATGATGTTTTCCTCTTTTTTGCGGTGTTATTGTTATAATCCTCATTAATACCAACAACAATTGCGCTATTCTTGCCCAGCCAGTGAGGAAAATTCATCAATGACACTTTCGCGGGCCACCCTGCAGGAGCTAGAAATGTTCAGCGCGATTGCGCATCACCGGAGCTTCCGCAAAGCCGCACAGGCACGTAACGTAACGCCGTCTGCGCTGAGCCACGCCATGCGTCATTTTGAGCAACGGCTAGGGGTGAGATTGCTCAACCGCACGACGCGCAGTGTCTCACTGACCGAGGCAGGACAACATTTCCTGCAGCGCATTCAGCCTGCCTTACTTGATTTATCGCAGGCCGTGGATGAACTTAACGACTGGCGAGCCCGGCCTCACGGTACGCTGAAACTCAATATGCCCCGCTCTGCAGAAGCGCTGTTTTTTGACAGCCTGATCCTGCCCTTTCTCCAGCGCTATCCTGACATTACGCTGGAAATTGACAGTAACGATGCGCTGGTGGATATCCTTGAAGCCGGTTTTGATGCAGGTATTCGCTACGGCGATGTGCTGGCGCAGGATATGATCGCCCTGCCCTTTGGCCCGGCAATGCGTACACTGGTTGTCGCAAGCCCGGCGTTTATTGAACGTCATGGTGCCCCGCAAACACCGGACGATCTGCTGCAGTTTCCCTGCATTGAGCGGCGTTTCCCGAGCGGGCAACGCTATCGCTGGGAATTCATGCACGCAGGGAAAAAGCGGGAAGTCGCCGTCAGTGGCTCTCTGGTGCTGGATAACAACGAACGAATATTGCAGGCCGCCCTTGCGGGAGCAGGGATTGCTTTTCTGCAGGAGGCCGTGGTCAGTGCCAGTCTGCGAAGTGGCTCACTCGTTGAGCTGTTAAGTCACTATACGGAGAATGCCGATGGCTTCTGGCTCTACTATCCTGGCAGGCGTTATGTCTCTGCACCATTACGTCATTTTATTGACTGGTTACGTGTTAATAATAACGAAGTGATCAACCATCAAAATTAACAGCAACATAAGAACCGAGAAATAATTATTTTAAAATAGTCATGAAGAAATCAGCATAAATAACATTTAAAATATAAAAGACAGAAATTTTTATTAATTAGCATTATGAAAAAATAAAAAATCAGGGGACAGTAAAATAATAAATGCGTAGACTGCGGTTGGGCGCCTGAAGCTTTCTGCTTTGGGTAAAAACCTGAGGTGGAAAGAGGAAGGAACCGCTCACATTAATCAGTCAACTAATGCGAGCGGAGGTCACTACCCTAACACCCAAACACTGTCAGGGTAGCCCCTCGCTCAATGAAAATCAAGAGAGGTGCCACCATGAAGTCGAAATACGGTTTACTTGTTATTAGCGGATTAATTCTCTTAGGATTGAGTTTATCAAACCGAGGTTCATTATGTGAGCTTCGCCTCAGAATAATGAGTGCTGAACTTTCGGCTGTCTTGAATTACGAAACCAGGCAGTAAAACTTCGTTAGTGGCGGAGTTTACTCCGCCCTACATGCCAGTGTAAATGTGTTAGCGCAGGCGCCCTTTCCTTTATTGATTTTCTTATTCGATAATAATCAGCATAAAAAAACGGCCCCATAAGGGGCCGCTATGACTGTTGTCCTGAGACTTATTTCTTCTTCGCTTTCGCGTTAGGCAGATCGGTGATGCTGCCTTCAAAGATTTCAGCCGCCAGTCCTACGGATTCATGCAGGGTTGGGTGCGCATGAATGGTCAGCGCAATATCTTCTGCGTCACAGCCCATTTCAATGGCCAGACCGATTTCACCCAGCAGTTCACCGCCGTTCGTTCCGACAATGGCACCACCGATAACACGATGGGTCTCTTTGTCGAAAATCAGTTTGGTGATGCCATCTGCACAGTCAGAAGCGATCGCACGGCCTGATGCCGCCCACGGGAACGTGGCGGTTTCATAGCTGATGCCTTTCTCTTTCGCTTCTTTCTCAGTCAGACCGACCCAGGCAACTTCTGGCTCAGTATAGGCAATGGAAGGAATCACTTTCGGATCGAAGTAGTGTTTCAGACCTGAAATGACTTCTGCCGCCACATGGCCTTCATGCACGCCTTTGTGTGCCAGCATTGGCTGGCCTACAATGTCGCCGATCGCATAAATGTGTGGCACATTGGTGCGCATCTGCTTGTCAACGCGGATGAAGCCGCGATCGTCAACTTCGACACCGGCTTTGTCAGCATCCAGGCCTTTACCGTTCGGTACACGACCAATCGCAACCAGAACCGCATCATAACGCTGAGCTTCGCCCGGCGCTTTTTTGCCTTCCATCGAAACATAGATACCGTCGTCCTTGGCTTCTACGGCGGTCACCTTGGTTTCCAGCATCAGGTTAAATTTCTTGCTGATACGTTTGGTAAAGACTTTAACCACGTCTTTATCGGCCGCCGGGATCACCTGGTCAAACATCTCGACCACGTCGATCTCTGAACCCAGCGCATGGTAAACGGTAGCCATTTCCAGACCGATGATTCCGCCACCCATAACCAGCAGACGCTTAGGCACTTCTTTCAGTTCCAGCGCGTCAGTGGAATCCCATACACGAGGATCTTCATGAGGAATGAACGGCAGTTCGATAGGACGTGAACCTGCAGCGATAATGGCGTTATCGAAGTTAATAGTGGTTGCGCCACCTTCACCTTCGACCACCAGCGTATTGGCACCGGTAAATTTGCCCAGGCCATTAACCACTTTCACTTTACGCCCTTTCGCCATGCCAGACAGGCCGCCGGTCAGTTGGTTAATCACCTTCTCTTTCCAGCTACGGATTTTGTTGATATCCGTTTGCGGCTGACCAAACACAATGCCGTGTTCTTCGAGCGCTTTCGCTTCTTCAATCACTTTAGCAACGTGCAGCAGCGCTTTAGACGGGATACAGCCTACGTTAAGACAGACACCACCGAGGGTGCTGTAGCGCTCAACCAGTACGGTTTCCAGACCTAAGTCAGCGCAACGAAAAGCTGCAGAGTAACCTGCAGGACCTGCCCCAAGTACCACGACCTGAGTTTTAATCTCTGTACTCATCATGACCTCTTATTGGATTTCCGGCGGGTCAGACGCTGAGCCTATCCCATTAGGCTAGTTAACTGGCCATATTGCGTCTGCTGCTGCAAACATTCCCCTATCGGATTTGCCTGCCGTGACTCAATCTGACTGCGCCAATTATGCCTAATGGAATAGGCTCATAATGTCCTTATTCCACCGGGACATGTTCACCGCAAGAGTTTACAGAATTGTTAATAAACTGCCAACAGCGGTGCCCTGAATGTTACAAAAAGGCCGGCATTTGCCGGCCTTTTGCGCTTTTTACATAACCAGACGACGAATGTCTGACAGCATATTGCCAATAATAGTAATGAAACGTGCACCATCCGCACCGTCGATAACACGGTGATCGAAGGACAGAGAGATCGGCATCATCAGACGTGGTGCAAACTCTTTACCGTTCCATACAGGCTCCATTGCGGATTTGGACACGCCAAGGATGGCCACTTCCGGCGCGTTAACAATCGGCGCAAAGTGCGTGGTGCCCAGGCCGCCCAGGCTGGAGATGGTGAAACAACCGCCCTGCATATCGCCTGCGGTCAGTTTGCCATCGCGCGCCTTTTTAGAGACCGCCATCAGCTCACGAGACAGCTCGGTGATGCCCTTCTTGTTCACGTCTTTAAAGACCGGAACGACCAGACCATTTGGCGTATCGACCGCCACGCCGATGTTGATGTATTTTTTCAACGTCAGCTTCTGCGCGTCTTCAGACAGGGAGCTGTTGAAACGTGGCATCTGCTCAAGCGCTGCAGCGACAGCTTTCATGATGAAAACCACTGGCGTGTATTTCACGTCCAGTTTGCGCTTCTCGGCTTCGGCGTTCTGCTGCTTACGGAAAGCTTCCAGATCGGTAATATCGGTTTTATCAAAGTGGGTTACGTGTGGGATCATCACCCAGTTACGGCTCAGGTTGGCACCCGAGATTTTCTGGATACGGCCCAGTTCCACTTCTTCAACTTCACCGAACTTACTGAAGTCAACTTTCGGCCATGGCAGCATGCCCGGCAATCCGCCACCGCTGGCTGCGGCTGGCGCAGCCTCTGCGCGTTTCACTGCATCTTTCACGTAAGCCTGAACGTCTTCTTTCAGGATACGGCCTTTGCGTCCTGTGCCTTTCACCTTCGCCAGGTTAACGCCAAATTCACGCGCCAGGCGACGAATCACCGGCGTGGCGTGCACATAGGCTTCATTCTCAGCAAACTCGCCTTTGCTGTCTGCTTTTGGTGCAGGGGCAGCGGCAGGCTTAGATTCCGCCGCCGCAGGTGCAGGGGCCGACTCTTTCTTAGCCGCCGGTGCCGCGGCAGGGGCAGCGCCTTCCACTTCAAACACCATGATCAGCGAACCGGTGCTGACTTTATCGCCCGTCGCGACTTTCAGTTCTTTGACGGTGCCCGCGAACGGTGCCGGAACTTCCATCGACGCCTTATCGCCTTCCACTACAATCAGTGACTGCTCAGCCTCGACTTTATCGCCGACCTTCACCAGCACTTCGGTGACTTCAACTTCGTCGCCGCCGATGTCAGGTACGTTAACGTCTTTTGCCCCTGCGGCCGCAGCTGGTGCCGTCGCAGCCTCTTCTTTCACTTCTGGCTTCGCATCAGCAGCTGGTGCAGCACCCTCTGTTTCAAAGACCATGATGTGAGAGCCGGTATTCACTTTATCGCCGGTGGCGATTTTAATCGCTTTCACCACGCCCGCGAACGGTGCCGGGACTTCCATTGAGGCTTTGTCGCCTTCAACGACGATCAGCGATTGTTCAGCTTCAACTTTGTCGCCCACTTTCACCAGAATTTCGGTGACTTCGACTTCGTCACCACCGATATCTGGTACGTTAACGTCTTTGCTGGCGCTGGCAGACGCAGCGGCGGCAGGGGCGGCCTCAGCTTTTTTCTCTTGAGCTGGCGCCGGTGCCGCTTCAGCAGCACCTTCTGCGTCAAACATCATGATCAGCGAGCCGGTTTCCACTTTGTCACCGGTTGCGATTTTGATCTCTTTTACTACGCCGGCCTGCGGCGAAGGCACTTCCATAGAGGCTTTATCGCCTTCTACAGTGATCAGCGACTGCTCGGCTTCCACCTTATCGCCAACCTTGACCAGAATTTCGGTGACTTCAACTTCGTCTGACCCGATATCCGGTACCTTGATTTCAATAGCCATTACTCTGTTACCTCTTAAGCCAGACGCGGGTTAACTTTATCGGCATCGATCTTGAATTTCACGATCGCATCCGCCACGACTTTCTTATCGATTTCGCCACGTTTAGCCAGTTCACCCAGCGCGGCTACCACAACGTATGCTGCATCCACTTCAAAGTGGTGACGCAGATTTTCACGGCTGTCAGAGCGGCCAAAGCCGTCGGTGCCCAGCACACGGTAATCGCTTGAAGGCACGTAGCTGCGAACCTGCTCAGCAAACAGCTTCATGTAGTCGGTTGATGCGACAGCGGGTGCTTCGTTCATCACCTGAGCGATGTAAGGCACACGCGGCGCTTCTGTCGGATGCAGCATGTTCCAGCGCTCACAATCCTGACCATCGCGGGCCAGTTCGGTGAACGAGGTGACGCTGTAAACGTCCGAACCGATGCCGTAATCAGCCGACAGGATCTGCGCGGCTTCACGCACATGGCGCAGGATAGAACCTGAACCCAACAGCTGAACTTTACCTTTGCTACCGTCTACGGTTTCCAGCTTGTAGATACCTTTACGGATACCTTCTTCGGCACCTTTCGGCATCGCTGGCATGTGGTAGTTTTCGTTCAGCGTAGTGATGTAGTAATAAATGTTTTCCTGCGCTTCACCGTACATGCGTACCAGACCGTCGTGCATGATGACAGCCACTTCGTAGGCATACGCTGGATCGTAGGAGATACAGTTTGGAATGGTCAGTGACTGAATATGGCTGTGACCATCTTCATGCTGCAGACCTTCACCATTTAGCGTAGTACGGCCTGAGGTACCGCCGACCAGGAAGCCGCGCGCCTGCTGGTCACCCGCCAGCCACATCAAATCACCAATGCGCTGGAAGCCAAACATCGAATAATAGATGTAGAACGGAATCATCGGCAGGTTGTTAGTGCTGTATGAGGTCGCCGCCGCCAGCCAGGACGATCCTGCGCCCAGCTCGTTGATCCCTTCCTGCAGAATCTGACCTTTCTCGTCTTCTTTATAGTAAGCCACCTGCTCGCGGTCCTGCGGCGTGTACTGCTGACCGTTCGGGCTGTAGATACCAATCTGACGGAACAGGCCTTCCATACCAAAGGTACGGGCTTCATCGGCAAGAATCGGTACCAGACGATCTTTAATCGACTTATTCTTCAGCATCACATTCAGCGCACGCACAAACGCGATGGTGGTAGAGATCTCTTTGTTCTGCTCTTCCAGCAGCGCACTGAACTCTTCCAGAGCCGGCATTTCCAGCTTTTCCGTGAAGTTAGGCTGACGTGAAGGCAGGTAACCGCCTAACTTCTCGCGCTGACCATGCAGGTAGTTGTACTCTTCGGAGCCTTTCTCAAAGGTGATGTAAGGCAGCGACTCAATTTTGTCGTCTTCGACCGGCACGTTGAAACGATCACGGATATAGCGTACGCCATCCATGTTCATCTTCTTCACCTGGTGCGCGATGTTCTTGCCTTCTGCGGTGTCACCCATACCGTAACCTTTGATGGTATGAGCCAGAATCAGAACCGGCTTGCCTTTGGTGTCCTGCGCTTTTTTCAGTGCCGCGTAAATTTTCTTCGGATCGTGACCACCACGGTTCAGTGACCAAATCTCATCGTCTGACCAGTCTTTCACCAGCGCAGCGGTTTCCGGATATTTACCGAAGAAGTGCTCACGCACGTAGGCACCATCACGCGATTTAAACGTCTGGTAGTCGCCGTCGACGGTTTCATTCATCAGCTGGATCAGTTTACCGCTGGTGTCATTGCGCAGCAGTTCATCCCAACGACCGCCCCAGATAACCTTGATCACTTCCCAGCCAGCACCGGCAAAAATGCCTTCCAGCTCGTTGATGATCTTACCGTTACCGGTGACCGGTCCATCCAGACGCTGCAGGTTACAGTTGATGATAAAGACCAGGTTATCCAGTTTTTCACGGGTCGCGATAGTGATCGCACCTTTGGATTCTGGTTCATCCATCTCGCCGTCGCCCAGGAACGCGTAAACGGTCTGGCCAGAGGTGTCTTTCAGACCACGGTGTTCCAGGTACTTCAGGAACTTAGCCTGATAGATAGCATTGAGTGGGCCCAGGCCCATTGAAACGGTCGGGAACTGCCAGAACTCCGGCATCAGTTTTGGATGCGGATAAGAAGACAGGCCTTTGCCATCGACTTCCTGACGGAAGTTATTCATCTGCTCTTCGGTCAGACGGCCTTCCAGGAAAGCACGCGCATAGATACCCGGAGAAATGTGGCCCTGGAAGTACACCAGATCGCCGCCATCTTTCTCACTGCGCGCGCGGAAGAAGTGGTTAAAACACACTTCATAGATAGTGGCAGAAGACTGGAAGGAGGACATGTGGCCGCCAAGCTCCAGATCTTTCTTCGATGCGCGCAACACCGACATGATGGCATTCCAGCGGATAGCGGATCGGATACGACGTTCAAGTGAGGTGTTGCCCGGATATTCCGGTTCATCTTCAACGGCAATAGAGTTGATATAGTTACTGATAGCGGCAGCACCGCCAGCAACTTTCACACCGCCTTTACGGGCTGCACTCAGCACCTGATCAATCAGATACTGTGCACGTTCAACACCTTCTTCACGGATGACCGATTCGATCGCCTGTAGCCAGTCACGAGTTTCAATCGGATCCACGTCATTGTGTAAACGTTCTGACATGGGGGTATTCCTTATCTGTGTCTAATACGTTGAAAAATCGGGAGCCTGTTAACGTCAGGGAGACAGGCTCGTCGCACATGTCCGCACGATCTTTGCCGCGCGTTATTCCTTACGTTGCTGTAAACGACGTAGGGAGCGTTCTCGACGGCTCTGCTCCCGACTTCTGTCCAGCAAGATTTCCTCAATGAACGCCAGGTGACGGTGTGATGCCTCGCGTGCTTGTTCTGGCTCACGAGCCACAATCGCCTCAAAAATTCTGGCGCGGTGACCGCTCACTTTCGCCAGCATTTCCCGGCGAGAGTAGAGCAATTCAAAATTCTGTCGGACATTCTGTTCCAGCATAGGGCCCATTGATCGTAGCAAATGCAAAAGCACGACATTATGGGCCGCTTCTGTGACAGCGATCTGATACTTCATCACTGCGTCTGCTTCAGCGTCGAGATCGCCGCTGTCCTGCGCCTGTTGGATATGAAGATGACAGTCGCGAATACGCTGCAAATCTTCTTCTGTGCCACGCAGTGCCGCATAGTAAGCCGCAATGCCTTCTAAAGCGTGGCGCGTTTCCAGCAGATCAAACTGAGATTCCGGATGTTCGGCGAGTAGCTCTACGAGTGGATCGCTCATGCTCTGCCAGAGATGTTTTTGTACGAATGTTCCGCCGCCCTGACGGCGTAGTAACAATCCTTTCGCTTCTAATCGCTGGATTGCCTCACGGAGAGACGGACGTGAAACATCGAATTGTTTGGCGAGTTCGCGCTCGGGGAGCAACTTCTCTCCCGGCTGCAGCGTCCCTTCCATAATGAGGGATTCCAGTTGCTGCTCAATCGCATCGGAGAGTTTGGGTTGACGAATCTTGCTATAAGCCATCTTCCCTTCTTAAAGTATGCCGGTCAAACAAAGTAAATTGGTAATACCAATTCAAAAAAGGTGCCCGTAAAGTAACAAAGTATTCACCTTGTGTCTATACGGCATCTGTGACACTTCAGTGAAGGAATGCGGGATGCGCGCGTTAAATCCAGAGATAAAAGTGGAGAATCAGGCCATACCTGGACGTTAATTTTTTTAACCTTTACCAAAAATTACACAGCATGTATGACTAAACCGATTTAGCCATCAGCGCCTGGTCAGCGCGGTTTGCTGCCGTTTTTCTCATCGGGGGTTAATAAGACGGCAGACCGTTTGATTCTTTTTAAGCCAACTCGTACCGGGGCTGGCGAAAGCAGGTGCAAAGCCCTGCGCTTATCACTATTCTGTTGGTCAGGTTACAGCTGGCGGCATTACGCAAGTCTGACACCTTAAAAACATCAGTCTTAAGTGTATTTAATTCTTTACAGTCAGCACATTCTGAAGCGAAGAATAACAACATCATGAGGTGTGTATGGAACAACAGCACGGTGAATCGCTGAAGCGCGGTTTAAAAAATCGCCATATACAGTTGATCGCCTTGGGCGGTGCAGTGGGAACCGGCCTGTTTCTGGGCAGCGCGTCGGTCATCAAATCCGCAGGTCCCGCCGTTATTTTAGGCTATGCGATTGCCGGGTTTATCGCCTTTCTTATCATGCGTCAGTTGGGTGAAATGGTGGTCGAGGAGCCCGTTGCCGGGAGCTTCAGCCACTTTGCCTATAAATACTGGGGAAATTTTGCCGGTTTCGCCTCTGGCTGGAACTACTGGGTGCTGTATGTGCTGGTCGCCATGGCGGAGCTGAGTGCCGTCGGTAAATACATTCAGTTCTGGGCGCCCGATTTTCCCACCTGGGCATCAGCCGCTATCTTCTTCGTGCTGATTAATGCCATTAACCTGACGAACGTTAAAGTGTTTGGTGAAATGGAGTTCTGGTTTGCCATTATTAAAGTTATCGCGGTGATTGCGATGATCCTGTTTGGCGGCTGGTTACTGTTCAGTGGTACCGGTGGGCCGCAGGCAACCGTGCGTAACCTGTGGGAACACGGCGGCTTTATGCCGAATGGCCTCGGTGGGCTGGTGATGGTTATGGCGATTATCATGTTCTCCTTTGGCGGTCTGGAACTGGTCGGGATTACGGCGGCAGAAGCGGACAATCCTGAAACCACGATTCCAAAAGCCACCAACCAGGTGCTGTGGCGGATCCTGATTTTCTATATCGGCTCGCTGGCAGTGCTGCTGTCATTAATGCCGTGGACGCGCGTGACTGAAGATACCAGCCCCTTTGTGTTTATCTTCCACGAACTGGGCGATGCCATGGTTGCCAATGCACTGAACGTGGTGATCCTCACCGCCGCACTGTCGGTCTATAACAGCTGCGTTTACTGTAACAGCCGCATGTTGTTTGGTCTGGCACAGCAGGGGAATGCGCCAAAAGCGCTGCTGAACGTGGACCGCCGCGGTGTGCCCGTGATGAGTATTCTGGTGTCAGCCGTCGCCACCGCGCTGTGCGTGCTGCTGAACTTCCTGATGCCGGGTGAGGCGTTTGGTCTGCTGATGTCGCTGGTCGTGTCTGCGCTGGTCATCAACTGGGCGATGATTAGCCTGGCGCACCTGAAATTCCGTAAAAAGAAAAACCAGCAGGGCGTTACCACCCGTTTCAAAGCGGTACTGTACCCTCTGGGTAACTGGGTTTGCCTGATCTTCCTGGCTGGCATCCTGGTCCTGATGGCGATGACGCCAGGCATGGCCATTTCCGTATGGCTCATTCCTGTCTGGCTGATCATCCTGGCTATTGGCTATTTCATCAAGAATAAGACGCAAAAAGCCTGACGGCATTGCCAGCCCGCCGACAGAAAGCGGCGGGCTGGCAGTCGGTAAACCCGACCCTGCTCACACTTCTCCCTGCACGGCTGTTTTGTCCATCATCCCAACAATTTCGTGCCGCGTCGCCTGTGGATTAAACATTAATAATCCTTTTATGTTTAATTCCTCTGCAGGTTACAACAATGACAGATAACCCCCTCTCATTCAGAGAAAAGCTGGGCTATGGCATGGGTGATGCGGGGTGCAACATGATCGGTGGCGCTGTCATGCTGTTCCTCAGCTATTTCTATACCGACGTTTTTGGCTTAGCACCGGCCTTAGTGGGCGTGCTGTTACTCTCGGTGCGCATTCTGGATGCCATCACCGACCCGATAATGGGCGCGATAGCTGACCGTACCAAAAGCCGCTGGGGACGTTTCCGTCCCTGGTTACTGTGGGTGTCAGTGCCCTACGTTATATTCAGTGTACTGATGTTTACCACGCCAGACTGGAGCTATCCCAGCAAGGTCATCTGGGCCTTTACCACCTACTTTTTCATGTCCCTGGCCTATACCGCCATTAATATCCCCTACTGCTCGCTGGGTGGCGTCATGACTAACGATCCCGGTGAGCGTGTCTCCTGCCAGTCGTACCGGTTTGTCATGGTCGGCATTGCCACCCTGATTCTGTCACTGTCGTTGCTGCCGATGGCGGAATGGTTTGGCGGTGAGAACAAGGCGCGGGGTTATCAGATGGCGAT
Source organism: Pantoea sp. CS_6 (assembly GCF_041954745.1). Taxonomy (NCBI): domain Bacteria; kingdom Pseudomonadati; phylum Pseudomonadota; class Gammaproteobacteria; order Enterobacterales; family Erwiniaceae; genus Pantoea; species Pantoea sp. CS_6. The sequence goes on from NZ_JAVAYG010000007.1 coordinate 96,055, forward strand.
GGCTGTGCTGGCCCTGGTGGGACTGGCAATGTTTCTGTTCTGCTTCGCCACCGTGCGGGAACGAATTCAGCCTGCCGTCCCTACTCATGATGAGCTGAAAAACGATTTGCGTGATGTGTGGAAGAACGATCAGTGGGTGCGCATCTTGCTGTTGACACTTTGCAATGTCTGCCCGGGTTTTATTCGTATGGCAGCAACCCTGTATTACGTGACCTGGGTCATGGGACAAACGGCGCACTTTGCCACGCTGTTTATCAGCCTGGGCGTGGTTGGCATGATGCTGGGTAGCACGCTGGCAAAAGTCCTCACCGACCGCTGGTGTAAGTTGAAAGTCTTTTTCTGGACCAATATCGCCCTTGCCCTGTTCTCCTGCGGTTTCTACTGGCTTGATCCCCACGCCACCGTGACAGTCGTTATCGCTTACTTTCTGCTTAATGTCCTTCATCAAATTCCCTCCCCTTTACACTGGTCTTTGATGGCGGATGTGGACGATTACGGTGAATGGAAAACCGGTAAGCGTATTACCGGCATCAGCTTTTCAGGCAATCTGTTCTTTCTCAAGGTCGGACTGGCCGTCGCGGGGGCGATGGTCGGTTTTCTGCTCTCGGCTTACGGTTATGATGCGGGTGCGAAACAGCAATCGGCTCACGCGCTCAACGGCATTGTCCTGCTGTTTACCGTTATCCCCGGGACTGGCTATTTGATTACCGCGGGCGTGGTGCGACTGATGAAAGTGGATCGCACATTAATGCAAACCATTCAACGCGATCTTGCCCTCCGCCAGATTCAGGCGCACGAAAAACACCCTACCGAGCTTCCGACCGGAGAGTTGAAATGAGCGAAAACTGGCCCAACCCCTTTATTGAACGGCGCGCCGATCCGTTTATCCTGCGCCACGGAGAACACTATTACTTTATTGCTTCCGTACCGGAATATGATCGTCTTGAGCTACGTCGTGCCAGCACGCTAACGGCCTTACGCACCGCGACACCGGTCGTGGTCTGGCGTAAACCCGATATTGGGCCGTTCAGTGAGCTGATCTGGGCACCGGAGTTGCATCGTATTGCAGAACACTGGGTTATCTATTTTGCCGCAGCGCCTTCGCGCGATATCAAAGATGGCTTGTTTCAGCACCGGATGTACGCGCTGGTGTGCAACGATGACGACCCGCTCAGTGGCCACTGGCAGCCCCCGCGCCAGGTGTTAAGTCATCTCAACAGTTTTGCGCTGGATGCCACCCACTTTGTTCACCAGGGGAAAAACTGGTACTTATGGGCGCAGAAAGATCCTGCAATTCCAGGGAATTCCAACCTCTATCTGGCTGAATTGCGTAATCCATGGACGCTCAAAGGCAAACCGGTGATGCTGAGCCGTCCGGAATATGAATGGGAGTGCGCGGGGTTTAGCGTCAACGAAGGCGCGGCAGCGATAGTGCATGGTGACTGGCTGTTTATTACCTATTCTGCCAGCGCAACGGATGAAAACTACTGCATGGGCCTGCTTTCCATTCCGCGTGATGCCGATCCGCTGAACGCGATGGCCTGGCAGAAATCAGCGCGTCCGGTCTTTGCAACCAGTTGGGAAAACCGCCAGTATGGACCGGGACACAGTTGTTTTACTCAGGATGAGGACGGGCGCGATCTGCTGGTCTATCACGCACGCAATTATACAGAAATTGAGGGCGATCCCCTTTGGGACGGTAATCGCCATACGCGTCTGAAATATTTTCACTGGCGTGAGGATGGCACACCCGACTTCGGGGTTCCCCCTGCCGACTACACCAACGTGCCGTAAATGGTCAGCAACGCCACAACCACCACCAGCACCAGCGAAATGCGCTTCGCCAGCGCCACGGCGACACGTGGCGTTGCGACCTTATCGCTGTGCGGATCGCGAGCCAGCGAAAACTGCGCCAGCGTGGTTAAAACCTGGTACTGCGAGTGGTGCCTGTCCGTCAGCGAGGCAAACCAGGCAGGCAAGGCTTTCTCACCGTGCCCCAGCAGCGCATAGGCAACGCCCGCCAGCCGCACCGGGAGCCAGTCAACCACATGCAGAATGCTGTCCACGCCAGACTGAGAGCGGGCCATGGGCGTGCAGTGTTTTGCCAGCCAGCTTTGCCAGGCGCGTAAAAACGCATACCCCACGAGTAACACCGGTCCCCAGGCACCGCCCACCACAAACCAAAACATCGGTGCCAGATAGAAACGGAAGTTAATCCAGATGAGCGCATTCTGAAGCTCACGAAGGAATTCGCGTTCGCTGCACTCAACAGGCACACCGTGGATCAGGGTTAACTCTGCCGCCATGGCCTGATGTGCCGCGGCGTCATCACGACTCGCCGCCTGCAAATACGTATGATAGTGCTGACGCACCACACCCGCTCCGATGCACAGTAACCCCACCACGATCCAGAACAGAAGCTGAGGAACACCAAACAAAATGCCTTTCAGGCTCCCGACCACCAGCGCGGTCAGGCCCATCGCGATAATCAGCATCAGCAGTGTGCGCATCACCGAAAAGTGCTGACGGCGACGAAACACAGGCTCCAGCCGGTGATCCAGTTGCCAGTGCTCCCCCAGCTTAAACAGCCGTTCCCAACCTAAAACCAGTAACAAGGTAAATAACGTCATAGTTACTCCAATTTTTGTTGCTGTAAACGCTGTTTAAAATCGTCCCAGTCAAACGCCGGGCCGGGATCGGTTTTCCGTCCCGGTGCAATATCACTGTGGCCGGTAATGCGCGCAGGCGTTAACGGATAATGGGCTAACAACGTCTGCGTGACCTGATGCAGAGCGGCGTATTGTGCCTCGGTATAAGGTTCAATATCCGTGCCCTCCAGTTCAATGCCAATTGAAAAGTCGTTGCAGTTTTCCCGCCCCTCAAACTGCGAGATGCCAGCGTGCCAGGCACGTTTATCAAAGGGAACATATTGCACGATTTCGCCATCACGTCGGATAAGGCAGTGCGCCGCAACGCGCAGATGAGCAATCTCAGCAAAGTAGGGATGCGCGTCGGCAGGCAGCGTGCCGGTGAACAGTTTATCAATCCACGGGCCGCCGAATTCGCCGGGCGGCAGGCTGATATTGTGAATGACCAGAAGGGATGGCGCTTCATTATGCGGCCGATCATTACAATGGGGGGACGGCACCTGTCGCACACCGGACAGCCAACCTTTTTCTACTTTCATGCTGGATTCTCTTCGCAGGACCGGTTTGAGAATAGCATGAATTTTAAGGGATTATTGCGTCAAAATGCGTTGCACTATCGGGCTGATAAACGCACATGTTAAGTATACTAAACAAAAAGTGACTAAGGACTGGTGCCTTCGCGCTATTCAGGCTATGGTAATCGCCTCTGTTACCTGACATTTACTGGAGCGGAACGCGTATGTCTGTGCGTCGCTATGATCCTGACAGTCGCCATCAGGCGCTGCTTGAACGTATTGAAAATGATATCCCCGAGGCCGTTGAACGCGCATTAAAGGAAGATCTCGGCGGTGAGACAGAGAGCGACCGCGACATTACCGCGCAGCTCCTGCCAGCCGACAGTCGGGCACATGCTCAGGTTATTACCCGTGAAGCCGGTGTTTTTTGTGGTAAACGCTGGGTCGAAGAGGTGTTTAACCAGTTAGGCGCGCACACCGCCCTGACATGGCATGTGGAAGATGGACAACATGTTATCCCGGATCAACCCCTGTTTGAGGTTGACGGGCCAGCCCGCCTGTTGCTGACGGCCGAACGCACCGCATTGAATTTTGTACAAACCTTGTCCGGCGTCGCCACGGAAGTCAGCCGCTATGTCGCGCTGCTGGAAGGCACACAGACACAGCTTCTGGATACACGCAAAACATTGCCAGGCCTGCGAACAGCGCTGAAATACGCCGTGCTGTGCGGTGGCGGCAGTAATCATCGCCTCGGCCTGTCCGATGCGTTTCTGATTAAAGAAAACCATATTATTGCCAGCGGCTCAATTCGTCAGGCCGTCGAAAAAGCCTTTTGGCTTTATCCGGATGTCCCTGTGGAAGTCGAAGTTGAATCGCTGAAAGAGCTGGAAGAGGCACTGGCTGCGGCGGCCGACATCATCATGCTGGACAATTTTTCCCTTCAGGCGATGCGCGAGGCGGTGAAGATCACGGCTGGTCGTGCGCTACTGGAGGTGTCAGGCAACGTCACCGAAACGACGATTCGGGACATCGCCGAGACCGGTGTGGATTATGTCTCTGTCGGCGCGCTGACCAAGCATGTGCGTGCTCTGGATCTGTCGATGCGCTTTCAGGCGCAATAATCTCTGTTGCCGTGCCGCCGGCACGGCCTGTTTTGTGCACCAGCATCCAGTGACGTAGTCCTGTTCCTGTAACCCACCAGATTTATTGCCTGCCCTTTTCCACTCTCCGGGTTTCCTGCTGTTATTACCGACAGCGTCTTCCTAGACTGCGGCCTTCTTACTCAGGAGGCACATATGCACTATCAACAAGGATTTACGTTGGTTGAACTAATGATTGTGGTCGGCATCGTGGCGATCCTCAGCGCTATCGGGCTGCCTGCCTATCAAAATTATCTGCAGCGCGCCGCGCTGACCGACATGCTGCAAACCATGGTGCCCTTTAAGACGGCCGTTGAGCTTTGCGCGATTGAACGCGGCGGGCCTGAACAGTGTCAGGCCGGGCAACGCGGTATTCCGCAGGGCACAACATCACGTTACGTGTCGGCGATCACCGTGGTCAACGGCATGGTTACCCTGACCGGGCAGGAGAGCCTGAATGGATTAAGCGTAGAAATGCTGCCCGTCTGGGACAGTAACGAAGGCACGCTCGTCTGGCAGCGTACCTGTACCAGCACTAACACCACGTTACGCGACAACTGTCAGGAACAATTCCGCTTTGACAGTCGTGGGGGCACAAATGAGTAAACCCGACGATGCGATAGCGCTGATCTGTCAGCGCTATCGCGCCATCATCCTCGACCACAACGCGACGCATTTACGTCTTGCTGTCGCTGAGCAGGTTCCGCCAGGACTGGCCGAAGCCCTGCAATTTGCCAGCCCGTGTCAGATCGCTATTGAGTGCTGGCCGCAGGCCCGGCTCGAACAGGCTGAAGCGATGCATAGCCCCTTGTGTGCTAAAGAGGGTGCCGCCACAGAATCGGCAATCGATACCGCCAGCCAGCTTCTGCATCAGGCCGCACAGCGGCGGGCCTCAGACATCCATATTGAGCCTTATCAGCACAGCCTGCGTATTCGTCTGCGCATTGACGGCGTGTTGCATCCCCTGCCCCTGCAACGGGACATACAGCCAGCGGCTCTGCTGGCGCGGCTTAAAATTTTGGCCGGGCTGGATATTGCCGAACGTCGTCTGCCACAGGACGGTCAGTTCAGCCATGAGATTGACGGTCAGGTCGCTTCCTTTCGGCTCTCAACGTTGCTGACGCAGGGCGGAGAGAAAGCCGTCGTACGTTTGCTGCAGCGGGAAGGCGCTACACTGTCCCTGGACTCGCTGGGCTTACCCGCGGCACCGCTGCGCCTGCTCAAGGCTGCGCTGGCACAGCCCCAGGGCCTGATTCTGGTCACGGGCCCAACCGGCAGTGGAAAAACGTTTACCCTTTACAGCGGACTGAGCGCGATTAATCAGCCCGGAAAGAACATTTGCAGTGTGGAAGATCCCATTGAGATCCCTTTGCCGGGCATCAATCAGACGCAAATTAATCCAAAGTATGGGCTCGATTTTAATCGCGTGTTACGCGCGCTGCTTCGCCAGGATCCGGATGTCATCATGATAGGCGAAATACGTGACGGCGAGACCGCTGAAATTGCCGTAAAAGCCGCGCAAACCGGTCATCTTGTCCTCTCGACTTTGCACACTAACTCAACGGCTGAAACGCTAACGCGCTTACGCCAGATGGGCATTCCTGGTTATTTACTGGGCTCAGCGTTGCGCCTGATTATTGCTCAGCGCCTGGTCAGACGCCTGTGTCCGCACTGTCGTGAACCTGCACAGGCCGTAGCACATCTCCCGGCGTCAGTCTGGCCAGGCACGTTACAAACCTGGCGGGCACCGGGTTGCGATCACTGCTTTTCGGGTTATTTTGGCCGTCTGGCTTTATTCGAACTCCTGCCCGTTACAGCCAAACTGCAAAATGCTATCGCCGCCGAAATGCCTCTGGAGGAGGTATTGGCGCTGGCAAAACAGCAAGGGATGCGCACGCTACAGGCTTCGGGGCTGGACGCTGTCAGCCGCGGCGAAACCTCTCTGGAGGAGATGCAGCGCGTTATTGGGCTCGAATCATGACGCACCTTTTTCTTTATCGCTGGTATGCCGTAGATACACAGGGTAGACTGCAAACGGGTTATCATCTGGCCCCCGACAGTGAGACGCTGTCTGACGACCTTTCGCGCCGGCACTTAGTGCCGGTGAGCGAGAAGCGGGAAAAAATGATGCGCCGACGTGACTGGCGGTCACAGCATAAAATTGATTTCATTCGCCAGCTCGCCACCCTGCTAAAGGCGGGCCTTCCTTTATCGCAAAGCCTTGATCTGCTGGCATCAGGTCACCCGCATGCCGCCTGGCGGGCGTTGATGCAGGCCTTACAGCATCACGTCTTGCGTGGCGAGCCATTTTCGCAGGCATTACGCCAGTGGCCAGAGGTTTTTCCGCCACTTTTCGCTGCGCTGATGGCGGTCGGCGAGCTGACCGGTCAGCTTGATATCTGCTGCGAACAACTGGCGCAGCAACAAACACGCCAGCAGCATTTGCGCGCTAAGGTTCTGAAAGCCCTGCGTTATCCCCTGTTTATTCTGTTCGTGGCGTTGGCCGTTACCTGCGGTATGTTGCTGTTTGTCTTGCCGGAGTTTGTTTCCGTCTATGCCTCGTTTGACGCGCCTTTACCCGCCTTCACCGCCGCCGTTATCACCCTGTCCGACGCATTACAGGCGGGCGGATTGCCGCTAATCGGGGGCATTGCCCTGCTGGCGACGGGCTGGTACCACGCGCGGCGGCGCTCTGAAAACTGGCAGCGCTGTGAGCAACGCGCCCTGCTGCGTGTGCCGGTTATCGCCGGGCTATGGCAGGGTAGTCAACTGACGCAAATCTACAGTGTGTTGCAACTGACCCAGCAGGCAGGATTAACCCTGCTCCAGGGACTTGATGCGGCCTGTGTCACGTTGTCATCGCGGCTGTGGCAGGATGCCATCAGGGCTATTCAGCAGCACATTGCGCAAGGCAATCCTCTGCACCAGGCGTTGCACGCGCATCCCCTGTTTACGCCACTTTGTCGTCAGTTGATTCGTGTGGGTGAAGAGTCAGGCGCACTGGATGTGATGCTGGCGCGTCTGGCTGAATGGCATGAAAGAGAAACGCTGACGCGGGCTGATAATCTGGCCGCCTCGCTGGAGCCCGTGATGATGGTGGTGATTGGCGGCATTGTCGGCACACTGGTGATCGCCATGTATCTGCCTGTGTTTGGGCTAGGTGAGGCCATGCAGTAAAGGTGCTCCGTTCCTTTACTGCATGCTGAGCAGGCGGGTTAACGGGAAAAGATGCGGTTTTCCTGCTCGGCCACCCGAATAAACGTGGTGCGCTTGGTTAACTCTTTTAGCCGCTCAGCTCCCACATAGGTGCAGGCAGAACGAAGTCCGCCGAGAATATCGCGAAGGGTTTCTTCTACCGGCCCGCGCAAGGGGAGTTTCACTGTTTTCCCTTCTGCCGCACGATATTCCGCCACGCTTCCCGCATGACGTTTCATCGCGGATTCTGAGCTCATGCCGTAAAACAGCATAAACCGCTCGCCGTTTTCTTCTGTAATTCGGCCTTCGCACTCATCATGTGCCGCCAGCATGCCGCCCAGCATGACAAAATCCGCGCCGCCACCAAACGCTTTGGCGATATCACCCGGCACAGCGCATCCGCCATCGCTGACAATTTGCCCACTCAGGCCGTGCGCCGCATCGGCGCACTCAATCACGGCTGAGAGCTGCGGATATCCCACGCCGGTTTTGACGCGCGTGGTGCAAACTGAGCCCGGTCCAATCCCCACCTTCACGATATCCGCTCCGGACAGGATTAACTCTTCGACCATTTCCCCCGTGACGACGTTACCCGCACAAATCGTTTTGCCCGGGAAGATCTCGCGCGCACGCTTCAGGAAATCGACAAAGTGCTCAGAATAACCATTGGCAACGTCAATACAGATGAACTGCAGGTCATCGCAAATGGCCATGACCGCGATAAGTTTAGTGAGATCGGCGTCTGAAGTGCCGGTAGATACCATCACATATTTCAGTACTGATGCCGGTACGCGTTGAACAAACGCCCGCCAGTCTTCCACACTGTAGTGTTTGTGTACGGCTGTTAAGACATTGAAACTGGCCAGCGCCTCGGCCATTGAAAAAGTCCCCACCGTATCCATGTTGGCCGCGATAACAGGTACGCCGCGCCAGTCGAGGCCGGAGTGTTTGAACGTAAAGCTGCGATCCAGTTCGACCTGAGATCGGCTTTTCAGCGTGGAGCGCTTTGGACGAATCAGTACGTCTTTAAAGCCCAGTTTCAAATCTTCTTCAATGCGCATACATAATGTCCTGGTAAGAGGTTATTCATCGCCATGAAGGGCGTTATCACAAAGCCAGTCACCTCATGATACGCGCCATTTGCACCGCAACAAGAGTGCGAATTTCACTTTATTTACGCTACAATCCATCAGATTCGACGGCGTCTTTCTAACGAAATCGGACGCGCAACATGACCGTGTCGTAACGCTTTGGCTTACCTGTGACTGAACGACTAAGAGAGTGAGAGTGAGAGATACGCCCTACACTGTGGCGCTGACCGGTGGCATTGGCAGCGGCAAGAGCACTATTGCCGCGTACTTTGCCGCAGAAGGCGTGACGATCATTGACGCTGATGTCATTGCCCGCGAGGTCGTCGAGCCGGGCACACCTGCTCTGCAGGCGATTGTTGCACGCTATGGTGACAGTATTCTGACCGATCAGGGAACACTGCAACGTGCGCGCTTAAGAGAGATTATTTTTGCGGCACCTGATGAAAAAAACTGGCTAAACGCGCTGCTTCATCCCCTGATTAACGCCCGCACACAGCAGCTTAAAGCGCAGGCGACCTCACCTTATGTCCTGTGGGTCGTGCCGTTGCTGGTTGAAAACCAGCTCCAGCACCAGGCCGATCGGGTTTTGGTTATCGACACCGATGAAGAAACACAGCTGAAACGTACGCTCGCACGCGACAACGTTTCTCCTGAGCAGGCTAAACGCATTCTTGCGGCACAGGCGACGCGCCAACAGCGCCTCGCCTGTGCCGATGATATTATTGATAACAGTGGCGCGCCTGAAAATGCGCTACCCCAGGTTGCCAGACTTCATCAGCGTTATCTGAAGTTTGCGGCAGCGAAACAGGATTAATCCATGAGTACAGTCGTTCTGTTTGAACATCCACTTAATGAAAAAATGCGCACCTGGCTGCGTGTCGAATTCCTGATCGATCAGTTGCATCAGGTTACGCCGTTGGAAAATACCGCCACGGCACTGACTTTTTTTCGTCTGATCAGCGAACTGCTGGATATCTTTGAACGCGGCGACATGCGCACCGAATTGCTGAAAGAGCTTGAGCGTCAGCAAACCAAACTGCGCGCGTGGGCGGACGTGCCCGGCGTCGATATGTCCGTAGTGGATGCATTGCGCGACAAACTAAAAGCACAATCTGTTCTGCTTAACAGTGCGCCACGTATGGGGCAGCAACTGAGGGAAGATCGTCTGATTGCTCTGGTTCGTCAGCGGCTCAGTATTCCGGGCGGGTGCTGCAGTTTCGATCTGCCTGGTCTGCACATCTGGCTGCATCTGCCGCAGACAACACGTGATGCGCAGGTTACAAGCTGGATGGAAACCCTGATACCGCTGCACAGCACACTGGCCATGTTGCTCGATTTAATCCGTCAGTCGGGCACTTACCGTTTACAAACCAGTCTGAACGGTTTTTATCAGGATAATGCCGAAGGCGCCGATCTTCTGCGTCTGCAACTGGACATAGAGGACGCACTTTATCCTCAGGTATCCGGTCATAAGAGCCGTTTTGCGATACGTTTTATGCCACTGGACAGTGAGCGCGGTGAAGTCCCTGCGCGCCTCAACTTCCAACTGGCCTGTTGTTAGAGGTGAACATGCAGGAAGAAATTATGACCGTTAACTGTCCGCAGTGCGGTAAAACGGTTATCTGGGATGAACTGAGCCCGTGGCGGCCGTTTTGCAGCAAACGTTGTCAGTTAATTGACCTTGGCGAATGGGCTGCGGAAGAAAAGCGCATACCCAGCAGCGATGAATTGAACGACAGTGACAACTGGAGTGAAGAAGAACGCTAAGTCACGCGGTGGGGCATAATGCCCCACCCTGTTACAGTTCGCCCGCCACCAGACGCGCTATCAGTTCATGATTTGCCGCCGGAAATTCTTCAGCGATCAGCGCCCGCTGTTCGACCCAACGCTGTGGCTGACCTTCTTTGCCCCAGGGTTCACCTTTCCAGCCTTCGACCAGGAAAAAATGCAGCGTCACACGCAGATCGTCATAGGTATGATCTTTGATGCCAATGGCGCGGGCATCAGTCACCTCAATACCGGTCTCTTCGAGCAGTTCGCGCACTAAACCCTGCTCAGGGCTTTCACCCGCTTCAATTTTACCGCCGGGAAATTCCCACTTATTGGCCATGTAGGAGGAAGCCGCACGCTGGGCAAGAAAAATGTGTTTATCGGCATTGCGGATAATGCCGACGGCAACCTGCAGGTGCTTCATGAATGTATCCTGAAGAGTGGGTGAATGAGCGCTGATTCTAAAACATGTTAAGCGGGTTGTTAACCGCGCCATCGTTCAGCGGACAAAAAGCCAAAAAAAAGGAGCCAGAGGCTCCTTTTCAGTCAACACGTTATCAGGCCAGGCGACCATGACACTGTTTGTATTTCTTACCTGAACCGCATGGGCAAGGATCGTTACGTCCGACTTTACGCTCGCCGCCCTGCTGGGCAAGCGATTCGGCCGCCAGCACATCTTCGCTGACATGGCTGAGATGCTGCTGCTGCGCCAGACGCTCTGCCTCTTCGCGACGTTGCTGCTCCATCGCTTCCACTTCTTCTGGCATTCGCACCTGCACCTTGCTCAGTGTGCTGATTACTTCATACTTCAGCGTTTCAAGCATGGCGGCAAACATGGCAAACGATTCACGTTTATATTCCTGCTTCGGATCTTTCTGCGCGTAGCCACGTAAGTGGATGCCCTGACGCAGATAATCCATTGCCGCCAGGTGCTCTTTCCACAGGGAGTCCAGCGTTTGCAGCATCACGCCTTTCTCAAAGTTACGCATCATCTCCACGCCCACGATCTCTTCTTTCGCCGCATAGCTATCGGCAGCGTGTTTCATAATGCGCTCACGCAGCGTCTCTTCATGCAGGTCCGGTTCTTTATCCAGCCATTCACTGATTGGCAGATCCAGATCGAAATCGTTACGCAGGCGCTCTTCCAGTCCAGGTACGTCCCACATTTCTTCCAGTGACTGCGGTGGAATGTAGCTGTCGATAATCGATTTATAGACGTCTTCGCGAATACTGTTGATGGTATCGGAGACATCAGAAACATCCAGCAGCTCATTACGCTGGCTATAGATCGCGCGGCGTTGGTCATTCGCCACATCATCATATTCCAGCAGTTGCTTACGAATATCGAAGTTACGGCTTTCCACTTTACGCTGTGCGTTGGCAATGGCTTTGGTCACCCACGGATGCTCAATGGCCTCGCCCGGTTTCATTCCCAGCTTGCGCATCATGTTAGAAACACGATCAGAGGCAAAAATACGCATCAGCGCATCTTCCATTGACAGGTAGAAACGTGAAGAACCCGCGTCCCCCTGACGACCCGCACGACCGCGCAGCTGGTTGTCAATACGACGCGATTCATGGCGTTCCGTACCGACGATATGTAAGCCACCTGACGCCAGCACGGCATCGTGACGAACCTGCCAGGCCGCTTTAATCGCCTCGATCTGCTCTTCAGTCGGATCCTGCAGCTCAGCGACTTCGGCATGCCAGCTACCGCCCAGCATAATATCGGTACCACGGCCCGCCATGTTGGTGGCGATGGTCACGGCACCCGGCTGACCAGCCTGAGCAACAATATCCGCTTCGCGGGCGTGGAATTTGGCGTTCAGAACATTGTGCTTAATGCCTGCGCGTGTCAGCTCGTTTGATACAACTTCTGACTTCTCGATCGAAATCGTACCTACCAGTACCGGTTGCCCTTTCGCGGTACGTTCGCGAATATCCTCAATAATGGCATCGATCTTCTCTTTCTCTGTCATGTAGACCAGATCGGCCAGATCTTTACGCACCATCGGACGGTTGGTTGGCACAACGATGGTATCGAGCTTGTAGATGGAGCTGAACTCAAACGCTTCTGTATCAGCCGTACCCGTCATACCGGCCAGCTTTTCATAGAGGCGGAAGTAGTTCTGGAAGGTGATCGATGCCAGCGTCTGGTTTTCGTTCTGGATTTCAACGCCTTCTTTGGCTTCAACGGCCTGATGCAGACCATCAGACCAGCGACGTCCTTGCATGGTACGACCGGTATGCTCATCGACAATGATGACTTCGCCATCTTTAACGATGTAATCAACATCGCGCGTGAACAGCGCATGTGCACGCAGCGCAGCCGTCACGTGATGCATCAGCATGATATTCGTCGGTGAATAGAGGGATTCACCTTCCACCATAATGCCCTGGCTCACCAGCAGCTCTTCGACTTTCACCAGGCCGCGCTCGGTCATGTGCGCCTGACGCGCTTTCTCGTCAACCCAGAAATCGCCTTCACCCTGGAAGTGGTCAGAATCTTCTTTTTCCTGACGGATCAGGTGAGGAATGATTTTGTTCACTTTGGTATAGAGTTCAGAGCTGTCTTCTGCCGGACCTGAGATGATCAGTGGCGTTCGCGCTTCGTCAATGAGGATGGAGTCGACCTCATCCACCAGCGCATAGTGCAGTTTACGCTGTACGCGCTCTTCAGGGCTGAACGCCATGTTGTCGCGCAGATAGTCGAAGCCATATTCGTTGTTCGTACCGTAAGTGATGTCCGCTGCATAGGCTTCACGTTTGGCGACGGAAGGCAGACCTGACATGTTGATACCGACACTCAGGCCAAGAAATTCAAACAACGGGCGGTTATTTTCCGCATCACGCTGGGCCAGGTAATCGTTGACGGTAACAACATGAACACCTTTACCGGTCAGGGCATTCAGGTAGGCTGGCAGCGTTGCCGTAAGCGTTTTACCTTCACCGGTACGCATCTCAGCAATACAGCGGTTGTTGAGTACCATACCGCCAATCAGCTGGACATCAAAGTGACGCATGCCAAAGACGCGTTTACTGGCTTCACGCACGGTTGCAAAGGCTTCCGGAAGTAAACTCTCCAGCGACTCGCCTTTTTTCAGGCGCTCACGGAACAGTTCCGTTTTCGCTTTCAGTTCTTCATCAGAGAGCTTTTCAAAATCCGGTTCCATCTTATTGATGATATCAACGGTTTTACGCATGCGGCGCAAAGTACGATCATTGCTGCTACCAAAAACCTTGGTTAACATTTTGATTAACATAATAAATATATTCTCAATTCAGCCGAATCGTCGGACTGCGAAATCTAAAAGGGTGTAATGAAAGTGATTAGCAGAACAATGAAGCGGGGCCGGCACGGATACCGTGCACTTTGCCATGCCAGGCTGCTCGCGTCAGGGCAGGCGCGTCAGACACAGGCAGCAGAGACAAACCAAAGGCGTCGTATGTCTGTGCTGTCTGGGAGGTCAATAAGGCATGAAGTGAATCGATTAACGCCAGCTTTTGCGCGGCCAGCGGATGTACCTGCTCTTCCGCCTGAGACTGCGGCGTCAGCGTGAAAGAGAGGTGGCGGATAACCGTGCGAATGGCATGCTGGTGCCAGTAGTCAACCGTAAAACTGGGACGTCGCGAGGCTTCCTGAAGACGAATAAGATGATCGAAACGAACGGCATTGCCGATGAACAGGCTGCTGGCTGAGGATTCGGATCCGGTGTTAAGTTCCGCTGTTTGCGCACACGCCGGCAAGCCGAGACTGGCCGCCACCATTCCCAGCAGGAAATGAGGCCAGAAATAGCGTCTACCTATTTGTCGCCAGCGTAGAAGGATTCCGATCACAATTGTTCCATTGCGCATAACAATTTCATTATTCACTGCTGTTTTCAGCAGCATGCAGCCTGTAAAAGCGCCAGAGATAGTAACACTAATGTGGCGTGCCGACACCTGCGTTTAAAGCGACAACGGAAGAAATCGCACCTGATTGTGCAGCAATTCAGCAATTGTTTGCTTTAGCATGTGAAGAGTGTCGCAACACACAGAGAGCGAAGGCGGGGCAATAAAAAACGGCCGGCGCGACTGACCGGAGAGAGTGTCAGCGCAACCAGCCGTTTTTAAGTTCTGATCAGGAATTAAGCCAGAACCAGATTTGGTGCTTTAAACGCCAGCGGCAATTCAGCTTCGTCTTCGAAGGTCGCCCATTCCCAGGCTTCCTGCTTAGCCAAAACGGCCTGCAGCAGTTTGTTGTTCAATGCATGGCCCGATTTGTACGCGGTAAACGCGCCGATAATGTTATGGCCACACATAAACAGATCGCCGATAGCGTCCAGCATTTTGTGACGGACAAACTCGTCTTCAAAACGCAGACCTTCTTCATTAAGCACGCGGAAATCATCAAGGCCTATCGCACAATCTAAACTACCGCCCAGGCACAGGCCTTTAGACTGCAGATATTCGATTTCATGCATGAAGCCAAAGGTGCGTGCACGGCTAATCTGACGAACAAACGCTTCGGCAGAGAATTTCATCTGGTAACGCTGAGAGCTGGCATCGATAGCCGGGTGTTTGAAATCAATAGTGAAATCAAGCGAAAAACCGTTATACGGTTTAATTTCCGCCCATTTATCACCATCTTCAACACGCACGGTTTGCTTAACGCGCACAAACTTCTTGGCGCTGCTGAGCTGCTCGATACCTGCATCCATCAGCAGATAGATAAAAGGCGCTGCGCTGCCATCCATAATCGGGATTTCAGGTGCATCGACTTCCACAATAATGTTGTCGATGCCCAGGCCCGCCAGTGCGGCATTCAAGTGTTCAACTGTCGAAATACGCACGCCTTCATCATTCACCAGGCAGGTACTCAGCATGGTGTCGCGCACGTATTTTGCATCAGCCGGAAAATCAACCGGGGGATTCAAGTCGGTGCGACGATAGATGACCCCGGTATTAGCCGGTGCAGGGCGCAACGTCAGGCTGACTTTCTTGCCGGTATGTAAACCGACACCTGTCGCCTGAACAATACGTTTTAATGTCCTTTGTTTGATCATCGTAATTATCTCGCAATATTACTTTCCGACCGCCAGTATACGTTACCAGCGGGCGAACACTTTAGCACAAAGAGCGGGAAAACCCAATTATAAGGTTATTCCTAGTCGGCCTGCTTACGCAAAAACGCCGGTATATCAAGGTAATCTGGCTCTTTGTTCGATTGCGCATTCTGATCGTTCACCACTTTCGCTGCAGGTTTCTGCTCCTGCGGCAGCGGCGACATACCGTGCTGCTGGTAACGGTGATCCATCACTGGCTGGCTGGCCGGTTTGTTGGTGACCAGCGTGATTTCAGGGCGCTTGTCCATACCAATACCGGTTGCCACCACGGTGACGCGCAGTTCATCGTTCATTTCTGGATCCAGAGAGGTACCGATAACCACGGTGGCGTTGTCTGAGGCGAAGGCGCGGATGGTATTACCCACGGTTTCGAACTCATCCAGACGCAGGTCAAAGCCTGCCGTGATGTTGACCAGCACGCCACGCGCACCAGACAGGTCGATATCTTCCAGCAGTGGGCTGGAAATCGCCATTTCAGCAGCTTCTTCCGCACGATCTTCACCGCATGCCACGCCAGAGCCCATCATGGCATAACCCATTTCTGACATGACGGTACGCACGTCAGCAAAGTCGACGTTCATCAGGCCAGGGCGGGTAATCAGTTCAGCGATACCCTGCACTGCGCCTTTCAGCACGTCGTTGGCTGCGCCAAAAGCGTCGAGCAGCGAAATGCCGCGCCCAAGCACTTTTAACAGCTTGTCGTTAGGAATGGTGATCAGTGAATCGACGTGCTTAGACAGCTCTGCGATCCCCTGCTCGGCAAACGCCATGCGCTTCTTGCCTTCGAAGTTGAAAGGCTTGGTCACGACCGCAACGGTCAGAATACCTAAATCTTTCGCCACTTCAGCTACAACAGGCGCTGCACCGGTACCGGTACCGCCACCCATTCCCGCTGCGATGAACACCATGTCTGCCCCTTCCAGCGCAGAACGCAGTGCTTCGCGATCTTCCTCTGCAGAGTTACGGCCCACTTCCGGGTTCGCACCCGCACCCAGCCCTTTGGTAATGTTATTACCAATCTGGATGGTCTGGCCGACCGCTGTTTTACGCAACGCCTGGGCGTCGGTGTTAACAGCGAAGAATTCCACACCTTCGATACGCTCGCGTACCATGTGCTCTACGGCGTTGCCGCCGCCACCGCCGACGCCGATGACTTTAATCACCGCGTCATTGGTTAATTCCATAGGTTCAAACATGATTTCTCTCCGTTATGTGCCTGTCGCCTGGAGATCACAAAAGAAAACAGCATGATCCCCTTTTACAAAAATTAAAACTCTTTTTTTAACCAACTATTGATACGTTTAAACCAGTTGCCGACTGAAACCCGCTTTTCCGCCTCTGCGTCACCGTTCATGTGTGACTCTTTGCCGTAATGCAACAGCCCTACCGCCGTGGAATAGTAAGACTCCTGCGCGTAGTCCGTCAGGCCAGTAATGTTCAGCGGCTGTCCAATGCGCACCTGCGTATGGAATACGCGCTGCGCGCAGGCGGCCAGACCTTCAATCTGCGCCGCGCCGCCGGTTAATACAATCCCCGCAGCAAGATGGTGTTTCACTCCCTGCTGGCGAAGCTGCTCTTGCAACTGCAAAATCTCGTCATTGACCAGATTTAAAAGTTCGGTGTAACGCGGCTCAATTACCTCAGCCAGCGTCTGACGCTGTAAGCTCCGTGGCGGACGTCCGCCAACGCTCGGCACTTCAACGTTCTCATCTTTTCCAACAATCGATCCCAGCGCGCAACCATGCCGGACTTTAATCGCTTCCGCATCGGTAGGCGGCGTGCCAAAGGCGTACGCAATATCGCTGGTAACTACATTGCCCGCATAGGGAATGACCTTCGTGTGGCGCAGTGCACCGCCAGTATAGACGGCGATATCCATTGTGCCGCCCCCGATATCCACCACGCAAACGCCCAGTTCGCGTTCGTCTTCGGTCAGTACAGCAAAGCTGGACGCCAGACCGGCAAAAATCAGTTGGTCAACTTTGAGGCCACAACGTTCAACGGCTTTAACAATATTTTTCGCCATATCATTGTGACAGGTGATCAAATGGACTTTCGCCTGCATACGTACACCGGAAAGGCCGACCGGGTTCTTGATGCCTTCCTGGTAATCGATGGCATATTCCTGAGGAATAACGTGCAGAATGCGATGCTCGTCACGAACGCGCACAGACTTTGCCGTGTGCACCACATTCTCTACATCATCCTGAGTCACTTCCTCTTCTGAAATCGGAACCATCCCGATTTCGTTCTGGCAGCTGATATGTTTGCCCGATAATGCAAGGTAGACGGAGGAAATCTGGCAATCCGCCATCAACTCAGCCTGATCAATGGCGCGCTGTACGCATTTCACCACCGACTCAAGATCGTTAACGCCACCTTTATCCATACCGCGGGACGGACAACTGCCGACCCCAATAATATTGACCATACCATCGGGCAGAATTTCCCCAACCAGGGCGGCGACTTTCGCAGTGCCGATTTCGAGTCCAACTACCAGTTTTCTGTCCGTTGCCTTGATCATTGTTGTTTAGCCTGTGCCTGGTTTTGTTGCTGATTACTGTCCTGTGGCTCCATCACTATCGGTGTCCAGCCAACGGAGGCGCCAGAGTCATAGCGTAAATCAACGGAGTTGATGCGCTTGTGTTCATTCTCGCCTTGTTGCTGCAACACCGGATAAAGCTCAATAAAACGATTCAGACGCTTCATGGTATCGGTACGGCCCAGTTCGATACGTACATCGTCACTGGTCACCAGCTGCCATGAACGTCGTGCCGTCATCGACGCCACCTTCAGGGTAAACTTCCTGGCCTTCAGCACATCATCCATACTGTGATAGCCCGCCAGGACCTCTTTTTCACTGCCTTCTGGCCCATACAACATGGGCAACGTTTCTTTGCCCATATGATTGGCCGGTACGCTAAATGACACGCCGTCGCTGTCCACCATATGCGCGTCGTTCCAGCGTGCCACCGGCGTGTACTCAACCAGATGAATCTTCAGTTCATCAGGCCACTGTTTGCGCACACTGACCTGTTTAATCCACGGCAACCGTTCAATCTGCTGCTGGATAATGTTCACATCCTGCGACATAAAGGTGCCGGGTGGCCCCAGGGATAAAATCGCCTGGCGGATGTCGTCGTGGGTGGTGTAATGCAACTCACCGGTGACCACCAGTTTCGACAGGGGTAAGCGGGATGCATCGTTCATCCACTTCAGCACCACTAATCCACCCGCAATCATTATGCCCATCACCATCAGCAGAAAGACGATGCCAAACAGCCGGGCACCGTTACTGCGGCCGGTGCGTGCCCGCTCCTGCGCCTCACGATTGCGTACATTCATCGCCGCCTGTGACATATCAGTCGGCCAGTTCCAGAATGCGTACGACCAGTTGAGAAAAGGTCAGTCCCGCCTGCTTTGCTGCCATCGGCACTAAGCTGTGGCTGGTCATGCCCGGGGAAGTATTGGCTTCCAGCAACTGAAAGCGGCCTTCACCATCGGTCATCACATCGACACGACCCCAACCCTGACATCCCAGCGCCTGCCAGGCAGACCACACCAGCTGTTGTAATTCTGCTTCACGCTCTGCACTCAGCCCTGCGGGACAGAAGTACTGAGTATCGTCAGAAATGTATTTAGCTTCATAGTCATAAAACTCGCTGGCAGTCTTTATTTTTATCGCTGGCAGAATCTGATCGCCCAGAATGCCCACGGTATATTCTTCACCACTCAGAAACGCCTCGATAAGTACGTTATCGTCGTGACGAAATGCCTCTTCCAGCGCGGCCAGCAGATCACCCTGCTGATTAACCCGGCTGATGCCAACGCTGGATCCTTCACTGCTCGGTTTAACAAACAGAGGGAAGCCCAGTGCGGCAATCGCCGCCTCTGTCGCGGCGTCCAGACCCGACTGCATCTGTGCACGGGTCATCCAGACAAACTTACCTGCCGGCAGTCCCCTGCCCTGCCACAGTAATTTGGTACGCAGCTTATCCATGGTCACCGCCGACGCCATGACCCCGCTGCCGGTATAAGGCAGTTGCAGGAATTCAAGCACGGCCTGAAGCGTGCCGTCTTCGCCACCGCGACCATGCAGCGCGATAAAGACTTTGTCGAAGCCCTGCGCTTTCAGATCCAGTACAGACTGCTCGCGTGTATCAATACCGTGCGCATCAATGCCCGCTTCACGTAAACCGGCCAGTACGGCAGCCCCGGACATCAGGGAGACCTCGCGTTCGGCTGAGGTGCCCCCCATCAAAACAGCCACTTTAGACATGACGGCCCTCCACTTTGCGCTCTGGCTGCAGTTTGCATTCCGCCAGTTTACGCGCCACTTTCCCGACGTTGCCTGCGCCCTGAACCAGAATCAGATCGTTACCTGATAATAACGGCGCCAGCATCTCGACTAACGCATCATGCTCCGGCACCAGAATGGGGTCGACTTTACCGCGGTTGCGGATTGCACGACACAGCGCACGGCTGTCAGCACCCGGAATCGGCGTTTCGCCGGCGGCATACACATCCAGCATCAGTAAAACGTCGACCTGTGACAGCACGTTGGCAAAATCGTCAAACAGGTCGCGCGTGCGGGTATACCGGTGCGGCTGAAAGACCATCGCCAGTTTTTTATCCGGCCAGCCTGCGCGCGCCGCTTTAATGGTGGCATCCACTTCCGTTGGGTGATGGCCATAATCATCAACCAGCATAGCCGTGCCAGGCGTGCCGTTGACCGGTTCGGTAGCAAACTCGCCCAACTGATCGAAACGACGGCCGGTTCCCTGGAAGCTCTCCAGCGCCGCCAGAATCGCGCTGTCTTCAATGCCTTCTTCGCTGGCAACCGCAACCGCTGCCGCCGCATTCAACGCGTTATGCCGTCCCGGCGCATTCAGCGTGATCGCGAGTGGTGCCTTGTCCTGACGAATCAGGTTGAAATGCACCTGAGCGCCACGCTGTTCAAAATCTTCAATGCGGAAGTCCGCATCCTCGCTGAAACCATAGGTCGTAATCTGACGTCCTACGCGCGGTAACAAGTCGCGAATCACCGCATCATCAACGCACATCACCGCACGGCCATAGAAGGGCAGGTTGTGCAGAAAATTGATAAACGTCTGCTTCAGGTTTTCGAAATCACCCTGATACGTGTCCATATGATCGGCTTCGATATTGGTCACGACGGCAACC
Organism: Pantoea sp. CS_6; assembly: GCF_041954745.1. NCBI lineage: Bacteria > Pseudomonadati > Pseudomonadota > Gammaproteobacteria > Enterobacterales > Erwiniaceae > Pantoea > Pantoea sp. CS_6. Next base: position 116,702 of record NZ_JAVAYG010000007.1, read on the forward strand.
ATCGGCTGCAGATGCAGGAAGGACGCATCGCTCTCATCCGCCTCAGCGATCAGATAACGGCTGCTGCCCAGACGCGCATGCGTGCCCGCCGCTTTCACCAATCCACCGTTAACGAAGGTCGGATCCAGACCACCTTCGGCATAAATGCTGGAGACCATCGCCGTTGTCGTGGTTTTGCCGTGCGTTCCGGCGATCGCAATGCCATGACGAAAGCGCATCAGTTCTGCCAGCATCTCAGCGCGACGAATCACCGGGATACGTTGCTCGCGTGCCGCAACCAGCTCAGGGTTATCCTGAGAAACCGCACTGGAGACCACGACGACACTGGCATCCGTCACGTTTTCCGGGCGGTGATTGAAGTAAATCGTTGCGCCCAGATTGATCAGATTTTGGGTTACCGGGTTAGGCGCCAGATCAGAACCGCTAATATGGTAGCCTTCATTCGCTAACACTTCGGCAATACCGCCCATGCCAGCACCGCCGATGCCGACAAAGTGAATGTGCCGGACGCGACGCATCTCGGGCACGATTGAACGCAGTTTTGCCAGTTGTTGTGTATTCATTACGCTTTCTTATACCTACTCATTCAGTTTGTGCTCAGGTTGTTGAGCACGGGCCAGCCAGGCTGACCTGATTCTTTAACGTGCGGCGCGAGCCACTTCCTGTGCAACCCGTTCGGTGGCATCAGGTACCGCTACCGCGTGGGCCTTTTCTGCCATCGCGAGTAATGTTGGACGGTCCCAGTGACGCAACGTTTCCGCTACCGCCTCCGCAGTAAACTGCGGCTGCTCAAAAATTTTGGCAGCCCCTGCGCCTTCAAGCGGCAGGGCATTCCAGTACTGCTGGCGATCTTTGTGCTGAAACGGCACGAAAATCGCCGGTAAGCCTGCGGCAGCGATTTCGCTTACCGTTAATGCGCCAGAGCGGCAAATCACCACGTCGGCCCAGGCATACGCAGCGGCCATATCATCAATAAACTCGGTCACTTTATGCTGCGGCTGACCGGCTTGCTGATAGGCCTGTTGGACTTCTTGCAAGGCGCCCTTACCCGTTTGATGCCAGAGGGTAATGGTCTCGCCCAACCTGGCGGCAATCTGAGGCAACGTCTGGTTCAGAATGCGCGCGCCCTGACTGCCCCCGATAACCAGAATACGAATCGGTCCACTGCGGCCAGCCAGCCGTTGAGCCGGTGACGGCAGCGCCAGCACATCGGTACGCACCGGATTACCCACAACGTCCGCGTGCGGAAAGGCGCCCGGGAAGGCCTGCATGACCTTGGTGGCAATTTTAGCCAGCCATTTATTGGTGAGCCCGGCAATACCGTTCTGCTCATGGAGTACCACTGGCACCCCGCAACTCCAGGCGGCCAGACCACCGGGCCCCGATACATAACCGCCCATGCCGAGCACCACATCGGGCTTCCAGGCTTTGATAATCTTGCGCGCCTGACGCCAGGCGTTGAAGATGCGTACCGGCGCTAACAACAGCGCTTTACTGCCTTTACCGCGTAATCCACTGATGCGGATAAAATCAATGTCGATACCGTGCTTCGGTACCAGGTCGGCTTCCATACGATCGGCCGTGCCTAACCAGCGCACCTGCCAGCCCTGCGCCTCAAGATGATGCGCCACAGCCAGCCCCGGGAAAACATGCCCACCGGTTCCTCCTGCCATGACCATCAATCGTTTACCGCTCATCGACCACCCCGGGTAAACGCCTGCGCTTTAGCCAGACGCGTTTCATAATCAATACGTAACAAAAATACGATGGCCGTCGACATAATGAGCAGGCTCGAGCCACCGTAACTAATCAGCGGTAATGTCAGACCTTTTGTCGGCAACATCCCCGCCGCCGCACCCACGTTGACCAGCGCCTGAAAGCTGAACCAGACGCCGATTGAGCAGGCCAGAAAGCCGGAGAAACGTTGGTCAAGTTCAAGTGCGCGGCGGCCAATCGACATGGCGCGAAAAGCCACGAAGAATACCATTAACAGGGCTAAAACCACACCGATGTAACCCAGTTCTTCTCCGATAATCGAGAAAATAAAGTCGGTATGTGCTTCCGGCAGGTATTCCAGTTTCTGTACCGAATTGCCCAGTCCCTGGCCCCAGAATTCGCCGCGGCCAAACGCCATCAGTGACTGAGTAAGCTGGTAGCCGCTGCCGAACGGATCTTCCCACGGATTCCAGAAAGAGGTCACACGGCGCATACGATAGGGCTCGGCGATGATTAACAACACCACTGCGAAGATGCCGGAACCGATAATCGCCAGGAACTGCCACAGCTTTGCCCCCGCCAGGAAGAGCATCGCGAGCGTCGTGACAAACAGCACCACCACCGTACCCAGATCGGGCTGAGCGAGCAGCAGCACCGCCAGCACGACCATCACCCCCATCGGCTTACAGAAGCCCCAGAAGTTATTGCGGACTTCCTCAACCTTACGCACCAGATAACTGGCGAGATAACAGAAGAGCGTGAGCTTAGACAGTTCCGCTGGCTGAATACGCAGTGGACCCAGTGCAATCCAGCGTGATGCCCCGTTTACGGAGCTTCCTACGACCAGCACAATCAGCAGCATGACGACCGACGCCATCAACATCACGTTGCTGTAGCGCTGCCAGAAATCCATGGGTACGCGCAGCGTGACCAGGGCGATACCAAACGCCAGCGCAATATAGAACGCATCACGCTTGGCAAAGTAGAACGGATCGTCATTCAGACGCTGTCCCACCGGCATTGAAGCCGATGTCACCATCACAAACCCGATTGCAGCCAGCCCCAGGGTCAGCCAGAGCAAAGTCCGGTCATAGAGCACCTGCGAGGTATCGTCGCTCTCACGCGCGCCCATCACCCAGTTACTCAGGCGACCTGACAGATAATTCACAATGCCCGCTCCAGGAATACGCATCAGCTTAACTCCCTGGCCAGTTGCGCGAAGACATCGCCGCGCTGTTCAAAATTGCGGAACTGGTCAAGGCTGGCGCAGGCCGGGGAAAGCAGGACCATGTCGCCTGGCTGTACCTGTTTTGCAATCTGCGCCATCGCCTCCTGCAGCGTTTCGGTCCTGACCGCCACGTCAGGGCGGAGCGCGGCCAGTGCATCACCATCGCGCCCAAAGCAAAACAGCCGGATACGATCGCCCTGCAGATACGGCTGCAATGGAGAGAAATCCGCAGATTTGCCATCGCCTCCCAGCAGTAACCAGAGCGTACCGTCAACCTGTAATCCCTTCAGAGCCGCTTCCGTACTGCCCACATTGGTTGCTTTTGAATCATTGATCCAGCGCACACCGCGGCTTTCATGAACCAGCTGGAAACGGTGCGCCAGACCTGAATAAGCCGCCAGTGCGGACAGACTGGTCGAGCGTGGCAGACCAACCGCATCGGCCAGCGCCAGCGCGGCGAGCGCATTGGTGTAGTTATGCTGTCCGACCAGCGTCATCTCGTCTGTGTTCAGGACTTTTTCGCCTTTCGCCCGCAGCCAGACACTGCCCTGCTGCTTGTTCAGGTGATAATCGCCGATATCAATACCGAAACTGACACAGCGTGCGTCGGCGCCGCGTACCGGCATGGTCATGCCATCGTCGGCATTCACCACGCAAACCTGAGCGTTCTCGTAAATCCGCAGTTTTGCCGCGCGGTACTGCTGCATACCTAACGGATAGCGATCCATATGATCTTCGGTCACGTTCAGGATCGTGGCCGCTGCGGCCTTCAGGCTGTAGGTGGTTTCTAACTGGAAGCTGGAAAGCTCCAGAACATAGAGCTGAGCGGGCGCTTTCAGCAGGCTCAGCGCGGGCAACCCAATGTTACCGCCGACGCCTACCTGCCAACCGGCGGCTTTCGCCATTTCGCCGACTAACGTAGTGACCGTACTCTTTCCGTTTGAACCGGTGATCGCCACGATCGGTGCCTGTGCTTCCCGGCAAAACAGCTCAATGTCGCCGACGATTTCAATGCCCGCGTCTGCCGCTTCACACAATGCGGCATGGGCCAGGGCAATGCCGGGGCTGGCCACGATGAGATCCGCAGCCAGCAGCCAGTCGCGATTGAGACCGCCCACATAACGTTCCACCTGCTCAGGCAGTTTATCCAGCCCGGGCGGTGATACACGGGTATCCATCACGCGGGGCGTTACACCCTGCGCTATAAAGAAATCAACACAGGACAGGCCGGTCAGGCCTAATCCGATGATGACGACTTTTCTCCCGCGGTAATCAGCCATGATTAACGTACCTTCAGCGTCGCCAGGCCAATCAGCACCAGCATGAGCGAAATAATCCAGAAGCGCACAATCACGCGCGGCTCTGGCCAGCCTTTCAGTTCGTAATGGTGATGGATCGGTGCCATGCGGAAAATACGCTGGCCACGCAGCTTGAACGATCCCACCTGCAGGATCACCGACAGCGTTTCAACCACAAACACGCCGCCCATAATCACTAATAAAAATTCCTGGCGCAGCAGGACAGCGATGGTACCGAGCGCGCCGCCCAGTGCCAGCGAGCCGACATCGCCCATAAAGACCTGAGCCGGATAAGTGTTAAACCAGAGGAAACCTAATCCAGCCCCAACAATCGCCGTACAGACGATAACCAGCTCACCTGCGTGACGCAGATAAGGAATGTGCAGGTAATCGGCGAACTTCACGTTACCGGTCGCCCAGGCGACCAGGGCGAAACCGGCCGCAACAAACACTGTCGGCATAATGGCCAGACCATCCAACCCATCAGTCAGGTTGACGGCATTGCCGGTACCGACGATAACGAAATAGGCCAGTACGATGTAAAACAGGCCAAGCTGTGGCATCACATCTTTGAAAAACGGCACCACGAGTTCCGTCGCAGGCGTATCTTTACCAGCCAGATAGAGCGCGAAGGCGACACCGAGCGAAATCACCGACATCCAGAAGTATTTCCAGCGGGCAATCAGCCCCCTGGTATCCTTGCGAACCACTTTACGGTAATCATCAACAAAGCCAATGACGCCAAAGCCCACCAGCACCACCAGCACGCACCAGACGTAGGGATTAGAAGGATAAGCCCACATCAGCACCGACAACGTAATCGACGTCAGAATCATGATGCCGCCCATCGTCGGCGTTCCCCGCTTGCTGAAGTGCGATTCGGGACCATCATTACGGACAACCTGCCCGATCTGCAGCTTTTGCAGCCAGGCAATCAGACGCGGCCCCATCCACAGCGAAATAAACAGTGCGGTCAGCAGGCTGACAATGGCGCGAAACGTCAAATACGAAAAGACGTTAAAACCGGAATAAAATGCGACCAGATGCTCGGCCAGCCAAACTAACATGTTCCTTTCTCCTGTAAGCTCTGTACTACCTGCTCCATGGCGGCACTACGCGAACCTTTAATCAATACAGTCATTTCTTTGTGTTCGGACAGCAACTGGCGTAATCGTTCAGTCAGCGCCGTTTTATCGCTGAAATGTTCGCCAACTTCGCTACTTTCACTCATAAAGTGGCTGAACTTCCCGGTGCTTAATACCCGGTCAACGCCCGCAGCTTTGGCCGCCAGACCGACTTCGCGATGAAGTTGTTCACTTTCATCCCCTAATTCAGCCATATCGCCCACCACCATCACACGGTAGCCAGGCATTTCAGACAGCACCTGTGCCGCCGCAACCATCGATCCTACATTGGCGTTATAGCTGTCATCCAGGAGCAGTTGATGATCTGAGAGCCGGACAGGAAATAAGCGACCAGGAACGGACTGCAGGCTTTTCAGCCCGGTCTGCACCGCGCTAAGCGGTGCATCGACCGACAACGCAAGCGCCGCCGCCGCCAGAGCATTGGCGATATTGTGCCGACCGGGCAGAGGCAGAATAATGTCGATGTCACCACGGGGCGTATGCATGACAAAATGGGTGCCATCCTGGCGAATACGGATATCGCGCGCACCAAAGTCGCAGTCTGCGGCCTGCGGCGAGAAGCGCCATACCGTTTTACCGTGCAGGTTCTCCTGCCAGCGTGGCCAGTCATTGCTGTCAGCATTTAAAATCGCCGTTCCCTTTGCGGGCAGGCCGTAAAAAATTTCACCCTTCGCTTTTGCGACACCTTCAAGCGACCCGAAACCCTCAAGGTGCGCGGCAGCCAGATTATTGACCAGCGCCGCTTCCGGACGAACCAGGTCGGTGGTATAGGCGATTTCACCCTGATGATTAGCGCCAAGCTCAATCACGGCATACTGATGTTCTGGCGTGAGACGCAGCAGGGTCATGGGCACGCCAAAATCGTTATTCAGGTTACCGGCGGTATGCAGCGTTTCGCCGCACTGGCGTAAAATCGCTGCGGTCATTTCTTTCACTGACGTTTTACCGGATGAGCCGGTCAGCGCAACGACGCGGGCACTGACCTGCTGACGCACCCAGGACGCCAGCTTACCAAAGGCGATGCGCGTGTCTTTGACAACGACCTGCGGCACCGACACAGGTAAATGCTTACTTACCAGCAAGGCTTTCGCGCCCTTGGCAATCGCATCCTCGGCAAAGTCATGTGCATCGAAGCGCTCACCCACAATGGCAACAAACAGACTGTCTGCGGTGACCTTGCGGGTGTCTGTCGTGACGGTGTTGAACGTCAAATCGTCGCCGTGCAGCGTACCGCTGGTGACCTGCGCTAAGGTGCGTAATGAAACCGGAATCATGCAATGCCTCCTAACAGCGTGGCGACCGTAGCACGATCGGAGTAGTCCAGCCGCTGATGACCAATAATTTGATAATCTTCGTGGCCTTTACCGGCGACTAACACAATGTCGTCGGGCTGAGCCTGCATAATAGTGCTGGTGACTGCCTGTGCACGGCCCGCGACAACGCGAGCGCGGCCCGGATCAAGGAGGCCGCTCAGAATGTCCTGCACAATCGCCGCAGGATCTTCGCTGCGCGGATTATCGTCAGTAATCACGACCACATCGGCAAACTGTTCCGCAATGGCACCCATAAGTGGGCGCTTACCTTTGTCGCGATCGCCGCCACAGCCGAACAGGCACCATAGTTTACCTTTACAATGCAGGCGGGCGGCGGCCAGTGCTTTCTCTAATGCGTCGGGCGTGTGGGCATAATCCACCACGACAGTGGGTTTGCCCGGCGCGGAGAAGACTTCCATCCGCCCGGTAACCGGCTGCAGTTTTGCGGCAACGCGCAGTAAATCATCCAGTGCATAACCCAGCGCCAGCAGTGTGGCCAGCGCCAGCAACACGTTACTGACGTTAAAAGCCCCCATCAGACGACTGTCCAGTTCGCCATCGCCCCAACTGGAGCGGAAACGAATGTGGGCACCATTGTCGTGATAGTTCACCTCGGTTGCGCGAAGCCAGCGACCATGGCAGCCAGGCTGCAGGTTATTTTCCATCGAGACAGCAACCGCATCAGGCAGGTTTGCCAGCCAGCGGCGTCCGACTTCATCGTCGGCATTCAGGATGGCCACGCCCACCTGATGTTCAGAGAAGAGCAGCCATTTAGCTGACTCGTACTGTTGCATATCGCCGTGATAATCCAGGTGATCGCGACTGAGGTTGGTAAAGACAGCGGCAGCGAACGGCAAGGCTGCGACACGATGCTGCACCAGACCGTGGGAGGAGATTTCCATGGCGGTCAGCGACGCGCCCTTGCTGGCCAGTTCATCCAGAGTATGCTGGACGTCCACAGCGGAGCCGGTGGTGTTTTCGGCAGGCACGAGCTGGCCGACCAGTCCATTTCCCACCGTCCCCATCACCGCGCTGGTTTCACCCAGCAGCTCAGCCCACTGGGCCAGCAACTGACTCGTGGTCGTTTTGCCATTAGTGCCGGTGATGCCAATCAGTTTTTGTCTTTCGCCCGGCTGTTGGTAAAAACGCCCCGCCAGAGCGGAAAGACGCTGGGGCAACTGTGCAAGATAGATAACCGGCACGCCGTGCATTTCGCGTATTTCACCATCGCTCGCTTCCCCTTCGGCTTCCGCAATCACGGCGGCCACACCCTGGGCAATGGCCTGAGGAATGAAGCGGCGTCCATCAACCTGATGGCCGGCGATAGCGACAAACAGATCACCCGCAGCCGCCACCCGACTGTCCAGCGTCATGTCACGCAACGGGCGCGCAGGTGCACCGGGCACCCACGGTCCGAGTAAGTCGCGCAGGTTACGATCTGTCACTTGTTTCCTCACTTCTGTTTGTCACCAACTCGTTCTTGTCATTGGTCGGCAGCGCATCCGGCTCGATGTTCATGGTGCGCAGTACGCCGCCCATGATGGCACCAAACACCGGTGCAGAAACCGCACCACCATAATATTTACCGGCCTGAGGATCGTTGATGACCACAACAAGCGCAAAACGAGGACGGCTGGCAGGTGCCACACCTGCGGTATAGGCGATGTATTTGTTCACATAACGCCCGTCCGGTCCGACTTTTTTCGCCGTACCGGTTTTAATGGCGACGCGATAACCTTTAATGGCGGCTTTCACGCCGCCCCCGCCCGGCAATGCAACGCTTTCCATCATATGCACCACGGTTTTCACCAGAGCTTCAGGAAATACGCGCTCACCGCCCACCGGCGGATCCACTTTGGTAATTGAGAGCGGGCGGGCGATACCAAAGCTGCCAATCGTTGCGTAGACTCGCGCTAACTGTAACGGCGTTACCATTAGCCCGTAGCCGAAAGAGAAGGTGGCCCTCTCTATGTCAGACCACCGTTGTTTTTTAGGGTATAAGCCACTGCTTTCCCCGACCAGCCCCAAATTGGTCGGTTTACCCAGACCAAAGCGCGAGTAAGTTTCTACCAGCGCTGAGGAGGGCATCGCTAACGCCAGTCGGGAAACACCGACGTTACTCGATTTCTGTAGTACGCCAGTCAGCGTGAGTTCGTTATAGCGCGCTACGTCTTTAATCTCATGACCATTTACGCGATACGGCACGGTGTTCAAAACGCTGTTCTCTTTCACCACGCCGCGTTGCAGCGCGGTCATCACCACCATCGGTTTTACCGTCGAGCCGGGTTCGAAAATGTCGGTGATGGCCCGGTTGCGCATCAGATCTTTTGGCGTGTCGCTGAGGTTATTGGGGTTATAGGCAGGGCTGTTCGCCATCGCCAGGACCTCACCGGTATTCACATCCACCAGAACCGCCGTTCCCGATTCGGCTTTGTTAAAGGCGACCGCATTATTCAGCTCACGGTACACCAGCGCCTGTAAACGCTCGTCAATGCTCAGAGTGAGGTTATGTGCCGCACGACTGTCCACCGATGAAATGTCTTCGATAACGCGCCCATAGCGATCTTTACGCACGGTACGCTCGCCGGGCTCACCCGTCAGCCATTTGTCAAAGCTCTTTTCGATGCCTTCGATTCCCTGACCATCGATATTGGTGAAGCCAATCAGATGTGAGGTGACCTGTCCGGCAGGGTAATAACGGCGTGATTCTTCGCGCAGATGGATACCGGGCAGCTTGAGTTTTTTGACGTATTCACCAATGGCGGGATTGACCTGGCGGGCCAGATAGATGAACCGGCCTTTAGGATTGGCATTTACGCGGGCGGCCAGTTGATCAATGGGAACAGAAAGCGCATCTGAGAGCGCACGCCAGCGACTGTCGAGCGTGACACCGCCCGCATCATGCAGCTCTTTGGGATCGGCCCAGATGGCGTTAACCGGTACGCTGACCGCCAGCGGACGCCCGCCGCGGTCGCTGATCATCCCCCGCGAGGTGGGCACGGCCTGAACGCGCAGTGAACGTAAATCGCCCTCTTTAACCAGTTTGTCCGGATTAATCACCTGCAGCCAGGCCACGCGTGATAACAGCCCACCTAAGGCCAGTAAAATGCAACCGCATAACAACGCAAAACGCCAGCTTACAAAGCTGGCTTTATCTTCTGGTTTTTTTAACTTCAGCGTTCTTTTTACGCCGCTCATTAGCAGTAACAGGTCCTTATTTTTGCACCACGATGTTTTCCTGAGAAGGATCAACGTGCTGCATCTGCAGCTTCTCGGTGGCGATCCGCTCAACGCGGCTGTGATCGCCAAGGGCATTCTCTTCCAGAATTAAGTTGCGCCACTCAATGTCCAGCGCATCACGCTCAAGCACCAGTTGCTCTCGCTGGGCAGTCAGCAAGCGTGTTTTGTGCGTCGTTGTCACGACCAGCACGGCAGAAACCAGCACAGCAATCAGCAACAGAAAAGGGAGTTTCCCTTTACGCATAATGTCGCCCGCGATGACAGCGGGTAAGCTGTGCCGTTCGTTGCCAATCATGCGTCAGTTCGCTCCGCAATTCGTAAAACGGAACTGCGCGCACGGGGATTCTCTTTCACCTCCGTGTCGCCAGGTACCATTTTGCCCAGCAGCTTCAACTGACGCCCACCCAGTGCATTCAGTTGCTGCTCGGTCATGGGTAAGCCATGGGGCACCTGCGGCCCGCGGCTCTGATCGCGCATAAACCGCTTCACCAACCGGTCTTCCAGCGAATGGAAGCTGATGACAGACAAACGCCCTTGCGGAGCCAGCACATCGACTGCACCTTTTAATGCGGTGTCGATCTCTTCCAGTTCGCTGTTGATCCAGATGCGAATGGCCTGGAAGCTACGGGTCGCCGGGTGTTTGAACTTGTCTTTAACCGGTGTTGCTGCGGCAATCACCTCTGCCAGTTCTTTCGTGCGCGTCATCGGTTGATCCCGGTTGCGTTCCACAATCGCCCGCGCAATCCGCTTCGCAAAACGTTCTTCACCATAGGTTTTCAGTACAAAGGCGATATCGGCCTCTTCTGCCTGCATCAACCATTCGGCGGCAGAGTGGCCGCGCGTGGGATCCATGCGCATATCCAGCGGCCCATCGCGCATAAATGAAAACCCGCGTTCGGCATCATCCAACTGTGGGGACGACACGCCCAAATCCAGTAATATGCCGTCAATCTGACCTGCCAGTTCACGCTCTGCCACATACTCCGCCAGCGCGGAAAAGGGGCCATGAACAATGGAAAAACGCGGATCCTTTATTTCAGCGGCCGCGGCGATAGCTTGCGGATCACGGTCAATGGCGATGAGCTTTCCGTTGGCGCCAAGCTGCGCCAGAATCAAGCGTGAGTGACCGCCACGACCAAAGGTGCCGTCAATATAGATTCCGTCTTCCTTGATGTTGAGGCCATTCACTGCCTCATCCAACAGCACGGTGGTGTGTTTATAATTTTCCTGCATAGCTATAGCGATAAATCCTGCAACCGCTCAGATAAAGGCGACTGAGCTGACTGTTCTGCGTCAATATCATCCCTGACTTGTTGATACCAGGTCTGTTCATCCCACAGTTCAAACTTGTTGAACTGCCCAACCAGCATCACTTCTTTGCTTAAATTTGCATGCTGGCGAAGGGTATTCGCCAGCAATAAGCGGCCCGCATTATCCATCTGACACTCACTGGCATGTCCCAACAGTAAACGCTGCACGCGGCGCTCCATCGGATTCATGCTGGACAGACTCGCCAGTTTTTTCTCAATGATTTCCCATGCGGGTAAGGTGTAAAGCAACAGGCATGGCTGATGGAGGTCGATGGTACAAACCATCTGCCCCTGCGATTCCTCGTTCAGCAAATTACGGTAACGGGTTGGTACCGCCAGTCGTCCTTTGCTGTCGAGATTGACTAACGTTGCTCCACGGAACATGTCAGTCTCACCCCTCAGTTACCCATTTGCACCACTTTATCCCACTTTTTACCACAAAACGAGTTTAAGGATCGTAGGAAATCATTGTCAAGCCGGAGCGGCAGTAGAATATGATTATTTACCGAGGCGGGAATTAACACTGAAAAGGTTTCAAAACGCCGGAAGATGATTAATCAAAATTAAACTAATGAATAATTGAATAAAAAATTCAGCTCTGAAAAAAAACGGCGAAAATTAACACGTTTATTACGGTTGAATAATCCGATGCCGTTTTGAGACAGGGGACGCATTTTAGGGGATTTCTTAACGGAAGCCTAGCCACTCGCCTGATGTTAAGGGGCTAAACCAGCGATAAGTTGTAAGTAAACAAGAATGGTCTGTTAACTTAATTTGTTAGAATGAATGTTAAAGGCTTACGCTTTTTTACTTTGGATAAGAAAGAGTTTAAAAACAGCATTTAAACATCGGGGCAGACAAATCGCTGCCCGTATTATTAATTAGAAATTCTGCTTAATTGTCCGCGACGTAATAAATTGCGGCGAATACGCGTTAATCCAGGCTTGGGTTTACGCGGTTCATCGAGAGACGCTAATACTAATTCCAGTACCCGTTCGGCTACATCACGATGACGCTGGCCTACCGATAACACCGGGCACTCCAGGAAGTCCAGCAGTTCATGATCGCCAAAGGTGGCGATCGCCAGATTGGACGGCAGGCGGCCGTTACGCTTCAGGGTCACATCCATCACGCCCTGTAACAGGCCGAATGACGTGGTGAACAGCGCGTCTGGCATTGAGTGATCCTGCAAATACTTTTCGAACACGGCGGCCGACGCCGTGCGCTCAAAACTATTGCAATAGAGGAAGTCGATGGGACGCTCATCCCCTTTCCAGGCTTCTCTGAATCCCAGCTCACGCAGAAAGCTGACCGATAATTCTGGTAACGCGCCCATGAACAGAACGTTGCTGACCTTAAGCTGACGCAGTTCAGCCGCCAGGGCATAAGCATCGTCCTGGTCAGCACCGACCACGCTGGTAAAGTGTTCACGATCCAGCGCGCGGTCCAATGCGATGATGGGCAGGGGATTGTTAATCCAGCGCTGATAAAAAGGATGCTCAGGAGGAAGTGAAGTGGATACGATAATGGCGTCCACCTGGCGTTGCAGCAGATGCTCAATACAGCGCATTTCATTGTCAGGCTGATCTTCAGAACAGGCGATCAATAACTGGTAGCCACGCTGGCGGGCCTGACGCTCAAGATAGTTAGCAATACGTGTATAACTGGTGTTTTCCAGATCGGGAATCACCAGACCGATCGAGCGCGTGCGCCCGGCGCGCAGCCCTGCCGCCACAGCATTAGGATGATAGTTATGCTCGCGGACCACCGCCATGACTTTCTCGACGGTTTTATCGCTGACACGATACTGCCGTGCCTTTCCATTAATGACGTAACTGGCCGTGGTGCGCGATACACCCGCCAGGCGCGCAATTTCATCCAGTTTCACTGTAACCCCACCGTTAAGCGGGTCTGATAACCCGCAGATAAGCTATGGACATTCTTTTATCACATCTAACAGCAGAAAAGTGCGCGGAGCAACCGCTTTTCTGATGGTGAACCTTGTTCTGCACAAAAAAGAAAAAACCCGGCATTTCGCCGGGTTACATTCGTTTTAGATCGTTACTGCGCGTGATTAACGCATTATCCGTTCGCCACGTGAAACACCGACGATGCCGGAGCGCGCGACTTCTACAATTTCAGCCACTTCGCGTACCGTGCTTAAGAATGCATCCAGCTTATCGCTGGTGCCTGCCAGCTGAACCGTGTAAAGCGAAGGCGTCACATCAATAATCTGGCCCCGGAAAATTTCTGCGCTGCGCTTTACCTCTTCGCGGCCATAACCTGTCGCCTGAATTTTCACCAGCATAATTTCACGTTCGACGTAAGCGCCCTGCCCTAACTCGGTCACACGCAAAACATCGACCAGCTTATGCAGCTGTTTCTCAATCTGCTCCAGGACTTTCTGGTCGCCAACAGTCTGAATCGTCATGCGCGACAGCGTAGGATCGTCCGTGGGCGCAACCGTCAGGCTCTCAATGTTGTAGCCACGCTGTGAAAACAGGCCAACAACACGAGACAATGCGCCGGATTCGTTTTCCAGCAAAACCGATAAAATGCGACGCATAATTAAGTCCTCTCCGTTTTGCTCAACCACATCTCATCCATACTGCCACCGCGAATCTGCATCGGGTAAACATGCTCACTGCCGTCAACGTTAACATCAACAAACACCAGTCGTCCTTTTGCCAGAGTTTCCAGTGCCAGCGTCAGCTTCTCTTCCAGCTCCGCAGGATGACTGATGGCAATGCCTACGTGACCATAGGCCTCCGCCAGGCGAACGAAATCAGGCAATGATTCCATATAAGACTGAGAATGGCGGCCAGAGTAAATCATGTCCTGCCACTGTTTCACCATGCCCAGGAAACGGTTGTTCAGGTTCAGCACTAATACCGGCAGATCATACTGGAGCGCGGTCGAAAGCTCCTGAATGTTCATCTGAATACTGCCATCGCCCGTCACGCAAATCACGGTTTCGTCAGGCAGCGCCATTTTGACACCCAGCGCGGCAGGCAGGCCGAAGCCCATGGTGCCGAGGCCACCAGAGTTAATCCAGCGACGGGGTTTATCAAAGGTGTAGTAGAGCGCGGCAAACATCTGATGCTGCCCTACGTCCGATGTCACGTAAGCATCACCATTAGTAAGACGGCAGATGGTTTCGATCACGGCCTGGGGTTTGATTTTGTCACTGGTACGATCGTAGGCAAGGCACTGACGTCCGCGCCAGGTCTCAATCGACTGCCACCAGTCACGCAGACTGTCTAACTGCTGCTTCGCCTCCGTGTGATCAAGCAGTTCCAGCATCTGCTGTAACGTCTGTTTTGCATCGCCCACAATCGGAATATCCGCGGAGACCGTTTTGGAAATCGACGTCGGATCGATATCAATATGCATCACGGTGGCGTTCGGGCAGTATTTTGCCAGATTGTTGGTGGTGCGATCGTCAAAACGTACACCAACGCCGAAGATCAAATCGGCATTGTGCATCGTCATATTCGCTTCGTAGGTGCCGTGCATACCGAGCATACCTACGCACTGGCGATGGCTGCCAGGGAACGCACCCAGCCCCATCAGTGAAGTCGTGACCGGAATATTCAGGCGCTCAGCCAGCTGCAACAGCTCGGCTTCACACGACGACGTAATGGCACCGCCGCCGGCATAGATAACCGGCTTATGCGCCGCCAGTAAGGTTTGTAACGCACGCTTAATCTGGCCTTTATGGCCCTGAATTGTCGGATTATACGAGCGCATGCTCACTTCCTGCGGATAGTGATAAGGCAGCTTATTCGCAGGATTAAGGATATCTTTTGGCAGATCGATAACCACCGGTCCCGGGCGACCGCTGGATGCCAGCCAGAAGGCTTTTTTCAGTACCGTCGGGATCTCTTCGGTGTTTTTCACCAGAAAACTGTGTTTCACCACCGGGCGGGAAATCCCCACCATGTCACATTCCTGGAAGGCATCATAACCAATCAGCGAAGACGGCACCTGACCCGACAGAATGACTAATGGAATAGAATCCATATAGGCGGTCGCGATACCGGTGATCGCATTGGTTGCACCCGGCCCGGACGTCACCAGCACCACACCGACTTCACCGGTTGCGCGTGCCAGACCATCGGCCATGTGGACCGCACCCTGCTCGTGGCGGACCAGAACATGGTCGATGCCCCCCACAGTTTGCAGTGCATCATAGATATCGAGTACTGCGCCACCCGGATAACCGAACACTTGCTTCACGCCCTGGTCGATCAACGACCGGACGACCATTTCGGCTCCTGACAACATCTCCATTTTCTGCCTCCCGGCTTGAGGAACTGAATCCACTGGCGACGGCTTTTCCGCTAGCCATATGCATCCTGCCCTGTTTCGCCAATTAAAATCAAAACCTTATGTTTTTGCTAAGACCGCAGAACTCATTTCTGCGATCCAGATACAGAGAATTCTGCTGGGTTAATTTTTCTAAGAGTAGGTCGATTACCATAACCGTAGAAAAACGGGCTGGCAAACGCCAAACGCATTTGATGAAAGGCGGCGGGATTCAAAGCCTCTGCCCGCCAACTTTTGCCTGCGATTATTAAACTAAATACGTTCAATAATGGCAGAGGAAAATGCTGTGAATGATATTTTTTGTAGCCATATCTAAGAAATAAAAAAAACCTATGACGAACGGACTCAGCCAGCCATCTTTTCCTCATGCGTTTTTATGGCGTAATTATCTTATAAAAATTTAAAGCGCATGAGATTATGCTGCCTGAGATGGCCTGATTATGGATAAAGCGATACTGGAATATTAATTTATCATTATATTTCATCACCTTAAAAATCAGACTTTCTCCTGTAACCCCGTATCAGCAGTAATGAACGTCATGGGTTCTGTCCGCCTCGTTTAATACTCTGTGAGCGTCAAAAATGTCAGAACATTTTTCTTTGTGGCGGCTGAAAATAACCCTTCGCTTATGGTTGACATCGATTGTTGATTCCAGTACCAATAGATGCAGCAAAAAATTCACGGGGTTTGAAACATGTCACGTTCTTTTCGTCTATCAGGTCTACTACTTATCGCAAATTCTCTGCGCGGTAGACTTGTGGGCGAAATCAAACACTGATTTGAACCTGCTAAAAGTTAAAAACCCGCGCCTGTCGCGGGTTTTTTTATGCTCGTTGCAAGGCAAGAAACGCAAAAGGATGAACACGATGAGCCAGCAAGTTATTATTTTCGATACCACTCTGCGTGATGGTGAACAGGCCTTACAGGCCAGCCTGAGTGTGAAAGAAAAACTGCAGATTGCGTTAGCGCTGGAACGTATGGGCGTTGATGTGATGGAAGTCGGCTTCCCCGTCTCGTCACCAGGTGATTTTGAATCCGTACAAACCATTGCGCGTACTATTAAAAACAGTCGGGTTTGCGGCCTGGCGCGCTGCGTTGAGCAGGACATTGATGCCGCCTACGAATCATTGCGGGTTGCCGAGGCCTTCCGCATCCATACCTTTATTGCCACCTCGCCGATGCATATCGCCACGAAACTGCGCAGCACCTTACCCGAGGTAATTGAGCGGGCGGTGCGCATGGTAAAACGTGCCCGTAACTATACGGACGATGTTGAATTCTCCTGTGAAGACGGTGGTCGTACGCCCATTGACGACCTGTGCCGCATGGTCGAAGCCGCCATAAATGCGGGCGCAACCACCATCAATATCCCTGATACCGTTGGCTATACCCTGCCGAATGAATACGCCAACATTATCAGCCAGTTAATCAACCGCGTACCGAATATCGACAAAGCGATTCTGTCTGTGCACACACACGACGATTTAGGCATGGCCACCGGCAATGCGATTGCAGCGGTGCAGGCCGGGGCGCGTCAGGTGGAAGGGACATTGAACGGCCTGGGCGAACGTGCCGGTAACTGTGCGCTGGAAGAAGTGATCATGGCGATTAAAACCCGCCAGCAGATCATGAATGTCCATACCAACATTCACCATCATGAAATTTATCGTACCAGCCAGATGATAAGCCAGATATGCAATATGCCGATTCCGGCCAACAAAGCGGTTGTCGGATCGAACGCGTTTGCCCACTCGTCGGGCATTCATCAGGACGGCGTGATTAAGAATCGTGAAAACTATGAAATCCTGACGCCAGAATCCATTGGCCTGCATAAAATTCAGCTTAATCTGACATCCCGTTCCGGTCGTGCAGCGGTAAAACATCGCATGGAAGAGATGGGCTACACAGAGAGCGAATACAATCTGGATTCCCTGTATGACGCTTTCCTGAAACTGGCGGACAAGAAAGGTCAGGTTTTTGACTACGACCTGGAAGCGCTGGCTTTCATCGACAAACAAAACGAAGAGCCTGAATTTTTCCAACTGAATGATTTCACTGTGCAGTCAGGCTCCAGTATTACGGCGACCGCGTCGGTCAATCTGGGTTGTGGCGAACAGACGAAATCAGAAGCGGCGACCGGGAACGGTCCGGTTGATGCGGTTTATCAGGCCATTAACCGAATTACCCAGTTCAATGCCGAGCTGGTTAATTACAAGCTGACGGCAAAAGGTCACGGCGAAAATGCCCTGGGCCAGGTCGATATTGTGGTGAGCTACAACAACCGCAAATTCCACGGCGTTGGTCTGGCGACAGATATCGTCGAATCGTCTGCCAAAGCGATGGTGAACGCCTTAAACAACATCTGGCGAGCCAAACAGGTCGAGAAAGAGTTACAGCGCAAGTCTAAAGATCAGAAGGAAACGGTGTAATCATGTCAAACTCTTCACATATCGCAGTACTGGCGGGCGACGGTATCGGCCCGGAAGTGATGGCGCAGGCTATCAAGGTATTAGATGCCGTTCGTCAGCGCTTTAATCTGCGTATTACCACCAGCGAATACGATGTGGGCGGCATCGCCATTGACCGCCATGGTGAACCGCTCCCCCCGGCCACTGTAGCCGGTTGTGAGCAGGCTAATGCGATTCTGTTCGGTTCCGTGGGCGGGCCAAAATGGGAACACCTGCCCCCGGCTTCCCAGCCCGAACGTGGCGCGCTGCTTCCCCTGCGTAAGCATTTTAAACTGTTCAGTAACCTGCGCCCGGCGGCGCTGTACAGTGGTCTCGAAGCGTTTTGTCCACTGCGCAGCGATATCGCGGCACGCGGTTTCGACATTCTGTGTGTCCGTGAACTGACCGGCGGCATCTATTTTGGTCAGCCGAAAGGACGTGAAGGCAGCGGTCCGCATGAACGCGCGTTTGATACCGAAGTCTACCATCGCTTTGAAATCGAACGTATTGCACGTCAGGCTTTCGAGTCCGCCCGCAAGCGCCGCAACAAAGTGACCTCCGTGGATAAAGCCAACGTACTGCAAACCTCGGTCATGTGGCGCGAGATCGTCAACGAGATTGCGAAAGATTATCCCGATGTGCAGTTGAGCCATATGTACATCGACAATGCCACCATGCAGCTGATTAAAGATCCTTCTCAGTTCGACGTGCTGCTGTGCTCAAACCTGTTTGGCGACATTCTGTCAGACGAGTGCGCGATGATCACCGGTTCTATGGGCATGCTGCCCTCAGCCAGCCTGAGCGAAGACGGCTTTGGCCTCTACGAACCGGCTGGCGGCTCCGCACCGGATATCGCCGGGCAGAACATTGCCAACCCGATTGCTCAGATTTTGTCGCTGTCACTGCTGCTGCGCTACAGCCTGAACGCCGATGAGGCCGCTGCCAGTATTGAACGCGCCATCAGCCGTGCGTTAGCCGAAGGTTACCGCACCAAAGATTTAGCCGGTGATGGCCCTGCGATTAGCACCGATGAGATGGGCAGCATCATTGCTCGCTTTGTCGCCGAGGAAAAATAATAAAATGAAAACTTTATACCAGAAGTTATTTGATGCACATGTCGTTCACGAAGCGCCGAATGAAACGCCGCTGCTCTATATTGACCGTCACCTGATTCATGAGGTGACCTCACCGCAGGCGTTTGATGGCTTGCGGGCGCACGGTCGTAAAGTGCGCCAGCCGTCGAAAACCTTCGCCACCATGGATCACAACGTTTCTACCCAGACCAAAGATATTCATGCCTCGGGTGAAATGGCCCGTATTCAGATGCAGGAGCTGATCAAGAACTGTGCGGAATTTGGCGTGCAGTTATATGACCTGAATCACCCGTTCCAGGGCATCGTGCACGTCATCGGTCCGGAACAAGGCATGACCTTACCGGGCATGACCATTGTCTGCGGTGACTCGCACACGGCTACACACGGCGCTTTTGGCTCGCTGGCCTTCGGTATCGGTACCTCTGAAGTCGAGCATGTTTTTGCCACCCAAACCCTGAAACAGGGCCGTGCTAAAACCATGAAGATTGAAGTGACAGGTACGGTTGCCCCGGGCATTACGGCGAAAGACATCGTGCTGGCCATTATCGGCAAAACCGGCAGCGCGGGCGGTACCGGCCATGTTGTCGAATTCTGTGGTTCCGCGATCGAAGCGCTGAGCATGGAAGGCCGCATGACGCTGTGTAACATGGCTATCGAGATGGGCGCAAAAGCCGGTCTGGTGGCCCCCGATGAAACCACCTTCGCCTACCTGAAAGGACGTCAGTTTTCACCGGAAGGTGAGAAATGGGCGCAGGCCGTTGAATACTGGCGCACGCTGAAATCCGATCCGGACGCGAAATTTGACCGCGTCGTGACGCTGCGTGCAGAAGAGATCGCCCCGCAGGTTACCTGGGGAACGAACCCTGGGCAGGTTATCGCGGTGGATGCGCAGATTCCCGACCCGGCCTCGTTTGCGGATCCCGTGGAGCGGGCATCCGCAGAGAAGGCGCTGGCTTATATGAACCTGCAACCCGGTATCAAACTGACCGACGTCAGCATCGATAAAGTCTTTATTGGTTCCTGCACTAACTCGCGCATTGAAGATCTGCGCGCCGCCGCCGCGATTGCCAAAGGGCGTAAAGTTGCGCCGGGCGTTCAGGCTCTGGTGGTGCCAGGTTCAGGCCCGGTTAAAGCCCAGGCCGAAGCCGAAGGGCTGGATAAGATCTTTATTGAGGCCGGATTTGAATGGCGCCTGCCTGGCTGCTCCATGTGTCTGGCGATGAATAACGACCGCCTGAATCCCGGCGAGCGTTGTGCTTCAACCAGTAACCGTAACTTCGAAGGCCGCCAGGGCCGTGGCGGACGGACACATTTGGTCAGCCCGGCGATGGCCGCTGCTGCTGCCGTTAATGGCCATTTCGCTGATATTCGCAGCCTGACATAAGGACTCCATCATGGCAGAAAAATTTACGCAACATACGGGTTTGGTGGTGCCACTGGATGCCGCTAACGTCGACACCGACGCCATCATTCCAAAGCAGTTTTTGCAGAAAGTGACGCGTGTTGGTTTCGGTGCGCATCTGTTTAACGACTGGCGTTTCCTGGACGATCACGGCCTGGAGCCCAATCCGGATTTCGTGCTCAACTTCCCGGAGTACAAAGGGGCATCCATCCTGCTGGCACGTGAAAACTTTGGCTGTGGTTCGTCACGTGAGCATGCGCCATGGGCACTGACCGATTACGGTTTTAAAGTCGTCATCGCGCCGAGCTTTGCCGATATTTTTTATGGCAACAGCTTTAATAACCAACTGCTGCCGGTCACGTTGACTGAGGAGCAGGTAGACGAATTGTTTACCCTGGTAAAAGCCCGTCCGGGCATCCGCTTCGAAGTGGATCTGGAAGCGCAGGTGGTTAAAGCCGGCGACAAGACCTACAGCTTTAAGATTGATGATTTCCGTCGCCACTGCATGCTGAACGGACTGGACAGCATCGGCCTGACGCTGCAGCACGAAAGCGCGATTTCAGCTTACGAAAATAACCAGCCCGCCTTTATGCGCTAAGCTTCGTTATCACCGTACGGCCCGGTCTGCTGACCGGGCTTTTTTTTGCCCTGCGCATCTCACAGGCGCGGATCACGCCTCTTTGACTCTTCTGATCATCACCAACGTAACCAGCGAAATCGCTGCAATCACCCAGTACACACTGCCGTGCCCAAAATGTTCAACCAGCGCACCCTGACATAGCCCCGCTAGGATAATCCCGGTCGAAATGCTGTTAGTAAACAGGGTGGTGGCCGCGCCCGCCCGTCCAGGCATCAGATCCTGAAACCACAACATGCCAATGCCTGCGACCACGCCGATAAACAGGGCGTTAAACACCTGCAGGATCAGCAGCGCCAGATGGCTGTGAAACAGGATAAGGCCGCTGTAGAACACGACGGCAGCAGCCACGGCGGCGGCCATCATATTCCGCTTGCCCCATCGTTTGGCGTAAAAGCCCGCCACGATCATGACCGGGATCTCCAGCCCGGCAGCCGTGCCCATTAAGATTCCGGCCAGATTTTCAGGTAAGCCCAGATCCATACTGATCCATAACGGCATGTCGATGATATACATGGTGTTGCAGGTCCACATCAGCGTCGATGCGGCAAACAAAATACGCACATCACGAATACGCCATCCACTCAGCGGAATTCCGCCTGACTGCATCAGGGACGCGGTGCGCGGCACCGAGGGCACCGTGAACCAGATCAGCAGAAAACAGAGAAAAAACAGCCCGGCGGCCACGCTGAACAATGTGACAAAGCCAAAATTCAGCGCCAGCGCAAATGACAATGGCGGGCCAATCACCCAGGCCAGCGAGACCTGAGCACGCATGACAGAGCTGAACATCACCACTTCGCGCGAAGCACTGTCGGCATATTCACGCGCCAGAGCAAAAAGCTGCGGCATGGCGACATTCGCCAGCGACGACAGCAGTACGCCCAGCGTTATCAGCGTCAGATAATGGCGGGTAAAGGCGAACAGGAGCGCGTTTGCCAATGCCAGCATGCAGCACAGCAAGATGATATTGCGGCGATCGCCGACCCGGTCGGAACGTTTTGCGATCATCATGCTCACCACAATCCCGGCAACGGCATTGAGGGTAAAAAACAGCCCAACCCACAGCGGCGGCACCTGCACTTCTCGCGATAAAAACAGGCTCAGCGTCGGTGCCTGAAGCGCGCCCGCTACGCCGAGGATAAAGGCGGTTACCATAAAAGCGAAAAACACTGGATTAAAACGGCGCGAGAATGCTAACAAAGATTTCATGCCATATCCCTGACAGAACAACAATAGAAACGGGAAGCGTGTCCCCCGACCATAACCTGCAACGTAAAAAAAACCAGCAGAATAACTCTGCTGGCAAAATCGTAGCACACTACTCAGAAGGGACAGGCATCGCTGCCGTCCATGTCAGAGCGCCATCCATCGCTGAATGCCTCCCGCTCTTCCAATGCGAGAAAGTTTGCCTCTAAAATAGGGCAGGAAAAACAGAGCAGGTTTCAGAGGGAGTTCCTCTTTTATGTCGTCATCACGTCTGAAGCAGCAGTTCATTCGTCTGTGGCAGAGCTGTCAGGGGCAATCGCAGGAAACCACCCTGGGTGAACTGGCCGACGCCCTGCACTGTTCACGTCGCCATATGCGGAACCTGCTTAACAGGATGCAGGAAGCCGGCTGGCTCACCTGGCAGGCGGAGGCCGGACGGGGCAAGCGATCCGTGCTCACCTTCTGCTACACCGGACTAACCCTGCAGCAGCAGCGCGCTGAAGACCTGCTGGAACAGGATCGTATTGATCAACTGGTGCAGCTTGTCGGCGATAAAGATCAGGTCAGACAGATGATCAGCGCGCATCTGGGCCGCAGTTTCCGGCAGGGAAAACATATTCTGCGCGTCCTCTACTATCGCCCTCTGCTCAATCTGCTGCCTGGATCGCCCCTGCGCCGGTCAGAAACCCATATCGCTCGCCAGATTTTTAGCGGTCTGACACGCATAAATGAGGAAAAGGGGGAAATCGAAGCCGATATCGCTCATCACTGGCAGCAACATTCGGATCGACACTGGCGCTTTTATTTACGTCCGGCTATCCGTTTCCATCATGGCCGGGAACTCGACATGACCGATGTGATTGCCAGCCTTGAGCGCCTGCGCCAGCATCCGCTGTTTTCCCATCTTCAGCGACTTGACTCCCCTGCCCCCTGGACGCTGGATATCTATTTAGATCAGCCCGACAGCTGGCTACCCTGGCTGTTGGGCAGCGTCAGCGCCATGATTCTGCCGCGCGAGTGGCCCGATATGCGCGATTTTGCCCGTCAGCCCATAGGGACAGGGCCCTATCGGGTCATCCGCAATCAGCAAAGTCAGCTGAAGATCGAAGCCTTCGACGACTACTTTGGCTATCGCGCCTTGATCGATGACGTGTCGGTATGGGTGCTGCCCGAGATCAGTGACGAAGTGGTTTATGCCGGTGTTCGCCTGCAGGGCGAACAGGCCGATGAGAAACAGGAAGAGAGTCGGCTTGAAGAGGGCTGCTACTTTTTACTGTTTGACCAGCGCTCCGCGAAGGCAGGCGAACCGGGCATTCGACGCTGGCTTAGCTTCCTGCTTAACCCCATTGCCTTACTGAACAATGCGGATCTGGGTTACCAGCGTTACTGGTTTCCTGCTTACGGCCTGCTGCCCCGCTGGCACCACCGGCGTGATTTGACACCGGTAGAAAAACCCGCAGGCCTGACGCACCTGACGCTGACCGTTTATAACCAGCACATTGAGCACGTCAGTATCACCGATGCCTTGCGTCCACTACTGGCGCAACAGGACGTGACGCTGGACGTGCGTGAGGTCAGTTATGAATCCTGGCATCAGGGCACAGGTGAAAGCGATATCTGGCTCGGCAGCGTCAACTTTACCCTGCCCCTGGACTATTCTCTGTTTGCGCTGTTATACGAAGTCCCGTTGTTGCAGCACTGCCTGCCGGTGAACTGGCAGCAGGATGCTGCGCGCTGGCGTGAGAAAACGCTCCCCCTTGCTGAATGGGCGAAACAGCTGGTTGAAAGCAACTGGCTTCATCCGTTGTTTCATCACTGGCTGCTGCTGGAAGGCCAGCGCAGTATGCGCGGGGTACGGATGAATACGCTGGGGTGGTTTGACTTTAAATCCGCCTGGTTTGCACCGCCTACGCTGTGATCCTTTCCCGGCGGGCATTAAATGACTAGAATGTGACGTTCTCAACGGGGTGCCTCTTTCCATCATGTCAGAGCGCTGAGATATACCCGTCGAACCTGAATCGGTTAATGCCGACGTAGGGATTTGAGAGGCAACTTTGCTCAGATCCTTTGCGACTCAACCCTGCCGCTATAGGAGCGCAAAGTGTTAAAAAACGTCCTGCCCGTGCTGCTGTTACTCTCTGCCCCGGTCTTCGCGGCCAAACCTGTCCTGACGGTTTACACCTATGATTCGTTTTCCGCTGACTGGGGACCCGGTCCGGCCGTTAAAAAAGCCTTTGAAGCCCAGTGCGGTTGCGAACTGAAATATGTGGCCCTGGAAGACGGGGTTTCGCTGCTGAATCGCGTCCGTCTGGAAGGCAAGAACAGCAAGGCCGATGTGGTCTTAGGGCTGGATAACAACCTCCTGCAGGCCGCGCAACAAACCGGGCTGTTTGCCAAAAGCGACGTTGATACCGGTAAATTGCGGGTTCCCGGCGGCTGGAATGACACCACCTTTGTGCCTTTCGATTACGGCTACTTCGCGTTCGTCTATAACAAAAACACGCTGAAAAACCCACCAAAGAGCCTGAAAGAACTGGTCGAAAGCCCCGAAAAATGGCGCGTGATTTATGAAGATCCCCGCACCAGCACGCCGGGCCTTGGCCTGCTGCTGTGGATGCAAAAAGTCTACGGGGACAAGGCGCCTGAAGCCTGGCAAAAGCTGGCAAAGAAAACCGTCACGGTGACCAAAGGGTGGAGTGAAGCCTACGGTCTGTTTCTGAAAGGCGAGAGCGATCTGGTGTTGAGCTATACCACGTCGCCGGCTTATCACATTATTGAAGAGAAGAAGGATAACTATGCTGCGGCACCGTTTGCCGAAGGCAACTATCTGCAGGTGGAAGTGGCAGCCCGCCTGGCTAACAGCAAACAACCAAAACTGGCAGAGCAGTTTATGCAGTTCATGGTCACGCCCGCTTTCCAGAATACGATTCCAACTGGCAACTGGATGTACCCGGTGATCAAAACCGACCTGCCTGCAGGCTTTGCTTCACTCAGCGTGCCGAACACAGCATTACAGTTTTCGCCTGAAGCCGTCGCCAGCCACCGTTCACAATGGGTCAGCCAATGGCAACGCGCCGTGAGCCGCTGATCCCCTTCTGGCTGATTCCGGGTTCACTCGCCACGTTGCTGCTTTGCAGCGTGGCGTTGTCAGCTTTTGCTGCACTGTGGATGGCGGCCCCGGCGACCGACTGGCGCGCGGTTCTGCAGGATACCTATCTGCATCATGTGATTGGCTTTTCATTTACGCAGGCGCTGCTCTCCGCCCTGCTCTCTTTGCTGCCGGCCATTCCGCTGTCCCGGGCTCTCTATCGACGCCGTTTTCCTGGCCGTCAGGGATTATTACGCCTGTGCGCCATGACGCTGGTCTTGCCGGTGCTGGTCGCGGTATTTGGTCTGCTCACTGTCTATGGTCGGGTGGGCTGGCTGGCCCGGCTCTGCGCCTGGCTTGGCGTGGACTATCACTTCTCGCCTTACGGGCTTCAGGGCATTTTACTGGCCCATGTTTTTTTCAACCTGCCGCTGGCCACGCGCCTGATGCTGCAGGCGCTGGAAAGCATTCCGGCCGAACAGCGTCAGCTTGCTGCACAGCTGAATATCCGTGGCTGGCATCACTTTCGGCTCCTTGAATGGCCGTGGCTACGTCGCCAGTTACTGCCTACCGGTGCGTTGATTTTCATGCTCTGCTTCGCCAGTTTTGCCACGGTTCTTTCACTGGGTGGCGGGCCGCGGGCCACCACTATCGAACTGGCCATTTTTCAGGCTTTAAGTTACGACTACGATCCGGGACGCGCCGCACTCCTGGCGTTGATTCAGCTTTGCTGCTGCCTGGTATTGGTGCTTCTCAGTCAGCGCTTCAGTCACGCCATTCCCGCTGGCAACACGCAGCGCCAGGGCTGGCGCGATCTGCAGGATTCCGTGCTGGCGCGCATCAGTGACATTACTCTCATCGGTTTAGCCTTGCTGTTACTGCTACCGCCCCTGATCGCAGTGATTATTAATGGCCTGGACGGCGGACTGCGCGGCGCCTTGCAACAACCGGCGTTGTGGCAGGCAACATTCACCTCACTGCGCATCGCCCTGGGCGCTGGCGTGCTGTGCGTGTTACTGACGACCATGCTGCTCTGGAGCAGTCGCGAACTGCGCCTGCGCCAGCGTAAACTCGCCGCACAATTTATGGACACCAGCGGCATGCTGATTCTGGCCATGCCGGGTATCGTGCTGGCAACCGGCTTTTTCCTGCTGCTGAATGCCACAACAGGGCTGCCCGATGCGGCGGATGGCGTAGTGATGTTCGCCAATGCACTGATCGCCATCCCCTATGCCCTGAAAGTGCTGGAAAACCCGATGCGGGATATCGCAGAACGCTACAACCACCTGTGCGGCGCATTAGGGATCAGCGGATGGAACCGCCTGACGCTGATAGAACTCCGTGCACTGAAGCGGCCACTGGCACAGGCGCTGGCGTTTGCCTGCGTACTGTCAATTGGAGACTTTGGCGTCGTGGCGCTGTTCGGTAACGCCGATTTCCGCACGCTGCCTTTCTACCTCTATCAGCAGATTAGTGCCTATCGCGGGGCCGACGGAGCCGTTACCGCATTACTGTTGCTGGTGCTCTGCCTGTCTCTGTTTACTCTGATGGAAAAATTACCGGGTCGCCATGCTGACACTGAATAATCTGACTTACCTGTATCAGCATTTGCCGATGCGTTTTTCCCTTCACGCCGGGCGCGGCGAACGGCTGGCGATTCTTGGTCCAAGCGGCGCGGGTAAGAGTACGTTGTTAAATCTGATTGCCGGCTTTCTGCCCGTCAGCCAGGGCAGTCTGATGATGGATGGCGTCGATCATACCCACAGCGTGCCCGCTCAGCGCCCGGTATCAATGCTGTTTCAGGAAAACAACCTGTTTCCGCATCTCAGCGTGGAACAGAATCTGGGGCTGGGCTTACATCCCGGGCTCAGGCTGACTGCGGACCAGCGTCAGCAGGTCGCCACCATTGCACAGCAGGTCGGGCTCAGTGAGATGCTGTCGCGCCTGCCAGGCCAGCTCTCCGGTGGACAACGTCAGCGCGTAGCGCTGGCACGCTGCCTGCTGCGCGATCGGCCGGTATTACTGCTGGATGAACCTTTCTCGGCGCTTGATCCGGCACTGCGTGGCGAAATGCTCAACCTGGTGCGTACCGTCTGCGAAGCCCGTGAAATCACATTACTTATGGTGTCGCACAGTCTTGAAGATGCGCAGCAGATTGCGCCACGCAGCGTGGTGGTGGTAGATGGACGGGTTTACTGGGATGGCGCAACGGACCGGCTGCTGTCAGGGGACGTGCGGGAAGCCGATGTGCTCGGCATCCCACGTCGTTAACCGATAAAGACCTGCCACAGCAGGTGGCGGAAAACTGGCATCATCGGGTGAAACTGAATACCGACGAAGGCCGCAACGGCCACGACCAGGCCCAGTGGCGCAAGCCAGCGCAGTCGTTCAGGCGGCAAATACGCGGTGGCCCAGTCGCGGGTCTTTTCACCGCGCCACCAGCGCCAGCACAGCCAGCATCCCAGCCACACCACAAGGGCAACGGCAACCAGCAGCCAGATAAAGTGACCGCCCTGGGCTTCTTTCGGGACATCAATCGCCACACCTGCCAGAATCCCCGGCAACAGATAAAGCGGGGGCCATAAAATACAGCCGATCAGATTGGGGGGCAGAAACTTGCGTACCGGCAATTCCAGCATACCTGCCGCCAGCGGGATCAGCGGGCGAGTGGGTCCCACAAAACGGCCGACCAGAATGGTAAACATGCTGTGCTGATACAGCGCATGTTCGGTTTTATCCAGCAGCCCTTTGTATTTTTGCAGGTATTTCCAGCGATGAAGCGGCCCCTGAAATTTCCAGCCAATCCCGTAAGAAACCCAGTCGCCAAGCAGACAACCGACGAAGCCAGCGGCCCAGGCGGGATACAAACCGATCTGCCCACTGCCCACCAGCGCGCCAAGGCTCGCCATCATCACGGTGCCGGGGAGCAGCAGCCCCACAAACGCCAGTGACTCCAGAAACGTCACCAGCGCCACGGCAAACAGCGCCCACTCCAGCGACTGTGTAATCAGGTGTTGAACCCAGGCTTCCATATCAATCCTCAGAAAAAGCAGAAGGCTGGATTGTCCAGAGCAGACATCACAGCGTCAAGGCAAGAATTGTAGGCCAATATTGACAAAACGCACCGGGAGACACTGTATAAATATCCATGTTATACTTTTTAACCGCATGTCCGATTCGCTATCAGCCTGGAGAATACGTGAATAAGCCCCGCGCAGGGTTTCTGCTGAGCCGTCACTGGCGCGATACGCCGCAAGGCACCGAAATTACGCTCTGGCTGGCCACCGATGACGGTGCTCAGCGCGTCGTGCTGCCCGTGCAGGAATCGGTGACGTTTATTCCCTGCGAGTACCAGGCGCAGGTCGAAACGCTGCTACAGGACGAGCGCCAGGTGCGCATGCAGCCTCTCCAGTTAACCGATTTTCGCCGCCGGCCGGTATTTGGCCTTTACTGCCGCCAGCATCGCCAGCTTCAGTGGATTGAAAAGAAACTGCGCGAAAACGGCATTCCCCTTTACGAATCCGATATTCGTCCGCCTGAACGCTATCTGATGGAACGGTTTATCACCGCGCCCGTGTGGTTCGATGGTGACGCGCAGGGCGATGCGCTGGTTAACGCCCGGCTCAAACCGCATCCTGACTACCGCCCACCGCTGAAATGGGTCTCTCTGGATATCGAAACCACCCAGCATGGCGAGCTTTACTGCATTGGCCTTGAAGGCTGCGGCCAGCGTCAGGTTTACATGCTGGGACCGCCTAACGGCGATGCCAGCGCACTGGATTTCGAACTCATTTACCTGGAAACCCGCCCTCAACTGCTGGAGGCGCTCAATCGCTGGTTTGCCGACCATGACCCCGATGTGGTGATCGGCTGGAACGTGGTGCAGTTTGACCTGCGCGTTCTGCAGAAACATGCCGACCGCTATGGCATTCCGTTACGCCTGGGCCGCCAGCAGGCTGTACTGGAATGGCGTGAGCACGGTTTTAAACCCGGCGTGTTTTTTGCCCAGGCGACAGGTCGGCTGATCATTGACGGTATTGATGCGCTGAAATCCGCCTTCTGGGATTTCCCCTCTTTTAGTCTGGAGTCGGTTTCACAACAACTGCTCGGCGAAGGCAAAGCTATTGATAACCCGTGGCAGCGCATGGAAGAGATAAACTGGCGTTTTGCCAACGATAAACCGGCGCTGGCACGCTATAACCTGAAGGACTGCGAGCTGGTCACACGCATCTTCCATAAAACCGAGATCATGCCGTTTTTGCTGGAGCGCGCCGCTGTTAACGGGCTGGCGGTCGATCGCCACGGCGGCTCTGTGGCGGCCTTCAGCCATCTGTATATTCCCCGCATGCATCGGGTCGGTTTTGTCGCCCCCAATCTCGGCGATGTTGCGCCGGAAGCCAGCCCCGGCGGCTATGTGATGGATTCCCGGCCAGGCCTGTATGATTCCGTTTTGGTGCTGGATTACAAAAGTCTTTATCCCTCGATTATCCGCACCTTTCTGATCGATCCCGTCGGCCTCATCGAAGGGCTGGCGCACCCAACGGATGCGGATTCGGTGCCCGGCTTTCGTGAGGCGCGCTTCTCACGCGAAACGCATTGCCTGCCCGCGATTGTGGAACAGATTTGGCAGGGACGCGAAACCGCGAAAAAACAGGGCAATAAGCCCCTGTCGCAGGCCCTGAAAATCATTATGAATGCGTTTTATGGCGTGCTGGGCACCAGCGCCTGCCGCTTTTTTGATCCTCGCCTGGCCTCGTCGATTACGCTGCGCGGTCATGCCATCATGCAGCAAACCCGCGAGCTTATTGAAGCAGAAGGCTATGATGTGATTTATGGCGATACGGATTCTACCTTTGTCTGGCTGAAGTCCGCCCGGGATGAAGCCGAGGCGGAAGCAACAGGCCGCGCACTGGCTGCGAAGGTCAATGACTGGTGGCGTGAACATCTCCAGCAGCAATATGGCCTGATGAGCGCACTCGAACTGGAATATGAAAATCACTTTTGCCGTTTCCTGATGCCAACCATTCGCGGTGCGGAACAGGGCAGTAAGAAACGCTACGCGGGATTAATTCGTGAAGGCGACAGTGAACGTATGGTGTTTAAAGGGCTGGAGTCCGTCCGGACCGACTGGACGCCACTGGCGCAGCAGTTTCAGCAGGAACTCTACAGCCGGATATTTCATCGTCAGCCCTGGGAAGAGTACGTCCGCACAACCGTAACACAGCTGCTGGCGGGCGAACTGGACGATCAGCTCATTTATAAGAAACGCCTGCGTCGTCCGCTGAAGGAGTATGAACGCAATGTGCCGCCTCACGTGCGCGCCGCCCGTCTGGCGGATGAACACAACCGTAAACTGGGTCGGCCGCTGCAATATCAGACCGGTGGCCGCATTCGCTATGTGATAGCGACGGGCGGCCCCGAACCCGTTGAAGCCCGGACCACGCCGCTCGACTACGATCACTACGTCACGAAACAGCTGCAACCTGTTGCCGAAGGCATTTTGCCTTTCGTCGAGGGTGACTTTGCTACACTGATTACCGGGCAACTGGGGCTTTTTTGACAGGTGACGAATGCCCTGCCATCCAGTACCATAACGCCCTTCCTCAAAACTCACTGCTCTGACATACGCACCAGGCCCCTTTTGCCTGGTTGACATGCTATTGCCTGAGAATGGGGAACACCTTCAAAAACGTTAAAAATTCGAGCAAAAATTATATGGTTTTTACATTAGGTCAGCGTTGGATTAGTGATACAGAAAGTGAACTGGGATTAGGTACCGTGGTGGCGATCGATACTCGCATGATCACGCTGCTCTTCCCGGCCACAGGGGAAAATCGCCTCTACGCTCGCAGCGACTCGCCCGTCACCCGCGTGATTTTTAACCCGGGCGATACCGTGACCAGCCATGAGGGCTGGCAAATGCGGGTGGATGAAGTCCGTAATGACAATGACCTGATAACCTATATCGGTACGCGCCTGGATACTGAAGAAACCAACGTGATGCTGCGTGAAGTCATGCTCGACAGCAAACTGGTGTTCAGCAAGCCCCAGGATCGTCTGTTCGCTGGCCAGCTCGATCGCATGGATCGCTTCGCCCTGCGTTTTCGTGCGCGTAAATATCAAAGTGAACAGTACCGCCTGCCCGTCAGTGGCCTGCGTGGGATGCGTACCAACCTGATTCCCCACCAGTTGCATATCGCCCATGATGTGGGCCGTCGCCATGCACCGCGCGTTCTGCTGGCGGATGAAGTGGGTCTGGGTAAAACCATCGAAGCCGGTATGATCATTCAGCAGCAGCTGTTGGCTGGCCGCGCTGAGCGCGTACTGATTGTGGTACCAGAAACGCTGCAACATCAGTGGCTGGTTGAAATGCTGCGCCGCTTCAACCTGCGCTTTGCGCTGTTCGATGACGATCGTTACGCTGAAGCCCAGCACGACAGCGACAATGCCTTCGACACGGAACAACTGATTATCTGTTCGCTGGACTTTGTTCGTCGCAATAAGCTGCGTCTTGATAAGCTGGCCGACGCGGACTGGGATCTCCTGGTGGTCGATGAAGCGCATCACCTGGCCTGGTCTGAAGGTGAGCCAAGTCGTGAATATCAGGTCATTGAAAAGCTCGCCGAAAACACACTAGGCGTCCTGCTACTGACCGCCACGCCAGAACAACTGGGCATGGAAAGCCACTTCGCACGCCTGCGCCTGCTCGATCCCGATCGTTTCCACGACTTCGCCGCCTTCGTCGAAGAGCAACAGCATTTCCGTCCGATTGCCGATGCGGTCACCTCCCTGCTGGCGGATAATCCCATCTCGCAAGACGAGATGAATATGATTAATGAGCTGGTTGGCGAGCAGGATATCGAACCGCTGCTACAGGTCGCCAACAGTGACCGCGAGGGCAAACAAGAGGCGCGCCAGGAACTCATTTCCATGCTGATGGATCGCCACGGCACCAGCCGCGTGTTGTTCCGTAACACCCGTAACGGCGTGAAGGGCTTCCCGAAACGGGAATTGCATACCATTCGCCTGCCGTTGCCGGCTCAGTACCAGACGGCCATCAAAGTTTCCAGCATCATGGGCGCGCGTAAAAGCGCCGAAGAACGCGCGCGCGACCTGCTCTATCCGGAGCAGATTTATCAAGAGTTTGAAGGCGACACCGGCACCTGGTGGAACTTCGATCCACGTGTAGAATGGCTTATGGGCTATCTGACCAGCAACCGTAAAGAGAAGGTGCTGGTGATTTGCGCGCAGGCCGCAACCGCTCTGCAACTGGAGCAGGTATTACGCGAGCGTGAAGGTATCCGTGCCGCCGTGTTCCACGAAGGGCTGTCGATTATTGAACGCGATCGGGCTGCGGCCTGGTTTGCCTCAGAAGAAAACGGCGCACAGGTTCTGCTGTGTTCAGAAATCGGCTCTGAAGGCCGTAACTTCCAGTTCGCCAGCCGCCTGGTTATGTTCGATCTGCCGTTTAACCCGGATCTGCTGGAGCAGCGCATCGGTCGTCTGGATCGTATCGGTCAGGCGCATGACATTCAGATTCTGGTGCCATGGCTGGAAAAAACCGCTCAGGCGGTCCTGCTGCGCTGGTATCACGAAGGGCTGGATGCCTTTGAGCACACCTGTCCGACCGGCAGAACCCTCTATGACAGCGTGCACGCTGAACTGATTAATTATCTGGCTGCGCCGGAAAACAGTGAAGGCTTTGATGACTTTATCGACGCCTGCCGTAAACAGCATGACGCGCTGAAATCTCAGCTTGAACAAGGTCGGGATCGGTTACTGGAGCTGAACTCGAACGGCGGCGACGCCGCGCAGATGCTGGCGAATACCATTGCCGAGCAGGATAACGACACCGAGCTGGTCAACTTTGCCCTGAATCTGTTTGATATCGTGGGCATCAATCAGGAAGATCGTAGCGATAACCTGATTGTGCTGACGCCGTCAGATCATATGCTAGTCCCGGATTTCCCGGGCTTACCTGAAGACGGTTGCACCATCACGTTCAACCGCGATCAGGCCCTGTCGCGTGAAGATACCCAGTTTATTACCTGGGAACATCCGCTGATCCGTAACGGCTTGGATCTGATCCTGTCGGGCGACACGGGCAGTTGTGCGCTGTCGCTGCTGAAGAATAAGGCATTGCCTGTCGGCACGCTGCTGGTAGAACTGATTTACGTGGTGGAATCTCAGGCACCTAAGCATCTGCAGTTAACCCGTTTCCTGCCGCCAACGCCTGTGCGTTTGCTGTTAGATCGCAAGGGCACTAACCTGGCAGGTAAAGTGGAGTTCGAGAGCTTCAACCGTCAGTTGAATGCGGTCAACCGCCATACAGGCAGTAAGCTGGTGAACGCCGTTCAGCAGGATGTTCACGCTATTCTTACCCTGGCGGAAAAAGAAGTCGTCAGTGAAGCACGTGCCATAATCGATATGGCACGGCGCGAAGCGAGTGAAAAGCTGGGGGCCGAGTTATCGCGTCTGGAAGCCCTGAAAGCCGTCAACCCCAATATTCGTGACGATGAAGTTGACGCGCTGGAAAGCAATCGTGAGCAGGTGCTGGAAAGCCTGGATGAAGCCACCTGGCGCCTGGATGCGCTGCGTCTGATTGTGGTTACGCATCAGTAAGTTCAGGGCCGCAAGGCCCTCTTTTTTGGAATAATGTATGGAACCCTATAATCCGCCGCTTGAGCCCTGGCTGCACATTCTCTATCAGGATGCGCACATCATGGTGGTGAATAAGCCCAGCGGCCTGCTTTCCGTGCCGGGTCGACTTGAGGCGCACAAAGACAGCGTGATGACGCGGATCCAGCGGGATTATCCTGAAGCCGAATCGGTGCATCGGCTGGATATGGCCACCAGCGGCGTGATTGTCGTCGCACTGACGAAAGCCGCTGAGCGTGAACTAAAACGTCAGTTTCGCGAGCGCGAACCCGCCAAAACCTATGTCGCTCAGGTCTGGGGACATCCGGCAGAGGAAAAAGGCCTGGTGGATTTGCCCTTGATTTGTGACTGGCCCAACCGGCCAAAACAGAAAGTGTGTTTTGAGACGGGTAAGTCGGCACAAACCGAGTATCAGGTGGTGGAATATCGGGACGATAACAGCGCACGCGTCACGTTGAAGCCCATCACCGGCCGTTCGCACCAGTTGCGCGTGCATATGCTGGCGCTGGGCCATCCGATACTTGGGGACGGGTTTTATGCTCACCCGGAAGCCAGGGCAATGGCAAGCCGGCTTCTGCTGCATGCCGAATCGCTGACCATCACGCATCCTGCGTTTAGCAGTGCGATGACCTTCAAGCAGCCCGCCGACTTCTGACCGGCCCGTTTATGACTCGCGCGCCCCGCGGATGAATCACCGGGGCGCACGCCGCTTACTTAAAGCCTTTTTCTTTGCGAATCAGATCGTAAGCTGACTGAATGTCCTGCGCTTTCTGTTTGGCCATTTCCATCATTTCTGGCGGTAACCCTTTTGCCACCAGCTTATCGGGATGGTGCTCACTCATCAGTTTGCGATAGGCTCGCTTGATGGTAGTGGCATCATCACTGCTTTTCACGCCCAGCACATTACAGGCATCGTCCAGCGTAGGACCGCGTTGTGCCTGCTGGAAACCGCCTTGAGAATAACTGCGGCCGCCGCCAAACTGCTGGCCGCCTTCCATCATGCGCAGAAACTGATCGAACTGGCTATGTGAAATGCCCAACTCTTCACCAATAACGTACAGGACCTGACGTTCGTTGGGATGCAGTGTGCCGTCGGCAAACGCGGCCTGAATCTGAATTTCCAGAAACATCCGAATCAGGTCAAAACGGCCAAAGCAGGCACTGCGTAATTCGCGCAGTTTGGTCCGCAACGGATATTCGCCCTGTTTGCCCTCACGAAAAGCACGTTGTGCGGCAGTACGCGCCTCACCGTGAAGCTGCATGCGGTCCATAAACAGAGACGCAATCTGGATGTCCGCTTCCGTTACGCGCCCTTTCGATTTGGTTAAATGCCCCATCACCTGAAACGTGGTGCTGAAAAACAGTGACTGTCGGGTCTGGGTGTTTGAAAAGTACGCCTTGCTTTGTGCGCCGCGAACCTTGTCAAATCCATGCCCAATGATCAGGCCGATTACAATTCCCCAAAAGCCCGCGCCAGACAATAATCCCAGCACCAGACCTATAACTTTTCCCCAGTAGCGCATAAACTCCTCAATTCGCCATGCTTACGGCTGAAAATTGCATTATCATACCTGTCATTTATCTCAGCGCCTAACGGCAGCGCGGACAGAAAAGGATTAACACTGGCGCAACGCCAGGCAGTGCGTTAGTCTCTGACCCGATTGTCGGCATGATGCCAGTTTTCATGGAATTCTCGATACCGCGTATGAAAAAACGTATACCTACTCTGCTGGCCACCCTGATCGGCGCAGCCATTAGCCAGCAAGCCTTCGCCGACGATTTAATGTCGCAGTGTATGTTAGGCGTGCCGAGTTATAATCGCCCTCTGGTCAATGGCGATCCCAATCAGTTGCCCGTTACTATTCACTCGGATTCCGTGAAAGGCAACTATCCTGATGATGCCATTTTCAAAGGTGATGTAGACGTAAGCCAGGGCAACAGCCGCATGCTGGCTGATGAGGTGCAACTTCACCAACGCCAGCCAGAAGGTCAGACGACGCCCGTCCGGACCGTCGATGCGCTAGGTAATGTGCACTACGACGATAATCAGGTCATCCTGAAAGGTCCGAAAGCCTGGTCGAATCTTAATACCAAAGATACTAACGTCTGGGACGGTGATTATCAGATGGTCGGCCGCCAGGGGCGGGGTACGGGCGATCAAATGAAGCTGCGTGGACAAAACCGTTACACCATCATGGAAAACGGCACCTTCACGTCCTGTCTGCCCGGCAGTAACAGCTGGAGCGTGGCGGGGTCCGAAATCATTCAGGATCGCCAGGAAGAAGTGGCAGAGATCTGGAACGCGCGCTTTAAACTTGGCCCGGTTCCGGTGTTTTACAGCCCGTATCTGCAGTTGCCGCTGGGCGATCGCCGCCGCTCAGGCTTCCTGATCCCTAATGCCAAATACGGCAGCAATAACGGTTTTGAGTTTATTCTGCCTTACTACTGGAACATTGCGCCACAGGCCGATGCCACCATTACGCCGCACTATATGAGTAAACGTGGTCTGCAATTGCAGAACGAATTCCGTTACCTCACAGAAGCGGGCGCAGGCCTGGTCGAATTTGACTATCTGGCGTCGGATAAGCAGTACGACAATGAAAAAGCAGCGCGCGGCATAGCCCAAAGCGACAGTTCAGACCGCTGGTTATTTTACTGGCGTCATGCCGGTGTATATGACCAGCACTGGCGCTTTAATGCCGACTACACCAAAGTCAGCGATCAGTATTACTTCAACGATCTGACGTCGCCTTATTACAGCTCGACTGACGGCTATGCTTCGCAGAAATTTAGCGTCGGTTACGCGGATACCAACTGGGATGCGACGCTGTCGACCAAAGACTTCCAGATTTTTGGTAATACCAGTAACAGCAACGTCTATCGTGCCTTCCCGCAGCTGGACCTGAACTGGTACCAGAATGATGTCGGTCCATTCGACACAAGTGTTTATGCCCAGGCAGTGAAATTTGTAAATGTGAACAGCAGTTTCCCTGAAACGACACGCTTACATATTGAACCCACGATCGATCTGCCGTTATCAAACAGCTGGGCCAGTCTGAATACCGAAGCCAAATTTCTGGCCACGCACTACCAGCAAAAAGACGTTGATTACTACAACGCTAACTTTGCCCCCACCAGCACTACCAGCGGTGTCCTGAAAGACTCCGTCAACCGCACATTACCGCAGTTTAAAGTTGATGGGCGCATGGTATTTGATCGTGATATGGACTGGGCGCAGGGTTACACCCAAACGCTGGAGCCAAGGGTTCAGTACCTGTATATCCCGTATCGGGACCAGAGCGACATCTATCCTTACGACTCCACGCTGCTGCAAACGGACTACACCGGCCTGTTCCGCGATCGCTCTTACAGCGGTCTGGATCGCATCGCCTCAGCGAACCAGGTCGCGACCGGTGTGACTACACGAATTTATGATAATGATCTGGTTGAACGTTTTAACGTTTCTGTGGGTCAAATCTATTCGTTCACGCCTTCGCGTACAGGCGTTAACCAGACCAATAAAGATGACGATACCGGCAGTCTTCTTTGGGCCGGGGATACGTACTGGAAGATCAGCGAACGCTGGGGCGTGCGTGGCGGGCTGCAATACGATACCCGCCTGAATAACGTGGCGCAGGGCAATACCGTGCTGGAATACCGTCGTGATGCTGACCGTATGGTGCAGTTGAGCTACCGTTACAGCAGCCCGGAGTATGTTGCTTCTGCGCTTAACGACAGCTCGCTAGTGAATAACCCGATTTATAAAAACGGGATTTCACAGGTTGGCACCACGGCAAGTTGGCCAATTCATGATGCCTGGTCGGTGGTTGGCGCGTATTACTACGATACGCGCAATAATCGCCCGGCATCACAGCTGGTTGGCCTGCAGTACAGCTCGTGTTGCTACGCGATTCGTCTGGGATATGAACGTAAAATCAACGGTTGGGAAAACAACGACAGTAAGTACGACAACCAAATCTCATTCAACATTGAGTTACGTGGCCTGAGCTCGAATTATGGCCTGGGCACTGGCCAGATGCTGAGTCAGGGAATCATCCCTTACCAGCGTGCATTCTGATGTTGTGATGTTTGACAGGCAATCCCGCAGTGCGGAACCAATAATGGATAAAGTATGAAGAACTGGAGAATGCTGATTCTTGGTGTGGCGATCAGTGCCAACACCGTGTTCGCAGCACCACAAGTGGTTGATAAAGTTGCAGCTGTGGTTAATAACGGCGTGGTCCTTGAGAGTGACGTGGACAGCATGATGAACACCGTTAAATCTCAGGCGAAACAGGCCGGCCAGCAGCTACCGGACGATAAAACCTTACGCCATCAGATCCTTGAGCGTGAGATTATGGACGCGATCATTCTGCAGTTAGGCGATAAAGCCGGTTTGCAAATCAGCGATCAGCAGTTGGATCAGGCCATTCAGAATATTGCCGCTCAAAACCACATGACCCTCGATCAGCTGCGCAGTCGTCTGGCCTATGACGGTATGGACTACAACACGTATCGGTCGCAGATTCGTAAAGAGATGCTGATCTCTGAAGTCCGTAATAACGAAGTCCGCCGTCGCGTCACCATCCTGCCGCAGGAAGTGGATACGCTGGCAAAACAGGTGGGTGCGCAGAATACTCAAGGGACTGAGATGAATATCAGCACCATTCTTCTGCCGCTGCCTGAAAACCCGACACAACAGCAGGTTGACGATCAGGAAAAACTGGCAAAACAGCTGGTGAGCGAACTGAAGGGCGGTGCTGATTTCGGCAAACTGGCCGTTACCTATTCCGCTGACTCCCAGGCCCTGAAAGGCGGCAATATGGGCTGGTCAAAAATTGAAGAGCTGCCGACGCTGTTTGCTCAGGCTCTGGCCACGGCAAAAAAAGGCGATATCGTTGGTCCGATCCGTTCCGGTGTGGGCTTCCATATTCTGAAAGTGAACGATTTGCGTGGCGAAAGCAAAAACATCTCTGTCACCGAGGTGCACGCACGTCATATTCTGCTGAAGCCGTCACCGATCATGACTGACGATCAGGCCCGCGCGAAGCTGGAACAAATTGCCGCCGATATCCGCAGCGGTAAAACCACCTTTGCGGCCGCCGCAAAACAATTCTCTGACGATCCGGGCTCGGCTAACCAGGGCGGCGATCTGGGATGGACCTCGCCTGAAGTCTTTGACCCGGCGTTCCGCGATGCGCTGCTACGCCTGAAAAAAGGGGAAATTAGCCAGCCCGTTCATTCCTCTTTCGGCTGGCATTTGATTCAGTTGCTGGACACGCGTCAGGTTGATAAAACGGATGCAGCCCAGAAAGAGCGTGCTTACCGCATGCTGTTCAACCGCAAGTTCGCGGAAGAAGCGCAGACCTGGATGCAGGAGCAACGTGCAGGGGCTTACGTGAAAATTCTGGATAACAATGCGCAGTGATTGTCGTGTGGTGATTACGCCCGGCGAACCCGCCGGGATTGGTCCCGATCTGGCTGTGCAACTGGCTCAACAGGCCTGGCCTGTTGAGCTGGTCGTTTGTGCGTCTCCCCAGCTCTTGCTGCAGCGCGCCGCATTGCTGGGTTTGCCTCTGACCCTGCGTCTCTACGATTCTGCCGAGCCTCCAGTGCCCCAGCAGGCCGGTACACTCACCGTCCTTCCCGTTGAACTCCCGCAGCCCGTCACACCCGGTACGCTTTGTGTCGACAACGGTCACTATGTACTGGAAACGCTGGCTCGTGCCTGCGACGGCTGCTTATCCGGTGAGTTTGCTGCATTAATTACCGGCCCTGTGCACAAGGGCGTGATCAATGACGCGGGGATACCGTTTACAGGCCATACCGAATTCTTTGCCGAACG
Organism: Pantoea sp. CS_6; assembly: GCF_041954745.1. Lineage (NCBI taxonomy): Bacteria > Pseudomonadati > Pseudomonadota > Gammaproteobacteria > Enterobacterales > Erwiniaceae > Pantoea > Pantoea sp. CS_6. The sequence continues at coordinate 156,662 of NZ_JAVAYG010000007.1, forward strand.
TGCAGGCGCGCACCGCGTGGTCATGATGCTGGCAACAGAGCAGCTACGCGTCGCGCTTGCGACTACGCACCTGCCGTTAAAAGCGGTCGCTGACGCCGTCACCCGGGATTGCCTGCATGAAGTGATCACGATCCTGCATCAGGATCTCAAAGAGAAATTCGCGATCGCCCAGCCGCATATTTTTGTTTGTGGGCTGAATCCTCATGCGGGTGAAGGCGGCCACATGGGTCGGGAAGAGATAGACACGATTATCCCGGCACTGAATGAACTCCGCCAGCAGGGTATTCAGCTGACTGGCCCATTGCCCGCGGACACACTTTTCCAGCCCAAATATCTGCAACATGCCGATGCGGTGCTAGCGATGTATCACGATCAGGGCTTACCGGTTCTCAAATTTCAGGGATTTGGTCGCGCGGTAAATATTACCCTCGGCCTGCCGTTTATCCGTACCTCAGTCGATCACGGCACCGCGCTTGAACTAGCCGGGCTGGGTCAGGCTGACGCGGGCAGCTTTATCACGGCGCTTAATCTCGCCATCACTATGATCAAGAGCAGTAATGAATAATCGCGTCCATCAGGGGCACTACGCCCGTAAACGTTTCGGGCAGAACTTCCTGAACGATCAATACATTATCGACAGCATTGTCTCCGCCATTCATCCGCAACGCGACGAAGCGTTAGTCGAGATTGGGCCGGGCCTCGGTGCCCTGACAGAACCGGTCGGCGAACGTCTCGACAGCTTAACGGTTGTGGAGCTTGACCGCGATCTGGCAGCCCGCCTGCAGACACATCCGTTTTTAGGTCCTAAGCTGACGATTTATCAGCAGGATGCCATGACCTTTGATTTTGCCGCGCTGGCTAAAGAGAAAGGCCAGCCGCTACGCGTCTTTGGTAATCTGCCCTACAACATTTCGACCCCGCTGATGTTTCATCTGTTCAGCTATACTGGTTCGATTAAAGATATGCACTTCATGCTGCAGAAAGAAGTGGTTAATCGCCTGGTGGCCGGTCCGGGCAGCAAAGCATATGGTCGCCTGAGCGTCATGGCGCAGTATTACTGCCAGGTCATCCCAGTGCTGGAAGTGCCACCGCACGCTTTTACGCCGCCTCCTAAGGTGGATTCAGCGGTAGTACGTTTGGTGCCTTTTATGACGCCACCGCATCCGGTAAAAGACGTGCGTATTTTAAGCCGTATTACCACGGAAGCGTTCGGCCAACGTCGTAAAACGCTGCGTAACAGCCTGAGCCATATGGTGACTGCGGGTGCGCTGGAAGACTTGTCGATCGATACGGGCCTGCGTGCAGAAAACGTGTCGGTTGCGCAATATTGTCAGTTAGCAAACTGGTTGGCAGACCATCTGGATAAACCGCAGGAGTAACCTATGAGTGAACCGGCCCGCGTATCGATCCACGTCCAAAGCCTTTATGTCGCCTCGCAATCCTCACCGGAAGAAGAGCGTTATGTTTTTGCTTATACCGTTACGATCCGCAATTTAGGCCGCTCCTCTGTGCAACTGCTCGGGCGCTACTGGTTGATCACCAACGGCAATGGACGTGAAACAGAAGTTCAGGGTGAAGGCGTAATCGGTGAACAACCACACATTGCGTCCGGTAGTGAATACCAATATACCAGTGGCGCGGTGCTTGAAACGCCTATGGGCACGATGCAGGGCCACTATGTGATGGTGGATGAGCAAGGCGATACGTTTCACGTCGACATCCCCGTTTTCCGCCTGGCTGTTGAAAGCCATATTCACTGAACCTGATGCCTTTCGCCCGACTGACGGGCGACTGTTTTTAGTTGGATAATTCACAATGAATACTTACCTGATTGGCGACGTTCACGGTTGTTATGATGAATTACGTGCTCTGCTAAACCAGGTGAACTATGATCCTGGTCAGGATACCTTGTGGCTGACAGGTGATCTGGTCGCACGTGGGCCCGGCTCGCTGGAGGTACTACGCTACGTCAAATCGCTGGGAGACAGCGTCCGCCTGGTTCTGGGCAATCACGATCTGCATTTGCTGGCCGTTTATGCCGGCATCAGCCGCAATAAACCTAAAGATCGCCTGACGCCACTGCTGGAAGCGGAAGACGCAGATGAATTGATCAACTGGCTACGTCGGCAGCCTCTGCTGCAGGTTGATGAAGAAAAGAAGCTGGTGATGGGCCATGCGGGCATTACGCCGCAGTGGGATCTGGAGACGGCGCAACGCTGCGCGCGTGAAGTCGAAGCCGTCCTGGCCAGTGACAGCTATCCGCTGTTCCTTGATGCCATGTATGGCGACATGCCGAATAACTGGAGCGAATCCCTGTCCGGCCTGGCGCGGCTACGTTTCTCTACTAACGCGCTGACCCGTATGCGTTTTTGCTTCCCAAACGGACAGCTCGATATGATTTGTAAGGATGCGCCTGAATCAGCGCCGCCACCGCTTAAACCCTGGTTTACGATTGAAGGGCCCGTTGCCCGCGATCACACCATTGTGTTTGGGCACTGGGCATCACTGGAAGGCAAAGGGACACCAGAGGGCATTATCGGTCTGGATACCGGTTGCTGCTGGGGTGGGAATCTGACCCTGCTGCATTGGGAAACGCAGCGTTATTATGTTCAGCCTTCCAACCGCCAGCTTTCTGTACCAGACGATCTGTCACCCCAACAGTCTCAGCCAGCTGATCCACCGCCATAAAAACGCCTTGTCCCAACAACAAGGCGTTTTTCGATCTCCATTAACGACGTCGTTCGAGGATCTCGAAGCAGTAGCTGTGCGAATTCTGCTCGTCAGCGTCATGGAATTCGCTAAAGGTAGAATGCCATTCATCCGGTTCGTAGTCCGGGAACTGGGTATCCCCTTCTACTTCAGCATCAATATGCGTCAGATAAAGGCGGTCAGCGCGGGCTAACATCTGTTCATAAATGCGGCCGCCGCCAATGACCATGATCTCTTCAGCTTCGCCCGCAGCATTTACTGCGTCATCCAGCGACGTTACCCAGGTAACGCCTTCTGCGTGACCGGGTTTACTGCTGACCACAATATTCAACCGGCCCGGTAAAGGCCGGCCGATCGATTCAAAAGTCAGCCTGCCCATAATGACGGGCTTTTTCAGTGTGTTGCGCTTAAACCACGCCAGATCTGCAGGCAGGTCCCACGGCATGGCGTTTTCCATTCCAATAATGCGATCTGCTGCTAATGCCGCGATAAGACTAATCATGTTAAAAAGCTCGCTGAAAAAAAACAGGCGCCATGATACGTAAAGGTTAAACCTTCGTCGATAGCAGGAACGGGCTTCTTAAATAAAGCGGCATAGACACCGCCTTTCAGAGTTTGTACAGGGTTTTACTCCGCAAAAATCGCGGTTATAACCATTAAATCGCCAGATAATGACGTGAGTGCGTGATAAACACAGAGAATAAAACGGCTCCAGACGGAGCCGTTGGGATTATCAGAAATCGTAGCGGAAGCGAACCAGATTCATGTCGCCCTGATTATCCGTGCTGGACGTGAAGACATGTTCGTAATCCACACGGAAACCATAGTCAAGGAACAGCGTTACGCCCAGACCATTGTCGATGCGCTGGTAGTTACGGCCATTCGCATATTCTAAACGGTCACCCATGACATAAGGCTGAACGGCTTTGACACCATATTGCGCCACCGGGATTTTATATCCGGCGTAATATTCGATGCCCCAGGCATCATCCGCAAAATAGTTATTCACGTTGCGCTGTTTGGTGGTCAGGAAGTTTTGGTACCAGCCACCCCCTGCTGACAGGGTCCAGTTACCTGGCGTCCAGCTCAATGCTGTTCCAAAAATGTTTTGGTCGTAATCTTTACTGTTGCCAGTAGCAGGATTACGCATGCTGGCGCGGGTGTAGTTCCAGGCCGTACCCCATGCCAGGGTAGGCGTAATATTGTAATTCACACCCAGCGAGCCACCGCCCTGGCGCTTATAGCGCAGCCCGTTGCCCGGCAGATACTCGTTATCGCTAAACAGGTAAGAGGCGTAAAGATCGACCGCCCCATAACTGTTTTTGTATTTCAGCTGCTTACGAGAACGGTAGGAACCATCGTAATCACCGTTAATGCCGTTGCCCGGTGCCTGGGCCAGCATGTCGTAATCCCAGATATCCGTCTTGGCGCCCACAACATCGTAATAAACGCTGTTCTGCTGACCAAAGGTTAACTGGCCCCAGGTTTTACTTTTCAGGCCGGTATAAAGCTGGCGGCGAGTAGTCTCGTGCGCACCTTCAGCGTAGTGATTATCCCAGTTGAACACGGCCGGAATGTTAACGCCCAGTTCATAGTAGCTGGTCCAGCTAATATCATCGAACAGGTAGTAGTCGGCGCTGAAACGGAAACGGGATCCGCCGTCAAAGCCATTACGCTTGTAAGATTTATCGTTGACGCCGGTTTGATGATTAAACTGGGGGCGAATGCTGCCACCAAATTTGAAATCGAGACGGCTAAGGGGATCGCCTGCTTGTGGGTCTTGTTTAAGAAGAGTGATTTCAGCCTGGCTGGAAAACGTGACCAGAGCCAACAGTGCAGCCACTGCACTCAGTGCAAAATTACGCGCTTTCATTGTTATAAATATCCTGTTTACGCTCTCTTCATGAGCGGGCAGGATATTACATTGGCCATGCATGAGTTGGTAGTACTTTGTATTATAAATTCGTGCGAAAAAGCGAATCAGGCATGATTTGATAATAATTAAATCAAATTTCTTAAATTGTTTACCCACCTCTCTCTTTTGCCGGAATCGTATCAGACATCGTGCGGCTTTTTTGCCTCAGTCATTTCCTGAAAAACGGTAAGAGAAACAGGCCCGCCTGGTAACTGTTATTGAAGATAAGACGCGTTCTCACAACGCACTGACTTCAGATAATGACGCGTCCATTAGGCACAGCATGGCACCATCTGTTTTTGTACTCTCCTGACATCGAACCATAGGAATAATAGAGAGGAACCTGTTTATCAGACGCCTCCTGATGCAAAGAGGTAAGATTCTTCCACATCAGCATCGTCCCCACTGCGCCCGCATTGCTGTCCATCCGGTAGCCAATATTGATAAAGTCCACAAACATGCCAACCTGGCTATTTACAGAGACCAGTAATTGCAGCCCGATTGGCTCATTGTTCAGGAACATCATATGCCCTTTGAAGCAGTGCTGGAACTCACGGAAAAAGGCTTTATTGATGTCTCTTTCAGCAATTGGCTGCTCCCGTCTCGCGCGATATAACGCTTCGAAAACCTCAAAAATATGCTCACCCTCAAGATGATTTACATTAAGCAAACTTCCGCCATCAGCGAGGAATTTTCTTAATTCGCGTTCGCGGGTTGAGACAGTTTTTCGTGAGAAGTCGACAGCAGGATTTTTCGTCAATGCTGCTTTATTCTTGCTCAACAAACGATAAGACGCATTAAGAAACGTATTACCGTGCAGATGATGCAACGACTTACAACGAAAGGGCAAAAGGACCTTTGTTTTGGTGTCGCGACAAAAGGGTATATAAACGGATGTTGATGGGGTCAGTAGCGCAGGAAGCGAACGCTGAGGGTTTTTACCATCGTTGGCGAGCCAGCCTTTTTCAACGCAAACGCTCCCTACCATAGCCCCTTTCACCTTATAGGCATAAAACGTGAAAGGCTGCTGATGGCGCATCCGGAAAGCGATAAATTCCGGCGCTGACTCACAGTTGTACCCAAAATCATCACACGCTTTTTTATAGTCGTTAAAAGAGCACTGCTCCCATCTGAAAAACCTGGGGATCAACATGGTAAATACGCACTTATATTAGCGAAAAAGGTTTACAGTACCTGTCGGCACTCCGGAACAGCATGGCCTTAACCAATTCCGCATTGTAAAGTTAAGCACAACAACAGAACAGTTTGTTATTCGCGACTTTATATAATAATGGCCTCCCGTTTAGATTTCGTTGATTTTTTGGCAATGGTTTAAAATAACAGGGCGAAACCTGACGAGTAATATTAAAAACAAGAGTAACGAGAAAAATAAACAATTTGATGAATAGCTAGATAAAACCAATTAAATATGAAAAACAAATTAACTTATAATTAATCTTTTTTAAATGGATGATCCATTGGCAACACAGCATTCTTATTTTTTATAGAATAAACTTTTCATCTGATTCAGAGCATATCTGGAATATTACAGCGCCGTTTAAACCTGCGGGCTGTGGGGCGGCCCTGGCCAGTGATGACGCATGGCCGAGAGCCACAGCCGCATTTAGACGGGGTGCGAATGGTGGCGTAAGACAGAAAAGGCACGCTGGTCAGGCTGTTGCAATACAACACTCTCTGCATCAGCTTTACAGGCACATCGTGTAAACACATGCGATGTGAACTGGACGTACTGCAAAAAAAGCCCCTGCCAGAAGCGCTCTGCTTATGGCAGATGCTCCAGACAGGGGCCTCAGCGCTCAGTCTGCGCTATTTATGCGCAAGGATTTGCGCATGCATCTCCTGCACCGAAATGACTTTTTCGGTTGGATCGGCATTTAGCGCCATTGCCGTTGCGAAGCCACCGTTCAGCGTCGTGTCGTAATGCACCTTATATTGCAGTGCGCTGCGACGAATCAGCTTGGAGTCTTCAATCGCCTGACGACCTGCTGTGGTATTTACGATATAGGCGTACTCACCGTTTTTCAGGCGGTCCTGAATGTGCGGGCGGCCTTCGTGAACCTTATTCACCAGGCGCGGGTTAATACCGGCCTCGCCCAGTACCACAGCCGTACCGTGCGTCGCATCCAGTTCAAAACCAAACTTCTGCAACTTCGCCGCGAGATCAACGATACGTTTCTTGTCGCCTTCACGAACGGACAGCAGCGCACGTCCGGTTTTCTTCATGTTGCTTTGCGCACCCAGCATCGCCTTGGCAAACGCCTCGGCAAAGGTACGGCCCACGCCCATGACTTCCCCGGTTGAACGCATTTCAGGTCCCAGAATTGGATCAACGCCCTGGAATTTGTTAAACGGCAGCACCACTTCTTTGACAGAGTAGTAAGGTGGAATCACCTCTTTGGTGACGCCCTGCTCCGCCAGCGTTTTGCCTGCCATTACGCGGGCTGCCACTTTTGCCAGCGGAACGCCGGTTGCTTTTGACACGAACGGGACGGTACGCGCCGCACGCGGGTTAACTTCAATCAGGTAAACTTCGTTGTCTTTGACCGCAAACTGTACGTTCATCAGGCCACGCACATTCAGCTCAAACGCCAGTTTTTCAACCTGCTGACGCATGACATTCTGAATATCCTGACTCAAAGTGTAGGCCGGCAGAGAACAGGCCGAGTCACCCGAGTGAACGCCAGCCTGCTCGATATGTTCCATTATACCGCCGATCAGCACGCGCTCACCGTCGCAGATAGCATCCACATCGACTTCGACGGCATCATCCAGAAAGCGATCCAGCAAGACCGGCGCATCGTTGGACACTGACACCGCCGTCTGGAAATAGCGTTTCAGGTCGATTTCGTCGTAGACAATTTCCATGGCGCGTCCGCCCAGGACATAAGACGGGCGGACCACCAGCGGATAACCAATGCCCGCCGCTTTTTCAACCGCCTGCTCCAGCGTGGTAACGGTGGCGTTAGCTGGCTGCTTCAGACTCAGACGGTCAACCGCCTGCTGAAAACGTTCACGGTCTTCTGCGCGATCGATGGCATCCGGGCTGGTGCCAATGACCGGCACACCTGCCGCTTCCAGCGCGCGAGCCAGTTTCAGTGGCGTTTGTCCACCGTACTGCACGATAACGCCTTTCGGTTTTTCGATGCGCACGATTTCCAGCACGTCTTCCAGCGTGACAGGTTCAAAGTAGAGGCGGTCAGAAGTGTCGTAATCGGTGGACACGGTTTCCGGGTTACAGTTGACCATGATGGTTTCATAGCCATCTTCACGCAGCGCCAGTGCTGCGTGGACACAGCAGTAGTCAAACTCAATGCCCTGACCAATACGGTTTGGTCCGCCACCCAGCACCATAATCTTGTCGCGATCCTGATTAGGATGAGCTTCGCACTCTTCTTCATAGGTGGAGTACATATAAGCGGTGTCTGTTGCAAATTCCGCCGCACAGGTATCCACGCGCTTATAGACTGGGTGAAGATGATGCTGCTGACGCAGTTTACGAATCTCGCCTTCCGCGACGCCCGCCAGGGCTGCCAGACGTGCGTCGGCAAAACCTTTGCGCTTCAGCGCGCGCAGGAAATCCGCGTTAAGGCCATTGATGCCTTCACGCGCTACCTGCTCTTCCAGGCGAACCAGCTCTTCAATCTGCACCAGGAACCAGCGATCAATATTGGTAAGATTAAATACGCCATCGACCGACATGCCTGCACGGAACGCGTCCGCGATGTACCAGATACGATCCGAACCGGCATCTTTCAGCTCACGACGAATGCGGGTCAACGCTTCCGCATCATCCAGATGCACTTTCGGGTCAAAACCATTAGCTCCCACTTCCAGACCACGCAGTGCTTTCTGCACCGACTCCTGGAAAGTACGGCCAATCGCCATGACTTCACCCACCGATTTCATCTGGGTGGTCAGACGGTCATTCGCACCGGCAAATTTTTCAAAGTTGAAGCGAGGAATTTTTGTCACGACATAATCGATAGACGGCTCGAACGAGGCTGGTGTGCGTCCCCCAGTGATATCGTTCATCAGTTCATCCAGCGTAAAGCCTACCGCCAGTTTCGCGGCCACTTTGGCAATCGGGAATCCGGTGGCCTTCGATGCCAGCGCTGAAGAGCGTGACACACGCGGGTTCATCTCGATGACGATCAGACGGCCATTTTTCGGGTTCACCGCGAACTGGACGTTGGAGCCACCGGTTTCCACGCCGATCTCACGCAGTACCGCCAGCGAGGCGTTACGCATGATCTGGTACTCTTTGTCGGTCAGCGTCTGTGCGGGCGCCACCGTAATGGAGTCACCGGTGTGAATGCCCATGGCGTCAAAGTTTTCGATAGAGCAGACAATGATGCAGTTGTCGTTTTTGTCACGCACAACTTCCATCTCATACTCTTTCCAGCCAATCAGCGATTCGTCGATTAACAGCTCGTTGGTAGGCGAAAGATCGAGTCCGCGTTCGCAGATCTCTTCAAACTCTTCGCGGTTATACGCGATACCGCCACCGGTGCCGCCCATAGTGAACGACGGACGAATAATGCAGGGGAAGCCGACATCGGCAGCCACCGCCAGCGCTTCTTCCATCGTATGTGCGATACCGGAGCGCGCCGTATCCAGACCAATGCTTTTCATCGCCACGTCGAAGCGGCGGCGGTCTTCCGCTTTATCGATCGCATCGGCCGTGGCACCGATCATGGTTACGCCAAACTCGTCAAGAACGCCCTGACGTTCCAGCTCCAGCGCACAGTTCAGCGCCGTCTGGCCGCCCATGGTTGGCAACACCGCATCCGGGCGCTCTTTCTCAATAATCTTACGTACCACTTCCCAGTGAATCGGCTCGATGTAGGTTGCATCGGCCATTTCCGGGTCGGTCATAATGGTCGCCGGGTTCGAGTTCACCAGAATGACGCGGTAACCCTCTTCGCGCAGGGCTTTACAGGCCTGGGCACCGGAATAGTCGAATTCGCAGGCCTGACCGATCACAATCGGACCGGCACCAAGAATCAGGATGGATTTTATATCTGTACGTTTTGGCATGATTAGCTCCTGATTACTTTGCTTTCGAACGGAATGCGTCAATCAACTCGATAAAGTGGTCAAATAACGGTGCGGCATCACCCGGCCCCGGACTGGCTTCAGGATGGCCCTGGAAGCTGAACGCAGGCTTGTCGGTGCGATGGATACCCTGCACGGTTTTATCAAACAGCGAAATATGCGTTACCCGCAGATTGGCGGGCAGATGGGTTTCATCCACCGCAAAGCCGTGGTTCTGTGCCGTAATCATGACGCGATTGTTATCGAGATCTTTCACCGGGTGGTTACCACCGTGGTGACCCAGCTTCATTTTTACGGTTTTTGCGCCGCTGGCCAGTGCCAGCAACTGGTGGCCAAGGCAAATGCCAAACACCGGAATGTCGGTTTTCAGAAAGGCTTCAATCGCCTCAATGGCGTAATCGCAGGGCTCCGGATCACCCGGACCGTTTGACAGGAAGATACCATCCGGATTCATCGCCAGAACGGTTTCGGCGGGCGTTTTAGCCGGGACAACCGTCAGACGGCAGCCGCGGTCGACCAGCATGCGCAGAATATTGCGCTTAGCGCCATAATCGTAAGCCACAACATGGTAGGGCAGCGCTTCTGCTGACGTCTGCGCAGGTAAATCCCCTTCCAGCGTCCAGCTCCCCTGCAACCAGGTATAGGTTTCTGCCGTCGTCACTTCCTTCGCCAGATCCATCCCTTTCAACCCCGGGAAGGCCTGCGCTTTCTGTAAGGCCAGAGCGGCATCCGGATTGTCGCCCGCGATAATGCAGCCATTCTGTGCGCCTTTCTCGCGCAGCAGACGCGTCAGCTTACGTGTATCAATATCGGCAATAGCAACAATGTTATTGCGCTGCAGATAGGCTGACAGGCTCTCTTCGCTGCGGTAGTTGCTGGCAATAAGTGGCAGGTCCCGAATGACAAGCCCCTGAGCGTGAATCTGACTGGATTCTTCATCGGCGGGGTTGGCACCAACGTTGCCGATATGGGGATAAGTGAGAGTAACGATTTGACGAGAATAGGAAGGATCAGTGAGGATTTCTTGATAACCAGTCATTGACGTATTGAAAACGACTTCCCCCACTGCCGACCCTGTAGCCCCGATGGCCCGACCGTGGAATTGGGTTCCGTCTTCCAGAACCAAGAGCGCTGACTTAATCAAAACATCCTCCAGGGAATAAACAGTCACAATATCTGCATATTAATTCATAATGATGATCTGAATCAATGCAAAAACGGCCTGAGTGGTCAATTTTTGGCAAATTGCGCGCATTCTAATGATCGCTCTGCTACTTGTCCACCCTGAAGCCACTTTTTTAACATCTTTTCAGGCTCAGAGCGGAAAAAAAGAGGATAAGGGACAAAAACAGGGACAAACATCATCGAATAATCGTTTGCTCATCGTGGAGAAGCATTATTCTGCCTGAGAAGGCTATGAATTTTGACCAAATGGTCAAAATTAACAGGTTTACCGTTAAGATGAAGAGAGAAGAAATAAGTTTATGAGTATTTATACAGAAAAAATAAACAAGAGGCTTATTTTTTTACAAAATTAAGGGCAATAATATTATTGCCCTTTTTCAATCAATGAATTAGCGATTGAAATCACCACATCACACAGGTAAAACCCATTACAAACTGGCTAAATCAAGGACATCACGCATATCATAAAGCCCTTTTTTCTTCGCACTTACCCATAATGCCGCTTTAACCGCGCCATTAGCAAACGTCATACGGCTTGACGCCTTATGAGTAATCTCTACACGCTCTCCCTCGTCTGCAAACATGGCCGTGTGTTCGCCGACAATGTCACCGGCTCGCACTGTTGCAAAACCAATGGTTTGAGCCTTACGTTCGCCGGTGTGCCCTTCGCGACTGTAAACGGCATGATCAGCCAGTTTCCAGTCCATGGCGTCGGCAATGGCTTCCCCCATGGCCAGCGCCGTTCCTGAAGGAGCGTCCACTTTGTGACGATGATGCGCTTCGATAATCTCAATATCCGCATAATCGCCCATCACGGTAGCGGCTTTCTCCAGCAGCTTCAGAACCAGATTGACGCCAACGCTGAAGTTCGCCGCAAAGACAATCCCCGTCTCTGTTGCCGCATCACGAATCGCCGCCTTACCGGCTTCGTCAAATCCGGTCGTACCAATAATCATTGCCTTGCGGTGTTCACGGCACAGTGCCAGGTAGGCCAGCGTCCCTTCGGGACGGGTGAAATCGATTAAGACGTCAAAATCATCCATCACAGCACGCAGATCATCGACAACGGGAACGTCCAGTTTGCCCACGCCCGCCAGTTCACCAGCATCGGTGCCGATTAATGACGAGCCCGGACGTGCCAGTGCCGCGCCCAGATCCACGCCGTTGGCGTGAACGACTGCCTGAATCAGGTTACGGCCCATGCGTCCCGGCGCACCCACGATGGCAATGCGGATATTCTTCATATTTATTCATTCCTAAAACAAAACTATGCATGCAAGCGCAATCAGGTTAACCATGAGATAACAACTGCGCCACTTTTTCTCGGGGATAATAAGAATTTTTATGCCAGGCGAAGGCGATTATCAGTAAAAGCAATTTCACCTCGTCGTTGGCCGGGCGGCGGATAGCAAAAAGGCCGAACAGAGTCGGCCTTTTTGCTACTACAGGTTTGTTGTCACTGCACGTTGCGGACATCAACCCGCAACTCTTTGGGGACTTCAAACACGATATTTTCTTCCCGCCCTTCCAGGACTCTGGCTTCGCCGCCACCTAACGCCTGCAGACGGCTGATGACATTCTGCACCAGAATATCCGGTGCCGATGCACCCGCGGTGACGCCAACACAGCGGGCCGTGGCGATCCATTCGGGCTGGATATCCTCTGCATCGTCGATCAGATAAGCCGCTTTACCCATGCGCTGCGCCAGTTCGGCCAGACGGTTAGAGTTTGACGAGTTTTTAGATCCGACTACCAGCACGACATCCGCCTCTTCAGCGAGTGCCCTTACCGCTTCCTGCCGGTTTGTCGTGGCATAGCAGATATCATCTTTACGTGGGCCGACAATTTTCGGGAAACGGGCACGCAACGCATCAATCACTTCAGAGGTATCATCGACCGACAGCGTGGTTTGCGTCATGAAAGACAGCCGGTCATCATCTTTAACGTCCAGTTTCCAGACGTCATCCGGGGACTCCACCAGATACATGCCGCCCTTGGGGTTATTGTACTGCCCCATGGTGCCTTCGACTTCCGGGTGCCCGGCGTGACCAATCAGCACCGACTCTTCGCCCCGGCGGCTGGCGCGCGCGACTTCCATGTGCACCTTGGTCACCAGGGGGCAGGTCGCATCAAAGACCGTGAGATCACGGCTTTTCGCTTCGTTACGTACCGCCTGAGAAACGCCATGGGCAGAGAAAATCAGGATAGCACCATCCGGCACTTCGCTGATTTGCTCAATAAAAATTGCGCCGCGCTGACGCAGGCTGTCCACCACGTAGCGGTTATGTACCACTTCATGACGCACATAGACCGGCGCACCAAACAGCGTCAGTGCGTTTTCAACAATGCTGATGGCGCGATCGACGCCAGCACAAAAACCACGTGGATTAGCCAGCAGAATTTGCATGGTTCGCCTCCAGTACCGGATCGATTTCCAGCACCTCAATGTCAAACTGAACGCGATGGCCTGCCAGCGGATGGTTAAAATCAACGGTGATCGAATCACCATTGATTTCGCGAATCACGCCCGGCATTTCACTGCCGCCCATGCCGGTAAACAGCATAATAGCCCCAATCTCAGGCTCGCCCGCTTCATTAAAGTCGCGACGCGAAAAGTACTGGATCAGATCAGGACTGACACCGCCAAACGCCTCTTCCGGTGCCAGTGAGAACTGATGTTTATCCCCGGCTTTTAAGCCCAGCAGTGCCTGTTCCAGCGCGCCGGACAGGCTACCGTCACCCAGACGAAACAGCGCAGGTTTACCGCTGGCGCGGGTGGATTCCGCCACTGAGCCATCTTCCAGCTTCAGAACGAAATGCAACAACACCGCGCTGTCGCGCTGTACAGACTCAGACATGGTTTACCCTTTTTTAACCTGCTTGCTGGACGGATTAAAAAACCCCTCCAGCACCACCAACGCCGCACCGATACAGATGCCGCAGTCAGCGATATTAAATGTAGCAAAGTGCCAGTTACCGATATAGAAATCGATAAAATCCACCACGAAGCCATGATACGCACGATCAAACAGATTACCGACAGCGCCGCCGATAATGAGCGCATAAGCACTGTTGGCGATCTTCTGTTGGGCGCTGTTGCGATACATCATCACCAGCAGCGACACCACAATCGCCAGCGCAATACCGGCGAAGAACCAGCGCTGCCAGCCGCCTTTATCCGCGAGGAAACTGAACGCCGCGCCGTAATTGTGCGCGTAAAACAGGTTAAGGAACGGCATCAGCGGCTGCGTTTCATGCAGCATCATGTTGTTCATTACCCACTGCTTGCTGACAAAATCAACAACGATAACAACCAGCACCAGCCACAGCCAGCGCAATCCGGTGGAGAAAACAGGTCTACTCATCAGGCAAACTTACGCTCTTCACCGTTTCCGGCTACGTTAGTGTAACAGCGACCGCACACCGCAGCGTGCTCAGGGTTCTGACCGACGTCAGTAGTGTAGTGCCAGCAGCGCGGACATTTCTCGCCTTCGGCTTTGTGCAGGCCGATTTTCAGACCTTTTACCAGTTCACTTTGCTGCGCATCAGCGTCAGCCTGAGCGTAGTCGGCAACCTCAGCACCGGAGGTCAGCAGCACAAAGCGCAGCTCATTACCCAGCGCCTTCAGCTTCGCCGCCAGCTCGGCATCAGCATACAGCGTGACAGAGGCTTCCAGCGCGCCACCAATGCGTTTATCGCTACGTGCCTGCTCAATCACCTTGTTCACTTCACCGCGCACTTTAAGCAGTTCAGCCCAGTACGCATCGTTCAGCGCTTCGTTTTCAGGCAGACCAAACAGGCCGGTGTACCACTCTTCAGTGAACACATACTTCGCGCGCTCGCCCGGCAAATAGCCCCAGATCTCATCAGCTGTGAAAGACATGATCGGCGCCATCCAGCGCACCAGCGCTTCCACAATGTGCCACAGCGCAGACTGACAGCTACGGCGCGCCAGGCTGTCACCTTTCGCGGTGTACTGACGGTCTTTGATGATATCCAGATAGAAGGAGCCCATCTCAATGGAGCAGAACTGCATCAGGCGCTGAATCACTTCGTGAAAATCGTAGTGCTCGTAGGAAGCCACGATATCCGCCTGCGCCGCCTGCGCACGTCCTACCGCCCAGCGATCGACCACCACCATCTCTTCCGGTTTAACCAGATCGGTGGCCGGATTAAAGCCGCTCAGGTTCGCTAACAGGAAACGCGCCGTGTTACGGATACGACGATAGGCATCGGCAGAGCGCTTCAGGATTTCGTCAGAAACGGCCATTTCGCCCGAGTAATCGGTCGAAGCAACCCACAGGCGCAGAATGTCTGCCCCGAGCTTATCCATCACATCCTGCGGCGCAACGGTATTACCAATGGATTTGGACATCTTGCGGCCCTGACCATCAACGGTAAAGCCATGCGTCAGCACCTGACGATAAGGCGCTTTGCCTTTCATCGCTGTCGAGATCATGAGCGAGGACATAAACCAGCCACGGTGCTGATCCGATCCTTCCAGATACATATCCGGCGTATTACCGCCAAATTCCGGGCGCGCATCCACGACGGAATAGCTGGTCGATCCTGAATCGAACCAGACGTCCAGCGTATCCGGCACCTTCACATAGTTGTCGGCATCATCGCCCATCAGATCGCGGGGATCGAGATCCCACCATGCCTGAATACCGTCCTGCTCAACGCGCTGCGCCACTTTTTCCATCAACGACAGGGTGTCCGGGTGCAGTTCTTCGGTCTCTTTATGGACGAAAAGCGCCATTGGGACGCCCCAGGTACGCTGACGGGAAATACACCAGTCAGGACGGTTGGCGACCATGGATTCAATACGCGCCTGACCCCAGTCCGGGATCCACTGAACGCCTTTAATCTCTTTCAGGGACTGCGCGCGCAGGCCTTTCTGATCCATGCTGATAAACCACTGCGGGGTAGCACGGAAGATGATCGGGGTTTTATGGCGCCAGCAGTGCGGGTAGCTGTGCAGCAGTTTTTCAACATGCAGCAACGCGCCCTTCTCTTTCAGCAGTTCAACGATCAACTCGTTAGCTTTAAAGACGTTAATGCCGTCAAGCCCGGGATAGGTACCGGGCAGGTAAGCGCCATCAGGCCCAACCGGATTCGCCGTTTCCAGACCGTATTTCTGACCGATCACATAGTCATCCGGACCGTGACCCGGTGCTGTGTGAACCGCACCGGTACCGGCATCCAGCGTCACGTGATCGCCCAGAACCACCTTCGACTGGATCTGCGCCAGGAAAGGGTGCTGGAACAGTTGAAGCTCCAGTGCTGCGCCCTGGCAGGTGCTCAGCACAGTCCAGTCGCTGACGCCCGCGCGTTTCATGACGCTCTCAACCAGATCCTTCGCCAGGATTAGGGTGCGGCCCTCAATCTGCAACAGCTGATAGTCAAATTCGGGGTGCAGAGAGATGCCGCGGTTAGCAGGCATGGTCCACGGCGTGGTTGTCCAGATGACCAGCGAAACGGGGCCTTCTGAGGCCGTTACCCCAAATGCCGCACGCACGGCATCCGCATCCACGGCATTAAACATGACATCGATGGAAGGCGACGTTTTGTCATAATACTCAACTTCCGCTTCCGCCAGCGCAGAGCGGCAATCCATGCACCAGTGCACCGGCTTGGCGCCTTTGTGCAGGTGGCCATTACCGATGATTTTGCCCAGCGCACGAATGATATTCGCTTCGGTCGTGAAATCCATCGTCAGGTAAGGACGATCCCAGTCGCCCAGCACGCCCAGACGAATGAAGTCGGCTTTCTGTCCTTCAACCTGTTCGGCCGCGTATTTACGGCAGGCTTCGCGGAATTCGGCGGCGGTGACTTTCTCGCCCGGCTTACCGATCATCTGCTCAACTTTGTGCTCGATAGGCAAACCGTGACAGTCCCAGCCCGGCACATACGGTGAATCGTAGCCCGCCATGCCTTTCGACTTGACGATAATGTCTTTCAGAATCTTGTTAACAGAGTGACCAATATGAATGCTGCCGTTCGCATAAGGAGGGCCATCATGCAGGATAAAGGTTTTTTTCCCTTTTTTGGCTTCGCGGATGATGCCGTAAAGATTGTCATCATACCAACGCTGCAGCATTCCCGGTTCGCGTTTGGCCAGATCGCCACGCATGGGGAACCCCGTTTCCGGCAAATTCAGGGTAGATTTATAGTCACTCATCAGATTCTCGATTCCGTTTTTTGCTCAGGTTACAGGCCAAAAAATTGTCGGGCCGTTACCGTGTCTTTCGCAATTTGCTCTTTCAACGCGTCCAGTGAAGCAAAGCGCTGCTCGTTTCGTATTTTCTGCTTCAATACCACATCAATGTGGCGACCATAGAGATCCATATTGATGTCCAACAGGTGAACTTCAAGCTGTTGGCGTAAACCTTTTACTGTCGGGCGCGTGCCAATGTTGGCGACGCCGGGCAGGGGTTTCGGCCCCAGGCCCTCGACTTCTACCGCATACACGCCTTTGACCGGCGAGACGCAGCGGCGTAAAGGGAGATTGGCAGTAGGGAATCCCAGCGTGCGTCCCAGTGCATCACCGTGCACCACGCGCCCTGAGATACTGAAAGGATGGCCCAACAGCGACTGCGCCAGCGCCAGATTGTCCTCAGCCAGCGCCTGACGCACCGCCGTGCTGCTGATGCGTTTACCGCCGTCGCAAAACGTTTCTGTGCTGACGACGTCGAAACCGTATTCTACTCCGGCTTTCTGTAATAGCAGGAAATCCCCCTGCCGACCAGCGCCAAAGCGGAAATCATCCCCAACGGCCAGGTAGTTCACGCCCAGTTTGCTCACCAGCAATTCGCTGATAAAACTTTGCGCCGAGAGTGCGGCGAAGCGATGATCGAACCGCACGCACAGCACATAATCCACGCCGATTTCTGCCAGGTACCTGAGTTTTTCGCGCAGGCGGGTCAGTCTGGCAGGGGCATTGCCACCGGCAAACAGTTCCAGCGGCTGAGGTTCAAATACCATCACCATGACCGGCAATTGACGCTTCCGGCCTTCTTCCATCAACCGCCCCATCAGCGCCTGATGGCCGCGGTGCACACCATCGAAATTACCAATGGTCAGAACGCAGCCGTGATGCTGCGCATTAAGATTATGAATACCGCGGATAAACTTCATGGCTGACTCAAACCGGTGGAAATCGGCGGATTATACCCTCGAAAGCCGCCGAGGTTAACCCGTGAACACGCCTTTCATGCGTAACAGGCCGTATTTACCGGCACGCAGAGCCACAAAGAGAATTTTGTTGCGAAATACTGTATTCAGGACACAGAAGCTGGTAGAATCTTGCGCCATCAAATACGTAACCGAGTGTCGTGCAGGTTATCACTTGTGAACGACGCTTATTTGCACAAATCCATTGACAACAGAAGGTCCAAAAGGCATAGTCCTCGGCCTTTGATTTGTCTCTATCGAACATATTTGGGAGTTGGACCTTGGCTAATATCAAATCAGCTAAGAAACGTGCCGTAACATCTGAGAAACGTCGCAAGCATAACGCAAGCCGTCGCTCTATGATGCGTACCTTCGTTAAGAAAGTATACGCGGCGATCGCTTCAGGCGACAAAGCTGCTGCGCAGAATGCATTTAATGAAATGCAACCAATCGTGGACCGTCAGGCTGCTAAAGGTCTGATCCACAAAAACAAAGCTGCACGTTATAAAGCAAACCTGACTGCACAGATCAACAAACTGGCTTAATCGCCTTTTGTTTATCGCTTTGTTGAAAGAACCGGCTCTGAGCCGGTTTTTTTATGTCTGCGATTCACTGCCGATCTTCCTCTTTCCCGCTTCCTTGCCAGACAGCCCGCGCAGATGGCGAACCGCTTCAAAGCTCGCCTTTCTGTGACAACGGATAGCCCACGGACGACGGGAAAACGCTATCAGGCATAAGCGGTAGGTGCCCATGATTCAGCCTGTGCCGCCCCGATCCGATATCTGCCCTTTTCGCGTTATCCCCGTACGCAAAAACGTAATCTGTTATGTTCGCCCTGGCTGCATAACCGCGTCGGGGAAGGCAAAAGGAGGCGTGCGCCTCCTTTCGTTTACCGCAGTTTATATCGCAATAACGTGTAACCCAGCACAGCCGAGAGCAGTGAACCGCTCAGAATCCCCAGCTTCGAGAATGTCACCAGCTGTTCATGAGCCGCATCAAAAGCCAGCGAGCTGATAAAGATCGACATCGTAAAACCAATGCCGCACAGCACGCCAATCGCCATGATATCGCGCAGCGTCGTGCCATTGGGCAGCACCGCCAGCCTCAGCGTCACCGCCAGCCAACAGAACAGGGTAATCCCTAATGGCTTACCGATCAGCAGGCCAAGGATGATGCCCAGCGGCTCGGGTGACAGCACATCGCCAAAGGTAATCCCTGTCAGGGAAATCCCGGCGTTGGCGAAGGCAAACAGCGGCAGAATCAGCCAGTTCACCCAGGGCATCAAGCCATGCGCCAGATGTTCAGCCGGCGAGTGACCGTCTTTCTCTTCCAGCGGGACAAAGAAGCCGACGACGACGCCCGCAAGCGTTGCATGGACGCCGGACTTCAGTACCGCAGTCCACAGCACCAGCCCGACCAGCACATAAACGGCGATATTACGCACATTACACCGGTTCAGGATGGCCAGCACGACAATGGCTCCTACCGCCACGCTGAGGGACGTGACTGAGAGATCGCTGGTATAGAACAGCGCGATAATGATAATCGCCCCCAGGTCATCGATAATTGCCAGCGCCATCAAAAAAACTTTCAGGGCCGTCGGGACACGGCTGCCCAGCAGGGCCAGCACGCCCAGCGCAAAAGCGATATCCGTCGCGGTGGGAATGGCCCAGCCATTGCGGGCGATCTCATCACCGTGATTAAACAGTAAAAACAGGATGGCAGGTGCCGCCATTCCCCCTAAGGCGGCAATAACCGGGAAGACGGCCCGATCGCGGCTGGCCAGTTCACCCGAGATGAGTTCACGCTTCACCTCCAGACCAATCAGCAGGAAGAACAGCGCCATCAGGGCGTCATTGATCCATAACAACAGATTTTTGCTGATATCCAGCTCACCGAAGCGAATCTGCACCGGTGTCTCCAGTAGCGCCTGGTAGCCCTGAGCGGTTGACGCACTGTTCGCGAGAACCATCGCCACCACGGCAGCCAGAATTAACACCATACCGTTGCTGGCATCACTCTCAATAAAACTTTTAATTAAATGCCTGATACGACGAGGTTTTGACAAAATGCACTCCTCCTGAGCGGAAAACACAATGCTGAGCAGTGTAACGATTCACTGAACCTGATAAAAAGCTAATTTATCCGCTTTTACGTAATGTCGACATTTTGGCGACAGCAAAGAGAAGAAGGAAAACAGGCAAGAGAAGACAGGGCCCTAAGTAACGGCGTACCTCCGCCCTGATGCTGGCATAAAAAAAGCGGAGAATGTTCTCTCCGCTTTAGTGACATACGTCCGTGCGATTAGCGGGTTAAATCGTCAAAAAACTTTTTCACGCCGTCAAAGAAGCTTTTGGAACGCGGGCTGTTGTGCTCGCCGCTGGGTCCACCAAAGCTCTCTTCCAGCTCACGCAGCAGCGCTTTTTGCTTGTCATTCAGGCTGACTGGGGTTTCCACCACAACACGGCACAGCAGGTCACCTACCGCACCACCGCGCACCGATTTCACACCGCGACCGCGCATACGGAACAGCTTACCGGTCTGAGTCTCTGCCGGTACCTTCAGCTTCACGCGTCCGTCCAGGGTAGGCACTTCTATCTCACCGCCCAGCGCCGCCATGGCAAAGTTGATCGGCACTTCGCAGTAGAGGTTGTTCTCTTCACGTTCAAAGATTGGGTGTTTTTTCACCGTCACCTGAACGTACAGATCGCCCGCGGGTGCGCCCTGCTCACCGGCTTCACCTTCACCGCTCAACCGAATACGGTCACCCGTGTCGACGCCCGCCGGAATTTTCACCGACAGCGTTTTGGATTTCTCGACGCGGCCATGACCATGACAGGCGTTGCACGGATCTTTGATCACCGAACCCCGGCCATGACAGGTTGGACAGGCCTGCTGCACGGTGAAGAAGCCCTGACGCATTTGCACCTGGCCTGCGCCATGACAGGTTGAACAGGTTTGCGGTTTGGTCCCCGCTTTGGCACCGCTGCCGTGGCAGACATCGCACTCTTCTAACGTCGGAATACGGATCTCTTTGGTCACGCCGCGAACCGCTTCTTCCAGCGTCAGCTCCATGTTGTAGCGCAAATCTGAACCACGGGCTGCGCGCTGACGGCGGCCACCACCAAAGATGTCACCGAAAACGTCGCCAAAGATATCGCTGAAATCTGCACCGCCGCCGCCAAAGCCGCCGCCGAATCCCCCTCCGCCCATACCGCCTTGCTCAAAGGCGGCATGACCGTACTGATCGTAGGCCGCGCGCTTCTGGGCGTCCGTTAAGATTTCGTAGGCTTCTTTTGCTTCTTTAAACTTGGTTTCGGCGTCTTTATCGCCTGGATTACGGTCCGGGTGATATTTCATCGCCAGGCGTTTGTACGCCTTTTTGATTTCACGCTCGTCTGCAGATTTGGCGACGCCTAAAATCTCGTAGTAATCACTCTTCGCCATTTATTTAGCCCTTAACATGATCGCACGGGCGTGGAGAAAACTCCTACGCCCGTGCTGGTTTCAACGGCTGTCAGGGCAACCGTCGCGCCCGGTCAGGGGCAATTATTTCTTATTGTCTTTTACTTCTTCGAATTCAGCATCGACCACATCGTCATCTTTCTTCGCTGACGCATCGTGGGCATCCGCTGCACCCGCCTGAGACTGCTGTGCGGCTTCCATCAGTTTGCTGGAAACTTCCATCAGCGCCTGCATTTTGGCATCGATCTCTGCTTTATCTTCGCCTTTCAGCGCCGTTTCCAGCGCGCTCAGCGCCGCTTCGATTGGGGCTTTGTCATCCGCTGACAGTTTGTCGCCCGCTTCATCCAGCTGCTTACGTGTGCTGTGAGCGATCTGGTCACCCTGGTTGCGGGTCTGCACAAGCTCTTCGAACTTACGGTCAGATTCCGCGTTCGCTTCAGCATCACGCACCATTTTCGCAATCTCGTCCTCGTTCAGGCCGGAAGACGCTTTAATGGTGATCTTCTGCTCTTTACCGCTGTTTTTGTCCTTCGCTGATACGTGCAGGATACCATCCGCATCGATGTCGAAGGTCACTTCGATCTGCGGCATACCGCGTGGCGCAGGCTGAATGCCGTCCAGGTTAAACTGGCCCAGTGACTTGTTGTCGCTGGCACGCTTACGCTCACCCTGCAGCACGTGAATCGTTACCGCAGACTGGTTGTCTTCTGCCGTCGAGAACACCTGGCTGTGCTTGGTTGGGATGGTGGTGTTCTTGCTGATCAGCGAAGTCATCACGCCGCCCATGGTTTCGATACCCAGTGACAGCGGAGTCACGTCCAGCAGCAGAACGTCTTTCACGTCGCCACCTAACACACCGCCCTGTACCGCAGCACCGACCGCCACCGCTTCATCCGGGTTCACGTCTTTACGTGGCTCTTTGCCAAAGAACTCAGTCACTTTAGCCTGAACCAGTGGCATACGTGTCTGACCACCCACCAGGATAACGTCGTTGATGTCCGAAACGGACAGGCCCGCATCCTGCAGTGCGACTTTCAGCGGCTCGATAGAGCGCGCAACCAGATCTTCAACCAGCGACTCCAGTTTAGAACGGGTCACTTTGATGTTCAGGTGCTTAGGACCGGTAGCATCCGCCGTAATGTACGGCAGGTTAACATCGGTCTGCTGCGCAGAAGACAGCTCGATCTTGGCTTTCTCGGCAGCTTCTTTCAGGCGCTGCATCGCCAGTGGATCGTTGTGCAGATCGATGCCCTGGTCTTTCTTAAATTCTGCCACCAGATAGTTGATCAGGCGGCTGTCGAAGTCTTCACCACCCAGGTGTGTATCACCGTTAGTTGCCAGAACTTCAAAGGTCTTTTCGCCATCAACGTCGTCGATTTCGATGATAGAGATATCGAAGGTACCGCCACCCAGGTCATAAACTGCGATGGTGCGGTTGCCCTGGCCTTTATCCAGGCCGTACGCCAGCGCTGCTGCCGTCGGTTCGTTGATGATACGTTTGACTTCCAGACCTGCGATACGGCCAGCATCTTTGGTTGCCTGACGCTGAGCATCGTTGAAGTAAGCCGGAACGGTGATAACCGCTTCAGTTACGGGCTCACCCAGGAAATCTTCAGCCGTTTTCTTCATTTTTTTCAGCACTTCCGCAGAAATCTGCGGCGGTGCCATTTTCTGGCCTTTCACTTCCAGCCATGCGTCGCCGTTATCAGCACCCACAATTTTGTAAGGCATGATTTTGATATCACGCTGTACTTCTTCGTCCTGGAAGCGACGGCCAATCAGACGCTTGATCGCAAACAGGGTATTCTGCGGGTTGGTCACAGCCTGACGTTTAGCCGGTTGTCCGACCAGAGTTTCACCATCCTGTGTGTAAGCGATGATCGAAGGCGTGGTGCGATCGCCTTCGGCGTTCTCAAGCACACGCGCTTTGGTGCCGTCCATGACCGCAACACAAGAGTTGGTTGTACCCAGGTCAATACCAATAATCTTACCCATCTAAACATCTCCCACTTAAATTCGTTGCCAGTTTGGGTTGTGAACCTTTTATGTGGGCAGGTTGATGACATTCAACCCGACCTCACATGCTTTTTTTTCCAACGTCCACAACGCTCGATGACAAGTAAATGGGGTCGCTTAGAAGCGCATCAAGGGTTAAATGAAAAAAAATTTTCAACGGCCGCTCAGGCTGCCTTAACCAAGATAATAAACTGACGCGCTCCCTGACGAGAGTGCGGCAAAATGCCGCCTCGAAACAGTCCACGTTTCGATTCTGTTCATCCATACAATGGGCAGTCCGGGTACGGTACGCTTTTATCTGGCGCAGGGCGCGGCGGCGAGCATCAGACTGCACGCCGCGGCTGGCAGAGAAAAAGAAAGCGCGGAGCCGGGCTCCGCGTACAGGGTTCAGGCCTGATTGATGCCTTCACTCAGGCAAGGCTCGTGGCTGATATCCTGTCTCAGCCAGACGCTGACGATCAGTCCCACCAGCGCCAGCGCCATGACATACCAGCCAGGCGCCAGGGGAGACACATTCATTAGCAATGTTACGCAAATCGGCGTCAGCCCGCCAAACACCGCATAGGAAAGGTTGTAGGAAAAAGACAGGCCGGTGAAGCGAACCTCGGCGGGGAACGCGCGCACCATGACAAAGGGCACAATCCCGACAACACCCACGCTAAGACCTGCCAGCCCGTAAAGCAAAAACAGGTAATCGGGATGCTGCGGTGCCAGCGAATAGAACAGCCCGCTGCACAGTGCGAGCAATACGCTTCCTGTGCTTAATGTCCGGCTGGTACCGAAGCGGTCCACCAGCAGTCCGGATACGATACAGCCCACACACAGCATAATAATCGCAATGCTGTTGGCTTTTAAGGTCAGCGCCGGCGCCATTCCATGCTGTTTCTGCAACCAGACCGGTGCCATCAAAATCACCACAACGATACAGGCCGACAGCATCCAGGTCAGCAGAATTGAAATCGCTACCGATTTTCGATGTTTCATGACCACGGTTTTCAGCGGCAGTTCCTGCGCCAGCGTTTTGCGCTGCTGCATCTCCACGAAAACCGGCGTTTCATGCAGCCAGCGGCGTAAATACATGGCGCCTAAGCCAAACGCCCCGCCCAGAAAGAAAGGAATGCGCCAGCCGCCATCGTGAATCGCCTGTTGCGTCAGCGTTGTATTAATTAAGGTTGCCACCACCGATCCCAACAGGATGCCAATCGTCAGTCCGGCGGTCAGCGTGCCGCAGGCGATACCAATGCGTTTGTAAGGCACATGCTCCGCCACAAACACCCATGCACCAGGCACTTCACCACCGATAGCCGCCCCCTGCAGCATGCGCAGAAGCAGCATCAACAGCGGCGCGGCAAGACCAATCGACGACCAGGTGGGCAACGCGCCCATTGCCAGGGTGGGTAAGGCCATCAGCAATATGCTCAGGCTGAACATTTTTTTACGGCCCACTTTGTCGCCAAAGTGCGCCATGATGATGCCACCAAGCGGACGCGCCAGATAACCCGCGGCAAAAATGGCGAACGTCTGTAACTGACGAAGCCAGTCGGGGATATCGGCGGGAAAGAAGAGTTCACCGATAACGGCGGCGAAAAAAACGAAGATGATAAAGTCGTAAAATTCCAGCGCGCCACCCAGCGCAGCCAGTGCCAGCGTTTTATAGTCCTGAGGTTTCAGGCGCGGCGTCTCAAGTGTGGTCATAGGCGTCCAGAGATAAAGAGAACGGTTGTAAAGCTGTGCTTACTATACCGTCAATTTATCACCACACCAGCCAGGCTGTAGCTTATTCCTGAAAAGCAGAATATTTAGTTATTTATCTCACGTATGGCGCTTTTTGGGCGAAAAGCTGCTACGCATTCCGCATGGGTTTCGACATAAGGTCCGTCGAGCAACTGTAAACAATAAGGTACAGCTGCAAAAATTCCTGGGACCAGGACGTTGCCCTGCGCGTCTTTCAGCCCCTCCAGCGTTTCTTTAATGGATTTCGGCTGACCGGGCAGGTTAAGGATCAGGGATTGTTTACGAATCACGCCCACCTGGCGCGATAGAATCGCGGTCGGCACAAACTTCAGGCTGATTTGCCGCATCTGCTCGCCAAATCCTGGCATCTCGCGATCGGCCACCGCTAACGTCGCATCCGGCGTCACATCACGACGTGCCGGACCGGTTCCACCGGTGGTCAGCACCAGATGACAGAAGCTTTCGTCCACCAGCTCGCAAATGGCCTGCTCAATCATGGGCTGCTCATCCGGGACCAGTCGCGTTTCCAGTTCAAAAGGCGTGCTGATCGCACCGCTCAGCCAGGCTTCCAGAGCCGGAATGCCCTGATCCTGATAAATGCCGTTCGCTGCGCGATCGGAAACCGAGATCAATCCGATACGTAATGTGTTCATGATGTTGTTCGCTGTGGTTTACCGCAGTGCGGTGATAAGGAAAGGACGTAGTGAAAAGAATAACAAACCGTGACGGAAAGGGAAAACCGTGGCGACGGTGCCGCCACGGTGAACGATTACAGCATTTCTGCCAGCATCTTCTCAAGTTTGCCCTGGTCGATGGCAAAGTTGCGGATACCTTCCGCCAGCTTGGTCACCGCCATCGGATCCTGGTTGTGCTGCCACAGGAACTCTGACTCGGTCATTTTCTCCGGACGCGCTTTCACTTCACCGCTGTAGCTCAGCTTACGCTCCAGCGAGCCCTCGCTTTCAGCCAGCTCCTTCAGCAGCGCAGGTGAAATGGTCAGACGGTCACAGCCAGCCAGCTCAATGATTTCACCGACGTTACGGAAGCTTGCCCCCATAACCACCGTTTCATAACCGTGTTGCTTGTAGTAGTTATAGATTTCAGAGACGGATACCACGCCTGGATCTTCGTGTGGCGCGTACTCTTTTTTGTCGGTGTTCGCTTTGTACCAGTCGAGGATACGGCCTACAAAAGGCGAAATCAGATACACGCCCGCTTCCGCACAGGCACGCGCCTGGGCGAAGGAGAACAGCAGCGTCAGGTTACAGTTGATGCCTTCTTTTTCCAGCTGTTCTGCTGCACGAATACCCTGCCAGGTTGACGCCAGTTTGATCAGGATACGATCGTTGCTGATACCGGCATCGTTATAGAGTTTGATCAGGCTGCGTGCCTTGGCAATGCTGGCTTCTGTGTCGTAAGAAAGACGCGCATCCACTTCGGTCGAAATGCGGCCCGGGACCAGTTTAAGGATTTCCAGACCAATGTTTACGGCCAGTTTGTCAGAGACCAGTTGCAGTTGTTGCTCTTTATCGTTGCTCTGCTGACGTGCCCACGCGATCGCTTCATCAATCAGTTTACGGTATTCAGGGATTTGAGCAGCGTTAAGAATCAGAGAAGGGTTGGTGGTGGCATCCTGGGGTTGATACAGCTTCATCGCTGCGATATCACCGGTGTCGGCCACTACGGTGGTCAGTTGACGCAGGGAGGTCAGTTTGTCCGTCATGTTCTTTTCTCTTAGTTAACTGTCAGGGTGATAAAAGGCTGTTGGGATAATATCACGCGGCAACGGCGGTGCAAGGTCGGGGAATGCCGTTTACGATAGCGCGAACGAATGGGAGTGATTTGCCGATCCTTGCGGCTTTTTTGCTACACTCGCAGCAACAATGACTGGCTCTCCCCTTTCTGAAAGGGACTTACTGAGGACGCGACGATGTTGATGGTGATCTCGCCCGCCAAAACGCTGGATTATGAAAGCCCCCTGGCCACGCAGCACTTTACCCAACCTGCCCTGTTAGAAAAGTCACAACAGTTGATTCAGATTGCGCGTACGCTGTCGCCTGCGCAGATCGCGTCATTAATGAGTATCAGCGATAAACTGGCCCATCTGAACGCCGAACGTTTCAACAGCTGGCATCCCGACTTCAGCCTGGACAATGCCCGTCAGGCTATTCTGGCGTTCAAAGGCGATGTCTACACCGGTTTGCAGGCTGAAACCTTTAGCGAACACGATTTCGACTTTGCGCAGCAACATCTGCGGATGCTGTCGGGCTTATACGGTTTACTGCGTCCGCTGGATCTGATGCAGCCGTATCGCCTGGAGATGGGCATCAAGCTGGCGAATCCGGCAGGCCAGGATCTTTACAGCTTCTGGGGCGACCTGCTCACTGAAAAACTGAATGAAGCCCTTGCCCGCCAGGGCGATGACGTATTGATTAATCTGGCGTCAGACGAATACTTCAAAGCGATCAAACCGAAAAAGCTGCAGGCGCGCCTGATCAAGCCGGTGTTTCTGGATGAGAAAAACGGCAAATATAAAGTCATCAGTTTCTATGCGAAGAAGGCCCGGGGATTGATGAGCCGCTTTATTATTCAGCAGCGCCTGACCCAACCTGAGCAGTTAACCCGGTTTGACCTTGAGGGTTATCGGTTTGCAGCAGAGGAAAGCAGAGACAACGAACTGGTGTTTAAACGCGCCGAACAGTAAACCTGCCCGACGCGCGACGGAATGCAGGAAGGTGGCACGAGCCACCTTTCTTTTATTTCAGCAAAAAGGCACGCAGTGAGGCAAAATCTGCCTTCATGGTATGCGACAGCAACGGCAGATCGGCACGCTCTGCCAGTTCAGTCGGCAGCGCCAGCTTCTGCTCCAGAATACTTTCCACGCTCTCCAGGAACTTCGCCGGGTGCGCCGTGCCAAGGAATAAGCCGTACTCGCCGTCCTGTAACTGGTCACGCAGCAAGCGCCAGGCAATCGCCGCGTGCGGCTCTGATACGTAACCCAGTTTCGCCAGATCACGCATCGCTTCGCGCGTCACCGCGTCGGATACCGCGCCGTAGGCTAAATCACTCAGGCGCCAGGTTTTGCGACGGAACAGCTCCTCAACGCGCGGCCAGTTATTCGGCTGGCTCACATCCATGGCGTTCGACAATGTCGCGACGGTCGCGTTAGGCTGCCATTCGCCGTTGCCAAGAAAGCGCGGCACCGTGTCATTGGCATTCGTTGCCGCAATAAACCGCTTGATCGGCAGCCCAAGTGACTTCGCCAGCAGACCTGCCGTCAAATCACCAAAGTTGCCACTTGGTACAGAGACGACCAGTTGATTACGTTTTTCCTGCGGCAGCTGCGCGACGGCTTCAAAGTAATAACAAATCTGCGCCAGCAGACGGCTGATGTTGATGGAGTTGGCTGAGTTCAGGCCGATAGCTTTCTTCAGTTCCTGATCATCAAAGGCCTGTTTGACCAATGCCTGGCAGGCATCAAAATCGCCGTCAATCGCAATGGTTTCGATGTTGCCGCCCAGCGTACAGAACAATTTCTCCTGCAACGGGCTGATTTTGCCCTGCGGATACAGGATCACGACGCGCACATTTTCCATGCCGTAAAACGCATGGGCGACGGCGGCACCGGTATCGCCAGAGGTTGCCGTCAGAATCGTGATCTGCTCATCTGAACCACTTACATAGGACAGCATCTGCGCCATAAAACGGCCGCCAAAGTCTTTGAACGCCAGGGTTGGGCCGTGGAACAGTTCAAGACAGGCGACATCATCGGTCACCGCTTTGATCGGTGCCGGAAAGGTAAAGGCCGTTTTCAGGCGTTCGGTCAGATGCGCCGCCGGCACTTCGTCGCCAATATAGGCAGAGAGGATTTTGCTGCTGCGTGTAACAAAATCCATCTCCAGCATGGCATCGATGTCGGTCAGTTCAAATTCAGGTAGCTCAAGCGGGAAAAACAGCCCTTGCTGTGAACCCAGACCTTGTTTCACCGCCTGGGCGAAGCTGACCTGCTCGTTATGATCCTTAAGATTGTAGAGTTTCATGCGTTATCCCAGTTTACGTGCGCCAGCCGTATCAAGACGGCAGATATGGACGAAGCCTTCATCGTTCTGCAGATAGTGCTGGCTCAGCCAGTCGGCCATCTGCTGTGCCGTTTCCATCTGGTTGCAAATGGCAAAGAGCGTGGGGCCAGAGCCCGAAATACCGCAGGCCAGCGCCCCGATATCCTGAGCAGCCTGACGTGCCTGGGCAAAGCCCGGTAACAGCTGAGTCCGGTACGGCTCAGCAATCACATCCTGCATCAGTTTAGCCGCCAGCGCGGGTTGGCGCGTATGGCAGGCGTGAATGAATCCGGCCAGCAGTCGGCCGTGCTTGATGCAGTCCTGCTTCGCGTACTGCGCCGGTAAAATCGCCCGCGCCTCCGCTGTTGACACTTTGATGCCCGGATAGGCCATCACCCACAGCCAGTCGTCAAAGCCTGGCACCGCCTGGGTAATGATCCCATTTTCCTCGATCATCAGTTGAATCCCGCCAAGGAAGCACGGCGCGACATTATCGTAATGCACGCTACCGGAAATGCGCCCTTCCAGCTCCCCCATTAACGTCAGGAGTTGGTTGTCATCCAGCGGTTTGCCACAAAATTCGTTCATGGCCATCAGACCCGCAACCACGGAACAGGCGCTGGAGCCCAGCCCCGAGCCTATAGGCATGTTTTTTTCCAGCGTGATCGCCACCGGCACGCTTTTGCCAATGGCTTCGCAGAACCGCTCCCAGCACTGATAAACGATATTCTCTTTAGGATCGCTGGGCAGTTTACTGACAAAGCGGCCAGTATTGCTCAGGCTAAAGCTGTCGGCCGCCTCGACCGAGACGCAATCTCCCAGCAATGAACCATCCACTGGCGAGACCGCCGCGCCCAGCACATCAAAGCCCACGCTGACATTGCCTATTGAGGCCGGCGCATGAATTTTTACCATCATTACACTCCCAACTTCCACGACAGTGTGCGCAGCAGATCGGCGAACACGCCCGCTGCTGTCACGTCATTTCCTGCACCGTATCCGCGCAACACCAACGGAATGGGCTGATAATAGCGGCTGTAGAACGCCAGTGCATTCTCACCGTTTTTCACTTTAAAAAGCGGATCGTTACTGTCTACTGCCTCGATCTTGACTTTGCACGCCCCGCCTTCTTCGATCACGCCGACCAGACGCAACACTTTGCCCGCCTCACGCGCCTGCGCCACTCGGGCGGCAATCGCCGCATCGACGTCGGGCAGTTGCTGCATAAACTGCTCAACATCGGCGATGGCGGTCAGGTGCGCTGGCAGCAACGGCTCAATCTCAATGTCGTGCATTTCGTGTTGATAGCCGGCTTCGCGGGCCAGAATGAGCAGCTTACGCGCGACATCCGTGCCGGATAAATCGTCACGCGGATCCGGCTCAGTGAATCCCATTTCGCGCGCCATGCGCGTGGCCTCCGACAGCGAGACACCTTCATCCAGTTTGCCAAAAATATACGACAGCGATCCCGACAGAATACCGGAGAAGCGGATCAATTCATCGCCTGCATTCAGCAAATTTTGCAAATTTTCAATGACGGGCAAACCGGCGCCCACGTTAGTGTCGTACAGGAACTTACGGCGCGATCCGGCAGCGGCGGCGCGCATCTTTTGGTAATATTCCCATGACGCGGTATTCGCCTTTTTATTCGGCGTCACTACGTGGAAGCCCTCAGCCAGGAAATCCGCGTACTGGTCGGCCACCGCCTGACTTGATGTGCAGTCCACAATGACCGGATTGAGCAAATGATACTCTTTTACCAGACGAATTAAGCGTCCCAGATTGAACGGCTCTTTGGCCTGCTCCATCTCGCCTTTCCAGTTACTGAGATCAATACCGTGTACATTGGTTAACAGCGCACGGGAATTGGCGATACCGCATACGCGCAAGTCGATATGCTTCTGTTTGAGCCAGGCCTGCTGGCGATGCAACTGATCCAGCAGCGCGCCGCCCACACCGCCAACGCCCACCACGAAGACTTCAATCACCTGATCGGTGGCAAACAGCATCTGGTGCACCACGCGAACACCGGTGGTGGCGTCGTCATTGTTTACCACGACGGAAATTGATCGTTCAGACGAGCCCTGAGCAATCGCAATGATATTGATATTGGCCCGCGCCAGCGCAGAGAAGAACTTGGCTGAAATCCCGCGCAGGGTACGCATTCCGTCACCCACGACCGAGATCACCGCCAGATTTTCGATAACGTCCAGCGCATCCAGCAGACCATCTTTCAGTTCAAGATAGAATTCGTCCTCCAGCACGCGACGGGCGCGGGCCTGCTCGCTCTGAGGAACGCAGAAGCTGATGCTGTATTCAGACGAAGACTGGGTAATGAGCACCACAGAAATGCCGGTGCGCGACATGGTGGCAAAGACGCGGGCCGCCATGCCCACCATGCCTTTCATGCCCGGGCCGGAGACGTTAAACATCGCCATATTGTTCAGGTTGGTGATGCCTTTGACCGGATACTCATCCTGCTCGCCGTTGCCGCTAATCAGCGTACCTGGCGCCTGGGGATTGGCCGTGTTTTTGATCAGGCACGGGATTTGAAACTGCGCGATAGGTGCGATAGTGCGAGGATGCAGAACTTTGGCCCCGAAATAGGACAGCTCCATTGCTTCCTGGTAAGACATGGATTTGAGCAGGCGCGCGTCCGGAACCTGGCGCGGATCGCAGGTATAAACCCCGTCCACATCGGTCCAGATCTCACAGCAATCGGCCCGCAGGCAGGCCGCCAGCACCGCCGCTGAATAGTCAGAACCGTTGCGGCCCAGCACCACCAGTTCACCCCGTTCGTTACCGGCGGTGAAACCAGCCATCAGGATCATGTTTTCTGTTGGGATCTGACTGGCTTCAATGCGGCGGGTTGACTCGGCGATATCCACGGTTGATTCCAGATAATGACCGATGGCCAGCAGTTTTTCGACCGGGTCGATCACGCTGACGCCATAGCCACGGGCTTCTAACAGCTTTTCCATAATGGCAATGGAGAGCTTCTCGCCCCGACAGATAATGGCCGCATTGACGCTGTCAGGGCACTGTCCTAACAGGCTGATGCCGTGCAGAACCTGTTTAAGTTGCGCAAATTCGCTGTCAACACGGCTTTTCAGCCCCTCATAGTCGAAACCGGGTTGTGCCTCGGCCAGCCCCTGCAGCAGTTCTGCGAAGATGCGCGTCGCATCACTCAAATTGGGCAACGCATCCTGACCGCTGATGGTTTTTTCAATCATCGCAACCAGGTGGTTGGTAATCTTTGCAGGTGCAGAAAGCACGGTAGCAACCTGTCCCTGTTGCGCATTACTTTCCAGAATATCGGCGACGCGCAGAAAACGCTCTGCATTGGCCACCGAGGTCCCACCGAATTTCAGCACTCGCATGATGTCAACTCTCCTGATTTTGAGTCAAAAAAAAACCCGCACTCGTGAGGTGCGGGCTTCTTTTTTTGTTTTTCCTGGATGCGTCAGCCCGCCCCGTTACCCATGGTAATGGTGGTGGTAATAATTGTGGTGTTCAGGCTGTGATTACGCATTCAGATTTATTTTCTGTCTGTCATTGATTGTCCGTCTGGTTCTAAGAAGTAAATCAAAGCGCACATCAAGTCAACGGTTTTATCCTTTGTGCAAAAAAAACTCGCCATGCTTAGCGTGTGATTGCAGGAAAAAAACCTGGCGAATCGTTTGGTATCGTGCGCTTAATTAACATCTGTCACTAAATAGTTACGCATTCCCCGAGGATTTCTCTGCGAGCTTTTTTTCCACATCATGTAACAGGCGATGCAGCATTGCACTGTCGCGCTGTTCCAGCAAACCAATACGCTGATTAATCCAGTCTGACATTTTGATGTCGTCGCTGACATCCAGTTGCTGGAGTAGCTGCGTCAGACGCTGGCGCAACGCATGCAATTGCTGCGCATCGGCAAGCGGCGTAACGGGTGCTGTGACCTGGTTAAGGGCCGCTAACTGATAACAGTACACCATCACCGCCTGCCCGAGATTTAATGAAGGATAGTCCTGCGCCATAGGGATCCCGGTGAGCAGGTCAACCTGATCCAGTTCCTCGTTGGTCAGCCCACTGTCTTCGCGACCAAACACCAGCGCCATGCTGTCTACCCACTGCCGCTTTTCAAGCAACCGGGCTTCAACCTGCTGGGGCGTGGCGTAATAACGGAACCTGGCGCGACTGCGCGCGGTGGTGGCGACGGAAAAATCGATATCCGCCAGCGCATCAGCCAGCGTAGCAAATGTTTTCACGTTATCCAGAATGTCCCCCGCGCCGTGCGCCACACGGCGCGCAGCCGGGTCCTGCCAGGCATCGCTGGCGACAATGCGCAGTTCACTAAAACCCATGGTTTTCATGGCACGGGCCGCTGCGCCGATATTTTCCGGCCGGGCGGGCGAGACGAGGATAAGAGGAAAAAGCATGATCATTCCATCAGTAAATGTAGACGGTGCAGTGTAACATGTAGCGTGATATTAAGAGGTATAAGCTTTGAGGTTAACACCCTGAAATACATGTTAAAACACGTTAAAAAAAGCCATTGCGTCCTTTTTTACCATAAAGTGCACATTATCAGAAACTTCAAAATAAAAGCCTTTCAATTCAGCCCCCTGTGATAGTAAGTTTCTAACATCCCGTTTTGTGCTGTGCTGTGCCTGTCGGTACAAAAATGACGTGTAATCGCCTTCTACGTCAATTTTTCGGGATGTTTTTCACAGAAATGTTAACGTGCTACAATTGCATTTGATATAAGTCAACGAAGCGTTGTTTTTATGCTTAGCAGTTGTTGTTATTGCTGTTAGGTTGCTGTTAAGACAGTTAGTATATGTTTCAATTTATTATTCCGCAGGGCATGGAATTGTCGTTACGGCTGGCTGAGCGAACACGGTTGTTGACCTTGATAAAAGCTTATCACAATGACTTTCGTACAACGGTTCAGCAAAGCTTGCCGTTCTCCGCACTGGAGAGCACCTAACCGCTGTACGCCCTGTTTTCAATTTAGTTGGCAAAATTAGGTAGCTAAACATGCAGACCCCGCACATTCTCATCGTTGAAGACGAACTGGTCACGCGTAATACCCTCAAAAGTATTTTTGAGGCGGAAGGTTATGTCGTGTATGAAGCGACCGATGGTGCAGAAATGCATCAGGTATTGACCGACAATGATGTCAACCTGGTTATCATGGACATCAACCTGCCGGGCAAAAACGGCCTGTTACTGGCGCGTGAACTGCGTGAGCAAGCTAATGTGGCATTAATGTTCCTGACAGGACGCGATAACGAAGTTGATAAGATCCTTGGACTGGAAATTGGCGCAGACGACTACATCACGAAGCCATTTAATCCGCGTGAGTTAACTATTCGTGCACGTAATCTGCTGTTACGCACCATGAACTTACCGCTGCCTAATGAAGAGCGTCGTCAGGTCGAGAGCTATAAGTTCAACGGCTGGGAACTGGATATCAACAGCCGTTCATTGATCAATCCCAACGGTGAGCAGTACAAACTGCCGCGCAGCGAGTTCCGCGCCATGCTGCACTTCTGCGAAAATCCCGGCAAAATTCAGACCCGTGCTGATTTGCTGAAAAAAATGACCGGACGCGATCTGAAACCTCACGATCGTACCGTTGACGTCACCATCCGCCGTATTCGTAAACATTTCGAATCCACACCGGATACGCCAGAAATCATTGCTACCATTCACGGTGAAGGCTACCGTTTCTGCGGTGACCTTCAAGAGTAACGGCCTCAGAAAAACGCCCTTTCGGGCGTTTTTTATGCGTTAATGCCAGGGCATAATCGGCACTGCACTCAGCGCATTTTTCGGCGAACCATCCACCACCTTATCCGAATACGCCAGGTAGACCAGCGCATTGCGCTTGCTGTCAAAGAAGCGGACAACCTGCAACTTTTTAAAAATCAGTGAAGTACGCTGGCGAAACACAACGTCACCCTGCGCTTTTCCTTTGGCGATCTTATCACTTAACTCAACCGGTCCGGTTTGCTGACAGGAAATAGCGGCGTCAGACGTGTCCTCTGCGAGTCCCAGTCCGCCCTTAATCCCGCCCGTTTTGGCCCGACTGATATAGCAGGTTACATTTTTAACATCAGGATCATCGAACGCTTCCACCACAATTTTGTGGTCCGGCCCAAACATCTTAAATACGGTATCGACCGAGCCGATCTCTTCGGCCAGCAGCGAACTGGAAAATAGCAGACCGGCGAAGGTGGCGATCGCAAGACGAGTTATTGTCATGAGTTACCATTGCAAATGTAATAGATGAGCATGTAATGTACTGTCAATTGATACAATAACCAATGCAAAAAGGGTATAAACTCCCGCGTTAGTGAATAGTACAACTACCCCAATCAAAGCCGATCACGTCTTTACGCTATAAGTACTATTATTCGTCGACTTCATTTAGCTGCGCCACCAGAGTATGAGGATGTTTTATGGACCAAGCCGGTATCATTCGCGATTTGCTTGCCTGGCTGGAGAGCCATTTGGATCAACCCCTTTCACTGGATAACGTTTCCATTAAGGCAGGTTATTCTAAATGGCATCTACAACGGATGTTCAAAGATGTCACCGGGCACGCCATCGGCGCTTACATCCGGGCACGGCGTCTTTCTAAAGCCGCCGTCGCGCTTCGCCTGACCAGTCGCCCGATTCTTGATATCGCCTTACAGTATCGGTTCGATTCCCAGCAGACCTTTACGCGTGCCTTTAAAAAGCAGTTTAATCAAACCCCTGCATGGTATCGCCGTTCATCTGACTGGAACTCCTTCGGCATTCGCCCACCGATTCGCCTGGGCAATGACACACTGCCGGAACACCAGTTCGTTACGCTGCCGGAAACCGTACTGTTTGGTCAGACACAGAGCTACACCTGCACGCTGGAACAAATTTCCAAATATCGTGATGAAATGCGCCTACACTTCTGGCGGCAGTTTCTGCTGGAAACGGATACGGTGCCGCCAGTGCTTTACGGTCTGCACCAGGTCCGTGCCAGTCATGAAAAGGATGATGAGCAGGAGATTCTGTATACCACGGCGGTGCCTGTGGACAGCGCAACGAATATGCACTCCGGGCAGAACGTCAGCCTGGAAGCAGGCGACTATGTGCAGTTCAACTATGCAGGTCCCCGCGTAGATTTGCAGGAATTTATCCTGTTACTGTATGGCACCTGCATGCCGACACTGGGACTGACTCGCCGTCAGGGCCAGGATATTGAACGTTTTATTACCCATGGCGGAAAGAAACGGACCGAACCCCCAGCAGATATTAAGTGCGAGTATCTGATCCCGATTCGCCGTTAATCGCGTTTGTGATTATGCCGTCGCGATGACGGCATGATCTGTCAACTTACCGCTGAAGTTCGTCCAGCGCGGGCTCGTCAAGATGCGAAATATCTCCCGCCGTTTCGACCACCCAGCCCGCTGCCAGCCAGGCGCTTTGTTGATGATCAACGCGGGAAATCGAACAGTTACGCAGACGAAGACGACGTTCCGCATACGCAGGCAATCCCAGAATGGTGCTCACCAGCACGCCCAGCGCCATACCATGGCTGACAATCAAGGGGCGGCTGCCAGCCGGTAACGCCAGGCAGGCATTCAGGGCATCCTGCATACGCTGCGCCAGTTCTGTCATGGATTCGCCCTGCGGAATACGGCCACCCTCAGTGCCGTTAACCAGCGACGCGCGCCAGCCCTCTTCTTCCGCACTCAACTCGTCCAGCAGGCGTTTTTCCAGCACGCCCATATTCAGTTCGCGCAGGCGGGCGTCAAAGGTGACATCGCAGCCGCAGGCATCGGCAATGATTTCTGCCGTACGTCGGGTACGTCCTAAGTCGCTGGAAATGATATGGGTGATACCTGCGTGTTTAATCCGTTCACCGACCTGACGGGCCTGGTGCTCGCCTTTTGCCGTCAGCGGACTGTCGGAGTGCCCTTGAATGCGGCGTTCTGCATTCCATACCGTTTCACCGTGACGAACAAGATAGACCTGTAGCATGCGTAGTTTCCGTTATACTGCGACCAAAATCGCCTTTATTACCTGAGGGTTCAATTAATTATGTACCATGTCGTCGCAGCTACCACCAATCCAGCGAAGATTCGTGCGATTGCTCAGGCATTCAACGACGTTTTCGGCGAGGGATCCTGCCATACAGAAGGGGTGAAGGTCGAGAGCGGCGTGGCAGCACAGCCCCTCTCTAACCTTGAAACCCGCACCGGCGCACGTCAGCGCGTCATGAATGCCCGTCAGGTTCGCCCGGAAGCCGATTTTTGGGTCGCGATTGAAGCAGGCATTGAAGAAGAGAGCGCGTTTGCCTGGATAGTGGTGGAAAACCACAAGCAGCGGGGTGAATCACGTTCAGCCAGCTTTACGCTGCCGCCGCCCGTGATGGCGGGTTTACGTGAAGGCCGTGAACTGGGCGACGAGATGGCGCGCCTGACCGGCATAGAAAACATTAAACACAAAGGCGGTGCGATAGGCACGTTAACCCATGGTCTGCTCAGCCGCTCCAGCATGTATCATCAGGCGTTAATTCTGGCGCTCTGCCCGTTTACGCATCCTTATTACGCGTAATCGACTCAGGGTGGCGCAATTGGGCCTCCAGCCAGCGCTTGAGTGCGGGAGGCGCCTCTTTCAGGCTGTTCGATCCCCGGGTGATGGTCGCGATGCCGACGCCAAGCTCATTTTTCAACTCACGCTGGCTCATGTCGCCGTTCAGCAGCGATTCGATGATACGCAGACGTGTGCCAAAGGCTTCCCGCTCATCGGGCGTCATCATGAGTTGCAGGAGCGGTAACGCATGCTGGTCGGCAAACGCCTGCTGAATCAGATCAACAAAACGTAGCCAGTTCGACTCCGTAGCCTGTTCAGTTTCAGGTGGCACAGCAGGTTGGTTCATGAGAGGGCTTCCGTACTCACTAAAGAGTACGGAAGCTTAACACAGCTAGTAACGGCGATTCCACTCAGCATCTGACAGGATCTTGTCAGGCTGGCCCAGGAAGTAGCGATAGTAGGCATCATAAGCCAGCACATTCTTCACGTAACCCCGCGTTTCGGAAAACGGAATGGTTTCGATGAAGGCGACGGCACTCAGATTGCCCGCGGTGCTGTTTTGCCAGGTCCGTACGCGACCGGGCCCGGCATTGTAGGCCGCCGAGGCGAAGATCCGGTTCTTATCAAACTGCTGATAGACATAATCCAGATACTGCGTGCCAATCTGGATAT
Source organism: Pantoea sp. CS_6 (assembly GCF_041954745.1). Taxonomy (NCBI): domain Bacteria; kingdom Pseudomonadati; phylum Pseudomonadota; class Gammaproteobacteria; order Enterobacterales; family Erwiniaceae; genus Pantoea; species Pantoea sp. CS_6. The sequence goes on from NZ_JAVAYG010000007.1 coordinate 195,236, forward strand.
TGGTTTGCGGATCGAACAGCTGAGACGGATTCACATAGCCAGGAATGCTAAACATCTTCACGGTATGCGTGGCGGTGGCGGGCATAATTTGCATCAGGCCACTCGCACCGACCGGGGAACGCGCTTTCGGGTTCCACGCACTTTCCTGACGGGAAATCGCCATCGCATAGCTCTGCGGAATGGTTTTCCCCTGTGTGTTCTGCTTATACAGATCCTGCCATGCCAGCGGGAAGCGTTCTTTCAGGCTGTCCCACATTTTTGCGGTGATGGTGGCCTGTACGCTGAGATCCCACCAGTCCTGCTCGCTTGCGTAACGCGCCAGCATCTGCTGCTGGACATGGGTTTTGCTGTTAATCAGGTTGGCCCATTCGCTTCGCGCCAGATTATCCAGCCCCCAGTACATCAGCTCGCGTACCCGGGCCAGCTCGGGCCCCTGTATCGTGGCGCTGTCGGGTTTCGGTGCGGCATCCACCTGCAGAGGATAATTCACGCCCAGACGCTGTGCAGCTACCATCGGGTAAAAGCCGCGTGACGTCATCAGTTTGCGCAGAATCTCATCGGCTTCTTCTTTGCGATCTTTGGAATAAAGCAGATCGGCCTGCCAGTATTGCCATTCGTCTTTCTCTTTCGCTTCTACCGGCAGACGGGCAATCCAGGTATTCAGGCCACGACGGTCATTTTCACTCAGCGCCAGGCGGACGCGCCGCTCCAGCAAGGCAGTTGATTCGCTGTTCATCACCACCGCATCGCGCCAGCGCGCTTGCTCAGAAGTCAGATCGCTGCCCATCATGCGCCAGACCACAATCTCCTTCAGCGCCTGTTCATCCTCCGGCCCCATTTTTTGCGCCCGGACCAGTTCGGGAATCATGCTGCGGGCATTTTCCATATCGGCACGCGCCACACGGGCGAAGGCAAAGATAGTGGCCTGGCGCGTAAAGTCGGTGGCGCCAACGCTGTTGGCAAAAGTCGTTACGGACTGGGGATCTTTCTGCAGCGTCAGTAAGGCATCCGACATCGTCTTATAATCAGCGGGCAGCATCTTCGCCAGATAGCTGACCAGGCTGTCATTGCCCGCTTTCATCGCCAGACGAATGCGCTCCAGCACCGTAATAGGCGAGAGCTGCCCTGAGGCCTGCCAGACTGAAAACAGCTTGTCACAGTCATTCGGCAAGGCGGTGCCGCGCAGCCAAATCGCTTTTGCGCCCGCAAAGGCCGCCTGCTGCTGACCGGTAGACCATTTTGCATAATACCAGTTGCAGCGCGCCTGCACCGGCGTCGGTTCATCCGGGCTGAAATTCAGTACGCCTTGCCAGTCCTGACGATGGGCCAGCACGTTCACAAACCGTGTTTTCAGCGACCGTGCCGGGGGCAAGGTGGGGTACTTTTGAATGAAGTTCTGCACCGCCAGGCTGGTTTCCTGATCCAGATCCTGCGCCAGCAAACGGTATTCTAAGTAGGGATAAAGCGGATAATCCTGCAGCGTCGGTAACAGTTGATCGACTGTCGCCATCTGGTTACTGTCCCACGCCTGTTTAATCTGTTGATATCGTTGCCGTTGTTGATCAAGCGAATCAGCCCATGCGCTGCCGGCCATGCTCACCAGGCAGAACCCTATCATCCCGTTACGCCACTTCTCCACGTAAATCTCCTCTGTTGCTGGGCCCTGGCAGGGTGCCAGACGTTATTCATGCTAACCAGGGGAAGCCACTCTTGCCATGTTCTTCACAAAATTTACCTTTGCGCAGGCGTGGCGCACCGCAATGTCACACGTTCTGCGCTACGGCTGTGCATTTTATCATCACATAAACTTATGGCATGCCGCTTTATCTCTTTGATTCATCAAGTTAAAAATCTGGCACAGCCTTTGCTCTGTTGAATGCCATCTTGTATACCAGTTGGAATTTATTGCATGGCTTCAACATCTGGCTTGACCCTTAGCGAATGGCAGCAACGCGCCCGGCAGCACCCACAGCAGCTTCACACGTTGCTGGCAACCCACCTGGCGGAACAGGAACCCAGTGATAATGCCTGGATCTGTCTTGCCAGTCCGGCGCAGCTCGAAGCACAAATCACGCCGCTTCTGGCACGCTATCAGCAGGATCCCGACGCGCTTCCTTTGTTCGGTGTGCCGTTCGCGGTCAAAGACAATATTGATGTCGCAGGCTGGCCGACCACCGCCGCCTGCCCGGCGTTTAGCTACACCGCCGAAGAGGATGCCTTTGTGGTGGCGCGCCTGAAAGCAGCAGGTGCGGTGGTCATCGGCAAAACCAACCTTGATCAGTTTGCAACCGGCCTGGTGGGCACACGGTCACCTTATGGCGCGGTGTGTAATACCTTTGATCCGGATTTTGTCAGTGGCGGATCCAGTTCCGGATCGGCCTCGGTACTGGCGCGTGGCCTGGTGGGTTTCTCACTCGGTACTGACACCGCCGGGTCAGGTCGGGTGCCGGCAGGGTTTAACAATATTGTCGGCCTGAAACCGACAAAGGGCTGGTTCTCTGCCCGTGGTGTGGTCCCGGCCTGTCGCCTGAACGATACGATTTCGGTGTTTGCGCTGACGGTTGAAGACGCCTTTACCGTGGCCAGCCTGGCCGGTGGCTACGACGAGAAAGACGCCTATTCGCGCGTAAATCCCCGTACGGCCCCAGCAGGCATGAAAGCCCGTCCTGATTTCGCCATTCCGGCTACACCGGAATTTTACGATGATGCTGCCGCCGAAGCCGCCTGGGATGCCGCGCTCAGCGCACTGAAGGCGACCGGCGCGACGTTGCATCCCATTGACTTTACCCCTTTCCGCCAGCTCGCCGAGCAACTTTATCAGGGTCCGTGGGTCGCCGAGCGCACCGTCGCCGTAGGCGAGATGCTTAACCAGCCAGAGAACATGGATCCGGTGGTCCACGGCATTGTGGCGAATGGCCTGAAGTACAGCGCCGTGGATGCCTGGCAGGCCGAATACCAGCGTGCCGAACTGGCCCGGCACATTCAGCAGGTTCTGGCCTCGTTTGATGCGCTGGTGGTGCCCACCTCGCCCACCATTTACACGTTGGACGAAATGCAGCAGGAGCCGGTGCTGTATAACGCGCATTTTGGCACTTATACCAACTTCACTAATCTGGCCGATCTTGCTGCACTGGCCCTGCCCGCCCCGTTCAGAAACGACGACCTGCCGGCGGGCATTACGCTCATCGCTCCCGCCTGGCATGACCGCGCGCTGGCGCAGTTTGGACTGCGCTGGCAGCAGGCTCTGGCCCTGCCTCTCGGCGCAACCGGTCGGCCACTGCCGTCCTCCCCGACGGCGCTTCCTCTATCCCACGATCATGTTCGTGTGGCCGTCGTCGGCGCACACCTGACCGGGATGCCCCTTAATTTTCAGCTCACCACGCGCCAGGCCGTTCTGGTGGAAGAGACGCAGACCGCCAGCCAGTATCGCCTGTTTGCCTTATTAGAGGGTCCGATTAAGAAACCCGGCCTGATGCGCACAGAACAGGGGGCGGCCATTACCGTTGAACTCTGGGATATCCCGCTGGCGCGCTTCGGTGAGTTTGTGGCGGAAATCCCTGCCCCACTGGGCATTGGCAATCTGACGCTTGCCGATGGACGTGTGGTGAAAGGCTTTATTTGTGAAGGTGCCGCGCTAACCGGCGCGCTGGAAATCACTGAATTTGGCGGCTGGCGTAACTGGCTTGCCTCGCCTGGGAGTAACTAATTATGTTCAGCACAGTCCTGATTGCTAACCGGGGTGAAATTGCCTGTCGCGCCATCCGCACGCTGAAACGTCTGGGCATTAAAAGCGTGGCCGTGTTTTCCGATGCCGACCGCAACGCGCAGCATGTGAAAGAGGCGGATATCGCCGTGGGTCTGGGCGGCGACAAAGCCAGTGACAGCTATCTGCGCATCGACAAAATTCTGGCGGCGGCGCAGGAAACGGGCGCCCAGGCGGTCTGGCCCGGCTATGGTTTTCTGTCAGAGAGTCTGCCCTTTGCTGCCGCCTGTGAAGAGGACGGTATCGTGTTTGTCGGTCCCACGGCTGCGCAGATTGGCGAGTTTGGGCTGAAACATCGCGCCCGTGAGTTAGCCGCGCAGGCCGGAGTACCGATGACGCCAGGCACGCCGCTGCTCAACACACTTGATGACGCCCTCAGCGCAGCCGAATCCATCGGTTATCCGGTGATGTTAAAAAGCACGGCAGGCGGCGGAGGCATTGGGCTGACGCGCTGTGCCGACGCCGGGGCACTGCGCAATGCCTGGGAGAGCGTCCGTCGACTGGGCGAACAATTCTTTAGTGACGCCGGCGTTTTCCTCGAACGCTGTATCGATCATGCCCGCCACGTGGAAGTGCAGATCTTCGGTGATGGCAAGGGCATCGTGGTGGCGCTGGGTGAGCGCGACTGTTCGCTGCAACGCCGCAACCAGAAAGTGGTGGAGGAAACCCCCGCGCCCTGCCTGCCCGCGGCCACGCGCGCGGCGTTGCTCGCCTCGGCCGTTCGGCTGGGTGAGGTAGTCAATTACCGCAGCGCGGGGACCGTGGAATACATTTATGATGCACAGCAGGACGCCTTCTATTTCCTGGAAGTGAATACCCGCCTGCAGGTTGAGCATCCGGTCACCGAATGCGTCACCGGCCTCGACCTGGTGGAATGCATGTTGCGCGTCGCCGCTGACGAAGCGATCGACTGGCCGCGCCTGCAGCAGGCACCGCAGGGCGCGTCGATTGAAGTCCGTTTGTACGCCGAAGATCCGTTAAAAAACTTCCAGCCCAGCCCCGGCGTGCTCACGCATGTCAGTTTTCCTGACGATGTCCGTGTGGACAGTTGGGTGACGACCGGCAGCGAGGTTTCCAGCTATTACGATCCGATGATCGCCAAGCTCATCGTCCATGCGGACACGCGAGAGGCGGCGCTGGAAAAACTGCAATGCGCACTGAACGCCACACAACTGCACGGTATCGCCACCAATCTTGATTATCTGCGGCAGGTCGTGGCCACCGAGGCGTTCCGTAGCGGCAAGGTCTGGACACGTTTTCTGGACAGCTTTACGCCCGCGGCAGCCGTGGTCGAAGTGCTGCAGGCGGGCACGTTCAGCTCCATCCAGGACGTGCCGGGCCGTCTGGGTTACTGGAATATCGGCGTACCGCCGTCAGGGCCGATGGATGATTATGCCTTCCGCCTTGCCAACCGCATCGTCGGAAATCACGAGTCGGCGGCCGGGCTGGAATTTACCCTGCAGGGCCCAACGCTGCGCTTTCATTGCGCGGCGACCCTTGCTCTCACAGGGGCAGACTGCGGCACCACGCTGGATGGCATCCCTGTCAGCAACTGGCAGCCGATAACGGTCAATGCTGGCCAAACGCTGACACTGGGTCGCGCCCAGCGCGGTTGCCGCTGTTATCTGGCTATCCGTAACGGCTTTGATGTCCCGGAATACCTTGGCAGTCGTTCCACCTTTTCTCTGGGCCAGTTTGGCGGGCACGCCGGTCGCACGCTTCGGGTTGCCGATATGCTGCCTGTCTCGCAACCGTCACTGGCAGCCTGCACCACGCCCGCGCCGGTCAGCGCTCCGCAGGCACTCAGCCCGGCGCTGATCCCAACGTACACCAGCGAATGGCACATTGGTGTCCTGTACGGACCGCACGGCGCACCTGACTTTTTCACCCAGGCCGCCATCGATGAATTCTTTGCCAGCGACTGGCAGGTTCACTACAACTCCAACCGCCTTGGTGTACGTCTGGTCGGGCCTAAACCGGCCTGGACGCGCGCTAACGGCGGTGAAGCGGGCCTGCATCCGTCCAACGTGCACGACTGTGAATACGCGATTGGCGCAATCAACTTCACCGGTGACTTTCCGGTCATCCTGACCCACGACGGTCCCAGCCTCGGCGGCTTTGTCTGCCCGGTGACGATAGCCAAAGCCGAACTGTGGAAGGTCGGCCAGGTCAAACCGGGCGATAAAATTCGCTTCCATCCCATCAGCGTCGAAGAAGCCGTCGCGCTGGAAAATGCCCGGTTGCAGGTCATCGCCACGTTGCGTCCGCACACGGCGCAGACGTTTGACGTGCCGTCGCTGGCCGACAACCGCTTTGGCTCCGCTACCGTGCTCGCCGCCGTTGCCGCCACCGACACCACACCGCAGGCGGTGTATCGTCAGGCCGGCGATAAATACATTCTGATCGAATATGGCGACAACGTGCTGGATCTGGCGCTCCGCCTCCGTGTTCATCTGCTGATGGCGTCGCTGCGTGAGCGACCGGTTGACGGCATCGAAGAGCTCTCCCCCGGCGTGCGTTCACTGCAAATTCGCTATGACAGCCTTACCCTGTCGCAGTCCCAGTTAATGTCCGAGCTGCTGGCCCGGGAAGCCATGCTCGGTGATGTCAGCACGCTGAAAGTGCCCTCTCGCATTGTCTGGATGCCGATGGCGTTTGAAGACAGCGCCACGCTCGGTGCCGTCAGACGTTATAAAGAAACCGTGCGCGCCAGCGCGCCCTGGCTACCCAATAATGTCGATTTTATTCAACGTATCAATGGATTATCCGATCGTGAACAGGTCCGCGATACGCTGTTCAATGCCAGCTACCTGATTTTGGGCCTGGGCGATGTTTATCTGGGTGCACCCTGCGCGGTGCCGATTGATCCCCGCCATCGCCTGCTCAGCTCCAAGTACAGTCCGGCCCGTACCTTTACCGCAGAGGGCACCGTCGGCATCGGCGGCATGTACATGTGCATTTACGGCATGGACTCTCCCGGCGGTTACCAGCTGGTCGGCCGTACGTTACCCATCTGGAACACCTTCCTGAAAAACCCGCAGTTCGGTGCCGGTGAGCCCTGGCTCCTGCGCTTCTTCGATCAGGTGCGCTTCTATCCGGTGAGCGAAGAGGAACTGGCGCAACTTCGTGATGATTTCCGCGAGGGCCGTGCTGCGCTGCGTATCGAAGAAACTGAATTCGATTTTGCCGCTCACCAGGCGTTTCTGGCGGCGAACGCCGACGACATAGCGGCGTTTCGCCAGCGCCAGGCCGCGGCATTTGAGCAGGAGGTCCGGCTCTGGTCGCAGGAGGAGCCGGAAGCCCCCGCTTCCACTGAGGCCGAGTCAGGCGCGCCCGCTGAGGATAACAGCGCGCAGGCTGTACAGGCAGATATGAACGGCAACATCTGGAAAGTGCTGGTGCAGGCGGGCGAGACGGTGAGCGCCGGACAAACGCTGGTGATTGTTGAGGCAATGAAAATGGAACTGGCCATTACGGCTCCCTGCGCGGGTCGGGTGAAACGCGTGGCCTGCCAGGCCGGCCGCCCTGTCAGCCCTGGCGACACGCTGCTGTGGCTGGAATAAGGAGCGCCGATGACGACCCGATCAACACGAAGCAAAGCCCGCCCGGAAGCACTGGCAGAACGGGTTTACCAGGCACTGAAAAACGACATTTTTGAGTTCCGCCTGATGCCCGGCGACCGCTTCAGCGAAAGTGAGATTGCAGAGCGCATGGCGGTCAGCCGCACTCCGGTTCGCCAGGCCCTGTTCTGGCTGGAGCGTGAAGGCTATGTCGACGTGTGGTTTCGCAGCGGCTGGCAGGTGAAAGCCTTTGATTTTGCCTACTTCGAAGAGCTGTACGATTTGCGTACCGTCCTGGAGTGCGAGGCGGTCACGCGCCTGTGTGCGTTGCCGCCTACCCAGTGCGCCGACCGGCTACGCGAGCTGTATCAGTTCTGGTGCGAAGCCGCGCAGTTGGAAGATGGCAAGCGGGTTTCACAGCATGATGAGGCGTTTCATATGACGCTGGTCGCCGCTGCGGGCAATGCGGAAATGGCGCGGATCCATGCCGAGCTGACAGAGAAAATCCGCATTATCCGGCGGCTTGATTTTACCCGGGAAGATCGTATTGCGGCGACCTATCGCGAACACGCACAGATTTTGCGGGCCATTTTATTGCAAGAGACCCGCGACGCCCGCCAGATCCTGACCGGGCACATTGCCGTCAGTAAAGCAGAGGTCAGGAAAATCACGCTACACATGCTCCAGCAGGCCCGGCTTCAACCCATTGAATAACGTATCCATAACATTAGGGGTTTACCATCGATGAAAAGACGTTCATTGCTTAAAGCTTTTGCTCTCTCAGCTACCGTCGCGGGCATGGGGTTCGCCTGGAGCGCTCAGGCGGCTGACACCATCAAAGTAGGCATCATGCACTCCCTTTCCGGCACCATGGCCATTTCTGAAACGCCACTTAAAGATGTCGCCCTGATGACCATCGATGAAATTAACGCCAAAGGCGGCGTGCTGGGGAAAAAACTGGAGCCCGTGGTGGTGGATCCGGCCTCAAACTGGCCGCTCTTCGCCGAGAAAGCCCGGCAACTGCTGACCCAGGACAAAGTGGCAGTGGTGTTTGGTTGCTGGACCTCGGTATCGCGCAAATCCGTGCTGCCGGTCTTTGAAGAACTGAATGGCCTGCTCTTCTATCCGGTGCAGTACGAAGGTGAAGAGATGTCGCCGAACGTCTTTTATACCGGTGCAGCACCAAACCAGCAGGCGATTCCGGCGGTGGAATACCTGATGAGCCAGGATGGCGGCGGGGCCAAACGTTTCTTCCTGCTGGGAACAGATTATGTTTATCCCCGCACCACCAACAAGATCTTACGCGCCTTCCTGCATTCAAAAGGCGTGCAGGATAAAGATATCGAAGAAGTGTATACCCCGTTTGGCTACAGCGATTACCAGACCATCGTCTCTAATATTAAGACGTTCGCCGCTGGCGGCAAAACCGCGGTGGTCTCCACCATCAATGGCGATTCCAACGTTCCGTTCTACAAGGAACTGGCTAACCAGGGCATCAAAGCCACCGATATCCCGGTCGTGGCCTTCTCGGTGGGTGAAGAGGAACTTCGTGGGATTGATACTAAACCGCTGGTCGGTCAGTTGGCAGCCTGGAACTATTTTGAATCTTTAGATAATCCGACCAACGCGAAATTTGTTGCCGACTATCGGGCTTACGCAAAAGCGCACAATCTGCCGAATGCCAGCACCGTGGTAACCAATGACCCGATGGAAGCCACCTACGTAGGCATTCATATGTGGGCGCAGGCCGTCGAGAAAGCCGGTACGACCAATGTGGATAAAGTGCGTGCGGCAATGGCCGGTCAGACCTTTAAGGCCCCGGACGGGTTTACCCTGACGATGGATCAGACCAACCACCATCTGCACAAACCCGTGATGATTGGCGAAGTTGAAGAAAACGGCCAGTTTAACGTGGTCTGGCAGACGGACAAACCGGTACGTGCCCAGCCCTGGAGCCCGTATATTCCCGGCAATGATAAAAAACCGGATCATCCCGTGAAAACGACGCAGTAAAACTCAGACCGCCCTCGCGCTGGCTGTGAGGGCGGCCGTCAGGACATCCTATGCTTGCCCTTTTGATGAGGCTCACCATGATGCTTCGCCTGAATTTTTTAGCGTTATTGCTGCTGCTTCTGCCGCTGTTTGCCAGCGCCGGACCCGCTACGGACTTTGCCGCCGCCAGCCGAACTCAGCAGGCCGATCTGCTGCAACAGTGGGCCGCTGCGCCAGATGCCCGCCGTTTACCCTTGCTGGAAGCGTTAAAAGCCGAAACCGTCGTGACGGATCAGGACCACCATCCCTTTAGTAAAACCGGGAATACGCTTCAGCCACTGGATGACGCCGCACAGCCCAACGGCGAAGTTAAAAAGCTTTTTATGAACAACCGTCTGCGTGTACTGGTCGCCAGTGCTCTCGCCGCCCATCAGCTGGTAAGCCCTGATGCCGGCGTGCGCCTGCGTGCGGCGCAACAGTTACAAAACGACGCGGCCGCTGACCTGCTTCCGCTCATAGAGAAACGCCTCAGTGTTGAAACGGATCCTCAGGTTCATGCTGCGCTGGCCATGACGGCGGCCAGTCTGCAGCTGACCAGCCCGCAGCCGATAGTGCGGCTTAGAGCGGTCAAACTGCTGGGCGAATCCAGCGATCCTAATACTCAGGCCAGCCTGCAGCGCCTGACGCAGCCCGCAGCCGAGCCCGATGAAACGGTACGCGAGGCAGCGGCAGACAGCCTGAAGCAGATTAAAAGTCGCCTGATGTGGGGCGATCTGCTGGGACAGGCATTCAGCGGGCTCTCGCTGGGATCGATCCTGCTGCTGGCCGCGCTGGGCCTGGCCATCACCTACGGTCTGCTGGGGGTGATCAATATGGCGCACGGTGAAATGCTGATGCTGGGCGCGTACGCCACCTGGCTGGTACAAAACCTGTTTCAGCAGTTTGCTCCGCAGTATATCGCCTGGTATCCGCTGCTGGCGCTGCCGGTCGCGTTTCTGATGACGGCAGCCATTGGAATGGCGCTGGAGCGCACTATCATTCGCCATTTGTATGGCCGCCCGCTGGAAACCCTGCTCGCGACCTGGGGCATCAGCCTGATGCTGATTCAGTTGGTGCGTATGCTGTTTGGTGCGCAGAACCTGGAGGTCGCCAATCCCGCCTGGCTGTCGGGCGGATTGCAGGTGCTGCCCAATCTGGTTCTGCCCTGGAACCGCATTGCAGTCATCCTGTTCGTGGTGTTTGTGCTGATACTGACCTGGCTGCTCCTCAACCGTACGCGGCTGGGGATGAACGTGCGCGCCGTCACCCAAAACCGGGCCATGGCCGAATGCTGTGGCGTGCCGACGGGCCGCGTGGACATGCTGGCATTTGGTCTGGGTTCCGGTATCGCGGGGCTGGGCGGCGTCGCCCTGTCGCAGTTAGGCAATGTCGGGCCAGAACTGGGCCAGGGCTACATCATCGACTCTTTCCTGGTGGTGGTGCTGGGCGGCGTCGGCCAGCTTGCCGGAACCGTGGTCGCCGCACTGGGACTGGGCATTCTCAACAAAGTGCTGGAGCCGCAGATGGGGGCCGTATTGGGGAAAATCCTTATTCTGGTTTTGATCGTGCTGTTTATTCAGAAACGTCCGCAGGGACTGTTTGCCGTGAAAGGAAGGGTGACTGACTGATGACGCAACCTCTCACCTTACGTCTGACGCGTCAGGCACCGCGCCTGACGCTGGGCATTGGCGCAGTCGTTACGCTGCTGCTGCTGATCATGCCGTTCCTGGCACTGCTGCCCGCCTCGCATCCGCTGGCGATCTCCACCTATACCTTAACGCTGGTCGGTAAAATTCTGTGCTACGCCGTGGTCGCGGTGGCGCTGGATCTGGTGTGGGGTTATGCGGGCTTACTTTCTCTGGGGCATGGCCTGTTTTTTGCGCTGGGCGGCTATGCGATGGGCATGTACCTGATGCGCCAGGCCTCCTGGGACAGCCTGCCCGCGTTTATGACCTTCCTGTCCTGGGATCGGCTGCCGTGGTTTTGGGCAGGCACGCAGCATTTCGCCTGGGCGCTGTGTCTGATTGTCCTCGTGCCGGGCCTGCTGGCGCTGGTGTTTGGTTTCTTTGCCTTCCGCTCGAAAATCAAAGGCGTGTATTTCTCAATCATGACCCAGGCGCTGACCTATGCCGGCATGCTGCTGTTCTTTCGCAACGAAACCGGTTTTGGCGGTAACAACGGCTTTACCGGTTTTACGACCCTGCTGGGCTTTAGTGTGACCTCAACCAACACGCGCATCGGCTTGTTTATTGCTACCGTCCTGCTGCTGTTAGCAAGCCTGGTGCTGGGCTTCGCGCTGGCCCGCAGTAAATTTGGCCGGGTGCTGACCGCTGTTCGGGATGCCGAAAACCGCCTGATGTTCTGCGGTTACGATCCCCGGGGTTTTAAGCTGTTCGTCTGGACCCTCTCGGCCATGCTATGTGGCCTGGCAGGCGCGCTCTATGTGCCCCAGGTTGGCATTATTAACCCCAGTGAAATGTCCCCGACCAACTCCATTGAAGCCGCTATCTGGGTCGCACTTGGCGGGCGCGGTACGCTTATCGGTCCGCTGCTCGGGGCCGCCATCGTCAACGGCGCGAAAAGCGTCTTCACCGTGGCTTTTCCGGAGTACTGGCTGTTTTTCCTGGGGATGATGTTTATTTTGGTCACGCTGTTTCTGCCGCGTGGCGTGATGGGTTTACTGCGCCGGAGAAAAGATGACTGAGACCCTGTTCACCCAAACTCTGCCAGCCGATCGTTATCGTGCCCAGCGCGATCCGGTCCTGCAGTTGGCTAACATCACCGTAACCTTTGAGGGGTTTCGTGCGCTTAACAATCTCTCTTTACAGATTGGCGTCGGTGAACTGCGCTGCATCATTGGCCCTAATGGCGCAGGTAAAACTACGCTGATGGACGTTATTACCGGCAAAACGCGTCCCGACACAGGGCAGGTCATTTACGATCAGGATAAAAACCTCATCGCCCTGTCGCCGGTGGAGATTGCCCGTAGCGGAATTGGGCGCAAATTTCAGAAGCCGACAGTGTTTGAAGCGCTGACGGTATTTGAGAATCTGGAGATTGCCCTGAAAACCACCAAAACCGTCTGGGCCAGCCTGCGTGCGCGCCTTGACAGCGCGCAACGGGATCGGATCGATGAGATCCTGACGCTGCTGCGGCTTAGCGCCGCCCGCCAGCGACCGGCAGGTCTGCTGTCGCATGGCCAAAAGCAATTTCTTGAAATCGGCATGCTGCTGGTGCAGGAACCGCACCTGCTGCTGCTTGATGAGCCCGCTGCGGGCATGACCGATGCGGAAACTGACTACACCGCCGAATTGTTTCGCAGTCTGGCGGGCAAGCATTCACTTATGGTGGTTGAGCACGATATGGGCTTCGTGGAAACCATTGCCGATCACGTCACCGTTTTGCATCAGGGAGCCGTACTGGCAGAAGGTTCCCTGCGCGAGGTACAGGCCAACGAGCAGGTCATTGACGTTTATTTGGGGCGCTAAATGTTACAGGTATCTGAACTGCATCAGTATTATGGCGGCAGCCACATTCTGCGTGGCCTGTCTTTTGAGGTTAAACAGGGTGAAGTGACCTGCCTGCTCGGCCGCAACGGTGTGGGGAAAACCACGCTGCTGAAATGCCTGATGGGCTTAATACCGGCTAAATCGGGCGAGGTGCGCTGGCAGGACAATATCATCAACGGGCGAAAGCCCCACCAGCGCGTGCAGGCCGGGATGGCTTACGTGCCGCAGGGGCGGGAGATTTTTCCGCGTCTGACGGTTGAAGAGAATCTGCTGATGGGCCTGTCACGCTTTTCATCCTCGCAGGCAAAGCAGGTGCCTGAAGAGATTTACCAGTTGTTTCCGGTATTGTTCGATATGAAATCCCGCCGGGGCGGCGATCTGTCCGGCGGCCAGCAACAGCAGTTGGCCATTGGCCGGGCGCTGGCCAGCCGTCCACAGTTGCTGATCCTCGACGAGCCTACCGAAGGGATTCAGCCTTCAGTAATCAAAGAGATTGGCCTGGTGATCCGCCAACTGGCACAGCGCGGCGACATGGCGATTCTGTTGGTTGAGCAGTTTTATGATTTTGCCGCGGACCTGGCCGACCGCTATCTGGTCATGTCGCGCGGTGAAATTATCCAGCGCGGACGCGGTGAAGAGATGGAAACGGATAACGTGCGGAGCCTGGTCGCCATCTGATTTTCTTCCTGTCAGGCAGGTCGGCTTGCAGGCCGAGCTGCCTGGCTCGCGGCACCCTGCGCTTTCTTCCCACCTGAGCCATGCACGCCCACGGTACGCATCCGTAACCGGCCCGTTTCTTTTCCGTCGTTAAATTCTTGTGTAATAACGCACAAGACATCTTGTAATAAATAACAGTAAGTATAATAATTCTCATTTGCATTCAATGTGCATAACACCTTTGTCACATGACTTTCTGCGCCTTTCTTCTGCCGGGCGCGTTGTATTTGCCTTTGTAAGGGATAAACAATGAGAATGCCTTTTGGCCCGAAACGGTTAGCGCTACTGTGTTCCATCGCCATTGCCGCCCCTGCGGTCTCCTTTGCCGCCGATACGCTGGTGGTAACAGCAAAGCCCGAAGAAACGTCGACCACGCCCACCGAAGGCTACACGGCGACCGTCAGTAAAGGGGCAACCAAAACCGATCGTCCTTTGATCACCACCGGTCAGTCCGTTTCGGTCGTGACGCGCCAGCAAATGGCCGATCAGGGCGCAATGGATGTGAATCAGGCGCTTAACTACACCGCCGGTGCCTTCACGAACTTCGCTGGCGCAGCCACCCGCTACGACACGGTCTCTCTGCGCGGCTTCCACGGCGGCGATGTCGATAACATTTTCCTGGACGGTCTGCGCCTGATGAGCGATCCCGGCAGCTATAACGTGCTGCAGGTCGATCCCTGGTTCCTCGACCGTATTGATGTGATTAAAGGCCCCTCTTCTGCCCTGTATGGACAGACGGTGCCGGGTGGTTTAGTGATGGAAAGCTCCAGACGTCCGCAGTATGCGCCTGAGGGACATTTCCGTTTGTCTACCGGCAACCATAACACCAACAGCGCTGCGTTTGATTACACCAATGCCATCAACGATCAGTGGGCGTTTCGCCTGACCGGCATAACACGCAACAGTGATACGCAGTACGATCATACACGCGAAGAAAAATATGCGATTTCGCCTTCACTGCTGTGGCAACCTGATGAGGATACGTCACTCCTGCTGCGCGCTTATCTGCAAAAAGATCCGTCCGGCGGCTATCACAGTGCCGTGCCAGGGGACGGCAGCATCACCGAACATAACGGGCGTAAGCTCAGCACCGGTTTCTATGATGGCGACAGCGCGCTGGATCAGTTTAAGCGGCGGGAGCAAATTTACAGCGCGGAATTCGCTCACCGCTTTAATGAAACCTGGGCGTTTCGCTCGAATGCCAGTTACTCCCATTCCAATGTCGATCTGGATCAGGTTTATCAGATTGGCTGGGCATCACCGCAGTCAGAACTGCTCAATCGCTACTATTCCGGCTCGCGTTCGTCGCTGCAGGCGTACGCGATTGATAACCAGCTGGAAGCCGACTTTGATACCGGTCCGGTGGATCACAAGGTGGTGCTGGGTGCGGAATACCATCAGTACACGAACGATTTACGGGATGCCAGCGGCCCAGCCAGTTCACTCAATGCGCTGACAGGTCAGGCCGTGGGCGTGAATCCGGCTTACGTGTTTACAAATTCACAGCGTCGTTACTATCAAACCGGCGTGTACCTGCAGGATGAGCTGAAATGGGACAAATGGCATCTGGATCTCTCAGGCCGCTACGATCGCATCGTGTCTGAAAACCGCCAGTACAGCACCGATACCCAATATCGTCGTCAGGATGATCACGTCAGTGGCCGGGCGGCGCTGCTGTATGCCTTTGATAACGGGATTTCGCCCTACGTCAGCTACAGCCAGGCGATTACGCCACAGTCCCTTTCCGGACGGGATGGTAACCTGCTGAAGCCAACGACCTCGGAGCAGTATGAGACCGGCATTAAGTACCAGCCCGTGGGCACGTCCGATCTCTACTCCGCCGCGATCTACGACCTGACACAGAATGATGTCGGTAACCGCGTGGTAGTGGGCTCTTATTATGAACCGGCTGGCAAAGTGCACTCTCAGGGCCTCGAACTGGAAGCGCATAATCAGCTCACCCCGCGACTGAGCACGCTGGCGAGCGTGACGGTGAACCATGTGCGCTTCAAAGATTCCATCGACGGCAATAACGGCCACACGCCTTACGTGACGCCTGACTCGATGGCGTCTGCCTGGGCGAAATACCAGTTTGATGCGGGAATCAGCGTCGGTGCTGGCGTGCGTTACATTGGTCGGCAGTGGGCAGACAATGAGAACACCACACGTCTGCCTTCCGCTACGCTGTTTGACGCCTCGGTCCGCGCTGATTTAGGTGCCTGGAACAGCAGCCTCAAAGGCGCGTTTGTGCAGCTTAATGCCAATAACCTGACCGATCGCGACTACGTTTCTGCCTGCTATGGCACGGGCTTCTGCTACTGGGGCGCAGAGCGCACCGTGGTGGCGACCGTCGGCTACGATTTCTGATCCCTCCCAGGGCGGCAATCCGTGCCGCCTGTCAGCGCTTATGCCACAGCGGCGCAATGTCGCCGCTGTTTTTCTCGCAGAAAAACACGTACTAACCACAGCCACAGCACACCACAGATCAGATTCAACAGGCTGAAGCCTGCGGTACCGCCATGAAAATAGGCCGCTTTGCCTGCCTCAATCCCAAAAGCAAAGACCACCATACTGACCATGCCCAGCATTGCTGCCACGCTGCCCTTCCCTGCCTGACTGGAAAATAACGTCAGTCGGTACAGTCCGGCATTGACCATCCCGCTGCCGAAGCCGTACAGGCTGAGGCCAGCCGTGAGCCCAATGTAGCTGTCCGCCTGCCATAACGTGCTCAGCGCAGCGATCAAAAGCCCTGTAACCACAGGCCAGGCACCCAACCGTAACGGCTGCTCGACGGAGAGACGGCTGGCCAGTCGTCCCAGCGTGAGATTCCCGGCAATCATTGCCATAAAGACCGGCAGTTGAAGCAGTGCGTAATCCAGTCGGCTCAGGCCCAGACCGTGAATCAGGATAACAGGCGAAAGCGCGACCCATGTCAGGCAGGGAATCGTCACCAGGCCAATAGCCAGCGAACCGCACATCACCTGGCGGTCTTTTAGCAACGCATAATAGCCCGCCGCCAGCGACGGCAGCGATACGGAGGTGCGTCTGTCACCTGCGGTTTCCGGCATCGACAGGCCCAGGCCAATGAGCGACAGCGCGGCCAGAGCAGCGAAAAACAGAAACAGTGTGCGCCAGTCTGCGACGGCCAGAAACGCCGTACCCGCCAGCGGCCCGGCCAGCGGGGCCAGCAGCGCAACGTTCGCCATCAGCGCCATCATCTTTACGCTGAGTGCCTCGTCAAAAGCCTCCTGAATGGCGGCATAGCCCACCGCACCGATAAAGCACAGGCTGATACCCTGCAGAAAGCGCAGCAGGATAAACGGCCCGATGCCCTGCACCCAGTGCGTCGCCAGACAGGTCAGCATAAAAAACGCAACACCGGTCAGCAGGACCGGACGGCGGCCCAGCTTGTCGGACAGCGGCCCCAGGAGCCACTGTAACAGCATCCCGCCCATCAGATAGGCGGTCAGCGAGGTGGCCACCCACTCCGGGCCCACGTGAAACGCCTGTGTGACCCGCAGCATGCCGGGCTGAATCATGTCATGGGCGAGATAGGTGGTAAATTCAAACAGCACCAGCGATAAAGGAAATAACAGATGTCGTCGCGTCAGGCGCGAGACAGGTTGAAAACGAGCCATCGTCAGTAATATCCAGTAAAACGAGAAAAACGCGGCCGCCAGGGCGACCGCGCTGATGGGAAAGGCAGTGATAATCCCGTTAACGCCACTGGGCGACGGGATTCTCCAGCGTGCCGGCAAACTTGAGGTTTTCGGCAGGATCGGACAGGTTGATCATCTGCTGATTATTGGCCAACTGCAGGCGGTTCAGACAGGAGCGGGTAAAGGTGGGCGCAAACATATCGTAGCGGGCAAATTTACTGGCCAGCTGCGGATGCGCCTGCTGATAGTCCTTCACGCACTGTGCCACCAACTGCCAGAACTGACTCTCGGGCAGCGTGCCTGACTGGTGCAAAATCGCGCTGATAAAGCGGAAGATGCAGTCAAAGACGTCGGTAAAAATCGACAACAGCTTCAGTTCTTCAGGCACGTCTACCGCCAGACGCTGGACGTTCTCCGGCAGTATCGCCTCCGGGTTCATGACGGCGATTTCTTCGCCAATGTCTTTCATGTAGGCGCTGACCGGCACATTGTTTTCCAGCAGCAGGATCAGGTTTTCGCCGTGGGGCATAAACACCAGATCGTGTTGATAGAAGCAGTGCAGCAGCGGACTGAGGTAACAGTTAAGGTAACGTTCAACCCACTGTGCTGCGGGCAGGCCTGAGTCGGCGATCAGTGCGGGCAGTAACGGCTGCTGATGGTGATCAACATGCAGGAACGCCGCCATGGTCATCAAGCGCTGGCCGGGCTGCAGATCAGGAACCGGATTATCGCGCCACAGGGCCGCAAACATTTTCTTATAGGCGGAATCGCCCTTAATGGCACGTTCGTAATGGCGGTTGTGATAGCCCACGGCGGCCACCTCGCGCAGGATGCGGAAGTTGCAGCGCTGAAGCCAGCTGTCGTTTGCCACCAGCGTTTCCAGCCATTCATTAATCGCAGGCGTGGTCGCCATATAGTACGGCGACAAGCCGCGCATAAAGCCCATGTTGAGCACCGACAGGGCAGTTTTCACATAACGCTTGTGGGGCTGACTGCGGTTAAAGAAGGTACGAATCGACTGCTGCGCCTGATACTGGTCATCACCGATGCCCAGATAAATAATGTCCCGACTGGCAATATCCGCCGCAAACACCGTCAGCAGCTTGTTCTGCCACTGCCACGGATGCACGGGCATAAAGATATAGTCCTCGGGTTCCACCCCGTGGCTTGTCAGCTGAGCCGCGAACCGATCCAGAATGGACTGCCCTAGCTCCTCCTGCAGCAACTGCGTATAGCTCAGCGCGCTGAGGCTGGAGAAATGGGCATGACGACGATGCACGGCTACCCAGATGAGATTTACCGGCGCGGCGGCCTCTGGAGCATAAGCCAGGTAATCCCGCGCATCGAAGCCGATGCGGCCGTTATTGGCGACGAAGCAGGGATGCCCTTCCGTCATGGAGGATTCCACGGTCTGGAAGTCCGCTTTTACCAGCGCCTGGCTGTCTGGATTCTGCTTCTG
This sequence comes from Pantoea sp. CS_6, assembly GCF_041954745.1. NCBI lineage: Bacteria > Pseudomonadati > Pseudomonadota > Gammaproteobacteria > Enterobacterales > Erwiniaceae > Pantoea > Pantoea sp. CS_6. The sequence goes on from NZ_JAVAYG010000007.1 coordinate 213,934, forward strand.
CAACTTAAATACGCTGCTGCATAAGGTGCTGCTGATCTCTTCCATGTAGGTGGCTAACAGCGCCTGAGGAATGCCGATCTGCGCATTAAACTCCTCAATAAACTGCAGCGCATCCAGCGGTAACGCCCGACCATTCTCCTGCTTTTCCAGTGAGGCAACGTCGATATCCCAGTGGTCCAGCGCCAGACGCTGAGCGGAAAAATGGTACTCTGCCTCGGCACCCGGCACGGCCAGGCGATAACGTCCTGGGTGCATTTCGTCGGGGACGATCAGCTTTTCATGCGCGAATTCGGCAATCGCTTTACGAACCAGTAAACGGTTAGCCTGCAGCCAGTGAGGTCCGGTGAGATGGGCACCGGTTAACAGTGAGGTGGCGTGATTCATTCGTGAGTCCTGCAGTAATGCCTGTTGATAATCGTCGCGCTGACAGAAGGCGAGCCAGGCGGTTTTGTGGCCCATATCAATGGTGTGCTGGTAGCGAAAACCCGCACGTTTGTTCAGGCGATGGATTTTGTCGTTGCGCACATCCGGTTCGACCACCACGCGACTGACCTCGGGGCGGCTGAACAGGTAGTCCATAACGGTGCTGAAGACCTGCCAGCTAAATTCCCTGACCGGGGTTTCCGCGGGCGCGATCAGAATATGCATGCCGTAGTCGTCCGGCTGAGCGGGATAGTATTTACCTACTTCATCCTCGCGGGCGCGATAGCATTCGACAAGGAAGGCCGGTTCACCATTGCAGCAGCCGATCAACGCCGCATGCGGATCCCTGGCCGTCAGCTGGTGGTAAAAGTCGGCGACCTGCTCTGGTGTGTCATTCTGCATTCCCCAGAAGCGGGCATAGTCGCGCGTCACCCAGCGATGAATCAGCGTGGCGTCAGCGGCCTGCATGGGGCGGAGGGTAAACTGGCCTGCCGGGCGGGCGGCAGTGAAAAGCGTTAACTGTGACATATTACGATTCCGATTGAGCCGGGAAAGTCTGGAAGGCAATCTGCCGTTCGACGGGATAGATCTCTTTGCCGGTGATTTCACGCAGCAGCACCGAATTGCGATAGCAGGCCATGCCCAGATCCGGTGTAACGAAGCCGTGCGTGTGCAGCTCCGCGTTCTGCACGAAGATCTGGTTGTGGCGATCAATGCTGTAGTTACGCTGAACGTCGTAACGGCCCTTCTCGTCCCAGCGCAGACGCTGGCTGATGCCTTCAATAAACATCGGCGGACGATACTGATAGCCCGTTGCCATCACCAGACCGTGCGTACGGCGGGTAAAGGCACAATCCTGCTCCTGCTGATGCAGCGCGAGCTCGAACTCTCCGTTGGGTAATGCGCGCATTCCGGTCAGTTCTGAATGGGTGAACAGGTTAACGTTCAGCGCGCCATCCAGTTGCTTAACGTACATCAGATCGTAGATAGCGTTGATCAGCGTGCTGTTGATGCCTTTATAGAGATTTTTGTGGCGCGCATTCAGCGCATCGCGTTTCTCACCCGGCAGCGCGTGGAAATAGTCCACCCATTCTGGCGAGGTCATCTCCAGCGTCAGTTTGGTATATTCCAGCGGATAAAAGCGTGGCGCACGGGTTATCCAGTTCAGCTGATAGCCAAACCGATCGATCTCCGTAAGCAGATCGTAATAGATCTCTGCCGCGCTCTGCCCGCTACCCAGTACGGTAATGGACGGTTTTTTCTGCAAATCCGCCTTATTCGCCAGATACTGACTGGAGTGCGTAAAACGCGACCGGTATGGATGGCTGCAGCCAGGCAGCCAGGCTTCAGGACCGGTGCCCAACACCAGCCTGCGGGTCAGCCAGTCCTGCTGCTGCCCACTGACCGTATCGACTGCCCGCACGCGGTAGCACTGCAACGCTTCGTCGTAGCTCACATAGTCCACGCGCGTGTTCCAGCGCAGGTTACTCAGCTTTGAACAGGCCCACTGACAGTACTGGTTGTACTCTTTACGCATCAGGAAAAAGTCTTCGCGGATATAGAACGAATACAGTTTTCCTTTCTGCTTCATATAATTCAGCAGACTGTAAGGACTGGTGGGATCGGCCAGCGTCACCAAATCGGCCATAAACGGCGTTTGCAGATGCGCACTTTCCAGCATCATGCCGGTATGCCAGTCAAAGCCCGGATTCTGATCCAGAAAGAGGCCATTCAACCCTTCAACAGGTTCACTCAGACAGGCCAGGCTGAGATTGAAAGGACCGATGCCAATTCCGATAAAGTCATAAATGTTGTCGTTCATCGTACCGTTCTCACTGGTTAGCGGCTTGCAAAGTCAGGTCACGTGCCTGCTCCCGGCCGTAATGGACAATCAGGGCAATGACGTCTTCCATGTCGGCCACCGTAGTGGTGGGATTCAGCAGGGTAAATTTGAGGTACTGGTGACCCTCGACTTTCGTACCGGCGATCACCGCGTTACCCGAGCGGAACAGCGCCTTGCGGATACCGGCATTGATGGCATCCAGTTGTGCGGCCCGCATGTCAGGCCGGGGTACGAAACGGAAGATTTGCGTGGTCAGTTCAGGCGCATGCAGCACCTCAATGGACGGATGGGCTTTCAGCAACTGATGGGTTGCCTCGGTCAACGTCAGGATGGTATCGAATGCTTCCCCCAGCGCCGCCGGGCCCATGATGCGCAACGTCAGCCACATTTTCAGCGCGTCAAACCGGCGCGTCGTCTGAATACTTTTGTTGACCAGGTTTGGCGTCCCTTCCTGCTGGGCGCTGAGCGGATTGAGGTAATCGGCATGGTGCGTTACATGGCTGAGGTGCTGTTTATCGTGCACGAAAAACGCCCCGCAGCTGACGGTCTGGAAGAATGACTTGTGATAATCCACCGTCACCGAGTCCGCTTTTTCGATACCACTGAGGCGCTGCCGCTGCGTTTCAGATACCAGCAGGCCACAGCCGTAAGCCGCATCAACGTGCATCCAGATGCCGTACTGCTGACACAGATCCGCGATAGCGTTCAGCGGATCGATACTGCCAAAATCGGTGGTGCCACTGGTGGCCACGACGGCGATGGGAATCAGGCCCTGCGCATGACAGTGCTCAATTTCGCGCTCAAGCTGTACGCTGTCCATGCGGTAGTGTTCGTCGTAATCCACGGAAATCACCGCATCGTAGCCCAGGCCAAGAATCGCCATCGACTTCTGAATACTGAAATGACTCAGTCGGGAGGTCAGCACGCGCCATTTCGCGGCCTCCGCCGGCAACCCCTTATGCTTGATCAGGTGACCCGGATGGTGCTTGGCGCACCAACTGTCCCGCGCCAGCAGCATCGCCATCAGGTTGGACTGCGTACCGCCACTGGTAAAGATGCCGTCTGCGCTCGCAGGCAGGCCGATACGGCCCAGCGTCCAGTCAATGACCTTCTGCTCAATCAGCGTGCCGCCCGCGCTTTGATCCCAGGTATCGACGGAGCTGTTAACCGCCGCCATGATCTGCTCTGCCAGCAGCGAGGGCAGCACAACCGGGCAGTTAAGATGGGCGACATATTTGGGGTGGTGGAACCAGACGGCATCGCACAGGTAAAGTGACCGCAGCTCTTCCAGCGCGGCTTCGTTGCTGCCCAGAGGCTGATCAAGGTCGACGGCGCTGAACGCCGGGGCCAGCTCATGGGGCAGGATTCCGCTGAACGGCTTCTCCACGCGCTGCACCGTGCTGCTGATCAGCGCCAGCGCCTCGTGCGTTTGCTGCTGCCACGCCGTAATCTGCGCCTCGTTAAAGATGACGTCCTGAGCCGCAGGAATATCTTCAGACAGATGTCGGCGAGGGACCGACAGAGTTTGCTTACGTAACACCATATCCTGTTCCTTTGTTTAAGACGTAAGTCGCCTAGCCGCCCCGGTAAAAGGGCAGCAGATCGTGCCAGACCGCACGTGTCAGTTCAGATTCGGTAATCTTTAGCCGGTACAGCTAACCCATCAGCCCTGAAAAATTGAGAATTTATGTTCGCAAAAATCCAAAAAACTACATTTTGTGTGGTTTATTTGTATTTACTGAGTGATTGTTAACGAAAATGACAACATAAATAATAATCATTATCATTCAATTTATGGAAGTGTAACTATTCTCATAAGTATGACTAATATCTATTTACGTGATCTTGATCACAAAAAGTAGGCGAAAGGAGCCGCCAGGCTAACAAAACAGGCTTCCCCACGGCCCTGATGCCGTAGGGAAGTGCTGTTTTCAAGATGTGAATACAGATGACGGGATGCAAAGGCTCAGCCCCGGCACGGTTCTACATTGCGGTCTGGGCATCAAGCCTGAATACACTGACGTTCTCAACCAGCGCGCTGACCTGCTGGTCTAATGCCCGTGCGGACTGGGCTGACTGCTGTGATAAGGTTGCGTTTTGCTGCGTCGCGGCATCCATATGCGTCACCGCCAAATTGACTTGTTCAATACCGGCACTCTGTTCAGCGCTGGCAGCAGAGATATTCTCCATGAGCGTACACAGCTGTTTTACGCTCTCAACGATCGCCTGCATGGATGCCCCCGCGCCTTTTACAAGTGAATTGCCTTGCGCAACCAGCGTCACCGATCGATCCGTGAGTCCCCGAATCTCGCGGGCCGCCGTAGCGGAACGCTGCGCCAGTGCACGGACCTCTGAAGCGACAACGGCAAAACCGCGTCCGTCGTTACCAGCACGGGCGGCTTCTACCGCCGCGTTAAGGGCCAAAATATTCGTCTGGAAAGCAATGCCGTCAATTACCGTAACGATGTCATTAATTTCGCGTGAAAACTGATGGATATCTTCCATGGCAATGACCACTTTTTCGACCACCTCACCGCCATCATCGGCGCGCTGGCGCGTATCACGTGCAATGATGCTGGCATGATGGGCATTTTCTGCATTGATTTTTACAACAGAGGTCAGTTGTTCCATTGACGCCGCCGTTTCTTCCAGCGCACTGGCTTGCGCTTCATTACGTGATGAAAGCTCACGGCTGCCATGTGCCACCTGATCTGTCGTGGCCGCAATGGCCTCTGTTCCACCGCGAACACCGATCACAATGCGTGTCAGGCTCGTATTCATATCGCGCAGTGCGGCCATCAATTGTGCCGTTTCATCATGTCCGCTGACGCTAATACGGGCGCGCAGGTCACCCGCTGCTACCGTTTTGGCTATCGTGATTGCCTGTTTCAACGGTTGCGTAATGCTCTGGATAAGCCACCATGTAATTCCCACGCCCACTAACAGGATGCATCCCATTGCGATCAGCAACAGCAGGCGCGTTTGTTGGTAATGCGCAAGGTTACTCGCATCAATGTCTCGATGCATTTCCTGCGCACGCGCTAAGGTCGACGTGACCAGCGCATCGATTTGCTGGGTGGGCGCACGATCAATGCCCGTTACCTGATGATCGACCCGCGCGGGGCTGCTGATGTCGTTGATAACATAGCTGTTCAGCGCCGTCAGGTACTGGCGTTCCAGCCCGGCATGCGCCGCGCGCGCCTGCTCAACCGGGGCAACTGGCAGGTTCAGCATGGCCTGAATCTGACTGAGCCGGGTCAATAATTGCTGCGTTTTCTGGCTTTCATTCAAAAAGGCCGTTTTATATTTATCAAATGTATTTTGTCCTTGTGTTCCACGCAGCAGAATATTCTTCCACTCCTGCACTTGTATTTTGAACTGCACCTGCGCGCTGCGCGCAGTATCAATACTTTCTGCAATGAGCATCTCCTTTGCCATAACGGCCTGACTGTTCTCTAAAGCCTGTCCGTTAACACGTAATCCGTTCACCCCCATCAACAGGGTTGCAAGCAGCAGCAACGTGGCAAGAAAACCGAGTCTTTGACCAATTTTAAATCGATTGAGCTTCATAAAAACTGTTACCTGGTGAATAAATAGGAGAACAAACGTGACTTTCGTCACATTGATTATCGTCCTGGCGGGTAGCAACCTTTATGGAGCCGGATGAGGAAATAACGTGACACTTTTGTGACAGAAAGCCCCCAAATAGCGACATTTTGACCCATAATATCTTGCCTTGCGCTTTCACAGCCTGTGCGCTTTGACCTGTAACGGAGGTTGCTCAGCGGGCATTACCGGTGCGACCTGCGCACTGGCATATTGCGCTGCGGTACAAACCGTCCGATATCGCGCAAAGACATTGTTAAAATTTCAACATCACACATCGGCTTATTGCAGGTTACAGTACGGTTCCCCGGGTGGCATGCCAGCGATTTACGGGATAATCGCTTTGCAGGTAAGATAAAAAACGGATGCGTCGAGCATGCAACGCCTTCTTTTTTGCCTTTATCAAAGGTCACGAAGTGAAAACGGGCGAGTTGAACGCCCCCGTTACCGGCCACCTTCGCGGTGTAACAGACATATGACGTCCTCCTCAAGGAATACAGGTTCAGAGATGACAATGGAAACCCGCCGCGACGAACGTCTGCGCAAACTCGCTCTGGCACTGAAGCGCACCGATAAACTTCACCTGAAGGATGCCGCCCGGTTGCTGGACGTCTCAGAGATGACGATTCGTCGGGATCTGAGCGAACCGACATCCAGCGTCGTCCTGCTCGGCGGCTATATCGTCAGCGATCCCAGAAGCCAACCCGGTCACTATTTTGTCTCCGATCAGCACGGGCAAAACGCCACCCGCAAACAGCAGCTGGCGCAGGCGGCGGCAGGTCTGATCGGGGAGAACGATACCGTCTTTTTCGACTGCGGGACGACCTTGCCCTATGTGGTGGATGCCATTCCGGATGCCCTGCCCTTCACCGCCATCTGCTGTGCCATGAATACTTTTCTGGCATTAAAAGAAAAGCCCGCCTGCCATGTCATCCTGAGCGGCGGTGAATTCCATGCGGATAACGCCTTATTCACGCCGGTGGGCGGACAGTGCATTCTGGATGACCTGTGCCCTGACCTGGCCTTTATTTCTGCGGCAGGCGTCAGCCACGATCAGGGCGCGACCTGTTATAACCTTAATGAACTGCCCATGAAACACCACGCCATGCGGCGCGCGCGCCAGCGAGTTCTGGTGGCGGACAGCAGCAAATACGGGAAAGTGTTACCGGCCCGCATTGGCGCACTTTCACGCTTCGACCTGCTGGTCAGCGACAGCGCGCCAGATGCCACGCTGAGTCAGTGGTTAGCACAACAGTCTATTCCCGTGCGGCTGCCCTGACTTCAGTCTGTCCACCGGCATTCTGATGCGCGCAGCCCTGTGCCGTGTCGGTCTGACAACGGACATAAATCAAACAGTTATTCTGAACCCGCGGCCGCCATCGAATAATCCCGTCCCCTCGGCTGTGATTAGGCGGCGAAAAAGGCTAAACTTCGACATCATCCAAACGACAAACAGACCCAGAGGCTCAATACAACGTGGCTCAATTCGTCTATAGCATGCATCGCGTTGGCAAAGTGGTACCGCCAAAGCGTCATATTCTGAAAAACATCTCCCTCAGCTTCTTCCCCGGTGCGAAAATTGGCGTACTCGGCCTGAACGGTGCCGGTAAATCGACGCTGCTGCGCATCATGGCAGGCATCGATAAAGACATCGAAGGGGAAGCCCGTCCACAGCCCGGTATCAAAATTGGTTACCTGCCGCAGGAACCGCAGCTCAACCTTGAGCACACCGTGCGTGAATCCGTTGAAGAAGCGCTGTCGGAAGTGGTTGGCGCGCTGAAACGCCTTGATGAGGTTTATGCGCTTTACGCCGAAGAAGATGCGGATTTTGACAAGCTGGCAGCTGAGCAGGGACGTCTGGAAGAGATCATTCAGGCCCACGACGGCCATAACCTGAACACACAGCTGGAACGTGCAGCCGATGCGCTGCGCCTGCCAGACTGGGACGCCAAAATCGCGAACCTGTCCGGTGGTGAACGCCGCCGTGTTGCGCTGTGCCGCCTGCTGCTGGAAAAGCCAGACATGCTGCTGCTGGACGAACCGACGAACCACCTGGACGCCGAATCGGTCGCCTGGCTGGAACGCTTCCTGCATGACTTCGAAGGCACCGTGGTCGCGATTACCCACGACCGTTACTTCCTGGATAACGTTGCCGGCTGGATCCTGGAACTCGACCGTGGTGAGGGGATTCCGTGGGAAGGTAACTACTCTTCATGGCTGGAGCAGAAAGATGCCCGTCTGGCACAGGAAGCCTCGACTGAAGCGGCCCGTCGTAAATCTATCGAGAAAGAGCTGGAGTGGGTACGTAAAGGGCCAAAAGGCCAGCAGTCTAAAGGCAAAGCCCGTCTGGCACGCTTTGAAGAGCTGAACAATACCGACTACCAGAAACGTAACGAAACCAACGAACTGTTTATTCCGCCGGGTGCTCGCCTGGGTGATAAGGTGCTGGAAGTCAGCCACCTGCGTAAATCCTACGGTGATCGCGTGCTGATTGACGATCTGTCCTTCTCGGTACCGAAAGGTGCCATCGTCGGCATCATCGGTCCGAACGGGGCCGGTAAATCCACGCTGTTCCGCATGATGTCCGGTCAGGAACAACCGGATTCCGGTGAGATCGTGCTGGGTGAAACCGTGAAGCTGGCCTCTGTCGATCAGTTCCGTGACAGCATGGATAACGCCAAAACCGTGTGGGAAGAAGTCTCCGGCGGCCAGGACATCATGCGTATCGGCAACACGGAAATGCCAAGCCGCGCCTATGTCGGACGCTTTAACTTTAAAGGCGTCGATCAGGGCAAACGCGTCGGTGAGTTATCCGGTGGTGAGCGGGGCCGTCTGCATCTGGCAAAACTGCTGCAGGTTGGCGGCAACATGCTGCTGCTCGATGAACCGACCAACGACCTGGACATTGAAACCCTGCGCGCGCTGGAAAACGCCCTGCTTGAATTCCCTGGCTGTGCCATGGTGATCTCGCATGACCGTTGGTTCCTTGACCGCATCGCGACGCACATTCTGGACTACCAGGATGAAGGGAAGATCGAGTTCTTCGAAGGTAACTTTACCGAATACGAAGAGTACAAGAAACGCACGCTGGGCGCGGATGCGCTGGAGCCGAAGCGCATCAAGTACAAGCGTATTGCCAAATGATTCAGGGGCGGCAGCAATGCCGCCCTTTTCTTTCATTTTGCATTACAACGGCGTCCATTCGTGGATGTATCCTTGATGTTCATCGTTGTTAGTCTTAAATAAAATACATGTTAAGTTATTTTTTTATCAAAACCAATAACAATATTATCCCCTGGTTTTGCTTGTTCAATGACTGGGTTATTTTCATAATATAAACGGAATTCTGAACGAGTTGCATGTGACTCTCTTGCATCATACCATTTAGCTGACACATGGCATTGCAGCTCACTTCCCCTTAGAAAAAAAGTCGCTATCATTTCTTTATTTTCTGCCCCCATCAAAGCTTTAAGTGCCATGACACCATTAAGCTCTTTTTGATCATATAGTTCACTTTTAGATAACGTTTTAATACAAGCTGCCGTCAGACTTTGTGCTGCCATGACATTCTCCTTGTGCAGATTCAAAATATCATATTCTTATTAATTCCTTATTTTTTCTGTTAAACGGATCATATAGGTATTATTAATTTACCTCGCCTTTATAGCTATTTATAAAAATTCATAAACACCGGCGACTGCAACGCAAATTCAATAAACTTCATCAGCGCGGGCGAATTCAGTTTACGACTGGGATAGACCAGCCACAGCTCGTTTCCCTCAACCGTCCATTCCGGTAACACCTGCACCAGGCGCGCATCGCGCATCTCCCCGTCCGTTAAGAAACGCGGCAGTAGCGTAATGCCGGCATGCCCCAGCGCCGATTCGCGGGCATAGAGCAAATTGTCGGTCAGGTGCGCGGGCGGCAGCAGCCAGCGATGATACTGACTGTCGCGTTTAAGCACCCACTCGTTCCAGGCGCGGTGCGCGATACAGCGATGTTCAGCCAGCTGCTGCGGATGAGTAACCGGCGGATGCTGATCGAGATAAGTCTGCGAGGCCACCAGCAATCGCTCGCAGTACCCGACACGTCGCCCAATCAGAGACGATTCCTGTGGCTGGCCGGTGCGTAAGGCAAGATCAAAGCCATCCTGTACCAGGTCGCGAATCTCGTCTGAAACGGAAATGTCCAGCGTGACATCAGGATAACGCCGTAAAAACGCGGCGTTACAGCGCGCCAGTAGGGTTGCCCCAATGCCTGCCGGGCTGGTGATGCGCAGGCGACCGCTGGGATTTTCCCGCAGGTTGGCAATCGCCTGTTCGGCGCGTTCGCTGGCCTGCATCATCTCCTGACAGTGCAGCAGATAACGCTCCCCGGCAAAGGTCAGGTTAAGCTGGCGCGTCGTCCGGTTTAACAGCCGGATGCCCAGCCGCTGCTCAAGCTGGCTGATACGTTGACTGACGCTGGATTTGGGCAAACCTGCCCGCTCTGCCGCAGCAGTAAAGCTGCCGCACTCCGCCACCAGCGCAAACAGCGCCATATCCTGCCACTCACGAAACGCCATTGTTCACCTCAGACGAACACTCTAATAACTATTGTCCATCTTATCAGCCTGACGGTGGGGTTCTACACTTGAAGAAACACTACAGGAGAATAAATCATGTCTGTCCGCGCGATTGCTGTTGATCCCGAAAACCCAAAAAACTTCACCGAAATTTTCCCGGAAACGCCTGTGCCCGGCGAGTATGACCTGCGAGTCCAGGTAAAAGCCGCCTCGGTCAACCCGGTGGATACCAAGGTGCATAAAGGCGCGATCAAAAATGGTTTGCAGGCGCCGCGTATCCTCGGCTGGGATGCCAGCGGCGTGGTGCTGGAAACCGGCAGCAAAGTCACTGGCTTCAAGCCCGGGGATGAAGTGTACTATGCGGGCGATATTACCCGCCCAGGCAGTAACAGCACCGAACAGTTAGTCGATTCCCGTATCACTGGCCATAAGCCGAAAACGCTCGACTGGGCGGCCTCTGCGGCGATTCCTTTAACGGCGCTTACCGCCTGGGAAGGTTTGTTCGAGCGACTGGATATGGCAGCCGCGCGTGACGATCAAACGCTGTTGATCGTCGGCGGCGCAGGCGGTGTAGGCTCTCTGGCGATTCCGCTGGCGAAAATGCGCAGTAAGGCGAAAGTGATTGCCACCGCGTCACGGGAAGACTCTGCCCAGTGGTGCCGCGATCGCGGGGCCGACCTGGTGATCAACTATAAAGACATGCCCGCTGAGCTGGAAAAGCACGGCATTAAGCAGGTCGACTACATTTTCTGCCTTAACGACACTGACGGCCACTGGGAAACCATGAGTCAGCTCATCGCGCCCCAGGGTCATATCTGCACCATCGTCGAGAACGAACATCCGCTGTCAATGGATCAACTGAAGCTTAAGAGCGCCTCGCTGCACTTTGAGTTTATGTACACTCGCAGCATGTTCACCACGCCGGATATGGCGCAACAGGGTGAGATTCTGAATAGCGTTGCCCGCCTGTTAGATGACGGAAAGCTGCAAACCACCCTGAGTGAAACCCTGCACGGGTTAAGTGTGGAAACCCTGGAAGCGGCCCACCAGCGTGTACTGGAAGGCCATATGCGCGGCAAAGTGGTCATGGTTTACTGATCACCTGCGGATGCCGGTCCGTGCGGCATCCGCTCGCCCCGTTTCACGGGGCTTCCTCGGAGGGAGCCACAGGCGCGGTAAAAGCCTGCGGGTTCCCCTCATCGTCCAGCGCCGTGTAATCAACAAGGATCTGGCTCGCCGCGGAAGGCGGCGCGTTTCCCATCACGGGATACTCTTTACTGGAAAAAGGCGCGAGCGTTTTATCCCCGTCCAGATAAACGGTGTAGCCTTTTCCGCCTGCCCGCACGGTCATTTTGCCCGGCGTGAAAAAGTAGCCGCTACGGTTGATGGCACGAATGAAAACCTGCCCCTGCATTTTCCTGACCTGAAAGGTGACGGCGTTCACCCGTGCCGTAAACGGTATCGCCTTCTTAAACGGTCTGTTGATCACTTTAAGTTGGGTATTCAGCGCCATGCTGATCTTATCGCTGCCCGGCTGTATCGTTCCTTTTTTTACGGCGCTGATTTCGTACAGATTGAGCCAGTAAAGGGATTCCCGATCCTGTGGCAGCGTTGCGGCCAGCTCAGTGCGTAAAACGGTAATCTGTTTTTTTTCATCTTTGTTCAGCGTAAAAACGCCGGGAAGCGCGACAAAAGGAAAGGCTTTACTGCCCGGCGATTTTTCCGGTGCGCCGCTGTCGATCCAGGTCTGGATCAGCACGGGTGCGTCGCCGCTGTTAACCAGCAGTAACGGGGTTTGCACCTCGCCGGGATGGAAGATCAGTCGGCTTTGCTGCGGAATTACCGCGGCCTGGGCGTTAATCACGATACACATACATAACCAAAGAAACGTTTTCATCTTATTGCAGCCGAATGAGGATAGATGCGGTTGCATCAACATGGCCCGCCGTCACCGTTTTACCCGGGAGCTTTGCAAGACGGGCGTTGAAAGTACGCTGATACAGTTTCTCGTCATTCTGCTGGCTGCCGCTGATCACCTGCGCGTCCTCCAGCACCGGTCGCCAGCCCGCACTCCCGCTGAAGCTGCTCCAGCTTAAAAAGGAGACGGGCTGACCACCTGACGTTTCCAGCTCAATGCCCACGCCTTTCGCCAGCGACGGTAAACTGTCGTAATGATCGGACACCAGGTAGCGCGAAAGACCGTCTCCCGTCGTCAGTCCCAACTGCTGCGCCTGCAGCCACGCGGCGTAGCTCGGTTGAAACCCCAGAGACAGCTGACCCGACTGAACGCCAGAGAGGTTTTCGGTTCCGTTCGCACAGGCCAGCGTAATGCTGAGCGGCGCCGTCACCGCCTGGCCCTCATTGAGCGCATTGATGCTGATGCCGGGGAAAAGGACGTTTGCGGTATAATTCTCCACCCGGCAGCCCTGGGTCATATTTTGCGTCAGAGTGGCGACCGGCGCGGTGTTCATCCCAAAGGCCATGTAACGTCCGGTTCCCCAGGTTTCAAAATGGTTCCAGCTGTCCTGACCCGCTTCGGGCACATTCATCCCCGGCCCCATAAACACCACATAGCCATTGGGCTGGTTGCAACTGTATGCGCCAGTGTAATTATCGGCCGCCGCCCAGAGGCAGCCCCACGACGCGTAACCCGGCGTGCGGTTGTTTCTGTCGGTACGAATGAGCTCCGCGCTGATGGGGCTGAAATCGCGCCCCCTGATCTTGATTTTGTTCCCGTCTATCTCATACTGCGTGAGCGGCACTTTTTGCCAGATACGGGTAAAAGGCTTACCACTGCGCACGTGAACCAGCTTTAATGCAGTAAAAGGAAAATAGGTCTGGAAATAGTTGTCCCCCATGTCCCAGGCACCGCCAACGTTGCTGTCACCGTTAGTGGCGAAGACTTCAAATAGTTGGTCTTTATCAGCAAGGTCACACTCGTACAACACGCGATCGGGATTGTTGTTAGCAACAGACGGCACCACCCGGAACACCGAACGGGCCAGCACGGTGCCGGCGGGCTGATAGCGAAGATTCATTAACCCGATATTGCCGAAATTCAGGGGCGCACCGCAGGCATCACAGCCCTGATCGACCGGGTTGACCCGGGTACAGGTCGCGTAAGCCGGGAGCCATGCTGTCAAAAAAAAGAATGTCATTACCGCTAAAACGCGTTTCATCATTAACACCTTAGAATCTAAAAACGACAGACGGCATCCGCGTAGGTCATCACCGCGTCAGGTTCAGGTTGAGGAATGTGGTAATCCATCACGCAGGACGATTGCGCATCGTCACCCCAGACGGCTTTCAGTCGGCCCTGGGTTTTCGCCACACGTAACCAGGCATTGCCGCCCTGGCCAAACGTGCCCACGCGCTTGCCCGTCTCATCCAGCAGATCCGCGCCCACAGGCACCATAGCATCGCGATTTGTGCGGGTTTTCAGCATCAGGGGATAACCGCGTAAGGTTCTGAACGACACCTTCACCATCGCACCGGCATAAGGCGCGACACTTTTTTCGCTGTCCTGAATTTCCACATGACCGTCGCTGCCGCTGGCACCCAGCGTAATGGTGTTGTAGTGATACGGGTTGAGCGAAGGGACCAGCGCATAGCCAAAGCGATCGATTTCACTGCCCTGGCTGTTCAGGATCCGTGCGCCCCTGGCCCCTTTCGCCTCGACGAGGGCGAAGGTATCGCCCAGATAATGGCCTAACGTCACACCACCGCTGTGGATCACCGCCGCCCCCATGGCGTTAACGGACATCTGATTAAACCGTGAAGAGGTCGAGGCAGTACCGGTCACGCTGGCCTCAGAAAAGGTTTTGCCCAGGCTGCCGCTTACTGTCGTGTCACGCTGCTGCTGATCGCGATTCACATTCAGGCTGTAGCTGGTGCCGCTCTCACCACTCAGCCCGCTGAGCGACGCTGTGTAATTACTGCCGTTCTGGCTTCCACGGGATCCCCCCAGAGCCAGGTAAGGTGAAGTGGCGTCCGTGCCCAGCGGCACAGAGACGCTGACCTGTAACTGGGTATCTTTATAAAACGTCTCGTCTGCGTACTGAGCCATGACAGCTCTGCGCGGATCGGTGGCATAGGCTCTACGCGAATACTGGCGGGACAGGGAAATATTCAGTGCGATGTTTTTGGGCAGCACCGTGCCATAACCGACCTGAAACTGTGTCGTCCGCGAGCGACCGTCATAGTAATTTTGCTTCGAGCCGGAGAGATAGATGTTGCCCCACTGCCCCAGCGTCTGATTCAGGGTCATCTGCAGGCGGGTACGCTGCATATATTCGCTGGTAATACTGTTGCGGCCCGGTGTTTCCGCATTATTCAGTGCAATCACGTCGTTGAGATCGCGGTAACCCTGGGTGGAATACTGGTAGCCCGCAAACGTCAGAGTGGTATTCGTGGGCTGAAAGGTTCGGCTGTAACTCAGTGCGTAACGCCATCCCTGGGTCGACTCACCGCCGTTCAGAACCGCGCTGGAATACGCGCTGTTAAATCCCACGGCCCCTATGTCTGAAGCCCAGACGCCGCCAGCCAGCACGGCATGATAGCGTTCGCCCAGCCTGACGCCGCCGTTCAGCGTAATGGCATTGCTCAGGCCGTGCCTGACGGTTAACTCAGTAAAGGTGTTGGCTTTGCTGTAATCCCTGACTTTACCGGCGGCAAAGTTGTAGTCTGTCCGGCCTGGACGCAGCGACTGCGGTAAGACCGCATACGGCACGCTAAAACGATGCAGGCTGCCGTCAGACTCCTGAACCTCCACGCTGAGATCGCCGCCATAGCTCACCGGGCTCAGGTCATTGATCGTAAACGGCCCTGGCGGCACGGTTGTCTGATATATCCGTTGCTTGCCCTGCCAGACCGTCACGCGGGCATTGCTGTTTGCCACGCCGCGCACCAGCGGTGCATAACCCCGAACAGAATCCGGCAACATACGGTCATCAGAGTCCAGACTGACCCCGTTGAAACTGACCGCCGTAAACAGATCGCCGTTACTGAAAAGCTCGCCTATGCCCGCCTCACTTCGTAATGACGGCAGCGCACGTTGTACCCAGGCCCTGGCGCTTTGCCAGCGATTGCCGACCTCGTCATGCGTAAAGTTTCCCTGTTGACGAAAACGCCACATGCCGACATTGATGCCACTGTTAATACCCAGATACGTGGATTCGAAACGCTGCGCATTTTTATAATCGGAATAGAACTGGTTCAGGTTGTAATTCACGAACCCCATGGTCGTGCCCGCCGTCAGGTTTTCGGGCGCGATATAGCCGACGGGCCGCTGAACCCGCATCGCCTGTGGGACGGTAACGTCTACACGCAGGCTGCCCGTATTCACGTTAACTGACGCGCCCTTCAAAAGCGCATCGGGTCTGGCACAGTCTTTCGCCTTGAGCGCAGTGAGATAGTGGGCCTTGACGCCAAAGGCCTGATAAAAGGACAACGGCAGGCATACCGAAAGCGCTCTGCCCGCGCGAACGATATCAACCGACGTGGACCGTTGAAACTTACCGTTGAGATAAAGATCGACATCATAGCGGCCGGGCTGGAACCAGGCGTCCTGCACACTGTCAGGCATCGCAATCTGTCCAGGCAGCATTTCGCGCACTAAGGCAGGATCAAACAGATAGTCATCCTGACCTTCAGCCGCCTGACCGCCCCTGAGGAAAAGCAGACTCAAAGCGAACAATAAGAATAATGAGACTCTATTCATTTCTGCGATTTTTCGTTCACGTTGATTTTTTCGTCGGCACCGAAATCATTTATCAGGATGGCATTAAGCGCGTATCCCGAGAGCGCTGAGCGGTTTTGCAACGTGATGTGCTGTTCACTAAACGGCGCCAGCGTGACAGCATCGTCCCAAAGGACGGTGTTATTCCCTTTGACCAATGCAAAAGATCGAATATTGGCGTAAAAGGGCGAGGCATTGCGGAAGACGATGTCATGTCCCTGAATATGGTATGAGAGCGCATTCTTCAGGTTATCCATGGAAAAATTCAGGCCCTTTGGGCGAACGATAACCTTTACTCTGTTCTTAATAATCAAATAGAGTTTATTCTTATCCTCCAGCCCTTTTTTTAACGAGGGAATCTCAGTGTAATCCATATAAAACAGTGACTCTCTGTCCTGAGGAAGATTATTCTCCGTCACGTTGAGCTTTACCGTTTGGCCGGCCTCAGGAGCAATCCTGAATATTTGCGGCAACGCCACAAAAGGCGGGACAGAATGATTATTGAGATTGATCGCCTGAATCTGAATCAGCGCTGGCTGATCGCCAGTATTCGTAAACTGAAGCGTTTTTTCTTTTTTCGCACCGTCTACAATGACACGCGTGCCATTTAATACAACGCTTGCCTGACAAAACATGGCTGAAAAGGCCAGAAAGAGAAGAAGAAGAAGAGACTTCAACACAGGGTTCTCCTGCCCCCTTAAAATAAGGGGGCCTGATGATTAGGGATAGCTGACAGAATATTGCACACTACTTAAAACCGTACCGGCGGCCGCATTTCCAGAGTCGCTGTAATATTCGACCGAGAAATCCTGGGATGCGCTGGTGCTTCCACTTTCCAGCTTCATTCCGGAAACTGTTGCCGTTCCACCCGACAAATCGATCGTTTTGTCACTACTGTCCAGCAAACGCAACGCCACATTGTTGGCCGTTCCGGTATTGAGTAAATCGCCGGTGGACGAAATATTATTGCCAACCAGATTAATAGTTATTGCCTGTGTTGTTCCGGAAGCCGGTGCGACACAACCGGTTAAGTTAATCGTAAATGGCGTTTTTCCGGCGGTTGATTTTGCCGAACTCAGCGCGGCCGTTGAAACGGTCGGCAGCAGAATAATCGGGCTGCCGGTTGCATCATTAACATTAACGCTACAGGTTTGTGCATTTACCTCGCCCTGAAAGCGAATCGTATTTTCTGACGCAGAAAAAGCATTAAAAGAAATAAAACCCGCACCACACAAAAAAAGTGTCATGCAGCGTGATAAAGAGCTGGCTTTCATTGGATTCCCTCTTATGATTTTGGTAAGTAAAGATGCGCATTGGCGACGAGGATCATAAGGGGCACGGTGGGAAAACTGTGTGTGAAGTGTTCTGAGCTTTTGTGAAGAAAGACACCATCAAATATAAATATATTTAAATTCAATAGGATGGTGTTAGGACAGTGTTGCTGAAATGAGATAGTCCATAAGGTAACAACAGGCCAGGAATCCCCCTGCGGCGATAAAAATCGCCACGTTTACGGCATTATTTTTCGCAAAGATAAAGCGGAACAGGGCCCGAATAAAATGTCCAGGTGTCAATACCCGTCCTTTTGATGACAAAGGGAAACGTCGCCCCCACGTTAATAAAAAATGCCGGCAGCCACTTTTGCTGTTCCTGCTGGGACATTTGATTATCCGGGGACGATTCAATTAATGTTGACCGGGCAAGGTACAGATCGCCCTCGCGCTGATAAGTAAACCGGATAATTTTGCTCAGACGAGTAACGTTATTATCGTGATCGGTGAGTCGGCCGGTGATGGCGATAACACCGTGCCCCTCTCGCATATCATGAGAGGTGATGACGGAAAATGTCTCACCATTTCTGATGTAATTACTGTTTGCAATACAATGGACAGAATCCTGTCTGAATAAAAACACGACAATGCCTGCTGCTGTCATCACGATTACAGCCAACAGAAAGGTTAACTTCACTACTTACTCCTTATATAATAATACGAAATACAGTCGGGGGAGCCGAAAAACGAGAGTGCATTTTTACATTGCAGTACCGAAATGCGTTCACCATTGGTAAATGCCGTGATATAAATCTTTCGTCGTTCTGTACAACTGACTTTACTGTCAACGGCGATGCGCGCGACCAGGCCATTACCGGCTTTTTCATTGGCGTATATTTCACATCCATTCATATCAAACCGTTTAATAAAAATCATCTCGTGGCGGTGAAGTGAAAAGGTCATGATGGCAAAACCACAAACCAGTATCGTCATCACCGCCAGTCCCGTGATAAAAAGATGCCGTGTCGAAATAGCATAGCGATAAGCGCCTTTGCTGACAGTGAATTCAGCAGGCTCAGGACGGCTGATGGGCTGTTGAGATTCTGGTTCAGAATACGGTGCGTTCTTAATAAGGTTTTCTGAAATATCCTCATCATCCTGAATAACGGATTCCGTTGTATCGCACGCACTCGCCTCTTCACCGGACGTAGCGAAGGGCGGAATATTCTGTTCGTCTTTCTGGTCGTTTTTTCCTGCCCCAGCGTCCTCATCAGCAGGCGCAATTGTCGACTCCTCAATAAGAATCGCATTTGCCAGCATGAAGCCACGGCGTGGAATGGTCCTGATCACATCCTGACGGATATTGCATGCCAACAGCGCTTTTCTGATGAGCGAAATACTTTGATATAACGCATTGGCACTGACCTCCATCCCAAACCGTCGCCAGGCATACTGATAAAACGCCTCATGATCGACAATTTCGCCCTGCCGCGCGATCAGCAATTCAAAACAATATGAGACTGAAGAATGCAGCTTCAGCACCTGATTATTACCAACAATTTCCCTTTTCCCAGGATAAAAAACCACTTCATTACCAATACTTATCTTTTTCATATTATTAAATCCGGATATATCCTTATTTCTGTCTTATGAATGCTCCCTTAATATAAGCCAGTAAATAATATTGAACTTACATTTAACATAAACAAACAGAAGAAATAAAATAATTTCAGACTTTAAATACGAAATAATGTTACTCAGGAATTCAAAATTCTTTATTTTGTTTGTGTATGTTACGTACGTTATTTGGAGGGCGCGGTATTTCGCAAAGCATTATTTTTTGTAATCAAAAAGGCGGGAAAATAACAGGCGCAGAAAACAGGACGTGAGGAGCGGCAGGGTGTCCCCTCACCGCCCCGGCGTGCAGGCAAAAACCTCAAAGGGCGCTTTGTTCGCCCAGCATACCTTTCACCAGTTCAATACAGCGCAGGAAGCGCGCGTCATAATCTTCTTCCTGCACATGAACGAAGTCGATGTTGTTTTCACCTAACATCGCTATCAACATGCTCTGGAACTCGCGGCGATCGACAGAGCTGCCCAGGCTGCGTAACCCGTCCGCTACCCAGGGTACGTTGTTTTCCAGCAGGATCACCAGATCGAAGCGATACTCGTCAATCATGGCCTGAACAAACGGATGCTCACGGCCTTCATACTTTTTACAAAATGCCTGGGTCGTGACGAAATCGGTATCAATAAATGCCACTTTATTGGCATATTTCACCGCAAAATCGATGTACTGTGCATGGCCCAGCGCGATCTTGTCGTAGTCTGAATACTGAAGCGCCATCTCATCGCCGCCCAGATGTGAAAAGACATAGTCGCGGCCATATTCCCAGGCGCTGGACGTGTTAAAGATGTTCGCCAGCTTATTCACCAGCATCGATTTCCCACTCGACTCACCGCCCAGAATGGCCACGGTGCGCACAAAGAAGGGCTTCACTTCGGTGGGGATGTAATCCCAGAAGCGGAAAGGATCCTGACGAATCTGCGCGCCGCTGATATTCATAAACGATCGGTTCGGATCGATCAGTATGGTTTGAATGCCCAGATGCTGTTGATACATCTCAGCATCTGGTGCCTCACTGGTATAGACGCAGTCTGCCGCAATCCCCTGCTCTTCCAGAAAGATCTTTACCCCTGCGCTCCACACATCCCAGCCATGAGGATAGGGCTCAATCCCCTCTTCATCGAAGGCGTGAATGCGAATATTTTTCTGGTACTTAAAGGTTTGCAGTAACCAGCGCAGACGATCACTGACGGTGGGCTGCTGCGACATGGCGCTGTTTTCAAACAGGCTCAGATCGCGCGGCTCGTCGTAGCCCATGATGATATGCAGCTCATCGACCTGACTACAGGCGCGCTGAATCAGATAGATATGGCCAGTATGGAGCGGATAAAACTTGCCAAAAATCACCCCTATTTTTTTATCGCGACGGGGGAATTCCAGGCCGAGAAAACGGTGCAGTGCCTCCAGCTTTTGCGCGCTGGGGCTTTTAATTTTCGCGTTAAGCAGTTGGCTTAAATACCCTTTGGTCATGCCACTGGCATCGGCCACCTGTTGAAGCGTGTGGCCCTGCTGGCGAATCGCCGTTTTTAAATAATCAAACGCCGACATGTGGTGCCTCCTGCAAGCAATGTTCAACGAGGGGAAGAGCGTAGCCTGTCGTCTGCCCGGTGACCATACGGCCACCGGACAAACGGACTCGCTTAGAGATCATCAAGGATAGCCAACGCATCCGCCAGCTTCTTCGCGCTGTATACGCGCATGCCCTCAATCGGCTTTTTCGGTGCGTTACCCGCCGGCACGATCGCCCGCTTAAAGCCATGTTTAGCCGCTTCAGCAATGCGCTCCTGTCCGCTGGGCACCGGACGAATCTCTCCGGCCAGTCCGACCTCGCCAAAGATAACCAGATCCTGCGGCAAAGGGCGATCGCGCAGGCTGGACACCATCGACAGCATCAGGGCCAGGTCAGCACTGGTTTCCGTGACTTTCACGCCGCCGACCACGTTGACGAACACATCCTGATCCGCCATTTGCAAACCGCCATGACGATGCAGCACTGCCAGCAGAATGGCCAGGCGGTTCTGTTCCAGACCGACCGCAACCCGACGCGGATTGCCCATCATCGAATGATCCACCAGCGCCTGAATCTCCACCAGTAAAGGACGGGTGCCTTCCCATAACACCATGACCGAACTGCCGGACGTGATCTCTTCACCACGCGACAGGAAAATGGCGGATGGGTTGCTCACCTCACGCATGCCCTGCTCGGTCATGGCAAATACGCCAAGTTCATTGACGGCACCAAAGCGGTTTTTATGGCTACGTAACGTCCGGAAGCGGGAATCGGCATCGCCGTCCAGCAGGACGGAGCAGTCAATGCAGTGCTCCAGAACTTTTGGCCCGGCCAGCGATCCGTCTTTGGTCACATGGCCTACCATGATAATTGCCACGCCACGGGTTTTAGCGAAACGCGTCAGATAGGCGGCCGTTTCACGCACCTGCGCCACGCTGCCCGGCGACGACTGGATATCCGCCATGTGCATCACCTGAATCGAGTCGATCACCATGATTTGCGGCTGCTCCTGCTCCGCAATCAGGCAGATCTGTTCAATGCTGGTTTCCGACAGCATGTTCAGATTGTCACTCGGCAATCCCAGACGATGGGCGCGCATAGCGACCTGCTGTAATGACTCCTCCCCGGTGACGTAGAGGGTTTTCATGCTCTCGGCTAAACGGCACATCACCTGCAACAGCAGCGTCGATTTCCCGGCGCCGGGGTTACCGCCAATCAGAATGGCACTGCCCGGTACCACACCGCCACCCAGTACGCGGTCAAACTCTTTAAAACTGGTCGAAAAACGGGGCAAGGCTTCCAGACTGATTTCGGACAGCTTTTGCACCCGACTGGTTCCGGCATTGCCTGCATAACCGCTGAGGCGCTCATTGCGCGCCGCCGCCGGTGAGGCAGCAATACGGACCTCGGTAATCGTGTTCCAGGCGTGACAGGCGCTGCACTGCCCCTGCCAGCGTGGATAATCTGCTCCGCACTCGTTACAGACAAATGCGCGTTTTGCCGCTTTGGCCAAAACAACTCCTCAGTTAACGCTCTTCGTGAATCAGGCTACCGGTCAGGATGCAAAACACGCCCATCAAATCGGCATGGCGAATCGTGACGGCGGTTTGCTCATTGACTTTCGGTTTGGCATGGTAAGCAATGCCCAGCGCCGACGCTTTTATCATCAGCAAATCATTGGCACCGTCGCCGATCGCCACGGTCTGCTCTGGCGCAATCTCAAAACGCTTCGCCAGCTTTTTCAACGTCTCTGCTTTGTACTGTGCGTCAACGACAGGACCCAGCACCTCGCCGGTGAGTTTTCCGTCCCGGATTTCCAGTTCATTAGCGGCTATTGCCGCCAGATGCAGCTTATCGCGCAGGAACTCGGCAAAATAGGTGAAGCCACCTGAGGCAATCGCGACCTGCCAGCCCAGCGCCTGTAATTTTTTGGTCAGCGTGGTCAGACCCGGCATTAAGGGCAGTTCGTCGCGCACCTGCTTAAGAATATTGGCATCCGCCCCTTTCAGCGTCGCCACGCGCTGGCGCAGGCTGGCGGTAAAATCCAGCTCGCCGCGCATCGCCCGCTCGGTGACTTCTGCCACCTGCTCGCCGCAGCCCGCCAGTTTGGCTATCTCATCAATACATTCGATTTGGATGGCGGTGGAATCCATGTCCATGACCAGCAGGCCCGGCGTTTTCAGGTGGGGGATTTTCCCCAGCGGCGCTACGTCCAGCGCCAGCTCGTGCGCCAGTTTGCTGGCAAACGGCGTCAGGGACCCCGCCAGGCGGATAACCTGATAGTCGTCGACGTTCCAGGCGCTGACGATCACCATGGCGGCCCCAAGCTGATGCTGGTAATCGGTCAGACGCTGTTTATCCAGACCGCGGCCATAGAGTAACCAGCCGGTTCGGCCAGCACGGTAATCCAGCGGCATGACTTCATCACCGCTCAGTGAAAGGGGCAACCCCGGCCAGAGAGAGACATCAGCAGGCAGATCGCACCAGGTAAGATGATTTGACATCAGGGCTCCTGTAGGAACAACAAAACCACGCAAGAGGCTACCTTGTCTGCGCTGCTTCTGGCAACATAATATCCAGGCTTTCTGTCGTCACGTGATTCGGATAATTAATGGCTAAAACCGCACTGAAATTTCGCTTACATCGCACGGTGATTGTTTTGATTTCACTGGCGCTGTTAGTGGTGCTTATGCAAGGCGCATCCTGGTTTAGCCTTGGCCATCAAATGGCCCGTTCTGAACAGGCAGAAGAGCTGGCCCAGACGCTGACCCGGCAAGTGGCTTTCAGTCTGAAACCCTTGATGGATAACAGCGAAGACAATCGTAGCCAGATTGAGGCCATCATCAGTCAGATGACCGACAACAGCCGTATTCTGGATGCGTCCGTCTATGCAGGCGATGGCAGCCTGGTGGCGCACAGCGGCGAAAATATCAACGTGCGCGATCGGCTGGCGCTGGATGGCAAGCGCGCGGGCAGTTACTTTAATCATCAAATTGTCCAGCCGCTCAGCGGCAGCAATGGCCCTGCTGGCTTTCTGCGCGTTACGCTGGATACGCACGTGCTGGTCACCGAATCACGCCAGGTGGATAACACCACCAATATTCTGCGCCTGATGATGCTGCTGGCGCTGGCCATTGGCATCATCCTGAGTCGCACGTTACTGCGCGACCGTCGCACGCGCTGGCAGCAGTCTCCGTTTCTGCTCACGGCCAGTACGCCTGTGAAAGAGGATGACGAAGAGGACGAGAAAAAAGACGACGCCGCGAAACCCTCCGCGTGACGGAAGGGTTTACAGGTCAACGTCTGACAGCCCTCTCCTGCCTTGCTTAACGCTTAGCCCAATGTAAAAGGCCCGTTTCACGGGGCCTTACTGACGTTGCACTTCGGGCGAGAGTCAGCCTCTGAGCAGCGCTTCCAGCTCTGATAACGTGTTCACCCGCCAGTCGGGTTTAATTGCGTCAGGCAAGGGGCGCGTCCCATGGTCAACCCAACAGGTTTTAATACCGGCATTCATGCCGCCAAGGATATCGGATTCCGGCGTATCGCCGACCATCAGCACCCGATCGCGCGGTGGGTTTCCCAGCTGCGCGAGCGCATAGTCAAAGATTCTGGCGTCAGGCTTAGGCACGCCCACTTCTTCTGACACCACCAGCGCAGAGAAGTAATCAAGAAAGCCGGTACGCTCCAGACGGCGCTGCTGCAGGGCGGTAAAGCCGTTGGTAATGATGCCCATTTTGACGCGGCCGTGTAGCAGCGTCATCAGGCTGTCTGCGCCCTCCAGCGGCAGGCAAATTTCCGCCATCGCTGACAGAAAGCCATCGTTAAGAATGGCCGGCGCCACGCTCAGTTTTTGCCCCCAGCCGGCAAAGCGGCGAGTCTGAAGCTCCAGTGCGGATAACTGGCCATTCTGGTATTCCACCCATAACGGCTTGTTGACCGCCTGGTAATCTGCAAAATCCTGGTCGGTAAACCGGACATCGTACCCGGCAAACAGGCGTTGCAGGCCGGCATACGAATCAAAGTGAAACAGCGTGTCATCTGCATCAAACAGAATGCAATCCCAGTTATCTAACATCGACATTCCTTACAAGCGGCTACAGCGTCAGCGCCATGATCAGGGCATCTTCACGGCCACTGGCGCAAGGGTAATAGTTGGGACGGCGGCTGACCTGGTTGAAATCCAGCTGTTCGTACAGCGCGATGGCCGGTGCATTGGACGCACGCACCTCCAGCCACAGCGTCATCACATCGCGTGCAAGCAGTTGATCGATTAAATGCAGCAGCAGCGCCCGCCCGAAGCCGCGCCGTTGATACGCCGGATCGACAGCGATATTAAACAGCGAAGCTTCATCCAGCACCACCTGGGTAATGGCAAAGGCGGCCATCTGGCCCTCGACATCCAGCCGCAGGTTGAGAAACCGCTCGCCCTGGTTGCTGATAAAGGTCTCTTCGCGCCATGGAAACGCATGGCTACGGCACTCAATCGCGAAAGCCTGGGGAATCGCGTCAGGCGTGAGAAAAGAAATGGCTGTCATGTTCACACATTTGTTGCCAGAGCGCGCGCCGGGCGGCACCGCTACTCAGGAGTTCATTGAAAGAGGCGCTCGATAACGCCACGCCGTTAAAGGATTGCTCGCTCTCAACGCCCAGCAACCACCCTGCACAGTTCAACGTTTCCGGCAGCATTTGCAGCTGATCCGGCGTAACGGTCATGACCTGCGTGGGTTTCAGACCGAGCGTGTGCAGAACATCACGCAGGAAAGGCTCCTGCAAACCGGGCGGATTTTCCGCCACGATAATCAGTTGGGTATCCGGCAAAAGCCGCACGGCGATTTCGCCCTGGAGCACGCGCGGGCGGCGCAGTTGATACTGCGTTATCCCCATTTGCTGTAAAAGCCAGTCGCGCCTGGACGTCATGGTATACCTGCTTTGCTCGCGGAATGCGACGCTATGCTAGCAAACCCATCGAACATGCGCCAACAAACCACTATAATCTCCGCTCAGATCTTACAGGAGCCCGACATGTCTGCTTTTACCCCGGCCAGTGAAGTCATTCTGCGCCACAGTGATGAATTTTCCACCCGCCACGTTTTATTTGCTGGCGACCTGCAGGATGACCTGCCCGCACAGCTGGAGACCGCCGCTTCCCGTGTGCATACCCAACAATATCATCACTGGCAAAACCTGAGCCGCCGCCTGGGCGACCAGGCGCGTTATGGACTGGTTGCGCAGGCCGACGATGTGCAGGGTTGCGATACGCTGGTTTACTTCTGGACCAAAAACAAACCTGAAGTGCAGTTTCAGTTGCAGAACCTGCTGTCGTTACTGCCCGTCGGCTGTGATGTGTTTGTCGTCGGTGAGAACCGCAGCGGCGTGCGCAGCGCAGAAGGCATGCTGGAGCAGTGGGTGACCCTGGAAAAAATCGACAGTGCGCGGCGCTGCGGTCTTTATCACGGACGTCTGGAGAAGCAGCCCGCCTTTGATGCTTCGGCCTTTGGCAACCGCTATCAGTTGGATGACCTGACCATCCATACCTTACCTGGCGTTTTCAGCCGCGACGGCCTGGATGCCGGCAGCGCGTTACTGCTTTCAACATTCACGCCCCATACCAAAGGCAAAGTGCTGGATATCGGCTGTGGTGCAGGCGTGATTGCGGCGTCGTTACCGGCGCATTCGCCCAAAGTGCGCCTGTGGTTATGCGATGTCCATGCCGCCGCAATCGAGGCCAGCAAAGCCACCCTGGCCGCTAACGGTCTGGAAGGCGAAGTGTTTGCCAGTAACGTCTTTTCCGATGTCACCGGGCGCTTTGACATGATTATCTCCAACCCGCCGTTTCATGAAGGCACCCAGACCAGCCTGGATGCAGCACAAACGCTGATTCGTGGTGCCGTTAAGCACCTTAACAGCGGCGGAGAACTGCGCATTGTGGCGAATGCCTTCCTGCCTTATCCCCAGGTGCTGGACGAAACCTTTGGCAATCATGAAGTGCTGGCGCAGACCGGTCGCTTCAAAGTTTACCGTGCCGTTTACGGTCGCGGTGCGAAAGCCCGTTAATCTTTTTTCTGCCTTTTTCGCCCTTTTTGCGTGTTGCCAGGCTGAAAACGTTGCTTTTTGCAGCGATCGTTTCCGTCTGGCGAAATATGTGTTGACGCATTGAGTAAAATCTCTAAAATGCGCCTCCGTGGTTGTAATACGGTAACGTATTACGGGTATGCGAAGGTGGCGGAATTGGTAGACGCGCTAGCTTCAGGTGTTAGTGTCTTAACGGACGTGAGGGTTCAAGTCCCTCTCTTCGCACCAAAATCACAGATTTCATATCGCGAGCACTGCGCGAAGGTGGCGGAATTGGTAGACGCGCTAGCTTCAGGTGTTAGTGTCTTAACGGACGTGAGGGTTCAAGTCCCTCTCTTCGCACCAATGCGGTGATATGAAAAGACAACAGGATGCGAAGGTGGCGGAATTGGTAGACGCGCTAGCTTCAGGTGTTAGTGTCTTAACGGACGTGAGGGTTCAAGTCCCTCTCTTCGCACCAACGTTGTCCTCCCTCTCTTTTTCTTCTGCTCCCTTTTTACTGTTACTATCCGGTTAATCTCACGCTAATCGCGGCCAGCACGCTCGCCAGCGCCAGACAGGAAGGCAGTAACACATAATGCCGCATCCGCTGATTAAACAGCATCAGCACTGTCAGCAGTAACGCCACCAACATCATCATACGCCACTGCCCGAAGCTGGGTTGCCACAGCGTCATGGCTGGTATTACCGCACAGGCCAGTACGCCCGCCCATGCACTGTCCAGTTTTATCCCGCGCATCATTGTCTCCTCATCTGTCATCGCTGTCAGGACAGTACCTGATTACATGGATGATAACCATTCCCATTATCATATGATAACTATTCTCAATGCGCAGCTTGTTTTTGTGGCCCGGCGGGAAGATGACAGAGAAACAAGAAAATGCTAAATTGCGGCTGATTACACAATTTATAACAGCAATATTAAATCTGTCGATCGGCTGAAATCATTTGCCGGCTTTTGCTTTGTTATTTCAGGGCCGTCACGAGTATCAATAATGAAAATAGAATCTTATGATGAATTGAAACACAGCAAATACCGCCTTTCTTTCATGCTCTTTTTGTTTTTAAACGCTGCAGTTTCACTATTTTGTCTGCTCCCTTTAGCAGAAAACAATGAAACACAAGTTACTGTACCGGTGATTATGGTGGCTTTCTTCAGTATGACGATGCTGGCCACGTGTTTAATAAAGGCAAAACTAAAATTACCCCTGTTAAATCCTGTGGCGTTGATTTTAGGCGGGTTATGGGCGTGGCATATTCAGCACCGCTACCAGTTTGTTTCTTTGACGGATGGTGGATTTCTGATTGTCAGTCTGCTGTGCGTTTTTTTTATCAGTGCGATTGCCTTAAGCGATTATTTAGTGGCGTTTTGTTTGCACATCACGCCCGCAATGCTCACCGTGCTGATGCTGGATCACGGACAGCATTTACCCTTGATTTTATTGACCATTGCCCTGCCGCTGATCGGGTTTTCTTTACAACATTTAATGCGCCGACGTTCGGAAGATTTTACACTGCGCTTAATGTATCAATTATATGAAGAGAAAGAATCGTTTAGCGATCTCAGTATGCTCGATCCGTTAACCGGTTTATATAACCGCCGCGGACTGAAGAACCGCCTTGATAACATTCTGGATAATCATGCGGGCAGCCATTATGTGTTATTGCTTGATATCGACCATTTTAAGGCCTACAACGATAATTACGGCCACGCGATGGGCGATCAGGCGCTGGCCCGCGTTTCCGTCGCTATTCGTGACGCCGTTCGGTCACGTGATGTGGTAACCCGTTATGGCGGCGAAGAATTTCTTGTGCTGATGACCAATGTGAATGCCTCGATTGCCATGAAACTGGCTGAACGTATTCGGCAATATGTCGTCAACCTGGAAATACCGCATATGTTTAATGAGCGCGTTTCTACGCATGTGACTATCAGCGCAGGCATTGCCCCTATTTACGATGATGAATTTGATCAGGCGGTTGCGAACGCCGACCGTGCGCTTTACGTGGCAAAAAATCAGGGGCGCAATACCATCCTCGCCTGGGAAGATCTCCCCGTACTTCACAACACCGTCAGCGAGATCGGCTAACCGCCGTGCCGGGTCGCAGGACCACCAGCCGTCGGCACGTACATCACCGGGGGCTGTCTGTCCCCGGCCTGACGGCCATAGCTCTCTGTTAACGTACCGTTATGCATTCTGTTACCTATTCTTTCGCTCTGCCGTTTACACCACCGCGGGCTTATGGCAATTTCTACGCCTTCGATTAGTCGGGAGTAAAAAATGAGCCTGGAGTCTGTACGCCAGTTTTTTGCCGAGCGTGCGCCGGAAATAGACATCATTGAGATGCCATACAGTACGGCAACGGTAGAAATGGCGGCACGTGTTCACGGTGTTGAACCGGGACAAATTGCGAAAACGCTGTCACTCAAAGTGAAAAATGAGGTGATCCTGGTGGTCACACGCGGTGATGCACGGTTAGATAATCGTAAGCTGAAAGCGGTGATGGGTGCGAAAGCGCGCATGCTGAGTGTGGACGAAGTGATTAACTGGACCGGGCATCCTGTGGGCGGCGTCTGCCCTTTTGGCCTGGAAAACCCGGTGACCGTGTATTGCGATATCTCGTTAAAAAGCTTTGATGAAGTGTTGCCTGCCGCAGGATCGATTCACAGCGCTGTCCGCATTTCGCCGCAGCAAATGGCTGAACTCACTGCGGCAAAATGGGTAGATGTCTGTGAAACGCGCTAGTGCGTCTGCTTTGCCACCGTTCCCGAAATTGTCATGCCGCGCGTTTCCCGGCCAAAGGCGACAAACAGGCAAATCAATATTGCCACCGTCCCGGCTACAATGGCCATACCGAGACCGTAATTGCCGCCATGCGCTTCAGCAATGCGCGACTGCAGCGTCGCGTTGACGGACGCAATGAGATTCCCCAACTGATAAACAAAGCCGGGCAACACTGCTCTTGCGTTTCCCGGAACCAGTTCGTTCAGATAAGTCGGGATCACGCCCCAGGCGCCCTGCACCATAAACTGCATCAGGAAGGCACCGAGACCAATCGTCCAGGAACCGCTGGAAAAGGCCCACAACGGCAACACAGGCAGCGTCAGCAGCGCCGCGATAATAATGGCTCGCTTGCGCCCAATGCGTTCTGACAGCGTACCGAAGAAAATGCCCCCCAGCATCGCAGCAATATTGTAGGCGATAGCAATAATACTGACCGTGTGCGCATCAAACTGATGCTGCACTTTGAGGAAAGTCGGATACAGATCCTGCGTGCCGTGGCTGAAAAAGTTAAAACAGGCCATCAGCAGCACCATGTAAATACATATTTTCCAGTGCTGGCGCAGGACGGGCATCAGGGCACTGCTTTCTTTACGTTCACGCGCGGCCAGCCAGACCGGGGATTCCGGGACTTTAAAGTAGATGAACGGCAACAACAGAATCGGGACAGCGCCGATAAGAAACATGCCGCGCCAGCCTACCATGTCGAAAACCAGACCGAATACAATGGACGCCAGCAAATAGCCACAGGGATAACCCGCCTGGAACAGTCCCGACATCAGACCGCGTGAACGATCGGGTATCGTCTCCATCGCCAGCGAGGATGCCACGCCCCAGATTCCGCCCATGGCAATACCGTAGAAAACACGAAAGGCCAGAAATGCGGTGAAGGTGGGTGACCAGGCGGACAACAGCTCAAACGCCGAGAAAAAGACGATATTCAGCATCAGGATGGGCTTGCGGCCATATTTTTCCGCCATCCGGCCAAACAGTAAGGCACCCAGCGGGCGCACCGCCAGCGTCAGCATGATAGCGACCGACACGTCGGTGACGGAATTATGGAAGTACTGAGCAAGATTACTCAGGACAAACACCAGAATAAAAAAGTCGAAAGCGTCCAGCGTCCAACTGGCAAAACAGGCGAAAGCCACATTGCGCTGGGTCGATGTCCAGTCAAGCATACAAGTCTCCTCTCTGAGACACTCTGGCGCTCCGCCCAAAAATTTTCTGGTGGCTAACGAAGAGTGATGTGATTGTTAATCAAATGTATACATCATGTTTAGGAGGAGAGCGTATTGCGTAATTGTGAGGCAGTGGATCAGGCTGTAAGAAAGCGTGTCTGACTTTCTGCCAGCAGGTCAGGCGACGAATCGCCTGTACGTTATTCAGGAAGATGTTGAAATGCCGACTCAATGATGGACAGCAAAAGAGCGTTATCCACACTGTGCAGCACATGTACCAGCGCACCGCTGTCCGGTGGGATACCGACATCCAGCCGCAGGGGTTGACGATAACGCCAGCTTTTCCCGCGTGTGGCTCCCGGACGGAGCTCAATATCGACCCGGTAATCCGTGCCCCAGGCGACACGCTGATTAAGCAACCAGGCGACAACCAGCGCGTCATGAATCCAGCAACCTGGCAGATGCCGGGTCTGCATTGAATAATCTATCCAGGGCTGCAACGTCTCCCGCACGAAACGGGTCAGCGGATGAGCATGCCGGGTAAGACGTTTGAGATCGGCCTGGGTCAGCATGGTTTGTGTTGTCACATCCATCGGCACCAGGGTAATGGCGGCACCGCTGTGCAACACCTGATGAGCCGCCTCGGGATCCACACCGAAATTCGTGTCTTTGATGTAGTCTTCCAGCGCAAAGACACCCCCCATAATCACAATCTCGGCTACCGATTCGGCCATTGCGGGAAAACGCTGCATGGCCAGCGCCACATTGGTCAACGGGCCAATCGCAATCAGGGTGATCTCGCCGGGATTATCACAGATGAGCTGCCCCATCGCCTCAGCAGCATCGTTTCCGTCAGCCGGTAATGCCGCAGGCTGAGGAACGCCCTGCCATAACGCCATCAGGTCGAGTTGTTCGACCCGCTTATCCAGCAGCGCGCGCCAGGGCGCAGGGTCTTCGCACAACGCCCGCGTAGCCCCCTGTACGACAGGAACCGCACAGCCCAGCCGCGCCATTAAGTCTTTAGCGACTCGTGCACCGACATCACTCGGGGTATTCCCGGCGACCGTCGTAATTAACTCCAGCGAGAGCCCTGGTGAGGCTAACGCCAGGGAAAGGGCCAGGCCATCATCAGTATTGGCCCCGGCAATCCCGTTCCCCGGATCACAATCAATAATCAGTCTTTTCATTAGGTCGCTTTATTTGTTTTGTTCTGATGGCCGACAGCCACAAGATTCACCAATCTCAAGTTGGTGTGGGAATGCTTCAATCCGTGCCTCGCCATTCCACGCTTTCAGCATATGAATCGCACAGCGAGCCATCTCTTTAACCGGCTGGCGCACGGTGGTTAATGCCGGAACATGGTAGGCGGATTGATCGGTTCCGTTAAAACAGACCAGGGCCACATCGTCCGGCACATGAAGGCCATGCTGGCTGAAGGCGCGAATACAGCCAATCGCCTGACCTTCGTTGCTGGCAAACAGGGCGCGCGGCACCCGTTTACTGGCAATCATACGTAAAGCAGCCTGATAGCCGCCCTCACGTGTATAGGTTGCGGGGAAAATGTTGGCATCATCGGCTGGCAAACCATACGCCCGCAGCGCATCGCGCCAGCCCTGAATACGATCCTGCGCATTCAGCATGTCCCGGGGACCGCTGATCATCCCGACCTGCTGATAGCCATGGCTGAGTAAATGCGACGTCACCTGAAACGCCGCGTCACGCTCATCTACCCGCAGCATGCTGACACCGGGTTGTGGGTCGACCCGATCCAGCATGACCAGCGGTGTCCCGCTGGCTTTGATGATATCGATGAAAGGATGGCGATCGACACTGGTGTAAAACAGACCGTCGACCTGACGGTTCAGCAGCCCCTGAATCAGCTCCAGTTCACGCTTGCGATCGTCGCCGGCATCACCCAGCAGCATCACATGGCCGTGGTTGAGCGACTCCTGAAGCAGCATATGCGCCATGGAGGCGACGAAGGGGTTACTGATATTGGGCACCACCAGACCAAACGTTTTGGTATTCCCTGACGCCAGGGCACGCGCGGCGGCATTCGGGCGATAGCCGGTCTGCTCTATTGCCGCCAGTACCCGTTGCCGGGTCGCGTCCGCGACCGGACGCGGGCCATTATTGATGACATAACTCACCACAGCGACGGAGGTCCCGGCAGCTTTAGCAACGTCACTCCGCGTCACGGCGGTTTTCACCTGTTTCGCCACTTCCCCTTCCTCACTTAACGTGCACTGCCTTTAGCATAGCCTGTTTCAGATAGCGTCCTCTGGCAGGTTAAGGTCGCGCCCACGTGTTTCCGGTGCCACAAACGTAGTCAGGAAACCAATCGTAGCCATCACGGAAAAATAGACGGCGATAGACCACCAGTGTCCGGTATAAGAGAGCATGGCCGCCGCTACTAACGGGGCGGTGCCGCCTGAAATAATAGAACCCAGCTCTTTCGCGACCGCCATCTTGGTATAACGGTGATTCACGCCAAACATCTCCACGCCCCAGGCCGCCTGTACGCCAAAGATGCCCAGAGAAGCCAGCGCCATGCCGACCACAATCACCGGAATCACGATGGCCGGTTCACGCGTATCCAGCAGGGTAAAAGCAGGCCAGGCATAGATCATCAGCAGCAGGCAGAACATGCGATAGACCACACGGCGACCAAAACGGTCAGACAGCCAGCCTGCAAACGGAATAATCAGGAACCCCAGCAATGAGGCGATAAACACCGCCGTGGTGGGCACGGATTTATCTACCATCAGCACCTTGGCGACATAGCCCACAATAAAGCCCTGGGCCAGATAAGAGGGGCCGTTTTCACCGATGCGCAGCCCGATCATTGTCCAGAAGGCACGTGTGCGCTGAAAGAACGGGCGTGTATCCGCTTCAGAACGATGCGCGGCAATCGCCTGGGCGCGCGTTTCGGCAAGCTCTGCTTTTTTACGCTCGAATACCGGTGTTTCACGCAGATTACGACGGATCCACAAGGCCACCAGAGCGATCAACGCACTGCTCAGGAACGGAATGCGCCATCCCCACTCCAGCAGACTCTGCTTGTCCATTTGTACCACCAGCAGCCAGACCAGCGAGGCCAGCAACGTGCCGCTGTTAGAGCCGAGTGCAATGACCGATGACACCAGGCCACGGCGCCTGACCGGTGCATATTCACCCAGCATAACGGTTCCGCCTGAGAGTTCGGCGCCCGCCCCAAAGCCCTGACTGAAGCGTAACAGCACCAGGCAGGCCGGCGCCCAGATGCCAATCGAAGCATAGCTGGGAATCAGCCCAATCAACGTGGTGGAGGCGCCCATCAGGATAATGGTGGTGACCATGACGACCTTGCGGCCTTTACGATCGCCCAGCCAGCCGAAAAACAGGGCACCGATCGGACGGGCAATAAACCCAACGGACCAGGTGGCAAAACTGGCAAGCAGTGCCATCGCGGGCGTTTGTTCGGGGAAAAAGACATCACCAAAAATGATGCCCGCAGCCAGGCCATAGAGCGCAAAATCTGCATACTCCATTGCCGTGCCTAACCAACAGGAAACCGTAGCGCGCCAAAAATCTTTGCGGCCGGCTGAGGTGTTAAACCGCTCATCTGCGGCGGAGGTAGAAGGCAGTGATGCCTGTGTCGTAACGGAGTGCTGTGCCGTCATAAACGCTGTCCCTTGAAAATATGCAGATAGATAAATGCCATTCCGAGAGACAATTCCCTGACTGTAAGCAGAAGAATCACTCTGGTGGCGACATTCAGTTGGCTAACCATGATGAAAGGAAAGTTAAAAGATTCCCTGGTGTTGGAATCCGCAGTATCGCGAGCTTCGCCGCTGTATTTTTCAGCGGTCGTATAAGTCTGGCGAATGTAACTTGTTCCTCGATCGGCCTACCGTGCATCGGGCACCGAGAGCAATCACTGGAAGCTAGTTTATCTACGCGCGTAGATAAATCAATAGCACTTGAGAAAATTTGTTAGATTTTCTTTAGTATCAAGCTGCATCAGATGCTATTTTTAACGCAAAATCAGAGGGTTAATTGTAACCTGACGCGCAAAAAAACAGCATAACGCTAGACCCGGTTCACTTTTCTTTTATCATTAAGCCAAACTGGCCGTCAGAACCTTTCATCAGATGCTGTTGTCGCATACTGGTGTGACTGCAAAATGACAACGCACCACGTTTGTATCGCGTACAGTCGCGCAGAGCCCTGTCCGCACCTGACCTGGAGGACGCTGTTTACACGTTATGACCATTATCCTGATGCGACACGGCAAACCCGCCCACCCTTTTGCCCGCCGTTTGAGTGCGCAGGGCATGGCGGACTGGTGCGAAGCCTATGATCTTTCGCTGGTCAGCGATGGGCCGCCTGAGCGCAGCATCAATATCGCGCGCAACGCCGCGGTTGTCGTCTGCAGTCCGTTACCCCGCGCCCACTCATCGCTGGCGCACCTGGGGCTGCGCCCCCATCATGTCGATGCGCTGTTCAGTGAAGTCGGCATTCCGCTGCTGCGGGCCGATCGCCTTCAGTTACCCACCTTTGTCTGGCAGGCCATTCTGCGTGCGATGTGGTTGTGTGGTTACGCGGGCGAGACCGAATCACTGCAACATGCGCGCGCACGGGCGTCGCGCGCCGCAGAAAGGCTGATCGCCTTATCGGAGAAAGGCACGGTTTTATTGCTGGGTCACGGCATTATGAACAAAATGATTGCCCGCGAACTGCGTAAGCGTGGCTGGCAGGCCGAAAAGCATGCCAGCAGCCGTCACTGGAGTTCCGCGATTTATCATCGCCCGTTTATTTAATCGATTTGGAAGTAGCTCAGCGTTTCATAACCCGCGCCCACTTCTGCGGTCACCACCACGGTCTGGCGCATCAAATCAATCACGCTTAACGTCTTATTGTCATCATGCGTGATCAGCAGCTTTTTTTTGTCCGGGCTGAAACAGCCATCGAGCGGTTGTCCAGCCAGCGTGATTCGCCCCAGCGGATTAAGCAACTCGTCAAACAGTGTCACAGTCGGCTCCTGATCACCCATTGCCATAAGGTAGTCCCCGTCCGGACTAAAGCGCACTTTCTGGCAGGGATGCTGATGATCGGGCAAAGCCAGCCTCTGGCGGATACGATGACTCTGGCGATCCACCACATACAGCAAGGGCGCATCGGCGGCGCTGGCGATCAGGTAGGGATGTTTGGGTGAAGCTGTCAGACCCGAAACGGGGCCCGGCATAAGCACCGTATCAATGACGCGCCCTTCCGCCTCACAGAGATCCACCACGGTGATAGTGGCGTCCTGCTCGTTGTCGGTAAATAATTTGCGGCCGCTCGGAGAGAGCGTCAGGCGATGGGTATTATCCAGCGGAATGGGAATGGTCTTTTCAACACGATGCGTCTGCGGGTCGATCACCACGACGGCCGTTGGATTCTCGCAACACAAATAGACTTTGCCATCCCGCCCTAACTGACCGCTGTGGGGCGCTTTAGACGGCGACAGATCAATGTAGTCGGTAATTTCCCGCCGTCGAAGATCAATTACGGCGACTTTGTGCCCGGGATGCGGGAGTTCACTTCGCATCGCATCGCCGTACAAGGGCAAAAAAGCTTTTCCCCAGGGCGCAAGCATCAGCAGTTCATGCAGCCGCGTCGGAATCACGTCCACGGCCTGGCTGACGGCAAACGTGTCGGGATCGAGAAACAGCGCACGGCGGGTTTGTCTGTCGACCGCCAGTAATCCTCGAGAGTCAAACGACATGGCATCTCCTTTATCATCGGTAAGCTTAAAGCGTAGACAAGGGTTATCGGGCTGCGTACACCTGAGAATTGATAAAATATGCTAAATAATTTTTTTATCCCGATTTAGCCTGTATCCCTTTGACAGCTTCACAGTGTATCGGTTTTTTTTGAAGTTAAATGTTCAGCATGACGACAGACTCAGTTTGTCATAAACAAATAAACCATTAGCGTGAATAAATATTTATTTTTGTTTCCGGCTGAGCGTTATTTCCGTTTTATCCTAAAGTGTTTATCAGGCATAGCGAATGACTACATTGTGTTCTATTAAATAACCTGGCGTGGTTGATTTCGCCTGTTCAAAACGTCGTTGCCACGTGCCATCGTCACATCACCCGGCAAGACGAATAAGCATTGCAGTACAGCGATGTCTGCTTTTATAGCGGTTCAGATACAGGCTGGCAGTTAAGCACGTTATTTTGACGACCGGCATAAAACACAATAACCAAAATAACAGGTGAAATATGACTTCGCATCGCCGTTCTTTGCTTCCGCTCTGGCGCCATTGGGAAAAACTCGCCTTCACCAGCCGTATGCTGCTGACGATGAAACAGCACCGTGCCCTCAGTGCGCCAGAATATGATCCTGGCCTTGAACACGATGTGGAACTGACCGCGGTGCCTAAGTCACTGCCTGCCATTGCCAGAACGGTCTGGCTCTATTGGCCTGGCGAACGGTTACCTGCCTCTGTCGCCTTAACAATTCGCAAACTTCGTCGCGATAATCCGGATCATGATGTTCATCTGGTGACTCCGCAAACGCTGAGTCATTGGCTGCCTGAGTTGCAGTTCATCTCTTCAGATCTGACGCAGGCGCTGAAAAACGACATCATCCGGCTGGAACTGCTGCTCCGTTATGGCGGCATCAGC
The DNA here is from genome assembly GCF_041954745.1 of Pantoea sp. CS_6. Lineage (NCBI taxonomy): Bacteria > Pseudomonadati > Pseudomonadota > Gammaproteobacteria > Enterobacterales > Erwiniaceae > Pantoea > Pantoea sp. CS_6. Next base: position 251,207 of record NZ_JAVAYG010000007.1, read on the forward strand.
ATTGATTGTCATACCTTACTGTTTGAAGATCTGACGTGGATACATCAGGCCCACAGCCTCAGCCCCAGGGATTTGATCGGCTATTACCGCCAGGAATCCACCTGTCATTCACTCAGGCCGGTGATTGATACCAGCGTTCTCGCCGCGCCCGTCCAAAACCCGTTTATCCGGGAATGGCTCAAACAACTGGCACCGGTAAAATATGTCGGTATGCATAACTACCTGCTGGAGTTAAAGAAACGCAGTGACTTCCCTGCGCTGAGACAAAACCTCAGCCATCCTGACAGTGAGCTGCCGTCGCTGGCCCACCAGTTGGCGATGGACGAACATCGTCGGGTCAATTTCCTTTTGCGTAAAGCCGAAGCGAGCGCCGGGTATTATCACAGGGTTGATGCCGGTAACAGCACGGCGTTTGTCCGCTCTGTTTTATTCCAGCAACGTCCTCTGACGCCTCCTCCGGTGATCAAACTGAGTGCCCGCGAACGCACACATCTTGATTTCAACCTTAAGCTGCGCTTTTACAATCGCTCCAGCCTGATAGGTGAAGTCATGCATCAAACTCTGTCGTCGCCCGCCAGACTGCTGGCCCCCCAGGAGCAGCGCGCGTAATCCGTCACGGGTTCTTCAGCATTCGCGATGGCGTGTTTTTATCTGTTGGCAATGTGAATCTGCCGCCAAAATGGCGGCAGACAGGTTGCAGCCCGATGACAGCCAAGCTAGATTGAGCCGCAATTTAATGAAAATGTCCCCCTCAGAAGAGACAGGTTCACATAATAAGAGGATGTGACGTTGCCCGAATTCGTGTCAGTGCTCCTTTTTCTGACCGCGATTGCTGTTTATTCCTGTAAAGCAGGCCGAAACAGAATCTGGTTTTGCCTCGTCCTGGTGTTGCTCATGCTGTTTGTCGTGCTGAATGCCACGCTGTTTGCCAGCAATTATTTTACGGGCGAGGGCATTACCGATGCCGTGGTGTATACACTGACAAACAGCCTGACCGGTGCGGGCCTGAGCAAATATGTTGTGCCCGGCCTTGGCCTGCTTATCGTGCTGTTTTTACTCTTTTGCGCCTTATCATGGCTGCTCCGACGCCGTAAGCGCCCTTTTCACCCTGGCTGGAGCCTGGTCGCATTTATCTGCGCCGCCGGTGCGGTGCAGACCACGCCGGCTTTTCATCAGGTCAGCACACTGATCACCTCTTACTCACTGCGGGACGACTCTGACTTCGACACCGTTTATAAGGTGCCGAAGAACCGCATTGAGCGGCCTGCGCTTAATGTCGTGTATATCTACGCTGAAAGCCTGGAGCGCACCTATTTCGACCAGATGGCCTTTCCGGGTCTGGCCCCCGAATTGAATCGCGAGAAAGAGCAAAGCCTGGACTTCAGTCAGACCGAACAACTGCCCGGCACGGATTACACCATTGCCGGTATGGTCGCATCGCAATGCGGCATTCCCCTTTTTGCCCCTTTCGACGGCAATGCCTCCGCTTCCCTTTCCAGCTTTTATCCACAAAATATCTGCCTGGGCGATATCCTGAAGAACTCGGGCTATGAGAACTGGTTTATTCAGGGGGCCGATTTACGCTTTGCAGGCAAAGATGTCTTTTTGCATTCCCACGGTTTCGATGCCGCACATATGTACGGTGCACAGGAGCTAAAAGATCAGGTGCGCGATCCCACGTACCGCAATAACTGGGGATATTATGACGACACGGTGCTGGATAAGGTTTACGACACTTATGCCTCGCTGTCACGCCAGCAAAAACGGTTTGCGCTGTTTGCGCTCACCGTCGACACGCACCATCCCGACGGTTTTATTTCTCGCGGTTGCCAGCGCAAAAGCTACAGCTATGCGGGTAAACCCAACCAGTCGTTCAGCGCGGTATCCTGCTCACAGGAACATATCGCCCGACTGATCGCCCGTATCAAAGCGTCCCCGTGGTTCGCTGACACGGTGATTGTGGTTGCCTCCGATCATCTGGCGATGAACAATACCGCGCACCCTTTTCTGATAACGCATCCCCGCCACGATTTGTTTATGGTGATTCGCGGCGATCGGCCTGAGACCGACGTGATTGATATGAAACGCAGTACGCTGGATAACGGCGCCACGTTGCTGGATATCCTGGGCGGGGATAATGCGATTGGCCTGGGCCGCAGCAGTCTGTCAGCGGTGTCGTTATCCAGTCAGTTTGAGGACATGAAAACCAAAGTCTTAAGCTGGAAGCCCGATATTATTCAGCTCTGGAATTTTCCCAGCAAAATCGACAGTTTTATTATCAATCAGGCCAAAAATACTTTCAGCTTTTCCGGAACCAGCTTTAAATTGCCGATTCTGTTGCGCGTAACAGATAAACATATAGAGCCGCTGCCGGAAGGGGAATATTCCGCGCCGTTGCGTTTCCAGCTGGCCGATTTCAAAGCAGATGAGAAGTTTATCTGGGTCGATCGCTGTTTCAAAATGGGCCGCATCTGGCAACCTTCTCTGGCACTGTCCGGTGACTGGTGCGTTGCGATGGGGCAACCTGCGGGTCAGCCCACCGTCACACGCGTTGATACGCCTCAGTGGAAAGGTCAATCCCGGTTCCCGGCAGACACCCTCAGCAATGCCCGCTACCAACTTGCTGTGGCACAGCTGCGCATCGAAGATAATGCGATTCGTTATGACGCTGAAAGCTTTCTGTTTGCGATCCCCGGCGCGCCAGCCAGTGTGAAGCAGTTTAGCGGCATTTCGCGCCAGGAAAGTTGGGGACGCTGGTCGAATGCCCGTCTTGCCCCCGACGTGACGATTGAGTTTGTCGATCCGTTGCCCGCGCACTTTGATCTGGTGATCACCGCTCGTGCCTACGGTCCGAACATCCACCGGCCAATACCGGTCAGGGTGGGCGATACTGAGCAGTTGCTGACGCTGGGGGAGATTCCCTCTACCCATACGCTACGTTTTGACAATCCTGAAGGAAGCCACCGGTTAACGCTCTCGCCGCCCGAGCCGCAACTCAGTAACCTCAACAATATCGCCGGACAAGATCCGCGCAAACTCGGTATTGGTCTGGTCGAGCTCAAGGTCGTTCCCCTTCCCTGAGTGGTCACGCCACTGATGTTGGCTGCCGGCATTGAAATGGCGATGTCGGCAGCAGCAAAACGCTCATCTTTTTGCGAAGCGCCACGCAAAAAAATGATTATTACCTGTTTAACCAATTGATATTTTTGGATTTAATCCGCAAGATATTGCCTCTGTACTGTGACTGTTTCGGCTTGCCTGTCATGATGCCATCACGGTGTGATGAAACGCGAAGAGGCATGAATGGCGACCGCAATGATGAATACACATAAAGCGTTTAAACGTCTGCAACGGGCAGGCATCAATGACCGTCAGGCCGAAGTGATGGTCGATATTTTTGCGCAGATACAGCAGGACAACGCACTCTCGCGCGCTGATGTCATGCAGGCTTTTACGCGTCATAACCAGCATATTCTCAGGCTGAGTAAGCAGTCTGAGAATATGGAGACCGATCTCAGCGTGTTGAGAACGGACTTCGGTAGCCTGAAGAGTGATGTCAGCGTGTTAAGAACCGACTTCGGTAGCCTGAAGAGTGATGTCAGCATACTGAGAACCGACTTCGGTAGCCTGAAGAGTGATGTCAGCATACTGAGAACGGACTTCGATAGCCTGAAGAGTGATGTCAGCGTACTGAGAACGGACGTCGACACCCTGAAGAGTGATGTCAGCATACTGAGAACGGACGTCGACACCCTGAAGAGTGATGTCAGCGTGCTGAGAACAGACGTTGACAGCCTGAAGAGTGATGTCAGCGTACTGAGAACGGACTTCGACAGCCTGAAGAGTGATGTCAGCGTACTGAGAACGGACGTCGACACCCTGAAGAGTGATGTCAGCGTGCTGAGAACAGACGTTAATAGCCTGAAAACCGATGTGAACAGGCTGACTATGGATGTCAGTACGCTGAGAACCGATGTGGATGAACTCAGGACGGATGTCGGCGGGTTAAAAAACGATATGTGCTGGGTTAAACGTCTGCTTATGGTCATGACCACCACTCTGCTTATGGCGGCCATGAAATACATGCTTGTCTGAACGACCAGGCAGGGGCAGATCTCAGCCCCGAAGCGTTTCCAACTTTTCTCGTTGCTGGCCTTCACGGGTGAAGTTGGTCTCTGCCAGCCAGCGTTCAAAACCCGCTTTCACCTGCGGCCATTCGCTGTCAATGATCGAAAACCAACTGGTATCGCGCGTGCGACCTTTATAGATGCGGGCCTGGCGAAAATCCCCTTCAAACTGGAACCCCAGACGTAACGCGGCCCGGCGAGAAGGCAGATTGCAGCTGTCGCATTTCCATTCATAACGTCGGTAGCCAAGCTGTTCAAAGGCGTAACGCATTAGCAGAAAATGTGCCTCTGTCGCCATTCTTGTCTGCCGAAGTAAGCGGGAGAAGGTGACGAATCCCACCTCCATCACACCATTCGCCGCGTCAATACGCATCAGCGATAGCGTCCCCACAGCCCTGTCGGTTTTTCGATCAACCACACTGAAATGCAGCGGATCCCGACTCGCCTCCAAGGTTCTGGCATGAGCTAACCATGCGGCCTCATCATCAAAAGGGCCATCTGAAAGGTAAGTCCAGTCACGACCATCTTCCGCCAGTGACCAGGCCTGCCAGAGTGCCGCCCCATGCGCAGCGACGCTAAAGGGTTCAAGCCGACAGACCTGTCCCTGAAAAATCTCGCGTTGTGGTAAAGGGCGTGACTGCCAGTCGGGCATTGATTGCCCTACCGGTTGACCATACTGATTGAGGTGCTGTGCCATCGTGCCTCCTGCGTTTCGGTTAATCAAAACACGTTGCCACGTTACGCAGAGGTTGAGAAGTCTTACTCTGATAAAACCAAAAAAAACGGCCCCGTGACGAGGCCGTTATTTCACATTCTCCGGTTGCGTCGTGCCGACGTCCGGCGACGGGGTTATCCGCGGAAGAAGATATCGCCTGATTTACCCATGACGATCTTACCGGTGTCATCGGTAATCAGGATGTAATTGGCATTGATATAAGCCCAGTGCGTACCGGGCTGAGGCGCAGGCAGGTTACGTTTCTGCCACTCCGTGATGGTATAGGTCTTGCTGCGGTATTTATCTGGCACGGTATCACCGATTTTATGCTCTTTGTAATCGATGATGATGGTGCTGAGATCGTAGTTCGGCTTACCGGGATTACCCTCCGCATGCGATGGCGTGGTTGGCGTAATACCGTCGTTAGAGTCAGAACTCGCAGGTGCCTGGGACTGAACGGGTGCCGTTTCGGGTTGAGCCGCATTACTGCCTGGCTGTACGTTCGACTCGCCAGACGGGCTGGCAGGCGCAGCAGGTTGAACCTGCGGCGGCGGCGGCACGTTGTCGGTGGTTTCGCCTGCGGCCTGAACAGTAGGGATAAGGCTCAGCGAGCCGAACAGTAAACCCGCTGAAATTAAAGCAATTTGAGTCCTGCGCATAATAATTTCCACATTGAATTGATTTTAATAACAGTAGACCACTCTGAAGACAATCTGAACAGGATTACCGTTCCATCACTCATAAAGGTAAGTGTAAGGAATCGCAACGTATTCCGGCTCCTGCTTACACCTTACCTGTCTTTTTCTGCCAGGTTAAGCAGCAATGTGATACCCAGGTAGTTACTCCAGTTAAACGCGTTTTGCAGCACCACAATCGCATTGCCAGCTTCTCTGTCAAAACCGATAAATGCCGAATAACCACCAATATAGCCTACCTGATAAGTGATGTTTCGCCCTTCCAGCCGGTCCGTTACCCAGGCGATGTTCTGCGTCTGGTTGCCCTGTTGGTATACGCGTTTATTCACCCCGGCGAACGCGCGGTTGATTTCAGGATACGGACCGGGCGTCAAATGTGCCCGCAGATAGACGCTGAGATCGCGGGCATTGCTGTACAGACTGCCTGCAGCCATCATATTACGTCTGAAGCGCCAGTCCGGCGTAATATCGCCGCGCGGAATAAACTTTGGCTGATCGCCAGCATGGCCCAGCGCCCGCATGGGGAAACCGCTGAGGCGCTCAGGCACAAAACTCGTTTGCGTCATTCCCAGTGGACGAAAGATTCGCTGACGGGCCAGGCTGTCAATATCACTGTGGCATCGGGTGCGTAAGATATAGCCCAACAGCGCATAACCCAGATTTGAATACTGAGGAACGCGGTGACGGGGTGCCCTAAAGTCGGCCAGATAGCTGAGCACCCGGTCATCGTCGAGATTGCCGTAAAAATTCTGCCCCGTGCGAAGATAAGTCATGAACTGCATAAACATCGCCAGGTCCATATCCTGGCGCGGCAATCCTGACGTGTGCGTCACCAGTTGTAACAGCGTGATACGACGGGCATCCGGGCTCAATGCCACTGTTGCGGGTAGCAGGGTAGTCAGCGTATCTTCCCAGCGCAGTTGCCCCTCATCGACTTGTTGCGTGATCACCTCTGCGGTTACGCCTTTACTCAAGGAGCCCAGCGCAAACAAGGTATCAGGCGTAATCGGATAACGATGGACATCGTCCGTCACGCCAGCGCTGTAGAACAACGTGGGCGCATTTTTGTGGATAATGGCAATGCTGATGCCGGAGACCTGTTTGCGCTGCATGTAATGGCGCACCAGGTCATCCAGATTATCGTGGAAGGCGCTGTGAGTCAGATAAAGCCTGTCGCCCGTGGGGGCGGACATTTGCGACAGTGTGCCGCAGGCGGTTAACCCTACCGTACCGATCGTCACTATGCCGAACCGTGTCAACATACCGCAGCATCCGGTCAGCAGGCCGGATAACGTCCGGATGAGCGTCTTTTTTCTGGTCACGTCCTCGCGCCCGTCTTATTGTCGTATCAGGGCGCTGACGAAAAGCTTCATCGCGATCCTGCAAGATGATACCGCTGTGCTTATATCGGCACAGTCAGCTAAATCTTTATCCGGTTGCCAGGCGGCGTTCCGCCTGTCGTTCCCTCTGGCATCAGGCCTTGCGGGGCCGGGAGAGTAACATAGCGACAGAGAGAATGCCTCTGTTGTGTCCCTTATTACGTTGTGCATCTGATGGCGCTGCCATCAGATGCATAAGCGTGTACACTGCGCGCTTTTACACGCAGTCAATTTTCTGCTGAATCAGAAACGCCCGGAGAGAACCATGAAAGAAGGTCCATTAAGCGAGAAAGAGCTGCAGTGGCTTGATGATATGCTGGAAAAATACGGTAGCGAAGCATCTATTCTTGATGTGTCCGAACTGGATGGCCTGCTCACCGCCGTACTGTCAGGCCCGACAACGGTTGAACCCAGCCGCTGGCTGGTTGCGCTCTGGGGCGGCGAAAAGCACATCCCTAAATGGAGCAATGAGCGCGAAATGACGCGCTTTATGGAGCTCTGCTTTCAGCATATGAATGATATCGCTGACCGCCTGTCCGAGTTTCCGGAGCAATTTGAGCCGTTGTTTGGCGTGCGTGAAATGGAAGGTCTGGAATTCACCGTGGTGGAAGAGTGGTGCTATGGCTATATGCGCGGCGTAGCGCTGACGGACTGGTCTGCGCTGCCTGCCGAACTGCACGAATCACTGGACGTCATCGCGCTGCATGGCAAGGAAGAAAACCTCGAAAAAGTCGATGCGTTAACGCCGGAAGAGATGGAAAGCAGCATGGATGCCATACGTCCTGCCGCTCTTGCGCTGCACGATTACTGGATTGCGCAGCCTGAGGCGATTCCTCAGGTTCAACAGCCTGTCACGGCAGCAAAGCAGCCCGGTCGCAACGATCCCTGCCCGTGTGGCAGCGGTAAAAAATACAAGCAGTGCTGTCTGCACTAAGCCACTCGGGGCCGGTAACCGGCCCCATTCACTGTTACAGGTACATGACATTAACGCGGCGCGGGAACGGGCTGCGCAGGTGACAGACCTTCGCCGTTCTTAATCCTGTCGATAGCCACCACGTTGTGCTTCATCGCGTCGTTCAGCACCTGCACTGCCGAAGACGCATCGCGGTTTTTAATCGCCATAAACACCTTAATATGCGCTTCCACGCTCTCAAGGGTGATACCCAGCGAGCGATTCAGCTCTTCCAGGTAATAGTAGTAAATGTCCTTAATTGACTTCATCACGTTGTAAAACACGCTGTTATGGGAAGCCCGGATAATCGCCAGATGAAATTCATAATCGGCCTCCGAGTATTTCTTGTAATCCCCTTTGTTGATGAGCATGTTATTCAGGGCCTGCTCAAGCAGGGTAATGTCGTCTTCCGTCGCGTGTTCAACTGCCAGCTCGACACATTTAAACTCGACGGTCTGACGAAACACCATCATGTCATTAAACGCTTCCCGACTCAGGTGCATCAGCGGTCTGGCACTGCTGTTCAGCATCTGCGGCGTGAAATCTTCGCACACATAGCTGCCGCTGCCCTGACGGGTGATGATAATGCCAAGATCACGCAACCGCTGCACCGCACTGCGCACACTCACCCGGCTGACATTGAAAGAGTGTGTCAGCTCCGCTTCAGAAGGCAAGCGAGCGCCCGCGGGCCAGCTACCGTCCAGTAGCCGGGCCTTGATTTGCTCGAACACTTCGTTAACAACGTTCTGTTTCTGAATGGATTTTATGCTCACAACACCTTCTCATATGATGTCCTACATGATGCCATTCTATCTCATCCTTTCAGACAAAGTCCTGTGTTGACACCGTAAAGCACGTCGTTCGAAAACAGGCCATTATTCGCCGCGACGCGGGCTGAGCGCGGACACCCTGTGCTGACTGATGGCAGACTGTGCCTCCACCGCATCGGCTTCTGCGGTCAGATCGCGATCGGCCACCTCAGGCATGATCAGTGACGCCAGCAGACCGATGCAGGAATAACAGATTAACATCACAGCAATCGGGTGCCAGGAGCCGGTAAGTTGACAAAATATCCCCGCCAGCAGAGGACCTAATCCGGTGGCAAACAACCCGCCAATTTCTTTTGAAATCGCCATTTGTGCGAAGCGGTTTTGCGAACCAAACATCTCTGCCATGGTGATCCCTTCAATAGCGGCCTGGCCCAGCACCGCGATGTTATGAATCACGATCAGGCACACCATAATGGTGCTGACAGCCTGGGACTTGTCGACGATCAGTGAAATCATCGGGTAGGCCAGGAGGATCGAGCCGACGGTCAGTATGCGATAGGGAATGCGCCGCCCGACCCTGTCTGAGAGCCAGCCGAGCAGGGGAATCGTCAGAAAACCAATCACGGAACTGACCATGATGGCATCGGTGGGAATCGCTTTATTAAATAACAGCGTTTGCACCATATAGCCTGCCAGGAAGGTCTGAATAATCCCCGAATTTCCGGCCTGGCCAAACCGCAGGCCGGTTGCTATCCAGAACGCTTTCCCCTGAATTAACTGAAAAATGGACTGACTTTCCTTCGACCGGAGCGTAACGGTTGCGGATGCTGCCACATTTTCAAACACCGGGCTTTCTTTCAAATTAAAGCGCAGCCAGAGCGCAAACCCCATCACAACAAAACTGGCCAGAAAAGGAATACGCCATGCCCAGGCGACGACCTCTTCGTTAGTGAAAAACAAGAACATGACGGCCCAGATAGCGGTGGCACTCAAGGTGCCGCAGTTAGTGCCCATGGCAACCAGGGAAGCGATAAGGCCTTTTTTCCCTTTGGGCGCATATTCCGCCAGCATCGTACTGGCCCCGGCGATTTCTGCCCCTGCCCCTAATCCCTGTATTACGCGCAACGCGACCAGCAATAAAGGCGCCAGAATACCGACCTGCTGATAGGTCGGTAACACACCAATTAATGTGGTGCATATGCCCATTAATGCGATGGTCATAAACAGCACTTTTTTTCGGCCCACGCGGTCGCCCATTTTGCCAAAAAAGACGGCGCCCACAATACGCGCGATATAACCTGCGCCGTAGGTGCCCATGGCCAGAATTAACGCCATTGCGCCTGATTGCCCGGGAAAAAAGACTTCATGAAAAACCAGAGCCGCACCGAGGGAATATAACTGGAAATCCATAAACTCCAGCGTGGTACCCAACCATCCTGAAACAGAGGCCCTGACAAGATCAGACGTATTACGTTCTTTTGTACGCGTATGTGAATGACTCATGTTTTACCCCGAGGCCAACCCGGCGTTGACAGGTGAATAATAGACAGGCGAGCGCAGTCCACGCGAGACGTGAGAGCATTTCACTCGCCCTGATCATTAAGGTTATTTGCACGCTGAATAACAGCGCTGTTGTGAATGAACTTAAAAGACGACTAACACTTTTGAATGCTGCGTTTTATCACTGGCGGCCTGCAAAGCCACTTCAATATCCTGATGCGCATACTGACCGGACAGAATCGGTCGCGGATCGATAATGCCTTTTTCCAGCCATTTCACTGCAACCGCAAATTCATCAATAAAACGAAAAGAACCTTTCCAGCTAATTTCTTTTACCAGCATCTGCGCGACAGGAAAATGAAGCGGGCTTTTTCCCATGCCAATTTGAACCACCGTGCCACCTGGCCGCGTCGCCAGGATACTGGTGCTGATGGCTGCCTCTGCCCCGCTGGCCTCCAGTGTGACGTCAAAGTAGCCCCGGTGTTCACAATAGCGGGCCATGGCCGCCGTATCGGCCGCGCCCACGGCGACATCGGCACCCATTTCACACGCAATACGACGACACCGCTCGCTGAGATCACAGGCCACAATTTCCGCTGCGCCCGATGCTTTTGCTGCGGCAATGGCTAACGCGCCTATGGGGCCTGCGCCCATTACCAGCACCTTTTTGCCCACGATACTGCCTGCCACATTAAGCGCATGAATGACGACCGCGGTGGGTTCGGCAACCGCCATCACGCTGGCCGGAACCTGCTCGTCGTAGGGCACACACTGCTGCGCGGACACCACGACATACTGTGCAAACCCGCCTTCCACATGCGGCGTGAACTGCGCACTGCCCATGAAGCGCATGGTTGGGCAGGCATTTTGTTTCCCGGCCTGACAATATTCACATCGCCCGCAGGGCTGCGACGGGTTAACCGCCACTTTCTGTCCAGGTTTGAGGGCAGAAGATTCCGGCGCATGATAAATCCGCCCCACAAATTCGTGTCCGATAATAAAAGGATGCTGAATGACGGATAACCCGGCCCGCCCTTCGTGATAATAATGAATATCGGATCCGCAAATGCCGCCGCACTCCACTTTTATCACGACGTCATCCTCTGCGTAATGCAACTCGCGCTCTTCTACCACAATGTCTTTTTTACCCTTTGCCACACAGGCCTGGGTCATTAAGCTATGCACGATGGGTTCCCCTTTGCAGGTCAGTAAGGCTCACAACACGGCCAGCCAGCCGCCATCAACGTAAATCATCTGCCCGTTGATATAATCTGACGCGCGCGAAGCGAGGAAAACAGCGGTACCGGCCACTTCTTCTGGCCGGCCCCAACGTTGAGAGGGATTGCTGCTTTTCACCCAGCTATCAAACCGGGCGTCGTCCACCAGCGCACGGTTCATGTCGGTTAAGATATAACCCGGCCCAATCGCGTTGGTCTGGATATTAAACTGCGCCCATTCGGCCGCCATTGAGCAGGTCAACATCTTGATTCCGCCCTTGGCCGCCGTATAAGGCGCAACCGTCGGGCGCGCGGCCTGACTGGTTAACGAACCGACATTGATGATTTTCCCGCCCTGGTGACGGGCGATCATGCGCTTTGCCGCCGCGCGTGAAACCAGGAAGGCGCTGGTCAGGTTGGTATCAATGACTTTTTGCCACTGTTCAAGCGCCAGTTCCAGCATCGGTTTACGGTACTGAATGCCGGCATTATTGATAAGGATATCCACCGCAATCGCCTGCTCATCCAGCGCGGCAAATGCCTGTTCAATTTCGCCTTCATCTGTCACATCGAATACCCGCCCCGTGGCGTGATAACCTTTCGCCACGAGTTGTTCAACCGCCTCATCCAGCCCCGCTTTACGCGTGCCGTTCAAAATCACCTGTGCCCCGGCCGCCGCCAGGGCTTCAGCATAGGCATAACCCAGCCCACGCGATGAACCGGTGATTAATGCCGTTTTCCCGGTCAGATCGAACAGTGCAGTCATATTCCACCCTTAAATATGTATGACAACTATCTTATTAAGGTGAATTTACGCGCAGATTAAATCAATACGTAATGATGCGTTATGAGGCGTCTATCACAAAGCCCTCACCCTGAAATTGATTAGGATGCTGTATTTTAAGAAAATAAATCTTAACTACGTGCATAAAGTTCAGTCATTAGATCCCCATCACAGAATCGAAAGCTAATAAGGGCAACGACCCGGCTTTGTGATAAAACAGTCATGTTGTATGACAACATACCTGTTAGCCATGAGCAGCAACGAGCACGACGGTGGCGGTAAATGGCCTGATAAAAGAGGAGCGATTGTGAGTAATCTGTCCATCACGAATGTTAAAACCATTCTGACTGCGCCCGGCGGAATCGATCTGGTCGTGGTTAAAATCGAAACCAACGAGCCGGGTCTGTATGGCCTGGGCTGCGCCACCTTTACCCAACGCATCTATGCGGTACAAAGCGCCATTGATGATTACCTGGCGCCTTTTCTGACGGGCAAGGATCCGGCAAGAATCGAAGATATCTGGCAGTCTGCCGCCGTCAGTGGCTACTGGCGCAATGGTCCGGTCATAAATAACGCCCTGTCCGGTGTCGATATGGCGCTGTGGGACATTAAAGGCAAACTGGCCGGATTGCCGGTTTATGAGCTGCTGGGCGGCAAGTGTCGCGATGGCATTGCGCTCTATGTGCACACCGATGGCGCAGACGAAGTCGAAGTGGAAGACAGTGCCCGCGCCAAAATGGAGGAAGGTTATCAGTATATCCGCTGCCAGATGGGCATGTATGGCGGTGCCGGAACCGACGATCTCAGGCTCATCGCGAACCGCATGGTCAAAGCGAAAAATATCCAGCCTAAGCGTTCACCGCGCAGCAAAACAGCGGGCATGTACTTTGATCCGGAAGCCTATGCGAAAAGCATTCCACGCCTGTTTGATCATCTGCGCAACAAGCTGGGTTTTGGCGTAGAGCTTCTGCACGATGCGCATGAGCGCATTACGCCGATTAACGCTATTCATATGGCTAAAGCCCTGGAGCCGTACCAGCTGTTTTTCCTGGAAGATCCGGTTGCGCCAGAGAACACGGAGTGGCTGAAGATGCTGCGCCAGCAGTCCTCTACGCCGATCTCAATGGGCGAGCTGTTCGTGAATGTGAACGAATGGAAGCCGCTGATCGACAATAAGCTGATTGACTATATTCGCTGCCATATCAGTTCCATTGGCGGAATTACGCCGGCGAAGAAAATTGCTGTTTACAGTGAATTAAACGGTGTCCGCACGGCCTGGCACAGCCCCGGCGATATTTCACCGGTCGGCGTGTGTGCGAATATGCATCTGGACCTGAGCTCACCAAATTTTGGCGTTCAGGAATACACGCCGATGAACGATGCTCTGCGTGAAGTGTTTCCCGGCTGCCCGGACGTCGAGCAAGGCTATGCGTACCTTAATGACAGGCCGGGATTGGGTATCGACATTAATGAAACGCTGGCGGCGAAATTCCCCTGCGAAGGCGGTAACCCCACCTGGACGATGGCCCGTACGCCCGATGGCACGGTCTGGCGTCCCTGAATCCGTTAACGGGAAGCAAAGGCGCAACAGGGTGCCTTTGCTTTATTCTTCCCGGTCCTGTAAACGAAACGAGCTCGCGTTCTGACCAGGGACCGGGTCAGTGACCCCGAGTCGCTACCGGTTCATCCACCCCAATCAGAATTCGACGTCTTCCAGGCTAAAGTACTCGGTCTGGTCGTTATAAGAGAAGATCTCCGCATAACGGCCCCAGTTAATCACACTATCCAGCGTCTCTTTAGCCGCACTGTCGGAAAGCGAATCTTCCAGTTCCTGTTCAAAACGCACGCGCGGTGCACGATGTCCCGGACGCTCATCCAGCACCGTTTTGATCAGGGCGGCCAGCGGCACGTAACGCAGCAGATGATCGGCAAACATCACCTTGCGCTGCTGCGTGTCTGACTCGGCAAACACCCGGGCGGGCGGCGTCAGGAAGATGTCCCCTTCCCGCACGTCCGCAAAGCCCAGCGACTGAAGCACTTCGGCTATCGGGAACAGTTCATCGACTTCCAGATGCAGCGAACGGGCCACCTCTGGCATGTCGGCGCGGCCGTGGTACGGTGCTGCTGCCAGGGTTTCGATCAACCCGGCCATCAGGTTGGTTGACACATGCGGCAGCCGCGTTCCCAGTCTGAGGCTCTTTTTCACATTATCGCTGGTAGGCCGCGCGGTCATTTGGGTATAAACATCATCGACCAGCCGACGAAAAGCCGGATCCAACCGGTTACGCGGATGGCCAAAGGGCACTTTGATTTCTGCCACTACGCGCCCGGGGTTAGAGGACAGCACCAGAATGCGGTCACACATAAAGACGGCTTCTTCGATATTGTGGGTGACGATAAGCACCGATTTCATCGGCATCTGCCCCTCATTCCACAGATCGAGTAAATCGGTACGCAGCGTTTCGGCGGTTAACACATCCAGCGCGGAAAACGGCTCATCCATTAACAACAAGGTGGGATCGACGACCAGAGCGCGTGCAAAGCCCACACGCTGACGCATGCCGCCCGATAATTCACGCGGATAGGCGTTTTCGAAACCGTCCAGGCCGATGAGGTCAATGGCCGCCAGCGCACGCTTTCTGCGTTCCGCTTTTTCCACGCCCAGCGCTTCAAGCCCGGCTTCTACGTTCTGTAGCACCGTTAACCAGGGAAACAGCGCAAAGGTCTGGAACACCATCGCCACGCCTTTGGCGGGGCCGTTCAGCGGTGCGCCCAGGTAGTCAACGGAACCCGAGCCGGGCGTAATCAGACCAGAAATAATGCGCAGCAGTGTCGATTTTCCCGAACCAGAGCGGCCCAGCAGCCCCACTATCTCGCCTTCCTGCAGAGTCAGATTGACGTCATCCAGAATCAGCACTTCACCGTGCGCTTTATCGTAACCGTGCTTAATGTCTTTTACCGTCAGGACCGCCTGGCGACCGTCCGTTTTTTTGGTCGACACGTCTGCATGGTGTGTGGGTTGATTGTTTAACATCTCGGGTCCCTTAATTAGCACGGAATTTTGATTCAGCGTAGACGTACAGCGGCCGCCACAGCAGACGGTTGAACAAGGTGACAAACAACGACATCACGGCGATACCAAGAATAATCCTCGGGAAGTCCCCAGCGGCCGTGGTTTGCGCGATATACGCCCCCAGGCCGTGGGCGGTGACCTGCGTATTTCCCCATTGTACAAATTCGGACACGATGCTGGCGTTCCAGGCTCCGCCGGAAGCGGTAATGGCACCGGTAATGTAGTAGGGGAAAATGCCGGGCAGCATCACCTGACGCCACCACTGCCAGCCGCGAATATGAAAGTTTGCGGCAGCCTCTTTGTAATCATTGGGAAAGGCGGTGGTGCCCGCCACGACGTTAAACAGGATGTACCACTGCGTACCAAGCACAATAAGCGGAGACAGCCAGATATCCGGATTCAGCCTGAAGTGCACAATCATAATGACGAACACCGGAAACATCAGGTTGGCCGGGAACGCCGCCAGGAACTGGGCAACCGGCTGAATTTTTCCGGCCAGTGCAGGACGCAGGCCAATCATCACGCCCAGCGGCACCCAAATCAGCGATGAAATCAGAATCAACACGGTGACGCGCAGAAGCGTAATCAGCCCCAGGCCGAAGACGTGTTTCACGTCCGCCAGCGTGACACCGATTTGCACATAGGTAATAACCCGCCAGACCACATACAGGGTCAGTAAAATGACGAAGGCGCCCCAGATAAAGTCACCCAGACGCGAGCGGGATTCCGTGCTGCTTTCGGCCCGGACCGACCTGGAGGCAGGCCAGCGCCACGAGATACGCGCCAGCGCGGACAGCAGCAGGCGCAGCGGCGTAAAGATCTGGTGAATCAGGCGCGTACGGCGCATCAGATCACGCACCCATGAGGTCGGCGCACTCCCCGAACGTGTGTTTTCCATGCGGAACTTATCCGCCCAGGCCACCAGCGGCCTGAACAACAGCTGATCATAAGCCAGAATCACGATCACCATGGTAAGCAGCACCCAGCCCACCGCATGGATATCTTTATGCAGAATCGCCTGTGCCAGATAGCCGCCCACGCCGGGTAAGGTAAAGGTGTTGTTACCCACCGTGATCGCCTCTGAGGCGACAATAAAGAACCAGCCCCCCGACATCGACATCATCATATTCCACACCAGTCCCGGCACGGCGAAAGGCGCATCCAGCTTCCAGAAACGTTGCCAGCCGGTCAGATGAAAGCCACGTGAGACTTCCACCAAATCGGCCGGTACGGTACGTAGCGACTGGTAAAAGCTAAAGGTCATGTTCCAGGCCTGACTGGTAAACAGGGCAAATATCGCCGCCAGTTCTACGCCCAGCACCTGCCCGGGAAACAGGGCAATAAAAAAGGTCACGGTAAAAGAGATATAACCCAGCACCGGCACGGACTGCAGGATATCCAGAATGGGCACTAACACCTTTTCTGCCCGGCGACTTTTGGCCGCCAGCGTGCCGTAGATCAGGCTGAACACCAGTGAAGCCAGCATCGCCACCAACATCCGCAGCGTGGTGCGCATGGCATATTCCGGCAGATTAGTCGGATCAAGGGAGATGGCCTGGGTTTTCAGGCTGTCAATCGGCATCAGCGTTTGATGAAAGCCCACCGCCACCATTGCAATCAGGCAAATAATCAGGGGAAATGCCACGGCATCCCAGACGTTTGGCAGCAACCGTCTGTTAGCCGCCAGCATGGTGAATCGGAAGTTCATGAGCCCTCTCTTCTTTTCATCACGGAGCGACTGAAGTATTTCAGGTGAGGGATTATCAGTCAGGATTATTAAACGTATGCTCACCTGATAGCGGGGTTTTTATTAATTTTTTATGAAAGCCCAGTCCCGGTTTTTGCTGGCACGCGCAATGCTGCCCTTTTCTTAATACAAACAGACTGAATGATGTGGCAAAGGCCCCAACAATTTACGCCCACGCCTTACGTGACAAAGGCATCCTCGGCGCGTAAAACCCACGACATAATCACAGTTTGCTCTGTTTTTTGATGCCAGTGGTTGCTGAGACTGAGGGTTTAAAATATAAACCTGTTTAATGTTTTTTGTACAGGCGCACGCTACAGGTTCTGGCAGCAAGCCATCTCTGTCTTGATAATCCATTTACTTAACGAATCGATTATTAAGACTGTTCTTAATCTCTCACCTTTCGCTGCGCTTTACTCTTTAACAGCACTAACCTGCCTTTCATTATCAAGGAGTGATCGAATGGCCTTACCACAACCGTATTCAAATTCTCTTCCGGATTACGGCGTGGGCCGACGGATGGGGCTGGTGTCAGCTGATGACATTGATTTTAACGCACTGGCGAATCGTCTGGATTGCATGCGGGACTTTAGCCAGGTCGGCATCATCTATTCTGACGGCCCACAGCAATGGCTGGTCCGGCCTTCGCGTCGCTACGCTTCTCAAACTAATAGTAACGTCAGCCATGTAGTAATTACAAAAACGTCTGCTTCGACTCTCGCGAGTGCGCCGCATACAGCGACAAAAGCCTTAACCGATACGTTAAGTAAACCCTCATTAGTTAATGAAATAACCTCTACAGCCATGTCATGTGGTGCCGCAGTTGCCACTGTTTTTTTAACTTTAGGGGCCACAGCAGCAATACCTGTCACAGCCGGAGCATCGGGCATTGTTGCAGGAATCATTACCGCTGGAGGTATCGCCACTGGTATGCAATGTTTTATCGGTGCATCAAGGCTTTTTTTAATGGAAAGTGGACATGAAGATACAGTGACCTGGTTCGATTCTCTAGGCTGGTACAACGCTACAATTACCGCACTTGATATCATCTCTCTTGCCGGTGCAGGAGCGGGTTTAAAAAGTTTTGTTGAAACGTATAAGGTCATGAAGGCAACGACGTCTTCTGGAAACCTGATTAACTGGCTTAAAACACTAAGTAGAGCTGAACGCAGACGTATTACTGAGGAAATAATACGGCAACAAAATCCTGGCATCTCAAACAGCGGTATTAAAGCGGCTATAAAAGCAGGGATTTATCCTAAACGATATCCTTCTGATGCCTTGCAAAAATCACTTCAGCGGGAGTTGGCCACAGCGTTTGTTAACAGCTCTGCGTTTATGGGGAGTGCGCTTACAGGTACAATAAGGAACCCTCACACTATCCCGCAGTCCGGGAAGTATTTGATTGGGGTCGTTCAGTCTTTTTCAGTAAATTAATTAGTTAATTAAATCATGCTAATGCAACTTAAAAGAACGCTTGAACTTAGTAAAATGGTTAATGAAAAAATGTCTACGGATGACGCCGATGAACTCGAACAGCTCAAAGATAACATGAAGGATTTGATGGTCTCGCCTATAGGATGGCATACTATGGGCATCCCATTGCTGATCAGTTTTGTTCTCTCTCTTCTGGCTTTTACTGTCCCTCAAACCTCTATATGGGAAACTGTTTTTTCTCTTATGGCATGGCCTGATAAAGCGTTGTTAGGAGGCGTCATTGTTACTGGTTTTATCTATTGCTTAGTCATGTTCCCCTCATTAACATTAATCGCTCGTGGAAACCATACCGCCCTAAAAACATACATTAACCTCATATATTTCACATTAGCGGTAGTGGCAATCTATTTCTTAAAAACGCTAATTTCCGCGCTATTCGGCGGTTCTGTTACAACCTTTACTTTAATTTCATCCTGTATCGGCATGGTATTTGTTCTTGTTGCGTTATCGTGCCTTAACAGTCATCTTTTTTTCAAAAGTAATGCGTTTTATTTGCACAACCGCGTCTGGCGAAAGCAACTCAAGCTCAGAAATAAAACGCATTCAAAATAGTCTTTTAAAACCTCAATAAAAACCCGTGGTAACCATGGGTTTTATCATCTTACAGAATTTCCCACAGCGATTATCCAGACGGTTCTGACAAAACTGTCACATCCACATCGTTTGAATGACGTTTCCTTGTAGAAGATAAAGAAAGTTATTTATTTTATTTAATTGAGCCACTAAATCCTTTCGCACACGCTTTTAACGATAATGCCCATTTTACATCAGACAGAAATTCTCAAGCCTGTTTTATACAACTCATCGCAACAGGCCCGTTTTTTTGTAACAGAACTCGTAATTAATGTTGCTCATACAAGCCCGGACACGCATAAAAATCAGACATACCTCACCCTTTAAAATAAAAAATCAAAACAACGTTTCATTTTTAATTGAAAGTCATTGGTGTGCCGAATAGGATGCGTGCAACTGGAATCAATAAGCCATTTATTACGTGTTGCATTTACTATTCTATTTAACGGGAGATAAACGTGGATATCAGACAAAGCATTCACAGCGCGCACGCCAACACGCTGGATACACAAGGCCTTCGCGATGAGTTCTTAATCGAGACAATCTTTGTCCCGGACGATTACACCCTGACTTACAGTCATATCGATCGCATTATTGTCGGCGGGATTATGCCTGTCACACGGACTGTCGCGATTAACAATGAGGTGGCGAAGCAACTGGGCGTCAGTGACTTCCTGGAACGCCGTGAACTGGGCATGATTAATATTGGCGGTCCCGGTAAAGTTACCGTGGATGGCGACGACTATGAGATTGGTCATCGCGAGGCGCTGTATATCGGCAAAGGCAGCAAAACGGTCGTGTACGCCAGTCTGGATCCACACCAGCCTGCAAAGTTTTATTTTAACTGCGCGCCAGCCCATAAAACCTTACCCATTCGTAAAGTCACGGCAGCGGATGCGGCCTCGGTCACGCTGGGCGATCCGCTGTCCAGCAATCGCCGAACTATCCACAAGTACCTTGTCCCCGAGGTAGTGGAAACCTGCCAGCTCAGCATGGGGCTGACCCAGCTCGAACCCGGCAATCTCTGGAACACCATGCCCTGTCATACCCACGCGCGCCGCATGGAAGTCTACCTTTACTTTGCTATAGCTGATGACGCCTGCGTGTTCCATATGATGGGCGAACCCCAGGAAACGCGTCATATCGTGATCCATAACGAACAGGCGGTGATCTCACCCAGCTGGTCTGTTCACTCAGGTGTGGGGACGCGTGCTTACAGCTTTATCTGGGGCACCGTTGGTGAAAATCAGGTGTTTGATGACATGGACCACGTCGCAGTCAACGATTTGCGCTAACCCATGGCGGCATGATGCAGTAAGCACAAGGCGATACGCCTGAAAGGAATCATTATGATACTGAACGCATTTTCTCTACACGGTAACGTCGCGGTGGTCACGGGTTGCAACACCGGCCTGGGCCAGGGCATGGCGATGGGGCTGGCGGAGGCAGGCTGCGACATCGTAGGCATTAACCAGGTTGAGCCCGATGAAACCCAGGCGCGTGTTACCGCACTGGGGCGACGTTTCCTGAGCCTGAAAGCCGACCTGCGCAAGATTGACGCGATCCCTGCCTTGCTGGACAGCGCGGTTGCCCACTTTGGTCGTATCGATATCCTGGTCAACAACGCCGGACTGATTCGCCGTGAGGATGCCATCAACTTCAGTGAACAAGACTGGGATGATGTGATGGACCTGAATATTAAGAGTCTGTTCTTTATGTCTCAGGCCGTGGCCCGACACTTTATCGCACAGGGCAGCGGCGGCAAAATCATCAATATTGCCTCGATGCTGTCGTTTCAGGGTGGGATCCGTGTTCCGTCCTATACGGCATCAAAGAGCGGCGTCATGGGTATCACGCGGTTACTGGCAAACGAGTGGGCCAAATACCGGATTAACGTGAATGCTATCGCACCAGGCTATATGGCTACCGATAACACGCAGCAACTCCGGGCCGATGCACAGCGTAATGCTGACATTCTGAATCGCATTCCGGCCGGGCGCTGGGGACAGCCGGACGATGTAATGGGGCCAGTGGTGTTTCTCGCCTCGCCAGCATCCGACTATATCAATGGTTATACCCTGGCCGTGGATGGCGGCTGGCTGGCACGTTAACCAGCATACGCTCATCGCCATCTGTGTGGCGGTGTTATTGCGCATTACTGATACTCAGCGCGGAAATTATATTCGGGCCCTTGTTATGCGTATTTTAATGTCACGGATTAAACAACACAGTTTATATCGGTGTTAAATCGTCGCGCGTAAAAACGGGTAAGGTTCGCACCACGTAATAATGGCATCAATAAAAGAGGACGCTGTTTTTTACCTGAAACGTTTACGCCTTTTGGGCGGACAGCATTAAACACGGCCATTTGAAGCTGACGATTATCGCGTAAACCGCGAGGGCCAGGCATGAAAAAAAATCACCATGGAATAATGATAAAACACAGGAATAACAATGACTATGCAATCTATTGAGCATCAACTCAATCTGTTACTGACGGGTTTTACACAGCTAAAAGACGAAGGACGATTTAACGAACCCAATATTGATGGCACCGCGGGAGATTATATTTCCTTCGCCAACTGGGAATGGCCGCAGGGGGTGGGATTATTTGGCCTCGTCCGGTTATGGGAACTCACGCAACGCAAAGATATTTACCAGCTTATTGAGACCTGGTTCCAGAATAATATTCAGAAAGGCCTGCCGCCCTTAAATATTAACACCACGGCACCGATGCTGCCGCTGTCGCTGTTGTGGGCTCACAATCGTGATCCACAATATCAAGCGGTGCT
This sequence comes from Pantoea sp. CS_6, assembly GCF_041954745.1. Classification (NCBI taxonomy): domain Bacteria; kingdom Pseudomonadati; phylum Pseudomonadota; class Gammaproteobacteria; order Enterobacterales; family Erwiniaceae; genus Pantoea; species Pantoea sp. CS_6. Next base: position 273,028 of record NZ_JAVAYG010000007.1, read on the forward strand.
GGATCACTGGGCCAACAGGGTAATGACCGCGCTGCCGCGTACGCCGGAGGACGGGTTTCAGCATGTCGTGTCCGACGGCATTAATCCCATGGAAATCTGGGATGATACGCTGTTTATGGTGGTGCTGTTTCTTGGCCACTACGGCATGGCCGCCGGGCGACAGGAACTGGTGGAGGAAGCCGTGCGTCAGTTTTTACTGCATGCCCGCTATCTTAACGATCCGCAAACCGGTTTATGGTTTCACGGCTGGAGCTTCGCCGAGAAGAATAATTTTGCTCACGCCCGCTGGGCGCGCGGCAATGCCTGGATCACCGTTGGCATTATTGATTTTCTGGAACTGACCGCGCTTCGCGGTGGCGTACGTGACTATCTGCTGGCGTGCCTGAAAACGCAGGTAAATACCCTCATCGACCTGCAATCCCCGCAGGGCGCGTGGCACACCCTACTCGATCATCCCGACAGCTACGAAGAAATCTCGGCCACGGCCGGGTTTGGCTATGGGCTGTTAAAAGGCGCGCGTCTGGGCTATGGCGATGACCGTTGGTTACAGGCAGGGTTGCGCGCGCTGGAAGCCGTGCAGCGAAATATTGATGACGAGGGCACCGTGCACAATGTGTCTTATGGCACCCGCATGGGAAGAACCCTGCAATTTTATAAAGACATTCCGCTTCAGCCGACCGGCTACGGTCAGGCGCTGGCCATCTTATGCCTGACCGAAGGGTTAAGGCACACCCAAAAATAATAATAACGCTGACACCAGGAGAATCGAATTATGACGCAGACAACCTATTGTCACTTTCCGCTGCAACAACGGGATGCTGTGCGCTACTGGCAGCTCTCGGCAGTGGCTTCACAACCCTATGACGTGGACGATGTTCCCATGTCGGGCGAGATGGATCCTTTTTTCTTTCTGAGCAAACATAAAAACTTTATTCCGCATACCTATCCCTGCCGTACTGAATTTCAAAAACAGTTCGCTGGCAAAAAACCCTGTCCGTTTGGCGACCGGACGCTGACAAACTGGTGGTTTCCTTTTGGGTCCGATCGGGTCGATTTGTCGGGGTTTTGGTTTCGCGCCACCCGCATTGGCGCACAGGCCGAAACCGCTCTGGTCGCAGCCGCGCCCGGCAGCTGTCGTTTTCGCCTGACCACCTGTGGCGCAGCACTGGTCACCCTGAACGGCGAGGAGGTTGCCTGGCTGGCCGATTATCAGCGCAACCTGGAAAGCCAGGTTGAATTTACGCTTAACCTTCAGGCCGGGTTAAATACGCTTCGCATCTGGTTTGACGATCTGGCCGAACGCGATGTCCGCTTCTTTTTCCAGCTGGATTACGTCGAGGGGGATCCGCTTCAGGTTGCGCTGGCGGTGCCGGCGGAGGCAGAACAGGTGCGGCATATGGAGTCGATGCTGGAAGGAATGGCATTTGAACAACCGACTTATACGCAGGGGCCGGTGCGCCTGTGTTTCCCGTCCCCTGCGCCAGACACTTTCGATCTGAACGTTTTGGTTTCCGGCGATTTTATTTCGCTGGATCAGCCGGTGCGGCTTCGTACCGTTCTGGAGAAAGGCGAAGGGGCCGTCACGCTCGCCGAGAGCGACACATTGCCCGCCGATTTTCGCCGTTTTGCTGTCAGCCTGAAAAAAGGCGCTTTCCACATCACCCGCACGCTGGGCGTCGAAATCTGCCACGCTGAACGCCAGGCGCAGGTGCCTGACACTTTGGCAGCCAGGGCAGAAGAAGCCCTGAGGCACGTTGCGCTGCACGGCGAGTACAGCAGTGTAAAAGCGCTGGCACGCTTAGCCTGCGGGATGGATGACGCGGAAACCCAGTCGATGCTGGAAGGCGTTCTGCCTTCCGTTGAAGCCTGTCACGACTGCGCCGACTTTACCCTGGTGCCGCTGCTCTGGTGCCGGATCCAGTGGGCCGATCGCCTGGCCAGCGCCACACGGGAAAAAATCGATCGGGCCATTTTAGGCTTCCGCTACTGGATGGATGAACCGGGTAATGACGTGCAGTGGTACTTCTCAGAAAATCATGCCCTGCTGTTTCATACCGCCGCATACCTGGCAGGCAGCGCCTTTCCTGACGCGACGTTTATCCGATCTGGGCGAACGGGCCGTGAGCAGGCCGCAGCCGGTCTGGCGCGCGTGCGGGCTTGGCTCGATCATTTCGAGCAGTGCGAGATGGCCGAGTGGAATTCGGCACCGTACTTCCCGATAGACCTGAAAGGTCTGAGCGCCCTTGCCGCCCTGGCAGAAGATGCGGACATCGTGACGCGCAGCCAGCGGGCCATATTGCGCCTGCTGGAGCAGCTCGCCCGTTCATCACATCAGGGCATGCTGACCGCCTCGCAGGGACGTTCCTATGAGCACACGCTGTGCGCAGGCCGCTCGCTGGAGCTGTCGGCGATCTCTCGCCTGCTGTGGGGAAAAGGTTACTACGGCTGCCGCTTCCATGCCCTGCCGCAGCTGGCCCTGCTGTTGCAGCAGAAAAAATTACCCCTTCCGCCCGGCCAGGCAAAGGTCGCCTGCTGGCAGGATGACACCGCGCAGGAATGGTATTTTGCCCAGGGGAAAAACCGCATTGCCCGCCTTTATCACTATAAAACCCGCCACGTGGCTATGGGTTCGCTTGCCGGTTACCGCTGGGGCGAGTGGGGTTATCAGGAAACCCCGATTCATTTAAGGATTGGCGACGTGCCTGAGGCGCAAATCTGGATCAATCATCCGGGCGAAAAGCTGCACGGCGGTTTTGGTCGCCCTTCGTACTGGGGAGGATGTGGCACATTGCCGCGCGTTCAGCAATATCGTGGCCTGGCCATCGTGATGTTCAACGTTCATGACGATCAGCCCGATTTTACCCATGCCTGGCTGCCGCAGCGCTATTTCGATGAGATGCGCGTCTGTGAGCAACGCATTTTGCTCCGCAGCGGTAACGGCATGGTGCAAATCTCGGGCAACCAGCCTTTCCGGCTGACAACCCGCGGTCCCGCGCAGCACTGTGAAGCCCGCTTAGCGGGAAAAGAGACCTGCTGGCTGATTCGTCTGAATGACGATCCGCAACTCAGTACGTTGGAAGAATTTGACTCGCGCTTCGCTCAGCTCAGTGTCGAACAGCGTGAGGACGGCACGATTTGCGTGAACGATCCCCTTTACGGCGACGTGTTCTTCCAGCCGAATGGTTGTGTCTTTGGCCAGGGCCGGTTGCTGGATCCTGACAGCTGGACCCTTGCGGGGGAAAGCCATGAACTGGAGTTGCCTTCGGGCGCCCACGCTTAAGCTGAGAATGCGCAGGCCCGGCGGCGGCCAGGCCTGCGCGACCACGTAAAGGACAGGAAGCTCAGCGCCAGAGGATTTTTCTCTGGCGCTGCAAACGGATGGGCCTGTATGCCGCTGACAGGTTGCGTTCCGTCTGCGTGGCCCCTGTTTTTTGGGATGGCGTTCAGCTCTGTAATTTCCTCAGGCAGCGATCCATGGCACTGACCACCCAGTCAATATCGTGCGTCTGGAAACAGAGCGGTGGGCGGATTTTCAGCACGTTACCGTATGGTCCGGCAACGGAGGTCAGCACAAAGGCCTCACGTAACGCCTCCACCAGATCGAGTGCCAGACGTTTGTCAGGCGCTTTGCTTTCTCTGTCCTTCACCAGCTCAAAGCCGATAAACAGTCCTGCCCCACGGACTTCACCGATGCACGGATACGTTGCCTGCAGGGATTGCAGCGTCGCCAGCAGTGCAGCGCCGGTTTTCAGGCTGTGCGCCTGAAGTTCTTCCTGTTCAATGACATCCATCACCGCGTGCGCCGCCGCCATGGAGACCGGGTTACCACCAAAGGTATTAAAGTAAGGTAGCGCATCGCTAAACGCCGCCATGACCGGCGCTTTCGCCATCAGCCCCGAGACCGGAATGCCGTTCCCCATCGGTTTGCCGGTAGTTACGACATCCGGAACCACGCCGTGTCGGGCAAAGCCCCAGAACGCCTCGCCGGTGCGGGCAAAGCCAGGCTGCACTTCATCGGCAATAAAAATGCCGCCATTCTGATGCACCACATCAATCGCCGGTTTTAAAAAGCCGGGCTGACCGGGTAAAACGCCGTCTGACGAGAAAATCGAGTCGGCCAGGAACCCCGCAAATTTAATGCCGTGCGCAGCCATATCATCGATTTGCTTCTGAATTTCCTGCGCAAACCAGGCACCCTGATCCGCCGTCTGAATGCGATAAAAGTCCGGCGGGGCCACCAGCCGTGTATGCGGTGATAACGGCTGACCGCTGCCCAGCGCGGGCGAAACGCCGGAGGTAAGCGCACTGGTGCCGTGATAGGCTTCTTTGGACACGATGATGCCCGTACCACCGCTCCAGCACTGGGCAATGCGGATCGCCAGATCGTTTGCCTCGGATCCGGTACACATATACATGGCCCGATCGATCTCGGCCGGCATCGTGGCCAGAATGCGATCGCTGTACGCAAGGATCGATTCATGCAGATAGCGCGTATGGGTGTTTAACTGCATCATCTGTTTATGTACGGCATCCACGACCGCCGGATGACAGTGACCAATACTGGCAACGTTGTTATACATATCCAGATACTGATTGCCCGCCTTATCCCACAGATACTGGCCCTTTCCGCGCACCAGATGCACCGGATTGCGGTAAAACAGCCGATAGGACTCGCCCAGTACCTGACTGCGCTTATCGGTCAGTTGTCGAATGTCCGGTGCCAGCGTTTCCGCGTTTTCAGCACGAAAGCTGTTGGTATCCATTATGGTTGAACGTACCGTCATCGTGACTCCTTGGTCTTTGTGCTGCCCGGCGGCATGTTACGCACCGCCAGGCGGGTATAAACGTTAATCGGTTTCTGCGGCAACAGAGCGCTGCGCGACAGCACCGCGGCGGGAGTGCGTGGTCAGGAAGTAGAGATAGCCCGCCACCATAAAGCCCACGAACAGCGCGCCGATCTGCGGGTTAAACCACAGCATCGCGATCAGGCAGATCACCGAGCCACACAGGGCGATGGCGGGGATCACCGGATAACCCGGTGCACGGTAGCTACGTGCCAGTGTCGGATCCGTGCGACGCAGTTTAAACAGGCTCAGCATACTCATGATGTACATGACGATCGCCCCAAACACCGACATGGTGATCATCGCGGCGGTCAGACTCATTCCCTGAAAGCTGATGCCGTCAGAGAAAATGGCAACAATGCCGACCACACCGCCCGCCAGGATCGCCCGGTGCGGTGTATTAAAGCGCGACAGTTTTGCCAGTGAAGGCGGTAGATAACCTTCCCGCGCCAGCGCAAAGAACTGACGCGAATAGCCCATGATAATGCCGTGGAAACTGGCAATCAGGCCGAACAGGCCAATCCACACCAGCATGTGCATCCAGCGTGAATCGTTACCGACCAGCATTTTCATGGCCTGCGGCAGCGGATCGTTAATGCCTGACAGCGTACGCCAGTCACCAGCCCCTCCGGCAAACACCATGACACCCATCGCCAGCACCACCAGCGTTAAAATACCGCTGATGTAGGCGCGGGGAATGGTCCGGCGTGGGTCTTTTGCCTCTTCGGCCGCCATGGCAACGCCTTCAATGGCAAGGAAAAACCAGATGGCAAAAGGAATGGCGGCAAACATCCCGGATACCGAGGCCAGAGAGAACGTATCCTGCCCTGCCCAGCCATGGGCGACAAAATTCGTCAGGCTGAAGCCCGGCGCGACCACGCCCATAAACACCAGCAGTTCAATCACCGCCAGCAGCGTCACCAGCAGCTCAAAAGTTGCCGCAATGCTGACGCCGATGATGTTCAGTCCCATAAAGATCAGGTAGGCACAGACCGCAATGAGCTTAGGATTCACTTCCGGAAACTGCACATTGAGGTAGGCGCCTATCGCCATAGCAATGGCCGGGGGCGCAAACACAAACTCGATTAAGGTGGCAATGCCCGCAATCAGCCCGCCGGTATCACCGAAAGCACGGCGACTGTAGGCAAACGGTCCTCCGGCCTGCGGAATGGCGGTCGTCAGTTCGGTAAAACTGAAGATAAAACAGGTGTACATGGCGGCGACAAAAAACGTCGTGACCAGAAAACCCAGCGTACCCGCGGCTCCCCAGCCATAGCTCCAGCCGAAATATTCTCCCGATATAACCAGTCCCACAGCGATGCCCCAGAGTTGCAGGGTACCAAGGGTGGGTTTCAGTTTCTCTTTCATCACTGCGTTCCCCGTCTGTGTAAAGTGAAAAGGCGATGCCTAAAAAGCTGACGGGTAGATGATGGACACAGCCGCAACAGAAAAACTTGACCGCAGAAAACAGAAACACGTCGGCTGGGGTCAAGTTGACCCGGGTCGGGTTGTGACGCCTCTGCCGAAGTCAATTTTTGCCTGCTCTCAGGTCAAGCGCGCCAGGCCGGTTCAGCGCCATGCTGCCTCCACACGCAGAGAAAGGGAGACAGACATGAGCATTAAGCAATATGACACCTTAACGAACGACAGCATTCTTCAGCTTGCCCACCAGGCGTTGCAGGCGTATCCGGCCTGTTTGCATGCAGAGGTCAAACTTCTATGCCGTTCCGAGAACGCCACCCTGTCTGTCAGCACGCCGCAGGGCCGGTACGCGTTACGTATTCACCGCGGCGATTACCACGCTAAGCAGGATATTGAAAGCGAGCTGCACTGGCTGGATGCGCTTCAGGCCGCAGACATCTGCGTGCCGGTGGCGGTGCGCGACGGGCACGATAACCGCATTCAGACGCTGCCGCTGCCGGACGGCAGTGAACGCTATGCTGTGCTGTTTCACTGGATCGAGGGCGAGATGCTCACCGATGCGGTCGATCCGGCCGCCTTTCGCCAGTTAGGCCGCATCACCGCGCAGCTCCACCACCACAGTCGTCGCTGGCAAAAGCCACAAACCTTTCGCCGTATCGTCTGGGATCATCACACGATGGTTTCCCCCACAGGTCACTGGGGTGACTGGCGCGATGTGGCCGGTTTAGCGCCATCACAACATGGCGTGATCGAAGAAACGCTGTCGCATGTCGGCCGTGAGATGGCAGCGTTTGGCCAGTCACCCGACCGCTATGGTCTGATTCACGCCGACCTGCGCCTGACCAATCTGCTGGTACACAAAGGCGAAACGCGGGTCATTGATTTTGATGACTGCGGAATGGGCTGGTATCTGCACGATCTTGCCGCCGCGATCAGCTTTGTTGAACACCATCCCAGCGCCCCACAGTGGGTGGAAAACTGGCTAAACGGCTACGAACAGGTGGCACACGTCAGCGATGAGGAGCTGGCGATGATCCCGTCCATGCTGATTCAGCGCCGTATACAGCTGACCGCCTGGGTCGCTTCCCATCGCGAAACAGAAATGGCGCGCAGCCTGGGCGACGGTTGGGCGAACGACACGGTACGCCTGTGCCACCGCTATCTCGAAGGGGCCCGATTGCCGATTGGCGTCTAGCGCACTCTGGCGGTGCCTGAATGACAGATCGCGGTGCAATCTTCACGGGGGCGATGCTAAGTGCCTGTTAACTGGTGCCTGACGGCTGGTATGTTTCTTGCAGAAGCTAACGATGTTCAGTTGCAGGCGGAAAACACCATGACCAGCAGATTTCCAGAGGCCGCCATAACGGCCATGTCCAGCGCGGGTAGCAGTCACCGTGGCGTCCTGTCGGCCGCCGCGACGGGACTGGGTGATTTTATTAACGCCCAGGGTGGCGATGTGGATCGTATTTTCGGCATCAGCGGGATCGATCCGGATACGCTCGCCTGCCCGACGCTGAGCCTGGACCTGGTCAATTACTGCCGGGTGCTGGAAGAAGCGGCCAGCCAGGCGGGCGTGGACAACTTCGGTTTACAGTATGGTCATCAGTTCCGGCCACAGTCTCTGGGTCTGATTGGCTATATTGGCCTGTGCTCGGCCACGCTGGAACAGGCGCTGCAAAACGTGGTCAATGCCTTTCCCTACCATCAACACAACACCTGTATTCGTCTGACGGAGCGCAGCGACTGCTGGCAGCTGGATTATCAGGTACGTCACGGCGCGATTCTGCAACGCCGTCAGGATGCAGAACTGACGTTAGGCATGTTTCTTAACCTGATTCGCCACGCGGCAGGACGCCACTGGGCACCGCGTGAAGTGCATTTCGAGCATCCGCGCCCTGAGCACTGGCACGAACACTGTAAAGTCTTTGATGCGCCGGTCTATTTCGATCAGCCCTTTAACTCGATGATCATCGCCAAAACGGATCTGGGCCGCAAAATGCCGGATCACGATCCCATGCTGCTGCTGGTGATGCAGGATGCGATCCGTCGGCTCAGCCCGCCCGTCATCATTCAGGATACCGTTAATCAAACCCGCACCGACATTCACCTTCAGCTACTCAATGGCGAACCCTCACTGGACATTATCGCCGAAAAACAGGGACTGTCTGCCTGGTCGTTACAGCGGCGACTGCGCGATGAGCAAACCAGTTTTTCCGCCTTGGTCGACAGCGTCCGTAAAGAGATGGCGACGCATTACCTGAAACAACACCATCTGTCGGTCTCTGAAATGGCCTTGCTGTTGGGCTATTCTGAAGTCAGCGCCTTCTCACGCGCCTTTCGCCGCTGGTTCGGTTGTAGCCCACGCGACTGCCGTAAATCGCAGGGCTCGGTTTTTCTTTGACAACATCAGACTGTCCGGCCAATGCATTATCCGGGCCTTTCTTATTGAAGAAAGAAAACCCGGTATGAATTATCGCTGAGCGGTTACGCGAGCGTATCGAATAAAAACGCCTTAAACAGATAGCCCTGAAATGCCGCAGCGTGCGGTCTGGCGAATTCGAAGTGTTGCGCCGTTTCGATGCCTTCTACAATAATAAATTCACAATAGTGTTTAATTTCCGCCAGCGTGGTTTGCCAGACGGGGCTGTTTCGATGCCGCCAGAAAAAATGCTTATCTATTTTCACGGCTTCATACATTCCACGCTGTAAACAGGGAAAGTGGGAAGCCGCACTGCCAAAATCATCCAGCCATAACGTGTATTTATTATGTAATTCCCGGAGTAAGGGATTATTTAATCCCTGCGCAAGATCGGGAAAGTGTTCCGCGACTTCAATGCGAAGAAAAGAGTGCGCTGTGGCGAGCTCAACAATATCCCGTTCTTCCAGCAGCGCAAAAGCCATTTCCAGATCGACATTTACAGAACACAGCAACTGGTTTTCTTCAAAAAAATGACGCTTCTTATCGATTAAAGAAAGTTGTTCTCGTAACAGCTTTATTTTCTGTTGTTTATTTAATTTCGCAATATGAAAACAGGGGGTTCCCGGTGCGGCGAATCGCGTCAGAACTTCTACAGCAATTAATGTCGACGCGTTGTTAACGACAGGTTCAGCAATGAACCACCAGGCACGGTTGTTATTATCGAGATTGTGGATTTCCATTCCCATGCTCTGATTCAACGCGATGAAGTAGCCTGATTATTGATCGCTACAGACTATCAATCAAATGTTATTTATCGGGTTAAGCTATGATTTAACCTATCAAAATTAAAAGATTGATCGTTAATCCCTTGTTATTTAATAAGGTTTCAGGAATTAAAATCTTTATTTTATGCTGGCCCGGATTGCGAAGCCTTTTACAACGCCTGCTGCATAAGGTATTGACCCCATTTCCTGCGCGCAGCTCAACGCGCCTGTATCCTTCGCGTGCTAAGAATTAAGCATTGCAGACCAGTGAAAAATGGAGACAGTGAGAAAAAATAAAAAGGATAATATTGCCGCATCCGGTTAACGGGTAACTTAAATACATCAATACCGGTCATTTTGAAAAATGGCTGACGCAGGTTTTTCCCATACGGCGTTTGCAGCATTTACTATCGACATGGGCAGTGATTTTTTACTTACCTGACACGGCAAGCTGAAGAAATAAATAAAAACGCTTTTTAGAGGACGTGCAGGCTATTTTAGCGACGTTGTTTAGCGTCGCCGGGGAAGAATGCTGTGAATAACGGTGATTCCGTAAATGCTGCCCTGAATCACCGTCACAGGAAGGGATCGGGCCTGACTATGGCTGCTGCGGTTTAAATACCTGCTGCACAAATTCGATATACGCAGGTCGCCAGACATCCATCTCATGCCCCAACCCCGGATATTGAGTGTAATGGAAGTTTACGCCCTGCTTTTCCAGCTCGGCTTTGAGTCCGGCAATGTCTTTGCCGGTCACGATATCTTTATCGCCCACCGCCAGCGTAACGTTTTTCAGCTGCTTATTCACCGCCTGCGCCTGACTCAGCTGGCGTGTCACAGCCTCATTCGGCACCGTACTGGTGGTCACGCCGCTAAAGCTGGCCAGCCAGCCAAAGTCGTTCAGGTGCGTCATGCCTGACACCAGCGCCTGATAGCCGCCCTGAGACAGTCCGGCAATCGCCCGGTCTGCCGGTTTGCGACTGACGGTAAAGCGCTTTTCCACCAGCGGGATAATGTCCTGCATCAGTTCCTTATCGGCGGCGGCGGCATTGAGGGGATAAAAGTCTTTGCGACGGTCGGCTGGGGGAAAGTTTTCAGGAATGGCCTGCACGATGTCCGTTTCGGTATCGGGCACCACAACCAGCATCGGCGTGATTTTGCCTTCGGCCAGCAGGTTGTCCATGATCTGCGGCAGGCGGAGCTGCGAGATGGCGGACAGCCCGGTATCGCCAAAACCGTGATAGAAGTAGAGCACCGGTAACGGTTTACCGTCTGCCTTATAGCCCGGCGGTGCCCAGACAAAGACCTGACGTTCGGATTTCAGTGCGGTGGAATGATACGTCAGCGTCAGCACATCGCCGTGCGCCACGTTACGCTCATCCAGAATGCTGCCCGGCACCAGAATCATACTGGTGTTCACCTGGCGCTGCGGTTTGGTAAAGCGGCTGCCGGTATCCGGCGTGCGAAAACCATCCACATCAAAATAGTACTCATATAAATCGGGCTTCAGCGGCTCGCTGGTCCACGACCAGATACCGGCACTGTCCTTTTTCATATCATGGGACTGCTGGCTCAGCGGCGTGGCCCCCGTGACCACAGCAACCTGCTTCGCGGCGGGTGCAAACAGGCGAAAGGTAATGGAGTGATCGGGATTCAGCGCGGTGATATAGCGGCTCACGGGGATGTGAGTATCCGGGGTTTGCGGTAACGGTGCGGCAAGCAGTGCGGGTCCATATCCCATCAGCAGGCTTCCGGCCACCAGGGATAAACAGGTTAATTTTTTCTTCATTTTGCGTCCCGATAATTGAATTGATCACGCGGTATTTATTACATTTTTTCTCCGGGAAGCGAGGTGATACCGTCGCAAAAAGCGCAGGCTGTGATGAACGTCAAAGAATGGCGTTAACCTGCGGTCAGCCTCACCGGCGCGCAATCGCCCCGGCGCGTTGAGATGCTGTTCAGGCGTAAACCGGTAAGGTCATGACATCAACGGTTCAATGATGATTTGCGAGGCACTATGCATATTACCTACGAAAAACTGGCCGATCGGCATCTGAAAGAGATGTATGAAATCCGCTTTTCGGTGACGGAAAACCGGCTGCATGCTCACCAGATCCGCTATCTGCAGCGTGATCAGGCGCTTGACGATATCCGCCAGGGCGGTGGCTGGATCGCCAACGTCGATGACGAGTACGTCGGTTACGGGCTGGGTATTTATGCGCCCGATCCGTTAATCGGTGGCCTGTTTATCAAGCCCGCGTTTCAGCGGCTCGGGATAGGTAGCCAACTGCTTGAAAACATCACCGACTGGTTCAGACAACAACAGGCCCGGTCGATGATGTTGACCACCGACACAGGTTCCCCTGCTGAACGTTTTTATGAAAAACACGGCTGGCGCGCGGCGGGCACTGACGAATATGGCCAACGGATTATGCGCAAGCCCTGAACCCGGTGTTGCCTGCGCAAACCTCAGTTATCGCAGGCACCCGTTGTGCCAGACCTTTGCCATCGGGTCTATCCACTTTTTTTTTTGCAACCGTCGTACAACAGCCCTGCACTTTTTTGCCCACTCATGCTTCATTACGGTTATTGTCGCAGCGTAAACACAGCACTCCCGATAAGGATTAAGAAACGATGCGTAAACTTCCCCTTTTTGTGGTCACGCTTGGCCTGTTAATGTCGGTTGCCTCTCAGGCACAGGCTGAAGGCTGCCTGAAAGGTGCGCTGGTCGGCGGCGTAGCCGGGCACCTTAAACACCATGCGGTTGCCGGTGCCGTGGCGGGCTGCGCGGCAGGACATTACCTGGCGAAGAAGCATAAAGACGAAGAGAGTAAACAGAGCCATTAGCGGTTCGATGGGGTTGCCATCTGGCCGCCCCACTATTTTTATCTTCTCAGTTACGATATCTGTTGAGAGTGCCTTTTTCGTCCCAGCCAGTACTCGCGTTAGCGGGCCGCATAGCTTTCTAACAACCCGTGAGGCATGCGGTCATATCTGACTGGCTTTTATCCCGACAAAGAGGCAAGCGCTGTGCGAAGGTGACGCCGATATCCGCTCACAGGAAAAACTGAAGTGAGATGTTGAGGTGCTGCAATAATGCTTACCGCTACATTTATCTCACGCTTGACAGACTGACATCGGGAATGGCGCGCATCAGAACGCTAACATTTTATCCGGTCTTTCACGCCAGGCACTTTTATCTGAGTTCAGCTCAGTAAAACTGCTCTGAGCATGTGAAAACCCAGGCTTTGCAGCACTAAACACTTTCATAACGCGTTTTATTTGTTGTCAAAAATAATAACCCCCTCGAAATATGCCATTTTTACGTTCGTTATAGCAATACTGCATAGTTAACCCACCTCAAGAAACGAACTGGCATCAAACCAGCGAAATGTTGAACGTTATACGCTTCACACTATGACTAAAAAGAGATTGAGTCAGTATTAAAGACTGCGCTGGCTCAATCATTACTCTTCTCCTTCTGATACAGAATCGCCACCAGTTACTCAGCTGAGTTAATTCATTATTTATCTCCGCTGGCTGAAAGTTTTCATTTCACTTTATGAGCAACACGAAATGAAAATCTAAAACATAACAAGACTGGAACAATCATGAAAAAAATAAAACATTACAGATGGCATATGATCTTACTGGTGTGCTTTATTACGATCATTAATTACCTTGTTCGTACGGCGTTAGGTGTGGCTGCACCGACCATTATGAAAGAGCTGGATATCAGCAAAGAGCATTACTCCTGGGTGGTCAGTGCCTTTCAACTGGCTTATACGATTGGTCAACCCATCGTGGGCTATTTTATTGACACCATTGGCCTCAAACTGGGCTTTTTTCTCTGCGCCATGATATGGGGCGTGGCCACGCTGATGCATTCGCTGATGGGATCCTGGCAGGGCCTGGCGGCGGTGCGCGCGATTATGGGCTTCAGTGAAGCCTCTGCGATTCCGGCTGGCGTCAAAACCGCCTCCACCTGGTTTCCGGCGAAGGAACGCGGCATAGCTACCGGCGTATTTAATATGGGCACCTCGTTCGGAGCAATGCTGGCACCGCCGCTGATTGCCTGGTGTATCCTGTTTCACAGCTGGCAGTTTGCGTTCATTGTGGCAGGCATATTGGCGATTCTGGCCGCCTTCGTGTGGCTGTTCTTTTATAAAGATCCCAAAGAGGCCAAACGACTGTCGGCAGAGGAACGCGCCTATATTGAAAGCGGACAGGAAAAACACCTTCATACCACGAAGAAGGAGAAGACCTCGCTTGTGCGTATCCTGAAGCAGCGTAATTTCTGGGGCATCGGGATCTCACGGTTTCTGGCCGATCCGGCCTGGGGCACGATCAATTTCTGGGTGCCGATCTTCTTTGTTGAAACCCTGCACTTTAGCCTGAAAGAGATTGCGATGTTTGTCTGGCTGCCCTTCCTGATGGCCGATCTGGGATGTCTGGCCAGCGGCTTTGTCGCGAAGTTCCTGAACGATCGCGGCATCAGCCTGATTAATTCCCGCCGTATTACCTTTACGATTGGTGCCGTTCTGATGACCACTATCGGCCTGGTCAGCGTGGTTGAAAACCCCTATGTTGCCGTCCTGCTGATCAGCATCGGCGGTTTCTCCTATCAGTTGCTCTCGACCGTCGCTTCTACGCTGGGTGCCGATCTGTTCAGAAAAAACGAGGTGGCCACCGCGGTCGGCATGGCGGGTGCCTGCGCCTGGTCCGGTCAGTTGATCTTTAATCTGTTTATTGGCGCCTTCGTCAGCATTATCGGCTTTGGTCCGTTCTTCGTTGCGCTGGCGGTATTTGACCTTATTGGTGCGGCGGCACTGTGGGGATTGATTCGGGAGCGGAAGGAGGCCGATGAGGGAGAGGCCGGGCTGGCGGCATCGCATTAACGCTTCTTTTGTATTACTGAGAGGCATGCTGCATGGCGTGCCGCTTTTCTCTTCTTCTAAACGCAGAGAATACTGCATCCTTCCCGTAAAAAAACGCTTCAAGGAACTGATTGAATCATGGAAAATTTCCTCATCCTGTACGGAGAGATTAAGACGTGCGAACGACGACAGATAATAGTGGTCTGGGCGAATTACAGAAGTTATGTTAATGCATTCTCCTCTCAGCTCAGGGATGCGATATGTGGGATATGTCTTCGTTTTTAGCTGCCTTACTGGTTTACGCCATCGGCACCGCCTCGCCTGGACCGGGCAATCTGTCTATTGCGAATGCGGCCATGAATGATGGCCGTCAGGCCGGACTGATGTTGGCAACTGGCGTCATCTCCGGCTCCCTGTGCTGGGGTTTGTTAACCGCCTTTGGTGTCTCTGCCATTTTGGTTTCCCACCACGGTTTTATCGTCTGGCTAAAACTGCCCGGCGCGGCCTATTTGCTCTGGCTGGCGTCAAAAGCCCTGCGCAGTGCCTTTCGCCCTGGCGACCTGGCGACACGTCCCGCCCGATCTCACACGCGTTTACGCGGCTACTATCTGCAAGGCCTGGGATTGCACCTTACGAATCCCAAAGCCGCCCTGACCTGGTTCACCGTCACCAGCGTAGGCCTGACCCGCAGCGCCCCACAGTGGCAGAGCTATGTTCTGGTTGCCACCTGCGCGCTAACCGGCGTGATGATATTTGGGCTGTACGCGCTGATTTTTGCTTCGCAAACGGCGGAGACATATCTCAATCGGGCGCGGCGCAGTTTTGATGTGATTTGTGCGGGGTTTTATGCGTTGGTGGCGGTGGGTTTTGTGGTGTCGCTGAGGTGAAATCAATTACGTGCCGTCACAAACCGTCTGAACACTTTAATAGTAATGATTTAGATAGATATAAAGCAGAATTTACGTGCGACTCAAATCAGGTTTAACGCTTTGATTAAAGAGTGGTATGGGGAAACAGTTTAATGCCAATGCGCTGTTGACCTTTAAAGTGAAACGGATTGCCCCGGTGATGTAAAACGTTAAGACACGCTTTCTTGTCGACAAAAAATCAGGAATCCATGGCAGACCGTCACTGCAGGGTTGTCATTAAGGATGGAGCCGGCCTTATGCTTTCATGATTTTAGTCTGCCATTGGAAAAAGAGCGTCCCCCATTCGCATTGAGAATGCGTTGCCTTGCTGCACGCAATACGATGTGATGAATTCTGAAAAAATCGAAAATGACTGATAAAAATGGAATCTGACGATTCTATACCTTACCCTCAAGCATTAATCTTTTTTAATGTTAATGGAGTAATAACTGTGTTTAGTAAAGATCATCGCCTCGAAATGCACATCGATAATGGCATGTTTAACGGGAAAACGGTTTATATCCATTACACATCTAAGGAAGGATTTGATGCGATAAAAAGTCAGAGAAAAATCTCATCAAATCCAAATCCTGACCGCAGAGGGACTAAGGCCAAAAGTGGGGTTTATCTGACCTACGCTAAAGATGCTATGAACGGCAGGGATGCTCACGTCTCACTGTTTCTCGGCGCGGAGCGCTATGTTTTGAGTGCTATGTATTGTATCGTTTTTATTTTCAATAGCCCTCGTCATCTTGAAACTCACCCTATTTCTTCTACAAGCCCAGTAACAGAGGTTATTTCATTGCAAGATATCCATTTTCATCAGATAAACATCATCTACGATGGTCAAAATCCTTTTATCTGATTTACACAATATCTGCCTACGATTGGCAGTGGGCAATATAATACCGGGATGGCGGGGGGGGAAACACCTGTGACGTCGTTTATTAGCACATCTCCCTTCTCTTAACTGTATCACTTTTGCCACATGAACCCGCCTACTATCACCAACGGAAGACCATGAAAGAAGATAATAACCAGCTCAGGATCAAGCCATACATAATACGGGGTAACTATGAGCATGCCCACACCAAAGCCCGTCATCTGCAACAAGGTCATCAGGCTAAAGACCGGCAGTCTCAGCGTGTCCGGTTCGCGCTGAATAGGTGAAATCAGACACACATCCGCAATGCCATCACCCATGCCCGCCACAATGATGAACGCTAGCGCCATATTCAATGCTGTCTGCTGAAAGGTGGCAATAAAGCCCAGAGACATCAGAGCTGCACCGATAAAGAACAGCCTCTCGATACCTGGCCCCAGGTGATGACGTGATAAAGAGCTGGCCAGCCGCGTACCTAAAAATTTACCGCTTGCCCACACGGTCAGCCGCGCTGAGCCCGTCTGAAACGCCAGGCTTTGTAAGTGATAACAGGCGGCTGAGAGAATGCTGCAACGGCAGCGCCACAGGCCAGACCGATAGCACCCGGGATAACCGATTGGGCTGAGCCAAAAACAAGCAGGATAAAGAACACGACCAGGCAAAATGTCACGGCGACAGCAGCAATAATAAAGCGTCGGGCCAGGTCGTTAATAGCTTCGCCCAGTGTATCGCCAGAGCGTTGTGAAATGTTTTTTATTCTGCCCAGCTCACGTGACGTGAAACCGGCCTGCATAAGGGTTTCTTCGCTGACTTTCATTTTTTATCCTGACGTTAAGTGCGTTACGGGTCTGTATACCAGATTATCAAGAGAACGGCGACACAGAGCGATAAAGTAATAACGGAGCCTAACTGCGTCTTTGTAGTCATCAACATACTTCACATTTGCAAAGCATTCTGCGTAATTACAGGATTATCCGAAAGGATTTCAATATCAGGCGAAGAGTGTACCGCTCTTGCTGTCCATCTGACTTCAGCTATTTGGCTGCGGGCCGGATAATAGAGGTTTAATAACCATTTCGATGATTTCATCTATTTAAAAAGGCAGATGCGTTTTTCACTGCAAATATCACGCTGGACAACATACTCCGGCATGCAGGCAATCCCAGCCCCTGAAAGCACCGATTTTCGTAACGGCGTACGGTCACAGACCGCAAGCGATTTGGGAATGTTGAAAAAGTGACATTCGTTAGTGATCTCATAAGCCCAGTCATTGCTGCCGGTCAGCAAGCTGGCATCAGTAAGTATTGCGGTAAGGCAACGGTCACGAACGGCTCGGCGATAAGATTACGCTTCACCAGCGGAAGCGCCTGATCCTGTGGCTAGCTAAGGCGTTAACAGTGCCGATGTGGAAATTGTTATGGAGCTCCCAGGAGAGTGCAAGGGGCTGATGAAGGATTTCGGAGTCAGGGTTTGGTGACGCGGTGAAAGTCCCGGAGGCGGTTTAGGCAAGGGCCACAGAATAGCGGATTGACGCTGAGGACGCGTGAAATGGTCGGGTATTTCCCCCTTCTTTTCGCCACTATCAGAATTCAGATCTGCCACTAAAAATGATGGATTACGTTGCGATTTGCGTGAAATTTCTGCGTACGCTTTCGCAGTTTGCTATTTTCACTCTCGCTGCGTTTTCTCCTGCCTGTTTAAATATTCCAGTCATTTAGCGCGATACGGATGTGGGGCAACACATCCGCATCGCTGATCACAATCACTATTAACAGGAATAGTAATCATGACTGCCTTCGATTGTATTTCAGGCCACACTGAACCTAAAGCATCAAACTATACCCAGCGCTATGCGACCGTGGGTTATGTGACCCGCACTCCAAATTATCGCCGCGTTCCAGCGATTACGCTGAAGGGCTGCTGGTTAAAAGAAGCGGGTTTTCCGATTGGTGTGCAACTGGATGTGAAGGTCACCT
Source organism: Pantoea sp. CS_6 (assembly GCF_041954745.1). Taxonomy (NCBI): domain Bacteria; kingdom Pseudomonadati; phylum Pseudomonadota; class Gammaproteobacteria; order Enterobacterales; family Erwiniaceae; genus Pantoea; species Pantoea sp. CS_6. The sequence goes on from NZ_JAVAYG010000007.1 coordinate 291,121, forward strand.
GGTGCCAGATTATTATAAGCTTCAAACCCAGGGACGTGATAAACGGGACGCGGGTGGGATCGATTAAGGATCTGGCTTCGCTATCCGTGCAGCAGAGAAAGCGGGTGATGAAGGCAATTGGGCTGACTGAGTGGTAAGAGGTTGAGGGGGCTTGCTCCTGCGGAGGTGGGAGCAGGCTGTATTCGTTACGCTTAGAGTAAATGCAGAATTACTATGACTGACGCCGATTTAGCGAAAATGGGTAGTGCCTGCGTAAAACGCCTTGCGGATGAAGATGGTAAGGCCTGTGCCATTGAAAAAGCGCCGGTAAGCGAGGTGGAATATGCTTTCTACCGCGATGCCGCTCCCCTTCTGGCCCAGCATGGCATTCTGACGCCCGTTGTGAAATCAGCCTGCCACGAACAACGAAAGCTCATACTCGAATATATTCCTGAACCCATCCAACAAGACGCTGTTACAGGCGATGCATTCCTTTCCGTTCTTGCACGATTACATTCTGTACCGCGTGATCCCTCATGGACGTTCAGCACACATCGGTGGGACGAGGCAGCACTGGAAAGCTGCCTCGATCTGCTTCGCCTGCCTGCAGAGGCGGAACGGCAGCTTCGGGCAATGCACAAGCACAGCAATGTGCTTTTTGAACCGCATTGCGTGATCTCCGGTGATACCAATGCAGGTAACTGGCGAAAGAGAGAGAATGGCGAACTGGTGATGTTCGACTGGGAACGCTTTGGCCTGGGTAGCCCGGCGATAGATTTAGCGCCTTTGGTCAAAGGGATGGGAAGAGAAGAAGACTATCGGGTGATAGCGCGACGCTATTGTCAGTTGAATAGCAGGTTTAATGCGGATGTGCTGGCGAAAGAGATCGCCCTTGCTAAAGCGTGGATTGTGAATGAGGTGGTGCTGATATTGAGTGAGCGGGGAAAGCCGGAACTGGTGAAGTATTTGGGATGGTACGGGGAGGTGCTGCCTGAGTGGTTGGCATCATCGAGATTAGACAACTAGCCATATCTTAAGCAAACTGAAGAACGCAGGGTTGGCACTGTACGTGTTAGCTGATGCCACAAAGGTCTTTGCATTAATTCTGTTTCACTCGTAAGAGATTCAACGTATAACATATTGAATGAGTGATATAGAGATGAACATAAAATGGCTTTCGTATTCATTCCTGCATTAGTTACCTTACTCGTATCAAAAGAGAAAGAAAAAGGGCTGGCATTGACGAGAAATGGAGTTGAAGCCATTCATGATAATGCCACTGCAATCACGTTGCCTGAAGATATCGCATTCAGTATGGTGGAAAGTCGAGGGTATAATGACATGGAGCCAGAAGATGTCTGGAATGCCCGGCAAGCGTTTAAAAGTAACATCACACAATGAAAACTATCGAGGAATTAAGGGCAAGCCTTCTTAAAATTGGTGAACAACTTGGCGGCGGCATCAGGCCAAATTATTACTTCACTATCCCAGACCAACCCGATGGTGTAGGCACCCCCTATCTGGAGATAGGCGGGGAAGTATACCATTTTGTGGCTAGTGAAAGAGGGATCGAGTTTAATCGAAAATCGACTCTTGATTATGAAGACGTTCTTTACTGGTTCACTGACGATGGCGTTAGGGCTTTGGCTTCTGAGTATGCTGCATCAAACAAAAATTCGAATGAAGAATTCAGAATCTTATATTTTCGAAAGCAATTTTATCTGATGCTTTCAGTCAAGCCTGAGTGGGCCACAAGAAAAAAGAATGAAATAAAGCAGATTCTCATTAGTTAATCACCCTGCTCGACCCTGCGTACGGTTCTACAAAAATTCTTAACACATGATAAGAAAGAATCCATTTAATATCAAACATTTAACTTGTCGATTAAGATCAGAACACCGCCAAAAGAAATTAGGAACACAAAACATCCAAAGCTCAATAAAAAAATATTAAAGAAAGGAATCATCCATCGCATCAATTCAACATTACTCTCATCAACAAAATGATATGCCTCGCTGTTTTTATCCAGGAAAAATATACTTTTATTTTTTTTAAGTCTGATAAAGAAATATGCCATCGTGGCAGCACCAAAGAAGCCAATCATACTGCTGTAAAGATATGGAGCAGGAAGCGTATGTTTTTTCTGATAAAGACCAATAATCTCATAATATTTCCTTCTGTTTATTGCGTACAGAAGGACTGACAGGACGAAGCATGAACAGGCAAAAAGGATAATTAGAACAACAAGATTCTTCATTTATTAAAGGCCAAAATGTTTATATAAAGCATCCATTCCCAAGTCAGCTGCGTAACCACCAGCCATACCACCAGCAACTGAGCCAACCGCTGCGCAAGCCACGCCACCAACACCTGCAGTTGCAATTCCAATAGCCGCACATACCCCCAAGCCAGCAAACGTACCTAAGGCCCCGCCACCATAGCCAACAGCTGTAGTGCCAATAAACTTTCCATATTCTTTAAAAGCAGTTCTTTCACATTTGTTCTCTCGGCCCGTCGTGCAGCTTTTGACCACTTCATTTGTGCTGTTCGCAAAAGAAAAACCAATACCAATGTAGCCGCCGCTTTTAAGAAAACGTGCAGCTTTGGCAGCATTCCCCACGAATGTGGAATAACCCGGTATTGCACCAATACCAACGGTAGACCACTCGTGAACTATTGAACGGCTAGAGAGGTTTAATGCTCTACGGATGTCTTCATATGGTTTGAATTTAACCGAATAGCGGATAAGAGATTTCAATAATGGCTTGTTAACCAATTCTTTTAATTGATTAAAGAGTTGATTACGCTCTGCAAAAAACTGCTGACTAATCAGCGTTCCTTGTGTACGAAATTGATTTTGATAACTTGCCTCAATCTTTTTCAGTATTTGCTCAATTGAAGCAAAATACTTTTCTCCAACGTCACTGGTTATGCCGAAGATTTTGTCACCTGCGCTTGTAATGCCTGCGATAAGTCCATAATATTTGTGCAGATACTCAGCTTCATCATTCCTGGTGCCGATCAAAGCTTCATTCGTTTTTGACTTAGCCTGTCTCAATGCAGCCAGAGCGTTAAGTGTTAAATGTGCCGGTGTATCAGGGTCTGCAACAATCAAAATTTGCCCTGGCTTTAACCAGGGCGTGTCAGCATTCATCTGCATAAACATCTGAGCGGCCGGAGAATGGACATTGTTGAAAAGTGATCGTGCCTGAAAATCCAGGGAACCCGGCAGATCTACTACACAATATCCAGGTGCAATATTACGTGCCATTTCCATATCCTCCATCCGCCTGAAACTAGTGAGACTTTATGATAAAACTCAAACATCATCAATTCATAGAGTAACGTTATCATTCACCAAAATGATATGAAATGGCTCAACTTTTATTCCAGTAAGCGTTGCTCCAGATTGGAATAAATGATCTTAATTTCATTTTTTAAAGCATCACCGACATACACCATCGATGTGTCGTAACGCTTGAAATTCTTATCACGAGATGCACTAAACCAGTTGAATGAACCGACACACAAGAGGCCTTCGTCACCAATGACTACTTTACTGTGTATGCGGTCAACAAGTCTGGTTGATATACCGAGTTCTTCTAGCTTTCCAAGAGCTTCATCAAGGCGCTGCCGTTTTTCTATCCGCTGATCATAACTGGAAGCCTGGGTATTGAAACTCTTGTCTGTCACGACTGTGATATCAATTCCGCGGGAAAGAGCACGTTTCATTGATGCCAGAAATCCGGTTTCTTCCAGCTTATGCCAGATTAACCAGGGAGAGACAATCGTGATGCTTTTCCCGATTGAGTCAAACGTCTGGTTAAGAAAGGCATCATGCTCTTCTGCCCCATGTAGTGTAGAAATCTGTGTTTGAGCAGTACTTAAATCCGGGCGTTTTTTGAACTCAAACTGCAGCGCATTATTTGCGGAAGCAAACAGGTATTTCGCCAGTAATCCTCTGGGCGAAGAGCCCGGCTGGATCTCGAAGAGGTCCATATCTCCGAAGACCAGAAAACTGTCCTTAGCCCGGGAAACGGCAACGTTCAGCATGCTGCTGTCACTATCAATAAATCCGCCATCTTCGTGCTTCGAATATACAGGTGAGAAAAGCACGATGGATCGTTCTGCCCCTTGCAAAGCGTGCACAGTTCCTACCGTCAGGGAATTTTCATCACCACTACAATTAATATCCTGGTTGCGTAATGATGACTTTATGGCATTAACCTGTGCAGAAAATGGCGTCACCACACCCACCACTTTATGTATCGGTTTTCCGTAATGCGCCTCGATTTCGACTTTATGAATCGCAAGCCAGGCCGCTATCGTTTCAGCCTCAAAGGCATTATAGCGACTTCCACCGTTTGCCTTTACACCTTTGCCATCAATGTGGAGATAACCCATCGCAGGAAAAATCGTTTCCTTTTCCTCGCCTCGTTTTGGCTGCAACTTACCGTGATAACAAAGAGCGTTACAGTAGCCAATAATATTGTCGAAGCAACGTCGATGCTCATACAGGTACATTCCGCGGGCAAAGTCAGGATCGTACTTATAGCGTGAGTTAAACTGAGCCACTTTCATAACACTGCCTGATGCAGCACTTTTTCCTGACTCACTCATTAAGATATAGGCTTCAGTAAGCTCCTCTTGCGTACTGCCGTGAAGGATATTCTCCTCCATCATGTTACCTATATCGATGCCTGGCAGGCTGTTCCAGATAGGGGAAATTTGTTCTGTATCACCAATTACCAAGGCTTTTTTAGCCAGTGCGAAAGACGCTGCAGCAACCTCAGGGAGGACCTGCCCCGCTTCATCGACAATCAGCAAGTCGGCAAAATTGTATAAATAGTTGTCGTCAAATTTCTTGTTGCCGCCAACAAACTCACTGGTCTTCATATGGCACGGCAACATGTAGCAAGTCATCACTACACAAGGCGTGAGTTTCATTCTACGCTGCCAGCGTGCCTTAACACTTTTTGCCCCAGAACGTTTTTTTTCTTTTTGAAGATTATCAATCCCGTCCATATCCATTAGCCAGCGGCCTTCCCAGTAATGGGTTGCCAGTAAGAACGCAGGGAAACGGATCCCTGTATCCGCCAGCTCATCCGCTTTGGACAAGGTCACTTCATCTGCATCTGAGTGCCCTAATGAATATGTCAGCTCGCGCCAGCGCTGAGATGCTTCGCTTTCGCGTCTGGAGATGTCCTGGGCTAGTTCGATCTCCTTTTGGTAACCCACCTGTTCTTTAGACGCTTGGGAAATTAAACCTTCTATAAATGCGTCAATATCTTCAGGCAGTGATCCCTTAAACTCCACCATTTTTGCGCCAAACGTCTCTTCTAAAAAGAAGTTCATTTGATAGTGACGTTTAGTGCGAACGACAGGTAGCCAGGAGAAAAGCGCATATAACACGGACTCATTCGCACGATATTGCTGCCACTGCTTTTTACCTTGATTCAAAAGCGTGATGTCATTCGTACTGTTAAGCAGTAACGCATTTTTATCTTGAATATACAGGTCGAGATCTTCGCTGATGGCATCCCGCTCACGGCGAACCGCATTCAGCCTGTTCCATGCCGGCTCGATTTGCTTAAGCTGATGAGACATCTCAGTTAAACGCTTATGCAAAAGATTTATAGCCTGCTCTGGTGAACTGCATTCCTCGTTCGGAAACGCCGCCTTTGCCTTCTCCAGATAAAAAACTCTGGCGTCTTCAACATATTCGAGGGATTCGATACGATTAAAAAAATCTTCCGTCTGGTATTTTTTTACAGCGTCGGCTTTTTGAGTGGAAGACGGATAAAACGCGCCAAAACTTGTCACGTCGGGTAACCAACGCCCCGCCATTACCCCGGTACCAGAACCAAAATCTTTACCGAACGCTTCAATGATGTTGGTTACAGCCTGGTTATTGGTCGACGTAGCAATAACTACAGGCGGTTCACTCTTATTAAGCGCAGCCCTGGCCCATTCTGTAGCAATAATGGAAAGCACCAGCGTAGTCTTACCGGTTCCCGGAGGACCGTTAACAGCGAGTATATCGCCCGGTTGCTGAGTCAGGTAATGACTCAAAGCATCACGTTGTGCCAAAGCCAGCGGAAATGTATCGCCAGAATGCCCAAGACGCTCGCTAAACATGGCGTTGTCAGGCAGAAGTGATTCTAATGGGGGCATTGCATTAGAGGCAAAGCGCGATAACAACGGCACTTCTTTTTTGCTCAGCAGCAGATGGTCATACATAGGCAGTATATGTATGCTTGCCCCGCCAACCCGGTTAGCTTTGATTATATATCCATATTCAGCCAGTTCATATTGCTCGTGGGATTCAATCCATTCTTTAGCAACGTTTTGAAGAAGCTCTTCTGACTCTTTACGATATTTTTCCCATAGGTTCTTGTATCGTTCATATCGCTTTTCACGCTGCTCATCCGTTTCCGCGTGGTGTTCATGTTCATCATCCACGCCAAAGGTGGTTGAGTCATGTGTTGTTCTGTATTTGTCATATTGCGCCATCTCACCGACTGAAAATGTACCTTTGGGAAGTGGCTCAAGCAGGTCACGCGGAATGGTCGTCGGCGCGTTGGGAAACAAAAAACCTTCGCGGTTCAGGAGAGCAGTAGTGACCAGTGGCGTGACGAACTCTGGTGCGCCTACAGTCCGCTCTTTGCCATGCTTCAACAGCCGGATAAATACCCGAGGCCGTAACAGCACCTCAACGGTTTTAACGTCTTCATCTTCATTCTCAAAAAACGCACGGACTGTTTCATCCTTCAGCCTTGCTGAGTTAATGTTCGTCCATCTGGTGAATGGCTCTACATCTTTACTCGCAAAAGCACCTTTGCCCGACTCTGCATCAGCCAGAGAGTTACGCCAGTATGAAGTGAATCCTTTAGTGTTACTGTCCATCCCGCATCCCGCAACTTAAGTCAAATTATTGATTTGATAGATATAAACGCACCTTATGATTAAGCATTGTCCACGATGTGAGCACGAGTGCAATGATTTGTTTGCGGTATGAACATATAAAACTTATTTGTCCAAAACGCCCTTTAAATTTGGCTGATCTAACCAGAGCATGACGCGTACTATGATCTGGACAAAATTCGTTTTATCTTTTCTGCTCTTTTCTTTATAAATTTTGATATACGGTAAGCACAGAATATCGAACGTGAGGATTATAAATTTCCTCGAAAAAAATCTGTATTTATTAATCAAGGCAGAGGATAAAAATTAATAAAATGAGTTTTTCTTTTATATTTCCCCCTTAAGATTTACAGCCTAAAATTTTTTGGCATTGCTCTTCATTTTTTTAACTTCCACTAATGTAAAATAAGAAAATCCAGTTACTCAGCTCACGATCCTAACGGGCCCCTCTGAACTACACAGAGTATAAAAATCATGGTACATACTGAATTAAAAAAATAGAAAGTCTTCAAATATGAATGGTGCGAAGGCCGGACTCGCACATAAAACTTAACCTCATGATTTAAAATAGATAATAAAAAACAATTTCATTTTATACCAACACAGATACCAACACGAAAATTCATTGTTCTTGGGTATCGAACCCGGACAAACATGACTGAGTTGTATTAGCTCAGATTTGACCTGACAGTGTTATGGCACAGATCTCAACCTAATCTGACAGGCAGCTCCGTGTCAGAAGCGGAAGTGATGACCAAGTTTAAGCATCATTCTTGGCTTGTATGAGAATGGCACTGATCTGGCGGTCAGTAATACTTCATCGCTTCATCGAAATGCCCTAAAACCTTAGATTAGGAGAAAGTTCTATTTATGCCAGCTACGATTTTTTGGGAGGATTACCTTACCGCTAAATAAACCGAAAATCGATGCTGGACAATCTCTCACTCGGTGGTCAATTTTTGTTGACCACTACATAATGGTCCTCCTGATGCATCTGATGCATCAGGAGGACCATCCTTAGGCACGACAAAACCTGTGATACTTACCGTGGATTCCTCAATGAAGGAAAGGTAGTATAGCTATTTTGGGTGATACATACAGTGAATGTCATTGCTGTAGTTGAAGTGAGTAAAAGCGCTTACGATTAAGTTGAGAAAAAATGAAACTACTTGATAAAAAGTATTATAACCTCGAGCCCAAATATGAGTACCTTAAGGACTCATTTATTTTAGGACTAGCATGGAAAAAAACAGATAGTTTTGTAAGAACTCACAATTGGTATGCAGATATTTTAGAGCTGGACAAGTGTGCGTTTGATATTAGTGATGAAGTCACTAATTGGTCAAACGAGATCTCA
>NZ_JAVAYG010000008.1:0-224887 GCF_041954745.1 Pantoea sp. CS_6
GTGAAAAATTGCCCCTCAAACAAAAGACACAAACCATTTGAATATTTGATTTTCTTCTCTTCATCGTACCAGGGGAAATTTTGAGGTTTTTTACTGAAAAGTAAATCTGATACGGGGTTGTGCTCAGCCCTGCCAGAAATCACTGCATAGATAAAAAACTGGCGACATGCCTGACGGGTTTTCTTTAGCTTATCCAGAACTCCCCGTTTCTCCATCTTGCGAAAAACATCGAGCATCTCTTTTGCATTAATGTCTGCAATAGGTCTTTTGCCAATGTGAGGAAAAATATCCTTCTTCAGGTATTCAAGAATATCTGTTGCATAACCTTTGGACCATGATGGCTTCTTGTGCTCATGCCATTCAAGAGCGATAAGCTCAAAGCTGTTATTAACAGCCAGAATTTTTGCAGCCTTGATATCCTGCTTCTGCTGACTCGGATCTCCGCCCTCCAGCAGAAGCTTCTTAGCTTCTGAATGCTTCTGTCTGGCTTCTGCGAGGCTCAGTAACGGATATGTCCCAAACACGACCCGCTTCTCTTTACCAGCTATACGGTATTTGAGTCGCCAGCTTTTGGCTCCGTTTGGAAATATTTCAAGATACATACCTCCACCATCGGAAAGTTTGTATGACTTTTCCCTGGGCTTCGCAGAGTCGATTTGTCGGGCTGTTAGCTTCATTTGGGGGCATCATTTCCATTGAACCTGTCGATGCCCCCTATCGTGCCCCCATATTGGATAAGAACGCAATAGGTGACCCTGGACCGAAATGGACCAGTTAAAAGATTTATGTTCTGATTTTTAAGGGAAAAGTAGACTTTAAGGGATGTAAACAGAAGAGAAAGTGGCGCGCCCTACAGGATTCGAACCTGTGACCTACGGCTTAGAAGGCCGGTGCTCTATCCAGCTGAGCTAAGGGCGCGGAGAGGTTGGGTCGAATTATACGGTTGAACGCTGTTACGTCAACGTTTTTGCCGCGCCGACGCGGTGAGTGCCCAGGTAATGACCAATTTTCGCTAATGTTTGTCTCGCCAGGCGCTCAGCGACACCAGGTTACTCACCTCGGCGGTTTCACCTTCCAGCTCAACGCCTTGCTGAGTCACGCGCGTATTATACTGCTCGCGTAGCGCATTAAGCTCATGACTATCCGGTTCCAGCTGGCGCAAAAAGCCCAACGCCAGCAACAACTGCTGGCGGGAAATCGTCGCGGTAAAGCCTGCCCGGCTGAGTGCGCCGTGCCAGCGCCAGAGATTTTCATCGCTGCCATCGACAATCAACACCTGCCAGATTACCAGCACTGCCGCACCATTATTCAGATGTGCTTCATTATCACCGCTGATGTAGTCGGTAAACTCTTTTGCCGCCTCCTTTCCCATCAGGGAAAGCATGGATTCGATGTGAACCGGCGGGAGTTGTAGACGCTTACTGAGCGCCTGCGCGGCATGGCGCGAACCGGCGGTCAGCAGCTGGAAGCCTATAACAAACACGACAACTAAAGTGGCGATTATTAACCAAATCATTACGTCTTCCCTTCATTTCTCTGTCTGGCATCATAAGCGTTAACCCATACTTTCGTCACGGCGAAATGTCGGTAACCACACTGTGGTCAGAATCTCTACCTGACAGCCGGACGTGCTTCTGACAAAATAGGCGCCATTCCCGATTCAAACTCAACACAGTGGATTTACGCTCTGATGGCAGCAAAAATTATTGACGGTAAAACGATTGCGCAGCAGGTACGGCTTGAGGTTGCAGAAAAAGTGAAACAACGCCTGGCCGCCGGTAAACGTGCACCAGGTCTGGCCGTAGTTTTGGTAGGTGAGAACCCTGCCTCACAGATTTATGTCGGCAGCAAACGCCGCGCCTGTGAAGAAGTCGGCTTTATCTCTCGCTCTTACGATCTGCCCGACACCACCAGTGAAGCGGAATTGCTGCAGCTGATTGATACTCTGAACAGCGACAACACGCTCGATGGCATTCTGGTGCAGCTGCCTTTGCCAGCCGGCATTGATAACGTCAAAGTGCTTGAGCGCATCACGCCCGATAAAGATGTTGATGGTTTCCATCCCTATAACGTTGGTCGCCTGTGCCAGCGTGCGCCAAAACTGCGCCCGTGCACCCCGCGCGGCATTGTGACACTGCTGGAGCGCTACAACATTGATGCTTACGGGCTCAATGCGGTGGTTGTCGGTGCATCAAACATTGTGGGCCGTCCCATGAGCATGGAACTGCTGTTAGCCGGCTGCACAACCACCGTCACGCACCGTTTTACCCGCGATCTGCGCCACCACGTTGAACACGCCGATCTGCTGATTGTCGCGGTCGGTAAACCCCATTTTATTCCGGGCGACTGGATTAAACCGGGCGCAATCGTCATCGACGTCGGTATTAACCGTCTTGAAAGCGGCAAAGTGGTCGGGGATGTGGATTATGAGGCTGCCTTTGAACGTGCTTCTTATATCACCCCGGTTCCGGGTGGCGTAGGGCCAATGACCGTGGCGACACTTATTCAAAATACCTTGCAGGCATGCGAAGCGTTTCATGATGGGGAGCAGGCATAATGGCTACGTTTTCTTTGGGCAAATTTCCCCACGTTGATCTCTGCGATCTGCTGAAACTTGAAGGCTGGGTAGAAAGCGGTGCACAGGCTAAAGTGGCGATCGGTGACGGCGAGGTGCGGGTCGACGGCGAAGTCGAAACCCGTAAGCGCTGCAAAATCTTTCAGGGGCAAACGGTCGAGTTTGCCGGGCAGCGCGTTACCGTTGTTGCCTGATCCGCTGGTGCCCCAGGCGGGGCACCTTAAATCCGCGCCTCTCCCACTATCCGCGTCTCACCGTTAACCTGCTCCAGCGCAATGTGACTGACCTCTGCATGTTGTGCAATCAGCGTCGCCAGCCGGGGTGAATGGCTGGTGATCCATAACTGACTGAACTGACTGGCCTCGGCAATCAGGGCGGCAAGGGCAGGCAGTAAATCCTCATGCAGGCTGTTCTCAGGCTCGTTCAGCGCCATAAAGGCCGGCGGGCGCGGGCTGAGCAGCGCCACGACCAGGCACAGGAAGCGCAGCGTACCATCGGAAAATTCGGCGCTTTCCAGCGGGCGCAAAATGCCCTGGCGCTGCATCAGCATCTGAAAACGTCCGTTCTGCACATCCACCTGAAACTCAGTGTCCGGGAAGGCTGTTTTCATCACTTTATACAACAGTTCATGATGCCCACGTTCCACTATCGTTGCCCATGCTGCGGCAAGATTACTGCCATCATGGGCCAGAACGGGTGCGCGCACGCCAATCTGCGGCGAACGAATCGGTGAACCTGGCCAGACGGCAAACTCATGATAAAAGCGCCATGCTTTCAGACGTTCACGCATCCGGGAAAGTTCGGGATAGCGGTGCGGCTCACCCAGTTGTCCAAACAGGGATTCTTCAGGATGCAGTACGCCAGCATAACTGACGCGCTCCCCGTCGATGTTATGCAGAAAGGCGGTCTGATTAGTGCGCTGCATAATGCAGGAAGACGGTCGGCGCTGCTGGCCACTCAGCCAGATGCGTTCTTCTTTAACCAGCGGATCCAGGTTAAACAGGCTCGTTGATAGCGGTTCAGGAAAACCGGTTTCCAGCTGGTAATCCATATCATCCATCGTCACGGCCAGGATGAGCCGCTTAGGATCATGTCGGCGGTCGCCACGGCGCAATCCGCCCGCCCACATCACTTTTTGCACCCCGCCCTCTTCGGCCAGCGCCAGAGCAAGCCGTCCGTTAGCCGCCTCGTGTAGCAGCCGCACCGCTTTATAAAGATTGGATTTACCACAGCCGTTGGGACCGCTCACCACGTTTAGCGGGTGCAGCGGAAGTGTGAGATCGCGTACCGAACGGAAACCGCGAATGTGAATCTGCTTTATCGTCATCGACAAAAAAGGGCGATTGCTCGCCCTCTCCTGTGTTGCGTTTTATTTACGTCGCCAGGTGGAACCCTGCGGTCCGTCCTCCACAATCACGCCCAGCGCATTGAGCTTATCGCGTGCCACATCCGCCTGTGCCCAGTCTTTCGCCGCACGCGCATCAGCGCGGGCTTTGACCCAGCGTTCAATTTCTGCCACTTCGTCGTCATTGCCTTGGGCACTGCTTTGCAAAAACACTTCCGGCTCCTGTTGCAGAATCCCCAATACATCGGCGATTTCACGCAGTTTTGCTGCCAGCGCACTGGCGGCCGTCATGTCTTCACTTTTCAGACGATTCACTTCACGCGCCATATCAAACAGCACCGAATAGGCTTCTGGCGTGTTGAAATCGTCGTTCATTGCTTCGCGGAAACGGGCTTCGAACGCCTCGCCACCGCTGGCCGCTACGGTGCGGTCAGTATGACGCAGCGCGGTGTAAAGGCGTTCCAGCGCGGCGCGTGCCTGGTTCAGGTTATCTTCACCATAATTTAGCTGGCTGCGATAGTGGCCCGACATCAGAAAGTAACGCACGGTTTCGGCATCATAATGCTGTAGCACATCGCGCACGGTGAAAAAGTTGTTCAGTGACTTCGACATCTTTTCACGGTCAATCATCACCATGCCGGAATGCATCCAGTAATTCACATACGGACCATCGTGGGCACAGGTCGACTGGGCGATTTCGTTTTCATGATGGGGAAACATCAGATCAGAACCGCCACCGTGAATATCAAAGTGCGCACCCAGCTGTTTGCAGTTCATCGCCGAACATTCAATGTGCCAGCCCGGACGACCGTTGCCCCACGGCGATGGCCATGAAGGTTCGTCCGCTTTGGACATTTTCCACAGCACGAAATCCATCGGGTTACGTTTCACGTCGGCAACCTCTACACGCGCACCTGCCTGTAGCTGCTCCAGATCCTGACGCGACAGTGCGCCATAATCAACATCGCTCAGGACATCAAACATGACATCGCCGTTATCCGCGACATAGGCGTGACCGCGGGCAATCAGCGTTTCCACCAGCGCAATGATGTCAGGAATATGGCGCGTGGCACGCGGCTCCACATCCGGCGGTAAAATCCCCAGCGCATAGAAGTCGCTGTGCATTTCGCCGATCATACGGTTGGTCAGCGTTTCGATGCTCTCGCCATTCTCGTTGGCTCGTTTGATGATTTTGTCATCAATGTCGGTAATGTTGCGCACATAATTGACGTCATAACCGACGTAGCGCAGATAGCGCGAGACCACGTCGAAGGCCACAAACGTGCGCCCGTGCCCAATGTGACAGAGGTCATACACCGTGATGCCGCAGACATACATGCCGATTTTGCCAGCATGAATAGGGGTGAATTCCTCTTTTTGTCGACTCAGGGTGTTGTAAATCTTCAGCATTGGGGGTTTCCGTAGTGAGGCGTGCGTAACGCACCGTTTTGAGTATCCTGTTATTGTGCCGTATTTTTATCTGTCACGCGACGCAAAGCAAGCCAACTGCGCTGCCTGGCTGACGTATTATCGGAAATTATGATATAAGAACGTTCGAGAAAAAGGCGTGTGCGCTTAAAAGCACACCCTATGCTACTGACGACAACCTTTACAGGACGAAAAAAATGGTAACTTTCCAGACTAACCATGGCGATATCGTGATCAAGACCTTCGATGACAAAGCGCCCGCAACCGTAAAGAACTTCCTGGATTACTGCCGTGAAGGTTTCTACGACAACACCATTTTCCACCGTGTGATTAACGGCTTTATGATTCAGGGCGGCGGTTTTGAGCCTGGCATGAAGCAGAAAGCCACTAAAGAAGAGATCCGTAACGAAGCCAACAACGGTCTGAAAAACACCAAAGGCACGCTGGCCATGGCCCGTACCTCTGCGCCGCACTCTGCGACCGCACAGTTCTTCATCAACGTGGCGGACAACGACTTCCTGAACTTCCGTGACGAAAGCCTGCAGGGCTGGGGTTACTGTGTATTTGCTGAAGTGGTTGAAGGGATGGACGTGGTAGAGAAAATCAAAGCGGTTTCAACTGGTCGCAGCGGTATGCATCAGGACGTACCGAAAGATGACGTCATCATTCAGAAAGTGACCGTTAGCGAGTAATGTCGCGCACGCTGTTTATCGCAGATCTCCATCTGTGTCAGGAAGAACCGGCGATTACCGCCGGTTTTCTGCATTTTTTGCAGCGCGAAGCGCCTCACTGCGACGCGCTTTATATTCTGGGCGATCTGTTCGAAGCCTGGATCGGTGATGACGATCCGAATCCGCTGCATCAACAGGTTGCCAGCGCCCTTCATGCCCTGCCCGTGCCGGTCTTTTTTATTCACGGCAACCGCGATTTTCTGATCGGCAAACGCTTTGCCCGCGCCAGCGGCATGACCTTATTGCCCGAGGAGCAGGTTCTGACGCTTTATGGTCACCGACTTCTGATTATGCATGGCGATACGTTGTGCACCGACGATGCGGGTTATCTGCAGTTCCGGGCGAAAGTGCATAATCCCTGGATTCAACGTCTGTTCCTGACGCTGCCGCTGTTTATTCGTAAACGGATTGCGGCACGGATGCGCGCCAACAGTAAACAGGCCAACCAGCATAAGTCGCTGGAGATTATGGATGTCAATCAACAGGCCGTGGTCGATGCGATGGTACGTCAGCAGGTGCCTTTACTGATTCATGGTCATACGCACCGCCCCGCCATCCATGATGTGTCGCTGAACGGAGCCCCCGCACAGCGCGCGGTATTGGGTGCCTGGCACAGCCGGGGATCAATGATCCAACTGGATGCAAACGGCATCCAGCTCATCGACTTCGATTTTTAGTCGTCCGGTGACATCGCGTTGCACACCTGCGCTGAGGCCCGTCGAGCGGCGCAAGGTACCCGGGTACTGTGCGAACGGGCGGCAGGCCAGCATAGTGAAACGCGTTCACGCCCTGCCGCCTGCCTTCCCCGCCCTGCGGTGAGCTGAGTTGTCTCACTCAGGCCGTATGCATTCCTGATGCGATAAGCTTATCGTCTGACGCTAACCCGCCCGACGCAACCGTTTTCCTTGCGCCTTTCTCATGGTATTCTCTGTGCCCTTCAAAACCTGTCCGCCTGGTCAGGTGTGTTTTTATTCACAGGAGTTGACCGCATGTCGTCGAATGCCGCCCCGGCCCGCATCGCAGTTGTTATGGGTTCCAAAAGTGACTGGTCCACCATGCAGTTCGCTGCGGAAATCCTTACCAGCCTGGACGTGCCCTTCCATGTGGAAGTGGTGTCAGCGCACCGTACCCCGGATAAACTGTTTAGCTTTGCGGAAACCGCAGCGGACAACGGTTTTCAGGTGATTATTGCCGGTGCCGGTGGCGCGGCGCATTTGCCAGGGATGCTGGCTGCCAAGACCCTGCTGCCGGTACTCGGTGTGCCGGTGCAGAGCGCCGCGCTGAGCGGCGTCGACAGCCTCTACTCGATTGTACAAATGCCGCGCGGCATTCCGGTCGGCACGCTGGCCATTGGCAAAGCGGGTGCCGCTAACGCAGCCCTGCTGGCGGCGCAGATTCTGGCGATTCATGACAGCGCGCTGGCGTCACGTCTGGCCGCCTGGCGTCAGTCACAGACCGATGAGGTACTGGACAATCCGGACCCGCGGGAGGAAGCATGAAGCCGGTTTGCGTACTGGGTAACGGACAGCTTGGCCGTATGTTACGTCAGGCGGGCGAGCCTATGGGCATTGCCGTGCATCCGGTTGGCCTGGATGCCGACCCTGCTGCCCTGCCTATCGCCGGGAGCGTGATTACGGCTGAGATCGAACGCTGGCCCGAGACGGCACTGACGCGCGAACTCGCGAGCCACCCGGCCTTTGTGAATCGCGATATCTTCCCGCGGCTGGCCGACCGTCTGACGCAAAAACAGCTGCTGGATCAGCTCAGTCTGGCGACTGCCCCCTGGCAACTGCTGGCGGATAAAGGTGAATGGCCGCACGTTTTCAAAACGTTGGGCGAACTGGCTATTGTTAAGCGCCGCACAGGCGGTTATGACGGTCGTGGCCAATGGCGGTTACGTGCCGGTGAAACCGATACGTTACCCGACGACTGTTATGGTGAATGCATTGTCGAACAAGGCATTAACTTCTCGGGGGAAGTGTCGCTGGTCGGCGCGCGCGGCCATGATGGTAGCACCGTATTTTATCCGCTGACACATAATCTGCATGAAGAAGGCATTCTGCGTACCAGCGTTGCGTTCCCGCAGGCAGATGCCGCGCAGCAACAGCAGGCTGAGGCGATGTTAAGCGCCATCCTGCACGAGCTGAACTACGTCGGCGTCATGGCCATGGAATGCTTTGTCACGCCGCAGGGATTGCTGATTAACGAACTGGCGCCTCGCGTTCACAACAGCGGGCACTGGACTCAGAACGGGGCCTCAATCAGTCAGTTTGAACTTCACCTGCGCGCTGTTCTGGGTCTGGCTCTGCCACAGCCCGTGGTCATTGCGCCCTCAGTGATGGTTAACCTGATTGGCACAGCGTTAAATACTGACTGGCTCCAGCAGCCGCTGGTGCATTTGCACTGGTACGACAAAGCGGTGCGTGAAGGACGCAAAGTCGGTCACCTCAACCTGACCGACAGCGACCAGAGCCGTCTCGCTGCCGCCTTGCAGGCCTTGTTGCCGCTGTTACCTGCCGGGTATGCCAGCGGTATTCGCTGGGCAGCAGCCAAGCTGTAAATCTGTTCACGACCGGGCGCAGTATCATCGCGCCCGGTCGGTTTTACGTCGCGTCAAACGTCCTGAACAACGCATTGCCTTTCAACAAACGCACGCCCAGCCAGCCACCACAGAGCGACAGTAAGAGCGCGCCGCCCAGCGGTAAGGCCAGCCACAATGTCCAGTCGGGTTGCCACGGAAAATCAAAGATTTTACGCTGCAATGCCCAGAGTGCGGCCTCAGCACCGAGCGCCGCCGCAATGCCCGAGACGACGCCAATCAGCGCAAATTCACACCACAACGTAGTGCGCAGCAGACGTTTGCCCGCGCCCAGCGTGCGATAGACGACCAGCTCCTGTCGGCGCTGACGCATCCCCACCTGAATCTGCGCCATGAGCAGTAATACACCGCAGGCCGTGACCAGCACCACCATGATTTCCAGTGCCTGGCTGACCTGGGTCAGAACCTGTCCAATCTGACGCAGGACACTGCCGATATCCAGCAGACTCAGCGTGGGAAATGTGCGGTTAAGCTGCGCCAGTAATGCGGCACGGTTGTCCAGACGGAAACTGGTCAGCCAGGTCAGCGGCTGGCTGTCCAGCGCGCCGGGGGGAAAAATAAAAAAGAAATTGGGGCGCAGGCTTTCCCAGTCCACTTTTCGCAGACTGGTGATTTTGGCGCTGAACCGCTGCGTATCGCCCTCAAAGGTCAAACTGTCGCCCGGTTTTACCCCCAGGCGATCGGCCAGCGCCACCTCCATGGACACTTCTCCGGCTTTGGGCGGCCAGCTCCCCGCGACAAGCGGATTATGATCGGGAAGCGTTGCCAGCGCAGTCAGATTCAGTTCGCGGTTCAGCGCGTTGTCCCGTGCGGGATCGGCAGGCTGACCGTTAATCTCACTCAGGCGCATGCGCGCAATCGGGTAAAAGGTTTCAGGTTTAACCTGATGCGACTGCAGAAACTCACGCACCTGCGGAATCTGCTCCGCCGTGATGTTGAGCAGGAAAAAGTTCGGGCTGTCTGCGGGCAACTGCTGCTGCCAGCGATCCAGCAGATCACCCCGCATCACCAGCAGCAACGCCAGTAACATAAACGACAGGGAAAAGGCGGCAAGCTGACTCAGCGTCATAGCAGGCTGACGCAGTAAACGATTAATGGCAAGCCGCAGCGCCAGATTACGTACGGACAAACGACGCAGAAGCAGTAATGTGCCCCAGCCGAGCAGGGCCAGCAGCCCTGCCAGCACCATTACGCCCGCCAGCAGTGCCCAGAGCATTTTGCTGCCGCCGACCAGTACCGCCAGCAGCGCCACCACCAGTAAGCCCATCGCGGGCAGATAGATTTTCAGCGGCCAGACGGCGGCAACGGCATCGCGTCGCAACACGCGTAACGGCTGTGTCGCCAGCAGCAAGCGGTAAGGACGTAATCCCACCAGCAGGGAAATCATAAACAGCGAACCGATCGCCCACACCCACGGCCACAGGCTGGCCGCTGGCAGAGACGCCGGCAGCACCGGTTTCAACATCGCCATCAGGATGGCTTCAACCACCTGACCGACTGCGCCACCGGCCAGGGCGGCCAGCAGCAACACCGCCAGCCACTGACCGATGATCAATCGTTGTAACGCGCCGCGCGTGGCACCCAGCGTTTTCAGCACGGCCACCAGATCGTAGCGGCTGCGGCAGTAGTGACTCATGGCGACCGCCACCGCGGCAATGGCGAGCATCAGCGTTAACAGAGCAGATAACAGCAAAAACTGCTGGGCACGCTGCATGGAGCGGCCCAGCGCGTCTTCCGAATTTTCAATACTGATCCAGCGCTGCCCGGTTTTAATCTGTGGCGTTATCCAGCGGTCATACGTGTCCAGTTGCTGAGGCTTGCCTGCGAATTTATAGCGCCAGGTGAGGCGACTGCCGGGCTGGATGGCACCGGTTTTATCCGCGTCAGCCAGGTTAATCAGTAAACGCGGGGCCATCTCAAACGGATTAAAACCGCCATCTGGCTCCTGGATAATCTCACCCGTAATACGTAGCGTGGTATCGCCTACATCCAGTTCATCGCCGACGTGCAGACTAAGCAGTGCCATTAAACGCGGCGCGGCCAGCGCGGTACCGGGCTGGGGCTTCAGGCCTGGCGGCTGCGTTTTCAGCTCACCAAACATCGGATAAGTGTTTTCTACGGCTTTCACCGCAGCCAACTGCGGTGTCTGACCGGCAAAAGTCATGGTCATAAAGCTTAACTGTCGGCTGACTGACAACCCCGTTTCGCGGGCTTTATCCAGCCATGCCGCCGGCGCAGCCGTGCTGCTGCGCAACGTGCGATCGCCTGCCATAAAATCCCGGCTCTGCTGGCTCAGCCCCTTTTCCATGCGATCGCTAATCGATCCCAGCGCCAGCACACAGGCGACAGCCAGCGTTAACGCCAGCCAGACGATCAATAATGAGGGCGAGCGCCACTCACGCCAGAACCACCGCCAGATCATTTTTCCTCCCATAATTTTCCCTCGCGCAGACGCAAACGGCGGTTACAACGCGCCGCCAGCTGCGCATCGTGGGTAACCAGAATTAACGTCGTGGCAAAATCGCGATTGAGGGAAAATAACAGGTCGGCAATGCGATCGCCGGTGTGGCGATCCAGATTGCCTGTGGGTTCATCGGCAAACAGCAGCCCCGGACGGCCGCTGAACGCCCGCGCCAGCGCAACGCGTTGTTGTTCGCCGCCGGATAACTGCGCAGGCAGATGCTGTAAACGCCCGGCCAGGCCTAACTGCGTCAGGAGATCGCGCGCCTGGTCGCGGCTCTGCCGATCGCTCTCACCGCGCAGCAGTGCAGGTAACTGGACGTTTTCCAGCGCGTTGAGCGTGGGCACCAGCATAAATGACTGGAACACGAAACCGACCTGCTTCGCGCGCAACGCGGCACGCTGTTCTTCGTTCATGTGATGTAACGGCTGCCCCAACAGATGCACTTCACCTTCGCTGCCGTCATCCAGCCCGGCCAGAATGCCCAGCAAGGTAGATTTACCGGATCCTGACTCGCCAATCAGGGCTATCGTTTCTGCTGGTTTGACAACTAACTCAACTCCGGTAAGGATGGTTAACTGATGCTCTCCCTGACCCACGGACTTAGTAAGATGATGAACTTCAAGAATGTTTTCCGCTGGCATTATCCTTTCCTGTTATTGTGCTGTCTGTTGGTGTCCCGTCTTGCTGCGGCCGATACGTTGCTGGTGCTGGGTGACAGCCTGAGCGCAGGCTATCAAATGTCAGCCAGTCAGGCCTGGCCCAGCCTGCTGAATAAACAGTGGCAGCAGCAGCCCAGCGTCGTGAATGCCAGTATCAGTGGCGATACCGCCGCACAAGGGCTGGCACGCTTACCTGCCCTATTAAAACAACATCAGCCGCAGTGGGTGTTAATCGAACTGGGCGGTAATGACGGTCTGCGCGGCTTTCCTCCCAAAGACGTGGCGCAAACGCTGGGCACCATCATCTATCAGGTGAAAGCCGCAAAGGCAAAACCGATTCTGATGCAGATACGTTTACCCGCGAACTATGGCCGCCGTTATACTGATGCCTTCCGCGATATTTATCCGCAACTGGCAAAACAGTACGACATTGCTTTAGTGCCCTTTTTTATGGAGCAGGTTTATTTGAAACCGGAATGGATGCAGCAGGATGGGATTCACCCCAATCCTGATGCCCAACCGTTTATCGCCGACCTGATGGCAAAAGAGCTGGCTCCCTTAGTTAAGCAGTAGTTGTGCAAAAAAGGTAACGCATGCAAAAAACCATTTTGATAACGGGCTGCTCCAGCGGGATTGGTCTGGTCGCCGCCAAAGATCTGCTGGCACGCGGCTATCACGTCATCGCAGCCTGTCGTAAAGCCGACGATGTTGCACGGATGGACAGCCTGGGATTCACAGGGCTGCAACTGGATCTGGACGATCCTGACAGCGTTGATCGCGCTGCCGACAGGGTACTGGCGCTGACGCATGGCCGACTGTTTGCGCTGTTTAACAATGCGGGATTTGGCACCTATGGTCCCTTAAATACCCTGACGCGTCAGCAACTGGAAAAGCAGTTTTCCAGCAATGTGTTCGGCACTCATCAGCTCACCCTGCGCCTGCTCCCGGCCTTAAAGGCCTGGGGCAATGCCCGAATCATTAATACCAGCTCGGTGCTGGGCATTATTTCGACGCCGGGCCGCGGCGCTTATGCGGCCAGTAAATACGCGCTGGAAGCCTGGAGCGACGCGTTACGTATGGAACTGCATACCAGTGGCGTGCGTGTCAGTTTAATCGAACCGGGCCCCATTCATACCCGCTTCACGGATAATGTCACCCAGGGTGAGCAGGATAATCCGGTGCAAAATCCGGGCCTTGCGGCACGTTTTACATTACCACCTGAGGCCATTTTACCCAAACTGCGCCACGCACTGGAGAGCAACCATCCTCGCCTGCGTTATCCGGTGACGCTGGTCGCGCATATCATGAGCCTGTTGAAACGTCTGCTGCCTGGCTGGATACTGGATCGCATAATTCGCAGTCAGTGAGGCGAATCCGCGAATACAACTTGAAGCCGGGTCGGTCGGCCCCATATTCTTTAAACATTTTCTGCAAAGAGACTTAGTCATGTCACCACACGCTTCGATTATCGACATTAACGAATCCAACCTGCATCAGACCCTTGAGCAGTCAATGCAGATTCCGGTGCTGTTCTACTTTTGGTCGGATCGCAGCCAACACTGTCAGGAACTGACGCCACTGCTGGAACGCCTGGCGCAGGAATATGCAGGCCAGTTTATTCTTGCCAGACTGGATTGTGACAAGGAACAACGGGTTGCCTCACAGTTTGGGTTACGCTCCATTCCCACGGTTTACCTGTTCCAGAATGGCCAGCCCGTCGATGGCTTCCAGGGGCCGCAGCCAGAAGAGGCCGTGCGCGCCCTGCTGGAAAAAGTGCTGCCGCGCGAAGAAGAGCTAAAAGCCCAACAGGCGATGGCGCTGATGCAGGAAGGCAAACCGCTGGACGCGCTGCCGCTGCTGAAAGACGCCTGGCAGCTCAGTAATAAAGACAGCGAAATCGGCTTTCTGCTGGCAGAAGTGCTGATTACGTTAAATCGTAGCGACGAAGCTGAAACCGTATTAAAGGCCGTTCCCCTCCAGGATCAGGACACCCGTTATCAAAGCCTGGTCGCGCAGATCGACCTGCTGAAACAGGCCGCTGACACGCCAGAAATTCAGCAGTTGCAGTCGCAGCTGGAAAGTGATCCGGACAACGCCGAACTGGCAACCAAACTGTCGCTTCAGCTGCATCAGGTCGGACGCAATGAAGAAGCGCTGGAACTGCTCTTCAGCTTTATCAAGCGCGATTTGAATGCTGCAGATGGCCAGGCGCGTAAAATGTTGCAGGAGATTCTGGCTGCATTAGGCACCGGCGACGCCCTCGCTGCGCGCTACCGCCGCCAGCTTTACTCCCTGCTTTACTGAGATAAGCAGAAAACGGGCCGAACGACTTGGCCCGTCACGCTGACAACCCGGAGGTTATATGTTCACGGTTATTCCCGTTCTTATTCTGGTCGCACTGGTCATTGTCTGGTCCGGCGTGAAAATTGTGCCGCAAGGTTACCAGTGGACAGTTGAACGCTTTGGTCGTTATACCCGTACACTGCAGCCCGGCCTGAGTCTGGTCGTGCCTTTCATGGATCGTATCGGGCATAAGATCAACATGATGGAACGGGTGCTGGATATTCCCTCCCAGGAGATCATCTCCAAAGATAATGCGAACGTGACCATCGACGCCGTCTGTTTTGTTCAGGCTATCGATCCGGCACGGGCTGCCTATGAAGTCAGTAATCTTGAACTGGCTATCCTCAATCTCACTATGACCAATATGCGCACCGTGCTGGGCAGCATGGAACTTGACGAGATGCTGTCCCAGCGTGACAGCATTAATACGCGCCTGCTGCATATTCTGGATGAAGCCACCAATCCCTGGGGCGTAAAAATCACCCGTATCGAAATCCGCGATGTCCGGCCGCCGCAAGAGCTGATCGGTGCTATGAATGCGCAAATGAAGGCCGAACGTACCAAACGTGCCGATATTTTAACGGCGGAGGGCGTGCGTCAGGCAGAGATTTTGCGCGCGGAGGGAGAGAAACAGGCCCAGATTTTGAAAGCGGAAGGGGAAAGAACGTCAGCTTTCCTTCAGGCAGAAGCGCGTGAGCGCCAGGCCGAAGCGGAAGCCCGTGCGACAAAAATGGTGTCGGACGCCATTGCCTCAGGCAATATCCAGGCCGTGAACTACTTTGTGGCGCAGAAATATACCGACGCGCTGCAAAAAATTGGCGAATCCAGCAACAGTAAAGTGGTGATGATGCCGCTGGATGCCAGCAGCCTGATGGGTGCCGTTGGCGGTATCAGTGAGTTGTTAAAAGAAACCCGTAGCGAGTCAACGCGCTGATGCTCAGCGAAATTGTGGCGCATCCGCACGGATTCTGGCTGACGCTGGGCGGCTTACTGCTGGCGGCTGAGATGCTGGGTACCAGTGGTTATCTGCTCTGGAGCGGGCTGGCCGCCATGCTGGTTGGCCTTGTAGTCTGGTTTCTCCCCATGAACTGGGCCGCACAAGGGATGCTGTTTGCCCTGTTCACACTGGTCAGCGTATTTTTATGGTCTCGCTGGCTACGCTACCGCGAACGTCAGCAGCAGCCCAGTTCGCTGAACCAGCGCGGCAGCCAGATGATTGGTTTACACCTGACGCTGGAACAGACGCTGCAAAACGGTATCGGACATGTGCGCATCGGTGACAGCAGCTGGCGCGTTCAGGCCGAACACAATTTGCCTGCCGGAACCGAAGTGGTCATCGTGGCCGTTGAAGGCATCACGCTACGTATTCAGCCACGTTTGCCGTCAGCCTGACGGCAGCAACCTGCCAGGTCATTAATGATGGGACAGTCTGCACTGTCGTTGCCCGGACAGGCTGCCGCCAGCGCCAGCAAACGTGCGCGCATGGCGTGCAACTCTTCAATATGCGCAGCAATCTCATCGGCTTTTTGCAGCGTACGCGCCTTCACATCGGCGCTGTGACGCTCAGGATCGTTAAACAGCGCAACCAGTTCGCGGCATTCATCCAGCGTAAAGCCAACCTGGCGCGCCTGGCGCAGTAGATTCAGCTCATCAAGATGATGCGTATTGTAATGCCGGTAACCATTATCCCCGCGCAACGGGGGCGTCACGACGCCCTTCTCCTCATAAAAACGAATAGCCTTGCTGGTCAGTCCGGTCTTTTTCGCTACGGCACTAATATTCATAATGGATTCCCTGCCCTTCCCCTTAACAGTTAGCGGGATGATGAAAACAACGTTCGCACGCTGCTGGCTTAATACTCAGTTTACCTGTTTAGCCTCTGCCTTATCACCCTGGTTTCACTTCACTATGTTGACCCGCTTTCCTGAGAAACTATAGCGCACATCACCCCGTTTCTGAGGTCTGAGCCTGCTCATCATCAGGCTTCAGAGACCGCGCGTTGATTCCTGTTTCCCTTATGTTGCTTACGTTGGCAGCACTTCCCCTGCTCCAGACCGACCGTGCACAAACACGGCTCTCAAAGCAACGCCATAAAAAACAGCCACATAAATATTGTCAATGCGTAAAAATCTTATAAAATGACGTCCATTTGTAACTGTTAATCACATAAATTAAGGAGTGATTATGGTTTTAGTCAGCTGCCCGGAGTGTCATAAGGAAGTAAGTGATTCAGCATTACGTTGTCCGTCATGTGCCAAACAGCTCAGAAAACCACGCCGTTCGTTCTTTGGCAAAGTCATCAAATGGGCTTTCATCCTGTTCAACATTCTCATGATCTACTGCCTTGTTGCCGGATTAAGTGGAAGCGGCGAGGTGGTCAACAACGCGGCTTCTGATGCGGAAAGAGCGGGTGCTGCGATCGGTGCCGGTTTAGGTGTCATGGCTATTGGCGGCATTTGGGTGATTGGCGACATTATTCTGGGCATACTGGTCCTCTTCACAAGACCGAAGGGATGATGGACGTCACAGCGGTGTTGTAGAGTATTTTTTGCGTTAAATGCGCCAGTGCGTCACCCCGCGCTAACGCGTAAAAAACCCTGTATCGTGACCATCATTAACGATTAAGTCTGACAGTGAAGCGGACAGGCCCTGAAGGCGCCCTGCTGCGTAATTCCGGCTAAGGCTCGCCGCTCAGATAATCCGTTTCGGGTTAGTTGTCACACAGCTCGTCTGACGCCGAAACGATGCATAAAAGCCCCGCGGATAACCCGGGGCTTTTGCTTTTCCACCCCCACCCGCGACACGGGCTGCACATTTTTTACCCACCCATTCTGGCATTCTGTCCCTTTTAACAGCCTGTATTTGACCTTCCCCTTGATGGAAGGTTTATCCTTAGTCACAGTCACTTCTGACTACTCACTCCGCCACACCAACCAAGGAGTCAACGATGTCAAATACGGTTATCCTGGCACTGGAAGGATTATCCTGCGGCCATTGCGTTAAACGCGTAAAAGAGGCGCTTGAGCAGCGCGACGATGTTGAACAGGCCGAGGTCACCCAACAGGAAGCCAGCATTTCTGGCAGCGCCGAGGTCACTTCGCTCATCGCCACTGTCGAACAGGCGGGCTATCATGCAACGCTGAAACCTGAAGGCGCGCGCCCAAAGCCTGAGCCGTTGACAGCATCAGAGCCGCCGCCGGAGGCGCTGACAACGGAGTCCTCTTCTCTGCCGGCAACCGAAGCATTGCCTGCCCACGTCCTGCTTATTGACGGCATGAGCTGTGCCAGTTGCGTCAGCCGGGTTGAAAAAGCCCTTGAACAGGTTGCCGGTGTACAGCAGGCACGCGTTAACCTTGCCGAGCGAAGCGCGCTGGTCATGGGCCATGTTGAGCCACAGCAGCTGGTCGCTGCCGTGGATGCGGCCGGTTACGGTGCGGAAGTGGTTGACGACGAGCAGCAACGGCGTGAAAAGCAGCAAATCAGCGCCCGACGCGCCCTGCGTCGCTTTAGCTGGCAGGCGGGCGTCGCGCTGCTGCTGGGCGTGCCGCTGATGGTATGGGGCATGATGGGCGACAATATGATGCTCACTGCCGCGAACAGAACCACCTGGCTGGTCCTCGGGATGCTCACCCTGCTGGTAATGATCGGGGCGGGTGGCCATTTCTACCGCAGCGCCTGGCGCAGTCTCCTTAACCGCAGCGCCACCATGGATACGCTGGTGGCGCTGGGAACGGCGGCCGCCTGGAGTTACTCCTTCAGCGTGGTCATCTGGCCTGACTTTTTCCCGCCGCAGGCGCGTCATCTCTATTTTGAAGCCAGCGTGATGATTCTGGGCCTGATCAATCTGGGCCATGCGCTTGAACAACGCGCGCGCCAGCGTGCCTCACGCGCCCTGGAGCGGCTGCTGGATCTTACGCCCGCACAGGCCAATGTCATCACGGAACAAGGTGAGACGCTTATGCCCGTCAGCGCGGTAGAGCCCGGTATGATCCTGCGACTGGTCGCAGGCGATCGTATCCCCGTAGACGGCGAGGTACAGTCAGGCGAAGCCTGGTGTGACGAAGCAATGCTGACTGGCGAAGCGGCTCCCCAATCCAAAACACAGGGCGATCGCCTGTTTGCCGGTACGCTGGTGCAGGACGGGACCGTTCGCTTTATTGCGCAGGCGACTGGCGGCAATACCGCGCTGGCACGAATTATTCAGCTGGTACGTAAAGCGCAGAGCAGCAAACCTGAGGTTGGCCGTCTGGCGGATCGTATCTCTGCGGTCTTCGTACCGGTGGTCGTGATTATTGCCCTGCTGAGTGCGCTGATTTGGTACCTGGTGGGTCCACAGCCCCAACTGGCCTATGCGCTGGTCGTTGCCACCACCGTCATGATCATTGCCTGTCCCTGTGCGCTGGGTCTGGCAACACCGATGTCGATTATCGCGGGCACCGGACGCGCTGCTGAATACGGTGTGCTGGTGCGGGATGCCGATGCATTGCAACGCGCAAGTCATATCGACACGC
Source organism: Pantoea sp. CS_6 (assembly GCF_041954745.1). NCBI lineage: Bacteria > Pseudomonadati > Pseudomonadota > Gammaproteobacteria > Enterobacterales > Erwiniaceae > Pantoea > Pantoea sp. CS_6. The sequence continues at coordinate 18,656 of NZ_JAVAYG010000008.1, forward strand.
TGGTGTTTGATAAAACGGGCACCCTTACACAAGGTGCCCCGCAGGTCACCGAGGTTATCACCTGGCAGGGCAGAACCCGCGATGCCGTGCTCTCTGCCGCTGCGGCACTGGAACAGGCGTCAGGGCATCCACTGGCGAAAGCTATCGTGGCAGAGGCCGGCGCTGGCGAGAAGCCTGAGATTTCGCAATTTCGTACAATACGCGGCAAAGGGGTGAGTGGCATTCTTAACGGCAGACAACTTGTCCTGGGTAATGTCAGCCTGTTAAGCGAGCACGGTGTGGATTGCCAGGCGGCACAGGAAGAAACTGAGAGACTAACCCGCCAGGGCGCAACGCCGGTTTTACTGGCTGAAGACGGGAAGCTTACTAGCCTGATTAGCCTGCGTGATACTCTGCGACCGGAGGCGGGTGAAGCGCTGCAACGGCTGCATCAGGCAGGTTACCGGTTGATTATGCTGACGGGGGACCATGAGAATACCGCCCGCGCTATTGCTGATGACGTGGGCATGGATGAAGTGATTGCGGGTGTTTTGCCGGAAGGTAAAGCCGATGCGATCAGCCAGTTGCAGCAGCAAGGCCGTCAGGTCGCCATGATCGGCGATGGGATTAATGATGCACCCGCGCTGGCCCAGGCGGATGTCGGCATAGCCATGGGCGGCGGCAGTGATGTGGCGGTGGAAAGCGCATCGATAACGTTGCTACGTGACGACCTGCATGGCGTGGCAGATGCCTTAGCGATTGCATCCGCCACACTCAGGAATATCCGTCAGAACCTGTTTGGTGCCTTTGTCTACAACATTATCGGTATTCCGCTGGCTGCGGGCGTGCTCTATCCCTTCACGGGGTTGTTACTCAGCCCGATTGTTGCCGGCGCGGCGATGGCACTCTCATCGATTACCGTCGTCAGCAATGCTAACCGGCTACTGCGCTTCACACCGCGCAAGAAGCCTTAACGGCCGCCTCTGTTTTTCGCCGCCGGATCCCGCTAGCATGGTGTCTTTAACACAGTAAGGACAGGGAATGACTGCGAGCCTTTGGCAACGTTTGCGTAACTGGATGGCGCCCCTTTTTCCCACCAGCTACCGGTGGCCGGCCGTCGATATCCGGTCAGGAGCATGCCAGTTTCATCTGGTGGGAAGCATTCATATGGGCACGCGCGATATGCAGCCTCTGCCAGTGCGGCTGCTACAACAGTTGCAAAATGCCGATGCCCTGGTAGTGGAAGCGGATATTACTCAGGGCGGTTCGCCATTTGATGACACCGAAGTATGCCCGCCGCTGTCGGTGCGTATGGATGAAGGCACGCTGGCGAAGCTGGACGCGTTATGCAATGAGACCGGTTTGTCCCTGACGCAGTTTGATACGTCACCGGCCTGGCAAATTGCGTTGATGCTGCAGGCCCGTCAGGCCCAGCGGCTGGGATTGCGCCCGGATTACGGCATTGATTATCAGTTGCTTCAGGCGGCACGTTCACTGCAAAAACCCGTGATTGAGCTGGAGGGCGCAGACGCGCAAATCACCCTGTTAAAGTCGCTGCCCGATAACGGTATGGCGCTGCTGCAGGATACGCTGACGCACTGGCACACCAACGCGCGCATGTTGCAGACGATGGTGAGCTGGTGGCTGGAAAGCCCGCCCCGCGAACCGCAAATCGCCTTACCGGCGACGTTCAGTCAGACGCTCAATGACACGCTGATTAGCCAGCGCAACCGTGAGTGGCGCGGGCGATTACAAACGTTGCCCGCGGGACGTTATGTGGTGGCCGTCGGCGCACTGCATTTATATGGTGAGAACAATCTGCCAGCCCTGCTACGAGCGGAGTAATCAGCGATAAAAAAAGAGAGCCGACAGTCATATCGGCTCTTCAAAGAGGAATGTGTTAATGATTTTAGTTATCGCTCAACAACCCAGTTGCTGGCGCGTGGCAATTCTCGCCTAAAGCACATTATTTCGCCACATTTATCTTTCAATAAAACGTAATAAGATTTTTCTGAATCAGAGGCCATTATGACGCCTGCGGTAAAACTGTTGGAAAAACAAAAAGTCAGCTTCACACTGCACCCTTATGAGCATGACGCAAGCGAAACGCATTTTGGCGATGAAGCGGTACGTAAGCTTAACCTGGACGCCCGCCAGGTCTATAAAACGTTGCTTGTAGCGCTGAACGGCGATGCAAAGCAGCTGGCCGTGGCGGTGACGCCCGTGGCAACGCAGCTTGATCTCAAAAAGGTGGCTAAGGCTCTCGGGGCAAAAAAAGCGGAGATGGCCGATCCCCTGCTGGCGCAGCGGATTACGGGTTATCTGATCGGCGGCATCAGTCCGCTGGGGCAAAAAAAGCGTCTGCCGACGGTGATTGACCACTCAGCCAACGACTTTGCCACGCTGTTCATTTCTGGCGGTAAACGCGGACTGGATATTGAACTCAGCCCGCAGGATTTGTCCCGTCTTCTGAATGCCCCGCTGGCAGACATTGCCCGACGCGATTAAGCCGGTTGCAGAGCGCAGAGTTCATCAATCATCCAGCGCCCGGCCGGGCCGGGCGGATGGCGGCGCGACCAGACCACTTCTACGGCGATGCGCTGCGGCCACCCGGCGACAGGCAATTCCTTTAAGACACCATGTCCAAACTGTTTCACCAGCCAGCGCGGCAAAATGCTCCAGCCAAAGCCCTGTTCCGCCATCTCAAGCAGCACATAATATGTCTGAGCAGACCAGGCCCTGCCCTGAAAAGTGGGGGCGCGGCGTTCGGTCCAGGTATTGAGACGAAGGTGACGAAGGGGTTCAAGCTGGCTTTCATTCACCGTCGCTTCCTGCGCCAGAGGATGATCCCGGTGCAGGTAAATCCCTAACTCAGCATCGACCTGCAGGCGGGCGACCGCGATGTCAGCCGGGAGCGTCGGCTGGGCACGAATCACGCCGATCTGCGCGCGCCCGGTTTGCAACAGTTCGACGACATCGTCATCTTCTGCGGCAATGCCTTCCAGCTCCACCTCCGGATAGCGCCTGTCAAATTGCCTGAGCAGGCGCTGATGGTAGTGCGTTTGCCAGAAGTCAGATACCGCCACGCTGAGCCGCGGTTCGATTCCCTCGGACAGGCGCGTTGCCAGCGCATCCAGTCGCTCACTGGCGGCAAGAATCTGCTGAACCTGCGGTAAGACGCGTCGCCCTTGTTCGGTCAGTTGCGGCTGACGACCGCGCCGGTCAAATAAGGCAAAACCCAGATCGTCTTCCAGGTTAATCACAGCCACGCTGATGGTGGACTGGCTTTTGTTTAAGGCGCGCGCGGCGGCAGAAAACGAGCCACTGGCTACCGTTTGCACAAAGGCTTCCAGGGATTCAGGAGAGTAACGCATGTGAACCATCGCTTTTATCGATAGATGATCATTTTATCTTAGCATGATGCCATGGGAAAATAGGCACCTGAACTAAGGAGACTGACATGCAAACTCGTTCACTCACCGAGCGCATCTTACATGCCAGCCTGTTTGAAGGCCTGGCCATCCTCACCATTGCCCCGCTGGCAGCCTGGATGATGGATAAACCGCTGTTTCAGATGGGCGCACTGGCCATCATGTTGTCCACGGTCGCGATGCTCTGGAATATGATGTACAACAGCGTGTTTGATCGCTGGTATCCGCCTCGTCAGAAACGCAGTGCGTGGGTTCGTGTGCTGCATGCTCTGGGATTTGAGGGCGGCTTTATCCTGATAGGGCTTCCGCTGGCCGCCTGGATGCTGGAGATTTCGTTATGGCAGGCCTTTATGATCGAAGTGGCGTTTTTTCTGTTCTTTCTGCCCTACACCTTCGTCTATAACCTGGTGTGGGATAAACTGCGGTCGCACTGGTTCAACCGTAAGGCCTGCCGCGCCTGACAAGGCACCGGGGAGACGAAGCGCCTCCCCGGTGATTTAACGCGGTGCTGCACGTTCCCCGTTCCAGTGTTGTATCCATGCCAAAATCATTTTGGGATAACGACGCGCGGGCACCGTTTCTTTCGCGTCTTTCAATGCATCCTGGGCCGTTGCCGTCTGGTAAATCACCTTATCGCGAGGCACGTAGTCGCTGGCATTCAGCGGCGAATGTTTACTGACCCAGTCACGCAGCACCACGGCGTCAACGTTGCCACTGTTGACATAACCCGGATGTGAATCAATACGGGGATAGCCATCGCCGCCCGCCGCATTGAAGCTGTTAGTCGCCATCCGATAAGTTTTGGTGTCATCCAGCGGCTGTCCGTTGATCGTGACTTTACTCACGCCGCTGCCATTCGCGGTCAGACTGACATTTGCAAACTGGGCATAACCGCCTGAACCCGGTTCGATATTCGCCACCACCGCCAGATAGCGTTTAATTTCCGCCCCACTCAGCGTGACGGAAACGACCTGATTGGCAAAGGGTTGGACCTGGAGCAAATCGCGCCACGCTACGGGCCCTGGTTTGAGCGAGGCCCGAATTCCGCCGCCGCTCATCACGGCGAAGTCGGCCTGGGTCGCGGCCATCTGCGCCCGCAGGATGAGCTGCCCGAGGCTGCTTTGCTGAACGCGCACGGTTTCTTTTTCGCCGGAAAACACCCCGTTGACGCGCCCGACATTCACCTGCAACGTCGCTTCAGCGCGTTTTTGAAACGGCGTCAGTAATTTCATCATAGCCGTGTTTTTGGGGATCTCTTCCTGCCAGGTCAGCCAGGATTCGCTGCCATCGAGATTTTTGATTTTATGTTTGAGGTTAACCGGGATGAGCTGATACGACGCCAGGGTAACCTCGCCATTGCGGTAGGTAAAATCGCCACGTCCGACATATTTTCCCCACTTTTCCGCCTGCATAATCCAGACGCCATTTTGCCGGTCAGGCTGACAGAGCTGACCCGGCTGGTAATCTTTGCGGCTCACATTCTCTTTTTCCATACAGACCGCGTCATGCGAATGCCCCCCTACGATCATATTGAGGGTGCCCGCAGGCAACCTGCGCGCCAGCGTCACATCATCAATCCCGTTACTGCCGTGTTTGCCGTCGTCATAATGACCAAGATGGGTCAGCGCCACGATCACATCCGGTTTTTCTTTGGCGCGTAGTTCAGACACAACCTTTACGGCTTCGGCTACCGGGTCACGGAATTCGATATCCGTTAACTGTTCAGGGTTGGTCAGGCGGGCGGTATCCGGCGTGATTAACCCGATAACCGCAATCTTCAGCCCCATGCGCCGGAACATCGCCCAGGGCTTAAACAGACGTTTACCTGTGCTTTTTTGATAAACATTCGCGGCCAGAAAAGGGAATTTGGCCCATTTTTCCTGTTTCCGCAGCACGGCGAGGGGTTTATCGAATTCATGGTTGCCCAGCGTCATGGCATCGTAACCAATCAGGTTCATGCCACGAATATCAGGTTCGGCATCCAGGGCATCCGATTCCGGCACGCCAGTGTTGACATCTCCGGCCGACAAAATCAGTGCACCACCGCCTTTGGCCTGAATATCGTAGCGTGCGGTATCTATTAATGTTTTTTGTGCCGCCAGACCGTACTCGCCCTGCTCATCAAACCAGAAATGGCCGTGCAGATCGTTGGTGTGCAAAATGCTGAAACGGTAACTCCGGTCAGGCACGGCGGCCTGAGTAAACAGTGATGAGAGCAACATCGCTCCGGTCAGACCCGCACCCGCCCATCGAGATAACACCACAGCCGCTCTCCTTTGAATAATGATTCTTGCCGATCGTCAGCGCCCTTCTGTGTCGCACATTCCCTGTGCTAACTCAAGTTTATCGCGCGTCGTCCGGTCATTATCGCAGGTTGTTCAGCGCAGGATGGCAGGACAGGGTCTGATTTTGTCATCACTGTTATGCATTAAGGCGCAATGTTAAGCAGAAGGAACGATTAGCTTGTTAATTTTTAGCTACTTTCGCTGGTGTGATTCGCCCTGTGTTAAATTTATGTATTACTCTGTTTTTAACAGTGCATTTCGTCAAGATGGCCTTCGCGCGCGCAGACAAGGCTGGCTGAGCCAATGCTAAATAACAGCCTGTTTTGTTTGCTGTTTTATCATCCGCTTTCATGCCATCAGGTCAGCCGCCTATCCGGCCGCCCCGACGCACAGAGGCCAACGAAGCAAAGGGAGCGGGCAAATCGCTGCCTGAGTGCGGTTGTAGGCTGTTACCAACACATTTTCACCTCATTATCGTCACGCTTGTGTCATTTAGAATGAATAAACTCCTTCCTGACCGTACGCAACAGACCGTTGTATCGACCCATAACTGCGATAAGTGAGAAAAACAGCCTTCATCTTGCACTTTTCGCGTATTTCCCTAATTTCTTTTGATAATCCCACAAATTATTCAGCGATGCCGCCTGATATGCATTAAACTCATTTGTTACAACCGGATACATTTACATCCAAGGAGACAGGCATGCATCACACCACACCGCTGATCACCACTATTGTCGGGGCACTGGTTCTGGCTTTCCTCCTTGGTATGCTGGCTAACCGGTTACGAATTTCTCCGCTGGTGGGTTACCTTGTTGCTGGCGTTATGGCCGGCCCTTTTACACCCGGCTTTGTGGCAGACACGAATCTGGCACCGGAACTGGCCGAACTGGGCGTGATTCTGCTGATGTTTGGCGTCGGTCTGCACTTTTCACTGAAGGACCTGATGTCGGTAAAGCGGATAGCCATTCCCGGCGCGATTGCACAGATCGCGGTAGCCACCTTGCTGGGAATGCTGATGTCGTGGGCGATGGGTTGGTCGTGGATGACCGGCCTGGTGTTCGGCTTGTGTCTTTCTACCGCCAGTACCGTGGTGTTGCTGCGTGCGTTAGAAGAACGGCAGCTGATTGAAAGCCAGCGCGGTCAAATTGCTATCGGCTGGTTAATTGTCGAAGACCTGGTGATGGTGCTTACGCTGGTCTTGCTGCCCGCCATTGCGGGCATGATGGAACAGGGCAACGCCAGCGCCAGCCTGGTGATCTGGGATCTGCTCTGGACCATCGGCAAAGTTGCCGCCTTTATGGTGCTGATGATGGTGGTAGGCCGCCGTGCGGTCCCCTGGATTCTGGCGAAAAGTGCGGCCACGGGTTCACGCGAGCTGTTTACGCTGTCTGTCCTGGCGCTGGCGCTGGGCATCGCATTTGGCGCCGTCGAGTTTTTCGACGTGTCTTTTGCGCTGGGTGCGTTCTTTGCCGGAATGGTGCTGAATGAATCGGAGTTAAGTCAGCGCGCTGCCCGTGACACGTTGCCGTTACGGGATGCTTTCGCAGTGCTGTTCTTTGTCTCTGTCGGCATGTTATTTGATCCCATGATCCTGGTGAAAGAGCCGCTGGCCGTGCTGGGTGCGTTGGTGATTGTCGTCATCGGCAAATCCGCCGCCGCCTGGCTGTTGGTTTCGCTGCTGGGTCATTCGCGTCGGACAGCGATGACCATCTCGGTGAGTCTGGCGCAAATCGGCGAGTTTGCCTTTATTCTTGCCGGTCTGGGCATTTCACTTGGCCTGCTTGATGAAGAAGGCCGAAATCTGGTCCTGGCGGCCGCTATCCTTTCTATCATGCTCAATCCGGTTCTGTTTACGCTGCTGGGGCGTTACCTCGCCAAAAATGAAACGATGGAGCAGCAGACGCTGGAAGAAGCGCTGGAAGAAGAACAAGAGATTCCTGTGGATGTCTGCAACCATGCGGTCATCGTTGGCTATGGTCGCGTCGGCAACCTGCTGTGTGAGCAACTGATCAAACTGAATATTCCGGTGGTGGTGGTAGAAAGCTCCATCCCGCGCGTAAAAGCCTTACGGGATCAGGGGATCAGAGCGGTGCTGGCGAATGCTGCCCGCGCCAATACCCTGGCGCTGGCGCGGGTGGACTGTGCCAGCTGGCTGTTAGTCACTATCCCTAACGGCTACGAGGTAGGCGAAATTGTGACGGCAGCACGACAGAAGCAGGCTGATATCGATATTATCGTGCATGCCCATTATGACGATGAAGTGGAGTATATTCTGGAGCGCGGTGCAAACCACGTCGTTATGGGTGAGCGGGAAATTGCCGCCAGTATTATTCAAAAGTTACAGGAAAAGCTAACGCTGCAGGAAGAAAAAACCGTCAGCGAAGGCCAGCACTAATCCATCCCAAACGGCTGTCGCCCCGCTGAACTCTCAGAGATTCAGCGGGGCGTCTGACTTGTCAGCCTTAACGATCCCAGTAGGACTCTTCCAGGCTGTCTTCACGCTCAGGCAAACCGCGCGTCAGTCGGGGCGAATGCTGATTCAGGACCTGATAGCTGACCCGGTTAGCATATTTGCAGACCTGCGCCAGCGACGAATAGGTCAGATAAGCACGCGCATGTTTACTGGAGTTAGGTACGTTGCGGCGATGGTAGTTATTCGCCGTAATGTCATGCAGCAACGCTGCCAGCGCGCCGTCCCCTGCCCCATTGGTATTCATGATCTTCTCCGGGCCGCCCATGTAGGGCGCGATGTGCGAGAAAATGCGTAACGGCTGCTGACAATCCTGTTTACGCATTGCGCGACTGAATTCGTACTGGTTGAATTCAGCAATCGCGCCCGGTAACAAAGGATGGTTGGTTTTACGCTTAAATTCGTCTTCGGTATAGCCCGCCATATATAAACCGGTCGGCCCTGCCGTGCACAGCACCAGATCCACCCACTCCAGCGCCCTGTCCGAGGCCAGTAGCGGGTCGGCCTCGCCCGTCAGCGCCAGCGCCTCTTCTTCGTTCATCGCCACAATCGACACGTGGTCACGCAGGAAATCACGCCAGAACTGAGGATTGTCACCTATCACGTGTTTCGTGCCTAACGTCAGCACCACCGGCACGTTGTGGCGCTTTGCATACTCGATAGCCTGCAGCGTCGCCTGTGGCATCGGTTCACCGTCTTTGCAACGCACCAGATACGAGGTCAGAACCAGCGCGGAAGCGCCCGCAATTACGTCCTCAGGCACACTTTCCGCTTTGAGCTGGTTCATCTGGCCAGGGCTAATCGCAAAGGTCCGATCGCCCTGATCGCCGATCAGGGTGAAACAGCGGCCAATCGCTCCGTCCACGCCCTGAAGATAGTTAAGATCCATGCGGCTCGAAGTATTACAAAGGTAACGATACGCATAACCGCCAATCTGAATGTTATTGCACATCACGCCCAGCAATACGGAACGGTCGTCCGCCAGCACGGAGAAATTGTGCAGCGTGTTGCCAATCGTGCCGCCTGCGAACTGGTGAGTAATCAGCTCGTCACGCATCAGTTCAGCGTACAGCGCTTCTGCCACGGCATCGTCAATGACCAGCGAATGGCCGGCACTCAGACCATAGCGGACCAGAAAGGCGTCATCGACTTTCGCTTCGATATCGACCAACGTCTGATCGATGCCCACTACCCAACTGCCGTCTTCGTTATCGAATGACGAGGACTGGAGAAGGGGATCGCGCGCGCTGACGGGAAAATAGTGTTTGGATTTACGTTTGCCGGGAAATTTCATGGTGACTGCCGTGAGGAAAAACAGGCAGAGAAGCATATCATATTCTCTACGACGACTTTAACGCTGCGCGCGAATCCGTAGCTCGCCCATCCCGCCCTGCCAGACTCCGGCGCATCTGACGTATCAGCGTATATTCCTGGCAGGCCATATGATGAACGCCGGGACGTGGCGCCTGCAGGTTCATGACAGCCTGTAGGAGGATGCAGCACGACAGCAATGCGGTTCCGTACCTGTCAGGCAGCAAGGGCCAGAAAACGGTCTGCGACAAGCGCGGCTGGCGTTCAGAGGACAACGAAGAAGGAAAACGCAGGAAAGTATGGGTAGATTCACTACAGCAAAAGGGGCCAGTCGTGCCGGCCCCTCTCTGCTTAGCCCAGAATTTTAGCCAGCTCTGCACTCACGTCGGACACGTTACGTGTGCCGTCGATTTTGTGGTACTCAGTGTTACCCGCTTCGGCTTCTTTGCTGTAGTAAGCAATCAGCGGTGCGGTTAGCTGATGGTATTCCACCAGACGTTTGCGCACCGTTTCTTCCTGATCGTCTTTACGCGTGGTCAGCTCTTCACCGGTCACGTCATCCTTGCCTTCCACCTTCGGTGGATTGAATTTGACATGGTAAACACGGCCTGATGGCGCATGAACACGGCGACCGACGATGCGTTCAACGATCAGTTCATCCGGCACAGCGAACTCCAGCACATAGTCCACTTTGATACCGGCTTCTTTCATTGCGTCAGCCTGAGGAATGGTGCGTGGGAAACCATCAAGCAGGAAACCGTTTTTGCAATCTTCCTGGGCGATGCGCTCTTTAACCAGCGCAATCACCAGCTCATCAGTAACCAGCTTGCCGGCATCCATAATGGCTTTCGCCTGGTTGCCCAGTTCGGTGCCCGCTTTAACCGCTGCACGCAACATGTCGCCAGTGGAGATCTGCGGAATGCCGTATTTCTCCATGATGAATTGGGCTTGAGTCCCCTTACCTGCGCCCGGAGCTCCGAGCAGAATAATACGCATTGCGTAAATCCCCTTGCGAATCGCATTGATGAATCTGAGAAGCGGAAGAACATACCATTATGATCCGCGCACCACAAGGAAGGGGCGGATCAACGCAGATCAGTGTACTGACTTTAGCCAGCGATCGCAGTGCGCGATATCAGTGAAAAGGCATTTTCGGACTGGTGGCGGGTGCAATGGGGCTTTTAAGGCGGTTGCGCAACAAATATGGGTGCCGGAAAGCAGGCAGGAAGACTGCAGCCAAAAAAAACCGGTGAGGATCTCACCGGTTTCGTCGTCTTACGCCGTCAGCAGTTGGTTCATCCGACGGATAAACTGGTTAGGATCGTCCAGCGTGCCGCGCTCTGCCAGCAGGGCCTGATCCAGTAACAGCTCAATCCACTCACCGAAGCGGGCTTCATCCTGGGTATCTGCCACGCGCTTCACCAGTTGGTGATCGGGGTTGATCTCGAAGATATATTTCACTTCCGGCACGTCCTGTCCTGCCGCCGCGAACAGTTTGGCCATTTGCGTGGTCATCTCGTTTGCATCGGTGGTCACAATCGCAGGCGTATCGGTCAGACGGTGCGTCAGACGGACTTCTTTCACACGTTCGCCCAGCAGCGTTTTCACGCGCTCAACAAAAGGTTCCAGCGCTTTTTCCGCTTCTTTCTGCGCTTCCGTTTCTTCGTCAGCCAGCTTATCCAGCGCTTCATCCGCTTTGCTGACAGACTGGAAGGCCTTACCGTCGAACTCGGTCAGATAGCTCATCATCCATTCATCGATACGATCGGACAGCAGCAGGACCTCAATGCCTTTTTTACGGAACAGCTCCAGATGCGGACTGCTTTTCGCTGCAGCATAGCTGTCGGCGGTAATGTAGTAGATCTTCTCCTGACCCTCGACCATACGGCTGACGTAATCTTCCAGCGACACGGTTTGCGCCGCGCTCTCGCTTTGTGTGGTGGCAAAACGCAGCAGTTTGGCAATCGTCTCTTTGTTGGCGTGATCTTCAGCGGGGCCCTCTTTCAGGACCAGACCAAACTCTTTCCAGAAGGTCTGGTACTTTTCGCTGTCCTCTTTCGCCAGCTTCTCCAGCATCTGCAGAACACGTTTGGTCAACGCGCCGCGCAGATTCTGGGTAACACGGCTGTCCTGCAGAATCTCACGCGATACGTTGAGCGGCAGATCGTTAGAGTCAATCAGGCCGCGCACAAAGCGCAGGTAGTTCGGCATAAACTGCTCGGCGTCATCCATGATGAACACGCGCTGCACGTAGAGTTTCAGACCATGTTTATGGTCGCGGTTCCACATGTCGAACGGTGCGCGAGCCGGGATATATAGCAGGCTGGTGTACTCCTGTTTCCCTTCTACGCGGTTGTGGCTCCATGTCGCCGGATCGCTGAAATCATGGGCAATATGTTTGTAGAACTCTTTGTACTCTTCGTCGCTGATCTCTGACTTGCTGCGGGTCCACAGCGCCTGAGCTTTGTTGATTTTCTCCCAGGTCGTGGTGCCGCTTTCTTCATCTTTGGTTTCGATTTCAACCGGCAGCGCAATGTGGTCGGAGTATTTACCAATGATGTTGCGGACGCGCCAGCTGTCGAGGAATTCATCTTCGCCTTCACGCAGGTGCAAGGTGATTTCCGTACCGCGATCGGCTTTGCTGATGTCAGCGATGGTATACTCACCTTCACCTGCCGATTCCCAGAACACGCCTTCGTCTTCGGCGGCACCCGCTGCGCGCGTGCGCACCGAGACTTTGTCGGCAACGATAAAGGCCGAGTAGAAACCCACACCGAACTGACCGATCAGCTGACTGTCTTTGGCCTGATCTGAGCCCAGGGATTCCAGAAAGGCTTTGGTGCCGGATTTCGCAATAGTGCCAAGGTTTTCAATCACTTCATCACGGCGCATGCCGATACCGTTATCGCTCAGCGTGATGGTGCGGTTATCCTTATCGACAGAGAGACGCACGCGCAGGTCACCATCGCCTTCGTACAGGCTGGCATCAGACAGCGCGCGGAAGCGCAGTTTATCCGCCGCATCCGAGGCGTTGGAAATCAGTTCACGCAGGAAAATCTCTTTGTTTGAATAGAGAGAATGGATCATCAGGTGCAGAAGTTGTTTTACCTCTGACTGAAAGCCACGAGTCTCTTGTCCTTTCATGGTCATTGCTACCTCAACAGAATCAGATTTAACGAACGTTGAGGAGGATGTGGGGGTACATGCAGGATTTTCAAGCCGGCGTTTTTCACAACGCCGGCAAGCGTTTAAAATTTAATCTTCTGGCGGCCTGCCAGTGAGTGGGATAGCGTGGTGCCATCCACCATTTCCAGTTCGCCGCCCATCGGAACGCCATGCGCAATGCGGCTGGCTTCAACGCCATACTGGCCACATAATTCTGCAATGTAGTTCGCGGTCGCTTCGCCTTCCACGGTGGGGTTGGTCGCCAGGATCACTTCCTGAATCGCTTCCTTCTCCAGACGCTGTTCCAGCCGATCGAGACCGATATCTGCCGGGCCGATGCCATCCAGGGGTGAAAGATGGCCCATCAGAACGAAATAACGGCCGGCAAATTGCCCGGTTTGCTCAATAGCATGGATATCTGCCGGACTTTCCACCACGCAGATCTGACCGTTTTGCTGACGCCGGGGATTGGCGCAGATAGTGCAGATTTCCTGCTCGGTGAAGGTGCGGCAATCGGCACAGTGACCGATTTCCGACATTGCCCGGGTCAGCGCCTGTGCCAGCCGCATTCCCCCACTACGATCGCGCTGTAGCAGTTGGAACGCCATCCGTTGCGCCGACTTCGGCCCAACGCCCGGCAAACAGCGCAATGACTCCATTAAGGACTCTAGCAGTGGGCTGGTTTGCATCAGAACGGCATCTTGAAGCCTGGTGGCAACTGCATGCCTGAAGAGACAGACGCCATTTTCTCTTTCTGCGCTTCATCAATGCGACGCGCCGCGTCGTTGAAGGCGGCAGCGATCAAATCTTCCAGCATGTCTTTGTCATCTTCCAGCAGGCTGGGATCGACTTCCACACGGCGGCAGTTGTGGGCACCATTGATGGTCACTTTGACCATGCCTGCGCCTGATTCACCCGTGACTTCCAGGGCGGCAATTTCTTCCTGAACCTGGGCCATTTTGTCTTGCATCTGCTGGGCCTGTTTCATCAGGTTGCCCAATCCGCCTTTACCAAACATAGTTTTCTCTCTCTGCTGAGGCTACAACGCGGTTTATTCATAACGTTGCAGCGTGTTCAAACGGGTCGAATGCTTTCCTCATCCAAATCGGCATCGAAAAAGCGACGAAGGGTTTGAATGTGGCTGTCACTCAAGATGGACTGACGCGCCTGCGCCAGCTTCTCTTCATAAATGGCCTGACGCCACTCCAGTGGCGTCAATACCGTAGGATTATCGTCTTCAATAACCGACAGTTCAACCTGATGTCCGGCAACCTGACTCAATGCGGCGGTCAGGGCCTGCTGCGCGGAGGCCGAATTCAGGTGACGCTGGCTGGAACGTAAATGCAGGCAAATACCCTGATCGGTGGTCTCTTTCCAGGCATTCAACGCCAGCTGTTGAACCAGTTTAGGCAGCGGCAAACCGGCCACTTCAGCCGCCCAGGCATCACGCTGCTGGGCTTCTTCAGCCAGCCGTGCGGCCAGCTCAGGATTTTTCTCATGCTCCAGCGCAGAACGCAAGGCTTTTGGCGTGGCGACGGGCGCGGCCGCTTCGGTTACGGGCGTCAGCGCTTTCCAGCGGTACGCCTCTTTTTTTACCGGCGCTTCAGGGGCGCGCTCACGCACACGCTGCTGACTGCGCTCGGTCACCGAGGCCAGTCGCTCAAGGGCAGAACTGGCCGGCCGCGCACCTGGCGCTGCCGGCTCACTCTTTTTTGCTTTGTTTGCTCCCTGGCGCAGCAGTTGGGTGCGCGCCTGCAGGAGCTGGCTGGTGGAACTGGACAGTGACGGTTCGGGTGCCGCAGGCGAGACAGACTGCGCGGTTGGTGCCGAAGCGGGTTCGGGTGCCGCCATTTGTGGCCGGGCAGCGGGCGCCGATTCGGTTAGCGACGGCGGTACGTTCTGTACCGGCACCGGCGCTGACTGCGCAGTCAGCGTGGGCCGCGCGATCGGCTCCGCGACGGCCGCTTTGGGATGAAACGCCAGCGCGCGCAATAAGGCCATCTCAATGCCCATACGACGATCGGGCGCAAGGGGTAAATCTTTGCGCCCCATCAGCAGGGTTTGATAATAAAGCTGCAGATCGGCAGGCGGCACGACGCGCGCCAGTTCCCGCAGGCGCAACGCATTGCTTTCTTCATCGTCGTTAAGAGAGGCAGGCAGTAACTGTACCATGGCAATGCGGTGCAGCAGGCGAAGCATCTCAACGAGCAATGCCTCCCAGTCAACCCCGCGCGAAGCTGCCTGTGCCAGCAACGCCATCACCTGTTCTCCGTTGCCGTCGACTACGGCTTCAAGCAGCCCCAGGGGTTGCTCATCGTCAAGCGTCCCGAGCATCGCCCCGACGGTCGCGCTGGTCACGCTGCCCTCGCCCATCGCAATGGCCTGATCGGTAAGGCTCAGCGCATCGCGCATACTGCCATCGGCAGCACGGGCCAGCAGTTGCAGCGCCCGCGGTTCCCGGGCGATCTGCTCCTGTTCTAATACGTTGTCAAGCTGCTGACGGATCTGGTCAACATCCAGCGCTTTAAGGTGAAACTGCAGACAACGGGACAGGATTGTCACCGGCAACTTCTGCGGATCGGTCGTCGCCAGCAGGAATTTAACGTGTGAAGGCGGTTCTTCCAGCGTTTTCAGCAGCGCATTGAAGCTGTGACGCGACAGCATGTGCACTTCATCAATAAGGTAAACTTTAAAGCGGCCGCGGGCGGGCGCATACTGCACGTTATCAAGCAGATCGCGCGTGTCTTCCACTTTGGTGCGCGAGGCGGCATCAATTTCGATGAGATCGACAAAACGGCCCTGTTCGATCTCACGGCAGTTATCGCACTGACCACAGGGCGTGGCGGTGATCCCGGTTTCGCAGTTAAGGCCTTTTGCCAGCAGACGGGCAATCGTGGTTTTCCCTACGCCCCGTGTGCCGGAGAAGAGATAAGCATGATGGATGCGTCCCAGAGACAATCCATTCGCCAGCGCCGTCAGAACATGTTCCTGACCGACAACATCAGCAAACGCCTGTGGACGCCATTTTCGGGCAAGTACCTGATAGCTCATGTGGTTTCGACGAATTTGGATGGAAATGTGAGCGCAGACGCACTGCAACCCCTGTATATGATTGCAGTAGTCTAACAGCTACGCTTTCACCTATCACTCGTTATCTTGAAGCGGTAAAGCGGAATGGCCCCACAGGTGCGCGAGGCCAGAAGCGAGGCTTAGTGGCCGGGGAAATTGACCAGGCTGTAGCTGTCAACGCCCAGCGCCTTGAGGCGGGCTTCCCCTGCCAAATCGAACAGGTTAATAATAAAAGCAGCATCTTTCACTTCACCGCCTGCACGACGGATCAGTTTGATCGTGGCTTCCAGCGTTCCGCCGGTCGCCAGCAGATCGTCGACCACCAGCACGACGTCGCCCGGCTGGATCGCATCTTTGTGCAATTCCAGTTGGTCGGTACCGTATTCCAGCTCGTAGGATTCGCTGTAAGTTTCACGTGGCAGTTTGCCTGGTTTACGCACCGGGACAAAACCCAGCCCCAGCCCCAGGGCAACCGGCGCACCAAAGAGGAAGCCACGCGCTTCTGTGCCGACAACTTTGGTGATGCCTTTATTACGGTAGCGCTCAACCAGCAGGGCGATGGACGCTGCATAGGCGTTCGGGTCTTCCAACAGGCTGGTGACGTCACGGAAAAGAATACCCGGCTTCGGGTAATCAGGAATACTTTTGATACTGTTTTTAATCAGTTCAAGCTGCTGCGCAGTGTCGGTCATAATCTTAAGCCTGGTAAAAAAATTCTGTTTTGCGCAGCTTCAATAGCGCCAATACCTGATTAAAGGTTCAGCGGAAATACATTCATAATGGGAAGCCGCACACGAAGAGGCCCAAATCTAAGCAAATGGCCGGCTAATTGCAACTTTATCGCGGAGGTAAACTGTCGTCTGGTGTTTCTGCCACCACCGGCATCCGCCACATAAACAGCAACAGAAGGCACAACATGATGCCCAGCATGATCCGTACCCACAGCACAGGCACCAGCCACAAGGATAGCGAAAATGTCGCCACAATCAGTACGATGGCGCGGCTTTTTGCCCCTGGCGGCATGCCACGATGCTGTTGCCAGTGGCGAATATAGCGACCAAAGGGCGATTTCCAGAGCAGCCAGTGATGAAAACGTGGTGAAGAACGGGCAAAACACCATGCTGCCAGCAGCATGAATGGCGTTGTAGGTAATAAAGGTAATACAATGCCCAGTATGCCAAGCACTATCGCCAGCCAACCCAGGGTTAATAAGACAATGCGTTGCATACCTGCCACCCAATGCGTTTTCCGTTGCATGACTTTAGCATACCTGCGTTGGGCGCAATGAGTAAGCATCCGACGCGGCAAAGGCTGCATCACTGCCTTCTCACCTTGCGCCAGGCCATCCACAGCCATCCCGACGGCGAGTGTCGCTCGCCGCGTTTTGACAACCAACTCTTTACGACGAAAGGGACCCGACTGGCCGATTATCTGCAGGAGATTGAGCACAACTATCAGCGCCTTTGTCAGGCCGGCGAGGATGTAGAACGTAGCCAGTGGCTGGCGGGTCATCTGGTGGACCAAATCGCCGCCCTGCAGCGTGAAGCCAGTACCCAGCAACTTCGTAGCCGCGCAGAACGTGCCCGGCCTTCCGCCCGTCAGCAAAAATATCTGGAATACCGGGAATATGAGCGTCGACTACAGGCGATGATCGACCAGCGGGAGCAACGGCTGGCGCTGGCAGAAACCTTTGCCGTTCAGCAGCAGTTGAAAAAAGACCTGGAGGTACTGGAAGGCCGTATGGCACGCTGCCGGCAGGCGATCCGCTCGGTGGAGTGGGCAATGTCACTGTCAGACAGCCCGTTTAGCAGTTAATGCGCTATCTTTGCAAGACCGCCATCGCAGGATGGCACGCTTATCAGGCCCATGATACAACGTCGCAGGAGGAATGATGTCCCTGGAAACGGCCCCCGAAGAGGTCAAACTGGCGGTAGATTTGATTCAGCTGTTTGAAGAACACCAACTGTCGGTGGAAACGGTGTTGTCCGCCCTGGCCATTGTTCAGCGCGATTACGAAAAGAAACGCGACGAACAGCGCAAAGACTAAGCCTTTTTTGCCAGCGTCGGACTTAAGCGCAACATATCAATCAGGGCATCCACCAGTTCGGGCGCATCGGCAACCAGATCAAATTTGCCAGGCGTAAAAAGCCAGCTTTCCATCATGCCATTGACATAGCTGCGCATGATTAACGCCGCCTGTCGGGTCTGGAACGTTTCTGGAAGTTGCCCGGCATCAATGCACTGACGCAGTACGTCTTCTATTTCGTTGTAACGCTCAAGCAACAGACTTTGCTGGATACTTTTTACGGCAGCCATTTCCCCGACAAATTCGCATTTATGAAAGATGATTTCCATCAACGCACGGCGCTGCGGATCGCGCGCAGTCGCCTGAAAGATATAGACCAGCATCGCCCGTAAAATGGAGAGTGGATCACCGGGGTATTTTGTTTGATACTCAAGTTTCACTTCATTAAGCCCGGCATCGCAGCGAAGCCATATTTCGTTCAACAAATCGGCTTTGTTTTTGAAATGCCAGTAGATAGCGCCACGGGTTACGCTGGCTGCAGAAGCGATGTCCGCCAGGGAGGTGGCTGAAACCCCCTCTTTCGAAAACAGAGCAAGGGCGGCGTCCAGAATTTGATGCCGGGTTTCAAGAGCTTGCGCTTTGGTTTTTCGTGCCATAGGGGACTTTTTTTACAAACAGGTAAGTTTACATACATTTGTGAATGTATGTACCATAGCACGAGCTAAAATAATACGCAGCAATGGGTTCATGGCTTTGTGATCCATTGATCATTTGATATCGGACTCTAGAGGTTTATTTATGAACAAATTCAGAGGGTTAACGCCTCTGGCGGCCGTCCTGATGCTCTCAGGCAGCTTTGTGTTAACAGGATGTGACGGAAATAAATCCGACCAGGCCGCCCAACAACAGCCGCCGGAAGTCGGTGTTGTCACCGTTAAAAGTGAACCCCTAAAAATTTCGACCGAACTGCCTGGCCGTACCCTGGCTTACCGTATTGCCGAAGTGCGTCCGCAGGTTTCCGGTATCATTCTGAAGCGTAACTTTATTGAAGGCAGTGAGATTAAAGCCGGTGAATCGCTCTATCAGATCGATCCCGCGACCTATCAGGCGTCCTATGACAGCGCCAAAGCCGATTTAGCGAAAGCAGAGGCCAATGCACGTATAGCGCAACTGACGGTCAATCGTTATAAGCCGCTGCTTGGCACCAAATATATCAGTCAGCAGGACTACGATAATGCCGTCGCCACCGCGGCACAAAACAATGCGGCCGTTCAGGCCGCGAAGGCTAACGTAGAAACCGCACGCATTAACCTGGCGTACACAAAAGTCTCTTCGCCTATCAGTGGCCGCATTGGTAAGTCATCCGTTACAGAAGGTGCGCTGGTACAAAGCGGGCAAACCACAGCGCTGGCCACGGTGCAGCAGTTGGATCCGATGTATGTCGATGTTACCCAGTCGAGTGAAGATTTCCTGCGTCTGCGTTCAGAACTGGAGTCCGGTCAGCTGAAACAGAACGATGGCAAAGCCAACGTTACCCTGCTGATGCAGAATGGTAAAAACTATGCTCAGCCGGGTACGCTGGAGTTCTCGGATGTGACCGTTGATCAAACCACCGGCTCGATCACCCTGCGCGCGATCTTCCCTAACCCTGATAAAGCCTTGCTGCCAGGAATGTTTGTACGTGCCCGTCTGGATGAAGGCACCAATCCAAACGCCCTGCTCGTTCCTCAGCAGGCGGTAACGCGCACACCAACCGGTGACGCCTCTGTCATGGTGGTCGGCGCGGACAACAAAGTTGAAGCACGTAAGATCAAAGCAGCCCAGGCTATTGGCGATAAATGGCTGGTAACAGAAGGTCTGAAAGCGGGCGAGCGTGTGATCTTTACAGGTCTGCAGCGTGCAAAACCGGGTGCACAAGTTACACCTAAAGAAGTCACAGACGATGCAAAAGCCGCAAAAGGTGATCCCTCTCAGGCCCAGTCTGCTAAAACATCGTCCTAACAGGAGCCGTTGATACATGGCTAAGTTCTTTATCGATCGCCCAATCTTTGCGTGGGTGCTGGCTATTATCGTCATGCTGGCGGGCGCGTTATCGATTATTAAATTACCGATTGAGCAATATCCCAATGTTGCGCCACCGGCCATTGAGATTCAGGCCAACTACCCTGGTGCTGACGCGAAAACGTTGCAAGACTCGGTGACGCAGGTCATCGAACAAAACATGAACGGCATTGATGGCCTGATGTATATGTCATCAAGCAGTGATTCCTCGGGTGCTCTGACGCTGACTATCTCCTTCCAGTCAGGGACTGACGCGGATATCGCGCAGGTTCAGGTGCAGAACAAACTGCAGCTGGCAATGCCACTGCTGCCTCAGGAAGTGCAACAGCAGGGGATTCAGGTTAAAAAATCCTCCAGTAGCTTCCTGATGGTAGCGGGTTTCATCAGCGATGATGGCAGCATGACGCAGAACGATATTGCTGACTATGTTGCCTCTAACATCAAAGATCCTATCAGCCGTACGCCTGGCGTGGGTGATACCCAGGTCTTTGGTGCGCAGTACGCGATGCGCATCTGGATGGATCCGAGTAAGTTAAATAACTATCAGCTGACGCCGGTTGATGTGATCAATGCGCTTAAAACCCAGAACGCCCAGGTGGCTGCCGGTCAGTTAGGCGGAACACCGCCGGTACCGGGACAGCAGCTGAACGCCTCAATTATTGCGCAAACGCGTCTGACCTCCACCAAAGAGTTCGGCAACATTCTGCTGAAAGTGAATAACGATGGCTCTCAGGTGCGTCTGCGCGATGTGGCACAGATCGAACTGGGTGGTGAAAACTACGAGATCATTGCGCGCTATAACGGTAAGCCTGCGTCCGGTATCGGTATCAAACTGGCGACTGGCGCTAACGCCCTGAATACCGCCGAAGCCGTTAAAGCCGAGCTGGCTAAGCTGCAGCCTACGTTCCCGGCGGGAATGAAGGTCGTTTATCCTTACGACACCACACCGTTCGTTAAAATTTCTATTTTCGAAGTGGTGAAAACACTGATGGAAGCGATTCTGTTGGTGTTCCTGGTGATGTATCTGTTCCTGCAAAACTTCCGAGCCACGCTGATTCCGACTATTGCCGTCCCGGTTGTGTTGCTGGGGACCTTCGCCATAATCGGCGCCTTTGGTTACTCGATAAACACCCTGACGATGTTCGGGATGGTGCTGGCCATCGGCCTGTTGGTGGATGACGCCATCGTGGTGGTCGAGAACGTCGAGCGCGTCATGGTGGAGGAAGGACTGCCACCGAAAGAAGCGACCAAGCGCTCGATGGAGCAGATTCAGGGCGCACTGGTCGGTATTGCCCTGGTGCTGTCAGCGGTCTTTATTCCCATGGCTTTCTTTGGTGGATCGACCGGCGTGATTTATCGTCAGTTCTCCATCACCATCGTGTCGGCCATGGCGCTGTCAGTACTGGTTGCGTTGATTCTGACGCCCGCACTCTGCGCCACTATGCTCAAGCCGGTGAAAAAAGGCGATCACGGTGCCACCAAAGGCTTCTTTGGCTGGTTCAACCGCCTGTTTGACAAGAGTACGCATCACTATGTTGACAGCGTAGGTCACATCGTTCGCGGTACGGGTCGCTATCTGCTGCTTTATCTGCTGATTGTGCTGGGGATGGCGTTTCTGTTCCTGCGTCTGCCTTCATCGTTCCTGCCGGAAGAAGATCAGGGCCTGTTACTGGCTCAGGCTCAGCTCCCTGCCGGCGCCACACAGGAGCGCACGCAGAAAGTGCTGGATCAGGTTTCTGATTACTTCCTGACGAAAGAAAAAGACTCGGTGAAATCTGTCTTTACCGTTGCGGGCTTTGGCTTTGCGGGCCGTGGACAGAATACCGGTATTGCCTTCGTCAGCCTCAAGCCGTGGGATGAGCGTACCAGCAGCGACATGAAAGTGCCTGCGATCCAGGGACGTGCAATGCAAGCGCTGGCGCAAATTAAAGACGGTATGGTCTTTGCGTTTAACCTGCCTGCCATTATCGAGTTAGGTAACGCGACCGGCTTTGACTTTGAACTTATCGATCAGGGTAACCTGGGACATGAAAAGCTGACGCAGGCGCGTAACCAGCTGTTTGGCATGATCGCACAACATCCGGATACGCTGGTCGGTGTGCGTCCCAACGGTCTGGAAGATACGCCGCAGTTCAAACTGGATATCGATCAGGAGAAAGCCCAGGCACTGGGTGTCTCACTCAGTGATATCAATACCACGCTGGGCGCATCCTGGGGCGGCTCTTACGTTAATGACTTCATTGACCGCGGTCGTGTGAAGAAAGTCTACGTGATGGGTAAAGCTGATGCGCGTATGCTGCCTGACGACATCAATAAGTGGTATGTCCGAAACAGCAACGGCGAGATGGTGCCCTTCTCTGCCTTCTCATCAGCACGCTGGCAGTATGGTTCA
The DNA here is from genome assembly GCF_041954745.1 of Pantoea sp. CS_6. Taxonomy (NCBI): domain Bacteria; kingdom Pseudomonadati; phylum Pseudomonadota; class Gammaproteobacteria; order Enterobacterales; family Erwiniaceae; genus Pantoea; species Pantoea sp. CS_6. The sequence goes on from NZ_JAVAYG010000008.1 coordinate 40,848, forward strand.
CCGCGTCTGGAACGTTACAACGGTTTACCGTCTATGGAAATCCTGGGGCAGGCAGCCCCCGGCAAGAGCTCCGGTGATGCCATGAACCTGATGGAAGAACTGGCTTCGAAACTGCCGTCGGGCATTGGCTTTGACTGGACCGGGATGTCCTATCAGGAACGTCTGTCGGGTAACCAGGCACCTGCCTTGTATGCCATTTCACTGATCGTCGTGTTCCTGTGCCTCGCGGCCCTGTATGAGAGCTGGTCCATTCCGTTCTCGGTCATGCTGGTGGTTCCGCTGGGCGTGGTCGGTGCATTGATCTTTACGACCTTGCGCGGACTGAGCAATGACGTTTACTTTGTCGTGGGGTTACTGACCACTATTGGCCTCTCGGCGAAGAACGCCATCCTGATTGTGGAATTTGCGAAGGACCTGATGGAGAAAGAAGGCAAAGGGCTGGTGGAAGCCACGCTTGAAGCCTGCCGTATGCGTCTGCGTCCTATCCTGATGACCTCACTGGCGTTTATTCTGGGCGTACTGCCGCTGGCCATCAGTACCGGTGCCGGCTCTGGTGCACAGAATGCGGTCGGTACGGGCGTCATGGGCGGGATGGTGACCGCGACCGCGCTGGCCATCTTCTTCGTACCGGTATTCTTTGTGGTGGTGCGGCGTCGCTTTGGTAAAAACAAAGCCGAGATCGAAAAGGGTCATCCCGTCGATCATCCTGACCACTCGCATTAATCTGTAAACTAAAAGGCCGCATCAGCGGCCTTTTTTAATGCCTCACGCCGTCTCTTTTTTGACAGCCGCAGGGATTAACCGCTGCCATGATGACGCTGGCTTGTATTATCGCGATAACTTCCTGTTCACTCGGGGTGAACGCTGCCTTCCTCACCCTCTTTTACATTCAGGTTGGTCACGCCCGGCGCGCTCCCGGATGACCTGACGAGTCACTTTGTTTCTTTTCGGTCTTAACCGGTTCACGCTGATTTCACACCCGCTTCTTTCTCTTGTCTCTGCCCGGCTTCTTACCCTCTCGTCAGACTGCGCTGACGTGTCACGCGGCTGACAAGCGTGTCTGAAGCCACTTTGTCTTTGTGGCAGCGCAAATCTGTTCTTTCCTGTCTGCCTGAAGCACGGTCTGCCCTGCGCCTGTTCTCAGTCAGCGACAGCGTGCTATCCGTTGCACGGTTTGCCCGCCATCGCCGCCCCGCTGTTTCCCCTGGGTTTTACAGGGTTGCATTCATATCGGCCACGGCGCATAATATTGTTATATTATAACATTACATTGGTGAGAAGTATGAAAGCGAATATTCATCCCTCCTATCGTGCCGTGGTGTTCCATGACACCTCGGCTGATGTCTTTTTCAAAATCGGTTCAACAATCAAAACCGACCGTACCGTTGAGTTTGAAGGCGAAACCCTGCCGTATGTGACGCTTGATGTCTCCTCGGCCTCTCATGTGTTTTACACCGGTAAGCAGAAAGACTTTGCCAAAGAAGGCAGTACCGCGCGCTTTAATCAGCGTTTTGGGCGTTTTCTGGGTCGGAAATAAGCGAGGGCAACATGCAGGTACTCAGCTCACTCCGTTGCGCAAAGCGTCGCCATCGGGATTGCAAAGTCGTTCGGCGTAAAGGCCGTATCTATGTCATCTGCAAAACGAATCCGCGCTTTAAAGCCGTGCAGGGAAGAAAGAAAAAACGTTGATGTGTCGTGAACCTTAGCCGGACTGTCTCTTTCGAGCCATTCCGGCTTTTTTTATGCTTAGCGCATGCTCTTGAGCATCACGTCAACGTTGTGTTTAAACGCGGCTTCATAGGTCGGCGCCGGTCCGGACGCGGTGGACAGCGCTTCCGGATAAAGCTCACCACCCGGCTTCGCGCCTGTCGCGCTGGCAATCTGTTTCACCAGACGGGGATCGGTCTGATTTTCCATAAAGTAGGTTTTGATATGCTCCTGCTTAAGTTGGGTGATCAAACTGGCTACATCGCTGGCGCTGGCTTCCGCTTCGGTGGAGAAACCAACCGGCGCAAGGAACGTGACGCCATAGCGTTGCCCAAAGTAACCGAAAGCATCATGGCTGGTCAGCACCTTACGTTTTTGCTGCGGAATGGCGGCAAAAGAGGTTTTGGCCCAGGCGTCCAGCTTTTGCAGTTGCTGAATATATTTTTCGCCGCGCTGACGGATATCTTCAGCGTCCTGGGGATCGGCCTTGATTAACGCATTCATCACGTTTTTGGCATATATGGTGCCGTTATACATGCTGTTCCACGCATGGGGATCGGTAATGGTTTTGCCATCCTCTTCCATCGTGCGGGTTTCAATCCCTGTCGAGGCCACTACGGGCTCCCCTTTATAACCTGAGGCCGTCACCAGACGGTTCATCCAGCCCTCCAGACCGAGTCCGCTGACAAACACCACATCGGCTTTTGCCAGCGCTTCGCTGTCCTGCGGCGTCGGTTCGAAAGTATGGGGATCGCCATTGGGCCCGACCAGGCTTTTAACATGAACATGATCGCCGCCAATTTGTTTGACGATATCGGCCAGCACGGTAAAACTCGCCACCGCATCGATCGTTTTCGCCATGGTGAAGGGGCTGACGACTAATGCACCGATTGCCAGACTAATGGGTAATATCTTCATCGCTACCTCTGATTAATGGCGGCGCAGAATGCCACCGCACGGCCCTGTTAAGATGGAGAGAAAAAACAACATTGCGGCACTCAACACCACCGCCGGTCCGGCCGGCAGTGAAAAGTGCCAGGAAAGGACTAACCCCGTAAATGCCGACAGGACAGCCATCAACATGGCCGCGCCCAGCATCAGTACCAGATGACGGCTCCAGAATCGCGCGCTGGCGGCAGGCAACATCATCAGCCCGACCGACATCAGCGTGCCCAGCACCTGAAAACCCGCCACCAGGTTAAGCACCACCAGCGTCAGGAAAATACCGTGCACCAGCGGTGCGCTCCATTTACCTTGCGCACGCAGAAAATCCGCGTCAAAAGCGTCAATAACCAGAGGGCGATAGATCACCGCCAGCATCAAGAGGGTAAACGCGGCGATGCTGCCCACCACGATCAGGGCCGGGTTGTCCACCGCCAGCAATGAACCGAACAGGACGTGAAGCAGATCCACGCTGGAGCCACGCAGTGACACTAACGTCACGCCCAGCGCCAGCGAACCCAGATAGAAGCCGGCAAAACTCGCATCTTCTTTTAGTGGCGTATAACGGCTGACCGCACCGGACAATAACGCCACCGCCAGCCCCGCTATCAGCCCACCCACGCCCATCGCAACAAGGGATAAGCCTGAGATTAAATAGCCAATGGCGGCACCGGGCAGTACGGCATGGGATAACGCATCACCGATCAGGCTCATACGCCGTAAGGAGAGAAAGACGCCCAGCGGGGTGGCACTGAATGCCAGAGCAATACAGGCCACCAGCGCCCTGCGCATAAAGCTGAATTCAATAAAAGGTTGAATAAGCGTCACGGGGCAATGCTCCGTAACGGCGTCATAGCAACCGCACTGCGCTGATGCGATCCCTCATCCATTGACAGCACATCCGTAAAATAACGTTCAACTAACGGACGGTCATGCAACACGACCAGCAGCGTCGTGCCCGCCTGCTGCTGCTGCTGCAGAATTGACATCAGTAACGCCACCGTTTTGCTGTCAATGCCGTTAAAAGGCTCATCCAGCAGCCACAAGCGACTACGTTGCAGCATGAGCCGGGCAAACAGGACACGCTGTAGCTGGCCGCCAGACAATGTCGCGGGCTGAGCATCCGCATAATCACGCATCTGCACCGCATCCAGCGCGGCGTTTATCTCATTGCGCAGTGCCCGGTTAATGCCGCCAAACCAGCCACAGCGCGGCCAGCAGCCAATAGAAACCAGCTCAAACACGGTGAGCGGGAAACGCGTTTCCAGTTCGCTACGTTGCGGCAACCAGCTCACTTCACGGCGCGAGATCCGCACATCACACTGCCCGCTTACCGGGGGTAATAATCCGGCGATCGTCTTTATCAGGGTAGATTTACCGCTGCCGTTGGCACCGATTAAGGCAGTCATACTGCCCTGCGCCAGTTCTGTTGTCACAACGGGCGTGACCGCGCGTCCCTGATAACCTGCCTGCAAATGCCTGAACGTTATCACGGCTGCATTCCCCACCACATCGCCAGCGCCAGTACGGCGATTAACATCAATGCCACCAACAGCCGTCCACCGAGTGACATCAACAGTCCACTTTGATTCATCACTACACCAAAAATGTTATAACATAACAACCATCATACCCGATGTTGTCCGCCCACTGGCACGGCAATGTGTTTCAAAAAATAAACCAGGGCACAAATTGCCCGTATAAGGCCCAATAAGAAGCAGCAGTGAATCAATCACTTGCTTAAATGAGAGCATCACAGCGCAATATTGCTGAAGAGGGGGACTTGCAAAGCGACAAAAGAACATCAATGATGGGTCTGAAGACATTTATTATGAGTACGCTATGTCAGTAAGCATTGAATGTGATGTTGCGCAGAATGAAACGGATTGCGTAAAATTAGCTACAATCATTGAACGGAATATTCTCAAAATAACAGAATCTCTGGTTGGCGATTTGCAATGGTATTCCGCAAACGCTCAGTTAGTACCAGACAGTTTAAAAGTTATTGATGTTCAGATGACCGGACCGAATAGATTTAAGTTACTTTACGATTTCCAGTGGAATTTATTTAATCCTTGTCTGGATTTAAATGAAACCATTACGCAAAATGAACAAGTCAGTTTTCATATCGGCCCTGCCGCGCTTGTGTTTGAGCCCATTGAGAATCACCGTCCCTCACCCGGAGATGAATTGTAATATTTAGTAATGGAGGTGAGCAGAACTAATGATTTTACACTATCCTTAATGCAGTCCGTTAATTATAAGCCCAACCACCACTTCCTGGCCGCTTCACCGAACCTGGCCGCATTGCGGTAACTTTGCTAGCTACGGAGGGGAAAAAGATGGACGAATACTCACCGAAACGGCATGATATTGCCCAGCTTAAATACGTGTGTGAGAGTTTGTTTGACGCCAGTATGGCAACATTAACCGACAGCCATCATGGCTGGGTAAATGACCCTACTGCCGATGGTAATTTACAGCTGAACGATCTGATAGAGCATATCGCCTCTTTCACTATGAATTACAAAATTAAGCATGCAGAAGACGAAGCGCTGATTACCCAAATCGATGAATATCTTGATGATACTTTTATGCTATTTAGCAACTATAGCGTTAACACTCAGGATCTGCAGCGCTGGCAACGTTCAGCAAAACGTTTATTTAATCTGTTTCAAGAAGAGTGCGCTTATCTTCAACAGCCAAGCCATTCATTATAGTACTGACGTGAGAACGGTTTATTTATGAACAAAACCCTGACTAAAACTGATTATTTGATGCGACTGAGACGTTGTCGCTCAATTGACACGCTCGAAAGAGTGATTGAGAAAAATAAGTATGAATTGTCCGATGATGAATTAGCCGTATTTTACTCCGCAGCCGATCACCGCCTGGCTGAACTGACGATGAACAAACTGTATGACAAAGTCCCCGTGTCAGTATGGAAATTTGTACGCTAAGTTAATTTTTGCGTTACGTTTAATCTGATTTAACCCGCCCGTTTCTGTTTGACTCGCCTGCCGGCAATGGATCGGCCCAGGCGAGCTTTGCCTGCCTGCGAAGAAAGAGGCGTGTCAAAAAAAACGAGTGACAAGAGAGGAATCGGGTGGAGACAAAATGGTGGAGGCCCTGCCAGCTACATCCCGGCACACGCGTCACCTGCTGCGGCTGCTTCCTTCCGGACCTGACCGAGTTCACAAGCTAGCATTGCGGGAGAACCAACAGGGCCCCCATTGACAAGCCCTCATATCGAGAGCGCAGGCATTATCGGGGAAGCCTATGGCAATTGCAAGCCTGGCACGGATGACCGTTGGTTTCTTGTACGATCCCTGTAAATTACCCCCTTTATGTTAGCATTATGGTTCTTTTACTGGCAGGTAAGCCTATGGACTCAACCACTGACGGCTTTAAACAACGTATCTGGCAAATTGTGGCCGCCATTCCGCCCGGCAAGGTCACCACCTATGGCGATGTGGCATTACTGGCAGGCTCGCCCCGTGCGGCGCGCCAGGTGGGCGGCGTTCTGAGCCGCTTACCGGAAGGCAGTACGCTTCCCTGGCATCGGGTGATTAATCGTCACGGTACGCTTTCGCTCCAGGGCGAACGTTTTTTTCGTCAGCGTGAAGCGCTGGAAGCGGAAGGCGTGGAAGTTACGGAGGCAGGTCAGATCGATCTGGCTAAGTTTCGCTGGCAGTTTTAATACTGCAGGGCGGCACAGCGCGCCGCCCTGCCTCAGAGCCTTACATCGTTGTCGGTGCCGGCACGGCGGCGGACGGCGTAACCTGCGTGGGCGATGTCGGTGGCACAGTGGTGACGGCGCCAGGCTGAGTCTTCATCGGTACAGAAGGCACGGGCACTAACACCAGATCGGCTTTGGTGCCGCCCTGATTCACGACCGGTTTCACTTCTTCCGTGACAAAGGCCAGCTTGCCATTAACCGTAATAGCTGCGCTCAACAGAATGCGTGCATTTGGCTGAACATCCGCTGGGTTAAACGGCAGTATGAAATGGAACGGCGCCTGTTTCCCGTCGGTGCGAACCACGCGCTGTGCCAACACTTTGGACGGTGCATCTGCCACCGATGCATCAGACAGGGTCACTGTCAGGGCTGCATCAGGCGGTAACGCGATACGCTGACGAATATAAACCGCCCCGCTTACATTAGGCTGAGCGATGGTCGCCGTTTGTCCTGCGACCGCAGAACCCAATGTCGGTGTCGGTACCGGTTTTCCTTTATGGGCACAACCTGCGAGAGCCATTGCCATCGCGACGCCACTTAACACATGCCAGAATTTCATCGATGTCGTCTCCTTTTGATCAGAATGATTTTTAGCAGTGAATCTTTATTACAGCGTTTCACTCGCCGTATAGCTTTAATGTTGGCACAAAATCAAAAGTTTGCCTGGTTGGATGAAAGTCCAAAAGTGTGGTTGACGGAAACTGGTCGGATCTTTCACACTTAACAAAATACATTTTCTCAGGATAGCGCCATGAGTCAGGCACTCGAAAATCTGCTTAATCTTATTCATCTGGAAAAACTCGACGAGGGGTTATTTCGCGGCCAGAGCGAAGATTTGGGCCTGCGTCAGGTATTTGGTGGTCAGGTCGTTGGACAGGCTCTCTTTGCGGCCAAACAGACCGTTCCCGAGGATCGGGGCGTTCACTCCTTTCACAGCTATTTTCTTCGCCCCGGCGACAGCCAAAAGGCGATTATTTACGATGTTGAAAGTCTGCGCGACGGCAAAAGTTTCAGCGCGCGCCGCGTCAGTGCCATCCAAAATGGTCAGCCGATCTTTTATATGACGGCATCCTTCCAGTCTCCGGAAAGCGGGTTTGAACATCAAAAACCGATGCCGCAGGTTAAAGGACCGGAAAACCTGGCCAATGAGCAGCAAATGGCGCAAAAAATGGCGCATATGCTGCCGGAAAAATTACGCGAAAAATTTGTCGCTGAACGCCCGCTGGAAATCCGCCCGGTACAGATCCACAACCCGTTAAGAGGCCATGTCGATAAACCGCAGCGTCAGGTGTGGATTCGGGCCAATGGCACCCTGCCCGACGATGTGCGTATCCATCAGTACCTCCTTGGCTATGCGTCCGATCTCAACTTTCTGCCTGTGGCCTTACAACCGCATGGTAAAGGTTTTCTTGAAGCCGATATGCAGGTGGCGACCATTGATCACTCTATGTGGTTCCATCGGCCACTGAACTTCAATGACTGGCTGCTTTACAGCGTTGAAAGCACCTCAGCATCGGGTGCACGCGGCTTTGTTCGCGGGGAGTTTTACAATCAACAGGGTGAGCTGGTCGCGTCTACTGTGCAGGAAGGCGTTATGCGTCAGCGCAGCGAATAGCAAAAAGGGGCGAATCATCGCCCCTTTTTATTTATTCAGACTGACAAGTTACTGGTTGTAAGCGTTCTCGCCATGGCTGTTGACGTCCAGACCTTCGCGCTCCTGCTCTTCCGGTACGCGCAGACCGACGATCATATCGGCCAGTTTAAAGCCAATAAAGGCAACGACGGCAGACCAGACAATGGTAACGCCCACGCTCAGCAACTGAATCGCAACCTGATGGCCCATGGTCACGCCAGGCGCATAACCCACGCCGCCCAGTGAAGATGAAGCAAACACGCCGGTCAGGATACAACCGATGATGCCACAGACACCGTGGACACCAAACACATCGCAGGGATCGTCAACGCGCAGCCATTTTTTCAGCGTTGTCACGCCCCAGATACCTGCCAGACCACCCACGATACCGATGATCAGCGCGCCGCCAACACCGACATAACCACAAGCCGGCGTGATGGCAACCAGACCAGCAATAAATCCAGAACAGGCACCTAACAAAGACGGTTTACCACGCAGCGCCCACTCGCCAAAAGTCCAGGCCAGCACCGCACCCGCCGTCGCAACCACGGTATTCAGGAAGGCCAGAGCAGCAATTTCATTCGCAGCGGAAGCTGAACCGGCGTTAAAACCAAACCAGCCAACATACAGAATCGCAGTACCGGTGAATACCATCGGCAGGTTGTGTGGTTTGAATGCTTCTTTGCCAAAACCGGCACGTTTGCCCACCAGGTAAGCACCAACCAGACCGGCTACCGCAGCGTTAATGTGCACCACCGTGCCGCCCGCGAAGTCCAGTGCGCCATCCTGAGCCAGTAAGCCGCCCGCCCAGACCATATGCGCAATGGGAAGATAAGCCAGGGTCAGCCAGACACCGACAAAAATCAGCACCGCGGAGAAACGGATACGTTCCGCCAGCGCACCGACGACCAGACCGACCGTGATACAGGCAAAGGATGCCTGGAACGCGACGTGAATATACTGATAAAAGGTGCCCATGACGGCGGTCAGTGCAATGTTTTTCAGCATGGCCCAGTTGAAGCTGCCAAAGAAGGCATTGCCTTCGCTGAAGGCCAGTGAGTAGCCATAAACCACCCACAGTACGCACACCAGTGAGAAGGTCACCGCAACCTGTGTGAGCATCGACAGCACGTTTTTACTGCGGATCAGGCCGCCGTAAAACAGTGCAATCCCAGGAATTGACATAAACAGCACCAGTGCGGTGCAAATCATCATAAAGGCGTTGTCGGCTTTGTCCGCTACGGCAGGTGCCGCCATCGCCAGCGACGGTAACAGTGCCAGGCTGGTCAGGCCCAACTTGGTCAGCATTTTATTCATTTTTTTCCATCCCATCACATTACTGAGTCTTGTTTACAGTGCGGCTTCGTCGGTTTCGCCGGTACGTATGCGAATCACGCGCTGCAGTTCAGCAACGAAAATCTTGCCGTCGCCAATTTTTCCGGTGTAAGCCGCTTTACTGATTACGTCCACTACTTCGTCCAGTTGGTCATCGGCAATGGCGATATCAATTTTTACTTTCGGCAGAAAATTTACGCTGTATTCCGCCCCGCGATAGAGTTCAGCATGTCCTTTCTGACGCCCAAAACCTTTAACTTCGGAGACGGTCAGTCCCTGAATACCAATTGAAGACAATGCTTCTCGCACATCTTCCAGCTTGAACGGCTTAATCACGACGGTAACCAGCTTCATAGCCTCTCCTTAAGGATTAAAATAGGTCGGTCTCATGGACACGGAGAGACTTAAGCAAAGCCTGTGCCAGATATAATTAATGGGCAAAATCACTTTTCAGGCTGCGATGGAATCAGGGTTAGGAAACGCAGAATAAATAAGCAGAGCGCAGTAATGGGATGACTAAACGAAGCGGATGCACGCTTTTGGTGCTGTTAAGCACAAAGACGTGCATCCAAACGGGTCAACAAGGAAAAAATGCGCAAAAAAGGTGCAGATCATCCGGCGCTGGTCAGCGCCTCATCCGATTCGAGCCGATCACCTGCCTGCTGCAGCTGGTACATTTGCCAGTAACGGCCCTGCAAGGCCAGCAGCTGCTGATGATTCCCCTGCTCGACAACGCGGCCACGGTGCAAAACCAGAATCGTATCGGCCTCGGTGATAGTGGAAAGGCGGTGAGCAATCACTACCAGGGTCGTATATTGACGTAAGGTGCGCAGCGTGTGTTGGATCGCCTGCTCCGTGCCGGAGTCAATATTCGCGGTAGCTTCATCCAGTATTAAAATCTGCGGCAGTTGCACCAGCACCCGAGCCAGGGCCAGTAACTGTTTCTGCCCTACCGAGAGATTATTACCCTGCTCTCCCAGTCGGGTATGGATACCGTCAGGCAAGGCGCGCGCCAGCGGGGCCAGCTGTACCTGTTCAAGTACTGACCAGACCGCCTCTTCACTGATATCCCGACCCAGCCGTACATTCGCTAACAGCGTGTCGGCCAGCACCACCGGATCCTGCTGTACCATCGCGATACCGCGACGCAGTGCCTCATGGGAATACTGGTTAAGCGGACGATCGTCCAGGCGCACCTCGCCGCGCGTGGCGGGGTAATAGCCCATCAGCAAATTTGCCAGGGTGCTCTTGCCGCTGCCGGTATGTCCCACCAGGGCGACAAAGCCCCGCGAAGGCACGTCGAGATCAATATTACTCAGCACCTCACGATCGTCCCGGTAGGCAAAGCTCAGGTTCTCCAGCGTAATGCGCCCCGATTGCAGAGGCCGATCGTCATGACCGTAATGCTGCTGTGGCGCATCCATGAGTTCAAAAATACGTTCGCCCGCCACGACCGCCTGTTGCAGCATCGACTGCTGGGTGGTCAGTTCGATCAGCGGTTCATTGAGGCGCCCCAGGTAGGTAATAAAGGCGTAAAGCACCCCAACTTCAAACACACCCGGCACCGAAAAGCTGAACAGCAACAGTAATCCGCAGAGTATCAGCGCGGAGAACAGGCTCAGCAGCGGCCGTAGCAGAAAACCATCCAGCCTGAGCGTTTCCATGCGCGCCAGATAATGTGAACGGCTGGCCTCCAGCATGCGTTCACCAAAGCGCGCCTGCTGGCGAAACTGTTGTATCACGCTCATTCCGCTGATGACTTCATTGAAGCCATTATTAATGTCTGCCAGGTAGCTGCGTACACGACGGGCTATCGGCGTGCTGTAGCGCTGATAAATCAGCATCACAATGAGCACCATCGGGAAAATTAACATCGCCACCAGCGCCATGCGCCAGTCCAGACTAAACATCGCCACCATCATGGCACCGACCAGCGCGGCGCTACGCAGCACCGTTGCCACCACCGTGACGTACAGATCCCGAACAACTTCGGTATCATTCGTGACCCGGGAAATAATTTGCCCGACTGGCTGCGTATCAAAGGCGCCGAGCGGCTGGCGCAGTGCCGCATTCATGGCGTCGGTACGCAGGCGCTGTACCACACCAATGGCGGCCCGGTTAAACAGTAAGGCCTGCCAGTAATGCAAAGCGGCAGCCAGAAGCTGCAACAGGATAAAACTTACGACCAGTCCCGCCACCGTGCCCCACGGCATCTGATGCTTTGCGACCAGATTATCAATAAAATAGCTCACCAGAACCGGACCGGTCACTTCTGCCGCGGCCGCAATCCACAGCATCAACACGGCCAGAGACAATGACTTGCGCCACGGGCTGCCATAGCTGAGCAGGCGTTTGAGCGTTGGCCACATACGTTGTGATTTAGCCATGTGCCACCTCTTCTTCCCTCTCATCTTCGTCCAGTGCCGCTTCCAGCTGTTGGTAACGGTACATATCGCGATACCAGCCAGGCATATTTGCCAGCCCGGCATGATCGCCACGTTGTGCCACCGTGCCTTTTTGCAGCACCAGAATTTCGCTGGCCTCTGTCAGCGCCGACAAACGATGCGCACTGATAATGATCGTTCGCCCTCTGCCCCACTGCCGCAGATTATGCAGGATGTCGTGTTCAGTGCGACCATCAACCGCCGAGAGTGCATCATCAAGCACCAGAATTTCCGCATTCATCAGCAAGGCACGGGCGATGGAAATACGTTGTTTTTGACCACCCGACAGCATGACGCCGCGCTCGCCCACTTCGGTTTCATAGCCCTGCGGCAGACGCAGAATATCCTCGTGCACGCAGGCCATTTTCGCCGCCTGCTCAATCTCGTCCTGCGTGGCGTTGGGCTTACCCAACGCAATATTACGGGCCACGCTGTCCGAGAACAGGAACGGAGTTTGGCTCACCACGGCCAGGCGACTGCGCCAGCTGTCCAGACGCAGCGACGGCAGCGGGATGGCTTGGTAGCGAATATCACCTTGCTGAATGTCGAAATGACGCTGAATCAGACTCAGTAACGTGGTTTTACCACTGCCGGTCGGGCCACACAGCCCCAGCATATCGCCCGGTTTTAACTGGAACGTGACATTGCTTAATACCGCACCGGCACTGGCGGGATAATGAAACTCGCGGATAGCCACCTGCAGCGTTCCCGCTGGCTCAGGCAAGGTGTGATCACCGTCTTCCACCACTGGCGCTTCGGATAATAATGCGCGGATGCGGCTCCAGGCTGCGCTGCCTCGTTCAACGATGTTAAACATCCATGCCAGCGCCAGCATCGGCCAAATCATCAGGCCAAGATACATTACAAAGCTGGTGAGCTGGCCCAGCGTCATGTCTCCGTGCCACACCAGCCAGCTTCCGCCGCCTATCGCCAGCAGGTTGGCAAAACCAATGGCAATATAGATGGTGGGATCGAAACGCGCATCCACCCGGGCGACGCGCAGATTTTTTTCGCCGGTATCGCGTGCAATATCGGCAAACTGTTGGGACTGATGCTGCTCAAGTCCAAATGCTTTGATCATACGGATACTGGTCAGGCTCTCCTGCGTTTGATCGTTCAGGCTGGAAAAGGCAGCCTGAGCCAGTTTGAAACGGTTATGGAGTTGCTCGCCATAGCGGTGAATCACCAGTGCCATAAACGGCATCGGAATAAGCGAAATCAGCGTTAACTGCCAGCTGATTTGGGTACTCATGGCAATCAGCACAACACATCCCATCACCAGCGAATCCACCAGCGTGAGCACGCCTTCCCCGGCAGCAAAAACCACGCGATCCACATCGTTCGTGGCACGGGCAATGAGATCGCCGGTGCGATGGCGCAGGTAAAAGGCGGGCTGCTGTCGGCTGAGCTGACGGTAAAAGTCCTCGCGTAATTCGACGGCGAGTTGATAGGACGCGCCAAACAACAGCACGCGCCAGACATAACGCAGCAGATAAACCACGACGGCAGTCAGCAGCATCACCCCAATCCACATCATAATGCGGCTGGCGCTCATGCTGTGATGCGTTACGCCGTCAACCACCACGCCAACCACCCACGGCGGCAGAAGTTGCAGCACGGCAATGATGATTAATAAAGTGACGGCGCCCAGATAACGCCGCCACTCACGGATAAAATACCAACTTAACTGGCTGAATAATCGCACAAGGCAGCTCTCAATCTCAGGTAATCAGGGGGCAACCGGCAGGGCTGTAGTGTATTTGATCTCTTCCATCGCAAAGCTGGAGGTCACATCGATCAGGCCTGTTACACCATTAACTAAACGCTTATAGAAGGCATCATAACTTTTCATGTCGGCAACCTGAATACGCAGCAGATAATCATACTCCCCGGCCATGCGATAGAAGCCCATCACTTCAGGCATGCTTTGCACTACCGACACAAATTCCTGATACCAGTCTTTGCTGTGCTGGGTGGTTTTCACAAACATAAAGGCGGTAAGTGACAGGCCGAGTTTTTCATTATCAAGTAGGGCAACGCGTGCGCGGATGAAGCCATCTTCTTCCAGCTTTTTCAGGCGCTTCCAGCAGGGCGTGGTGGTGAGGTTAACCGCATCCGCCAGTACCTGGAGCGAAACTGTGCAATCCTGCTGCAGCATCGCCAGCAGTTTAAGGTCGATTTTATCTAACATGCGCACTCCGGTAGAAATTTTTTCTCCATTACGCCGATCTTACTGCAAAAGCTGCAAGCTCTTTTTCCTGCACGTGCCTTAAAATAGGGGGCTTTCACCCGGTCGGAAATAACCCTTATGTCTTCATGCTGGATACGCCACGCGATAAACGAAATCAATGCTGACTTTCAACGCTCTGCGGATACGCATCTGATCCGCTTTGCATTGCCCGATTTCCCGGGAATCGGGTTCTATCTGAAAGACGAAAGTACGCATCCCAGCGGTAGCCTGAAACACCGTCTGGCGCGGTCATTGTTTCTTTATGCTCTCGCTAATGGCTGGATCAAACAGGGTACGCCCGTGATTGAAGCGTCATCGGGCAGCACCGCCGTCTCAGAGGCGTATTTTGCCCGCCTGCTGGGCCTGCCCTTTATCGCCGTGATGCCAGCCAGTACGGCCCGACGTAAAATCGAACAAATCACGTTCTATGGTGGACAGTGTCATTTTGTGAGCGATCCCTGTCAGCTTTATGCCGAATCAGAACGGCTGGCGCGGGAACTGAATGGCCACTTCATGGATCAGTTCACCTATGCAGAGCGGGCAACTGACTGGCGCGGCAATAACAACATTGCCGAGAGTATTTTCCGCCAGATGGCGAATGAGCCTTTTCCTGTTCCTCATACGCTGATTATGAGTGCGGGAACCGGTGGGACCTCCGCCACGCTTGGCCGCTACATTCGCTATCAGGGATGCGATACCCGTTTGCTGGTTGTTGATCCGGAGCATTCCGTGTTTTACGACTACTGGCGAAACCGTGATGCCTTGCTCACCGGTCAGCGCGGCAGCATGATTGAAGGCATTGGACGTCCGCGCGTGGAACCGTCGTTTATGCCCGACGTTATTGATGAAATGATCAAAGTCCCGGATGCAGCCTCGATTGCCGCCATGCTTAAGCTGGAAACCCTGCTGGGGCGTAAACCGGGCCCGTCTACCGGCACAAACTTCTGGGGCATGATGCAGGTGGCCAAACGCCTGCGCGACAATAACCAACAGGGTTCACTGGTTACCCTGCTGTGCGACAGCGGCGAGCGCTATCCTGACACTTACTACCAGCCTGACTGGGTCGCACAACATATTGGTGATATCACGCCCTGGCAGCGCGAACTGGAATAATATTTCACCCCGCCAGGCAGATATAACCTGATGTGATCGCCGCCTGCAGCTGTTCAGCGGCGCACTCAGGTATTACCATAAGCGCAAATGTTTAAACTGGGATATCTCATGAAACGCGCTGTTGTGGTGTTTAGCGGTGGGCAAGACTCCACCACCTGTCTGGTTCAGGCTTTGCAACGTTATGATGAAGTGCACTGTGTGACCTTTGATTACGGTCAGCGTCATCGTGAAGAGATTGACGTTGCCCGCGACCTGGCCCTGAAGCTGGGTGCCCGTGCTCATAAAGTGCTGGATGTGACGATGCTGAATGCGCTGGCGGTGAGCAGCCTGACGCGTGACAGCATCCCGGTGCCATCGTATGACCCGACTGCAACCGGCCTGCCCAGCACCTTTGTCCCCGGCCGCAATATCCTGTTTCTGACCCTGGCATCAGTTTATGCCTATCAGGTTGAAGCGGAAGCGGTCATCACAGGCGTTTGCGAGACCGACTTCTCGGGCTACCCCGACTGCCGCGATGAGTTTGTCAAGGCGCTCAACCATGCCGTCAGCCTGGGCATGGCGCGTAACATTCGTTTTGAAACACCGCTGATGTGGCTTAATAAAGCCGAAACCTGGGCGCTGGCCGATTACTGGCAGCAGCTCACCTTAATCCGCGAAGACACCCTCACCTGCTACAACGGCATTAAAGGCGATGGTTGCGGCGACTGTGCCGCCTGCCATCTGCGGGCCAATGGCCTGAAGGCCTATCAGCAGGATCGCGCTGGCATTATGGCCGCCATGAAGGCCAAAACCGGTCTGGAATAATACTTTTGCGGCGACGATGGCGTGTCGCCGCCTTAATCAGGCCGGCTTCATTAATCTTTCCAGTCGCTGCCGCAGTTCTCCTTCGAGCGGAACGGCTTTTTGCGTGCGAAGATCAATGCACACAAACGTCAGTGCAGCATCCGCGACCACCGTTTCACTGCCCGCTAACAAAATGTGTTGAGTGATGATGCCACTTTTCCCATTGAGTTGCTTAATATCACTGCTGACCTCCAGTACGTCGCCCAATACGGCCGGGCGACGATAATTGATATTGATGTTTACCACCACAAAAGCCAGTTTTTGCTCAAGCAGCCAGGTAAAGGCCTCTGCTTCTTCCAGCCATTGCCAGCGCGCTTCCTCTAAAAACTCCAGATAACGCGCATTGTTAACATGCTGGTAAACATCCAGATGGTAGCCGCGCACTTTTATCGTGGTCTGCATGATCCTTCTCCTGCTGCTTATTGACTGGTTGGACCTGTTCACTCTAGCAGAGTCCCGCCCTGACAGCAGGTTAAGCATCAGAGTTGCGCTTC
This sequence comes from Pantoea sp. CS_6, assembly GCF_041954745.1. Taxonomy (NCBI): domain Bacteria; kingdom Pseudomonadati; phylum Pseudomonadota; class Gammaproteobacteria; order Enterobacterales; family Erwiniaceae; genus Pantoea; species Pantoea sp. CS_6. Next base: position 57,328 of record NZ_JAVAYG010000008.1, read on the forward strand.
ACTTCACAATTTTAACCGTGAGGCATTTCGCTCCACCAGCGCGTGACCAAAGCCAGGCACGTCTTTCAGTTGATCCACCGCCGTGAACGGCCCGTATTCTTCACGATAGCTGACGATAGACTGCGCCTTTTTCAGACCAACGCCATTCATCACCGCCGAGAGTTGCTCCGCCGTGGCTTCATTGATACTGACCTGCTCCTGATGCGGCATTGAAACCTGTGCAGCCTGTGTCTCACTGGGGGTTTCCGCCGCTGCCAGTGGCGTTTGAACGAGGGCGCCACACAGGGCGAGGGAAAGATAAAAGGCATGTAAGTGGGTTTTAGCCATGCTGTGTTTCTCCTTGTGTTAAACAGCAGGCTCAGCGTGTCATGTCCGCTAAACAGACTCAAAGGGCAACGTTCTAAAATGGAAAAGGCCGCATAAGCGGCCTTTAGTCATTTCAGCTGTTACCTGAATTTTGCGAGGATTACTGCATTTGAGCAGCGGCACCGTATTTGATTTTGGCCGCTTTACGCAGGTTTTGCAGTAAGGCTTCAAAGGTCAGTTGCGCGTTGTTTTGCGTGACGCCTTTGACCATCTCGTCAATCTGCGCCTGAGGCAGGCTACCGGTCGTAACCTTATTCACCGCGATCAGCACCACATTGCCTTGCATGTCCTCACCCACGCCCCATGACGGTTTGTTATCCGCTGGCTCTGGCAGGTTGAAGGCAGCCTGAGCAACGGGATCCTGCGTGTTACGGTCAACCGTTTTGCTGGCGCTTAACGTCAGACCTGCGGCTTTCAGCACATCCGGTTTACCGGCTTTCAGCTCGGCTAACAGTTTATCAGCCTGGGCTTTTGCCTGTTGCGTCGCTTTATCATGCTTGATCGTCTCGGTGATTTGCGCTTTTACCTTGTCGAGGGGTTCCACCGCTTCGGGTTTATGCGCACTGATACGCAGCACAAAGGCACGATCGCCATCGACATTGATGATGTCAGAGTTATTTCCGGGCGCACCGTTTTGTCCCACTAACCCACCATTGAAGATGGCCTGCTTAACGGCATCAAAGTCGAGATCTTTAGGCACATCGTCACGGCTGAACCAGCCTGTTTCTGTGGCCTTCATACCTGACGCCTGCTCTGCACCAGCCAGCGACTCATTATCATTGCTCGCGGCTTCACTGACTTTCTGCTGCAGTTTGTAGAATTCCGCCTGTGCTTTATCCTGTTTGACCGCGTCCGCGATCTCATCACGTACTTCCGCCAGCGGTTTAACCTGCTCAGGCTTGATGTCGTCAAGACGGGCAATCAGGAAACCCACAGAAGACTTGATTACACCGGAAAGCTGACCCTTTTCTTTCAGTCCCGCATTCTTCAGCTCGTCTGGCGTCGTTGACGGCTCAAGCCAGCCCATATCGCCGCCTTTACGGGAAGAGATTGGGTCAATGGATTTGGTTTTTGCCAGTTCCGCGAAATCCGCGCCGCCTTTCAGCTGCGCCAGAATAGCGTCGGCATCGGCTTCGGTTTTGGTCTGAATCACGCTGTAACGATCGCGCTGGGGCTGCGTGTAGTCCGCTTTATGTTGATCGTACCAGGCCTGAATATCCGCATCGCTGGCATTTTCCTGCATGCTGGCGGCATCCAGTTTGATATAGCTTACGCGGAACTGCTCAGGGGCCATAAAGCTGCTTTTATGCTGCTGATAATACTGGTTGATTTCGTCGTCATTGACGGTTTGCTTTGCAGCCAGAGCATTCACATCGAGGGTAGCCGTCTGAATATCACGCTTTTGCGCCACCAAATCCACCAGCTTAGTGGTTTCATTTTTCAGCATAAAATCGGTATTCGCGACCGCATTGATCAGCTGCTGGGTGGCCAGTTGTTTACGCAACGCTTCGGCATACTGATCCGGCGTGAATCCCATATTGCGGATCATCGCATTGTATTTAGCATTATCGAACTTGCCGTTGGTCTGAAACGCAGACTGGCTGAAGATAGCCTGTTTGACCTGATCGTCACTGATGGCAATATGCAGATCTTTTATGTAGGTATCCAGTAATGCCTGGTCAATCAGCTGAGACAGCGCCTGCTGGCGCATCTGCTGCATGTAACCTTCGTTGCCCGCAAGCTGCGAGAACTGATCACCCAGCATCTGCTGCTGACGATTGCGCTCGTTGTTGAACGCCTGCTCTAACTGCGCACGGCTGATCTCCTGGCCATTAACTTTGGCCGCATAATCGTTGTTACCGCCAATCAGATAGTTGCCAACGCCGGTCAGCACAAAGGAGAGAATGATCAACCCCAAAATAATCTTGAGCACGACATGGTTCGACGCCGCGCGTAAATTGTCCATCATGGTATGACAACACTCCGCTGTAGTGTGAATGTAAAGCCCTGCCGCAATAACACCATCTTCCCGACGCATTACTCCGCTGCAAGTCTGGCTGGCAGCATGCATCCTGTTGAGACAAGTCTCGCAACCTTAAACCGCCTCTCCGGATGTAAAAAAGGCACATCTTATTGATGTGCCCGTATGTTACATGAGAACGCGTTAACCGTCCTCTAATCCACTCAAGAAAATGTGTTATTGAGTGGTGGCGTTGTCATTAGTTGACAGCGTCTTTCAGTGCCTTACCTGCACGGAAACCCGGTACTTTACCTGCCGGGATAGTAATCTCTTTACCGGTTTGTGGGTTACGGCCGGTGCGCGCTGCACGCTCACGTACTGAGAAAGTGCCGAAACCTACCAGCGCCACTTCATCTCCGCTTTTCAGCGCGTCAGAAACAGAGCCCATAAATGCATCTAAAACACGTCCTGCTGCTGCTTTAGAAATGTCGGCATCGGCAGCAATTTTATCGATCAGTTGTGACTTATTCACTCTATTCATCCCCTCTTTATTATTTCACATCGTACCCACGCTTCCTGTCGGGCACGAACGCGCAGCAAGTTATATCAAGCCTTATATGCCGAAACAACGGTAATCCTCTTATAACATTGCTTCAGCAGCCACCTAAATTAGCGGGACAAAAAAAAGCTGGCAAGCACCAATTGGTGTTGCCAGCGCGGCTTTTTAACGCTTTATGCCATTAATCACTATTTTGCGGTAGCTACCTGCATACCGTAAGGCGCGTTTTCCAGTGCCAGGTTCAGCACTTCCTCAATACGTTTGACCGGATGAATTTCCAGATCGGCAATCACGTTCTGAGGAATTTCTTCCAGATCGCGTTTGTTTTCGTCCGGGATCAGCACCACTTTAATACCACCGCGGTGTGCCGCCAGCAGCTTCTCTTTCAGCCCGCCGATAGGCAGGACCTGACCACGCAGGGTGATCTCGCCGGTCATCGCGACGTTTGAACGCACCGGGTTACCGGTCAGGCAGGACACCAGGGCAGTACACATGGCAATACCGGCACTGGGACCATCTTTCGGCGTCGCGCCTTCCGGTACGTGCACATGGATATCGCGTTTTTCATAGAAATCGCCATTGATGCCCAGTTTTTCCGCCCGGGCGCGGACGACAGTCAGCGCGGCCTGAATGGATTCCTGCATGACTTCGCCCAGCGAACCGGTATAAGTCAGCTTGCCTTTGCCCGGTACACAGGCGGTTTCAATGGTCAGCAAATCGCCACCCACTTCCGTCCATGCCAGACCTGTTACCTGACCCACGCGGTTTTCGCTGTCGGCGCGGCCATAGTCAAAACGCTGCACCCCAAGGAAATCCTTCAGGTTTTCACCATTAATGGTGATGTGCTTTTTGGTTTTGTCCATCAGCAGCGTTTTCACTGCTTTACGGCACAGCTTGGACAGTTCACGTTCCAGGCTACGCACACCGGCTTCACGCGTGTAGTAACGAATGATGCCGATGATGGCGCTGTCTTCGACGGTGATCTCAGACGATTTCAGGGCGTTACGCTCAATCTGCTTCGGCAGTAAATGCTGCTTGGCGATATTGAGTTTTTCGTCCTCGGTATAGCCAGACAGACGAATCACTTCCATACGATCCAGCAGTGGAGCCGGAATGTTCATGGAGTTCGACGTCGCCACAAACATCACATCAGACAGATCGTAATCGACTTCCAGATAGTGATCGTTAAAGGCGATGTTCTGTTCAGGATCCAGCACTTCCAGCAGCGCTGAGGCCGGATCGCCGCGCATATCCGACGACATTTTGTCGATTTCATCCAACAGGAACAGCGGGTTTTTCACGCCGACTTTCGCCATCTTCTGAATCAACTTGCCCGGCATAGAGCCAATATAGGTACGGCGATGACCGCGAATTTCCGCTTCATCCCGCACGCCGCCGAGGGCCATGCGTACATACTTACGCCCGGTTGCTTTCGCAATAGACTGACCAAGCGAGGTTTTACCCACGCCCGGCGGTCCCACCAGACACAGAATCGGCCCTTTAATTTTGCTGACGCGACTTTGCACCGCAAGGTACTCAAGGATGCGGTCTTTGACGCGTTCCAGGCCATAATGGTCGGTATCCAGCGTTTCCTGGGCTTTGCGCAGATCTTTCTTCACTTTGCTGCGCGCATTCCACGGAACCTGAACCATCCAGTCGATATAGCCGCGCACCACGGTCGCCTCGGCAGACATCGGCGACATCATTTTTAGCTTCTGCAGTTCTGCTTCAGCTTTCTCACGCGCTTCCTGCGGCATTTTGGCCGCATCGATTTTACGTTTTAACGCTTCGTACTCGTCAGGCGTATCATCCATCTCGCCCAGCTCTTTCTGAATGGCCTTCATCTGCTCATTCAGGTAGTACTCACGCTGGCTCTTTTCCATCTGCTTTTTGACGCGATTGCGAATGCGTTTCTCAACCTGCAGCAGATCGATTTCAGATTCCATCATGGCCATCAGATATTCCAGACGTTCATTGACGTCTGACATCTCCAGCACTGACTGTTTATCCGCGAGTTTTAATGGCATGTGCGCCGCCACCGTATCCGCCAGGCGCGCCGCATCATCAATATTGTTGAGTGACGTTAAGACCTCAGGCGGGATCTTTTTATTCAGTTTAATATAGCCTTCAAACTGATTGATCGCCGTGCGCACCAGCACTTCCTGCTCGCGCTCTTCAATCTCCGGAGAGACCAGATATTCCGCCTGGGCGACAAAATGGTCACCGTTGTCAGCCAGCGTAGTGATATTGGCACGCTGTAAACCTTCAACCAGCACTTTTACCGTTCCGTCTGGCAGTTTTAACATCTGCAGTACGGAGGCAATGGTACCCACTGAAAAAAGATCGTTTATGCCAGGTTCATCCGTTGAAGCCTCTTTCTGTGCGACCAGCATGATCTTTTTATCATGATCCATTGCGGCTTCGAGGCACCGAATTGATTTTTCCCGGCCAACAAACAACGGAATTACCATGTGCGGATAAACTACCACGTCGCGCAACGGCAGGACGGGGATTTCAATGCGTTCAGAACGCTCAGGATTCATAGAGCTCTCTCTTAGTTTAGTGTCCGCAAGGTGATGGGTACCGCATCAGGCAGGTGTGCGGTCAAACCCACAGGTGTCTGAGTATATGGGGATGATTGTCAGACATTCAATGTCACAACGGTGAGAAATGCAAAAGGGGAAAGATTTTCCCCTTTATAGATGGCACAATGTGGACGATTTGTTTATTTATTCGCCAGAAGCCTGAGCTTCGTGCTTGCCATAAATCAGCATGGGTTCAGACTGACCTTCAATCACCGACTCATCAATCACCACTTTCTCGACATCTTCCATGGACGGCAGATCGTACATGGTTTCGAGCAGCGCGCCCTCCACGATAGAACGCAGACCGCGCGCACCGGTTTTACGTGACATCGCCTTTTTAGCAATCGCCGTCAGGGCTTCGTCACGGAACTCCAGCTCAACGCCTTCCAGGTTAAACAACGCCTGATACTGCTTGGTGAGTGCGTTTTTCGGCTCACGAAGAATCTGAATCAGCGCTTCCTCACTCAGTTCATTGAGCGTGGCTACCACAGGCAGACGGCCAATGAATTCTGGGATCAGGCCAAATTTGATCAGATCTTCCGGCTCACATTGCGCCAGTAACTCGCCTTCTGTTGCCTTCTGTGATTTACCTTTCACCGTTGCGCCAAAGCCAATGCCTGAACCGGTTTCAACGCGCTGCGAGATAACCTTATCCAGACCGGCGAAGGCGCCACCACAGATAAACAGAATCTTAGAGGTATCGACCTGCAAAAACTCCTGCTGCGGATGCTTACGGCCACCCTGCGGCGGCACGGCGGCGACGGTGCCTTCAATCAACTTCAGTAACGCCTGCTGCACACCCTCACCCGATACGTCGCGGGTGATCGATGGGTTGTCTGATTTACGTGAAATTTTATCGATTTCATCGATATAGACGATACCACGTTGGGCTTTCTGCACATCGTAGTCACATTTTTGCAGCAGCTTCTGGATGATATTTTCGACGTCTTCCCCCACATAACCGGCTTCGGTCAGCGTGGTTGCATCCGCCATGGTAAAAGGCACATCCAGTAAACGGGCCAGGGTTTCAGCCAGCAACGTTTTACCGCTACCGGTCGGACCGATCAGCAGAATGTTACTTTTGCCCAGTTCGATACCGTTGCTGGTATCCCCGTTGCGTAAACGTTTGTAGTGGTTGTACACCGCCACGGCCAGGACTTTTTTGGCCCGTTCCTGACCAATAACATAATCGTCGAGGTGATGGCGGATCTCATGCGGCGTAGGCAGCGCACTACGTTCGCGATGCGGGGCAACCTCTTTAATCTCTTCGCGAATAATGTCGTTACACAGATCAACGCACTCATCGCAGATATACACTGACGGCCCGGCAATCAGCTTACGCACTTCATGCTGGCTTTTGCCGCAAAAAGAGCAGTACAGCAACTTTCCTGAACCGTCTTTGCGCTTATCTGTCATCAGTTAACCTCTTCTTGTTCTCAGGCCGTACCAGCCGTACAGCACTGGCCGTGGGTACACGGCCGATGTTCATTCAACCCGTCATTATCTTGTCCTGTTAACTATAGACCAGAGACAAGGTGAAGTTAGGGCTTATTGGCGATGCGTCAGGATTGAATCGACCAATCCATACTCTACCGCTTCGCTGGCGGAGAGGAAACGGTCACGCTCAGTGTCACGCTCAATTTCTTCCAGTGACTTACCGGTATGTTCCGCCATCAGCTCGTTCATGCGCTGCTTCACTTTCAAAATTTCACGCGCATGAATCTCAATGTCGGTCGCCTGTCCCTGATAGCCACCCAGCGGTTGGTGAATCATCACGCGTGAGTTTGGCAGGCAGAAACGCTTGCCTTTCGTCCCGGCTGTCAGCAGGAAAGCCCCCATTGAGCAGGCCTGGCCCATACAAATGGTGCTGACGTCAGGCTTGATAAACTTCATGGTGTCATAAATTGACATGCCAGCCGTAATGACGCCACCCGGTGAGTTGATATAAAGGTAAATATCTTTTTCCGGGTTCTCCGCTTCCAGAAACAGCATCTGGGCCACAATCAGGTTAGCCATGTGATCTTCTACCTGACCGGTTAAGAAGATAACGCGCTCTTTAAGCAGACGGGAATAGATGTCGTATGAACGCTCGCCGCGCGAGGTTTGCTCGACCACCATTGGCACCAACGCATTTTGCGGTGCAGTAAACTCACGATCGCCACTGTATGACATTACCGTCTCCTGGATAAATTTCATTGGCAACATTCTGTACCGATTTTACGTAAGACGAGCAACAAAAACTATGCTCTGCCTCTTACCGACAACATCAGGACGGTTAATCAGTCAGCCGAACTGTTTTTTGCATACTCCCTCTATCTTGGGATAGTGCTCAGTTGTTTCAAGCATAACAACCTTTTCATCAATCGCTAACCCGGAAAAAGCGATGCGTGAACAATTCGCCTAAAAATTAATCAAATAGCGACAGACCCGTTGCCAGAAAGCGTATTACAGAAAAAAGCCCGCGACTTTTCAGGCGCGGGCTTTAGCACAAGGGGTTAAACGGACGATCAGGCCTGAGCGGTCTGATTCATCAGTTCCTGGAAGTTAGTTTCTTTTTCAGAAACTTTGGCTTTCGCCAGCACAGCTTCAACCGCCTGCTCTTCCAGCGCCACATTGCGCATGTTGTTCATCAGCTCGTTATTTTTGCTGTAGAACTCGATCACTTCCTGCGGATCTTCGTAAGCAGACGCCATTTCTTCGATCAGCACTTTAACGCGATCTTCATCGGCTTTCAGCTCGTGCGTGCGAATCACTTCGCCCAGCAGCAGACCAACCACAACGCGACGCTTCGCCTGCTCTTCGAACAGTTCGCGTGGCAGTTCCAGCGCTTGCTTCTCGTTACCACCAAAGCGTTGTGCAGCCTGACGACGCAGAACGTCGATTTCGCTGTCGATCAGCGCAGCAGGCACATCAATAGGGTTCGCTTCAACCAGACCGTCGATAGCCTGTGTCTTCACGCGGTTACGAATCGCGCCTTTCAGCTCACGTTCCATGTTCTTACGCACTTCCGCACGCAGGCCCGCAACCGAACCATCTTCCACGCCGAAACGCTTGATGAATTCTTCGGTCAGTTCTGGCAGTTCGCGCGTTTCCACTTTCTTCAGCACGATCTCGAACTTCGCGTCTTTCCCTTTCAGGTTTTCCGCGTGGTAGTCGTCAGGGAATTTCACGTCGATAGTGAAGGTTTCGCCTGCTTTGTGACCCACAACGCCTTCTTCAAAGCCTGGGATCATACGGCCCTGGCCCATGGCCAGAACGAAGTCAGATGCTTTACCGCCTTCAAATTCTTCGCCGTCAACAGAACCGGTGAAATCGAGGGTAGCGCGGTCTTCAGCACCCGCTGCAGCGTCGGTTTCAATCCAGTTAGCCTGCTGCTTGCGCAGCGTTTCCAGCATGGTATCGACATCGGCGTCGGTCACTTCGACCTGAGGCTTTTCAACTTCGATGTTTTCCAGGCCTTTCAGCTCAACTTCTGGATACACTTCGAACTCAACCGCATAGGTGAAGTCCTGACCTTCTTTATATTCGCCTGGCACATAGTTAGGCGCGCCAGCCGGATTGATCTTCTCTTTGATGATGGCGTCAACAAAGTTACGCGTCATCAGATCGCCCAGCACGTCCTGGCGCACAGAAGCACCGTAGCGCTGCGCGACGATGTTCATGGGCACTTTGCCTTTACGGAAACCATCGATACGGACTTTCTTCGCCACATCCACCAGTTCTTTTTTAACGGCGCTTTCGATGCTGTCAGCTGCGACAGTAATCGTAATGCGACGGCCCAGGCCCTGAGTGGTTTCTACAGAAACTTGCATCTTGTTACCTCAAAAAATCACGTGCTCGGTCAACTTCAGACACCACACATTAATTAATGCGCCGTATCTAACAACCGGGACGGCTTCCGTGAAGAGAACCTGATCCCTGTTACCAGAAGCGTCCCGAAGACATTCCGGAAAAATAGACGCAGCATTATAGCGGCATCACTGAGATGAGTCGAGGACGCTAAGTCACCACTTTTCAGGGAGTTTGCTGCTTTTTTGAGCCAGGTAACGCGTTTAGCAAGGATAAAAACACAAAAACGGCCCGCAGGCCGTTTAAAAAGAGGGGATGCTATGCGAGTGTGCCCGCGCCGCGACAGTTCGGCGAAGCGAGTACCGTATCCTGCAATCCTTCCCACTCTTTCAGGGTATAAGTATGCAAGGCCAGTGCGTGAACACTTCCCGCCAGCTCAGCACTGAGTTCACCATAAATTGCGCGATGACGGGCGAGAAAACGCTGACCGGTAAAAACGTCGCTGACAATCACCACTTTGAAATGGCTTTCGGAACCGGCAGGCACATTGTGTCGGTAGCTTTCATCATGCACTTCCAGATGAGCCGGCTCAAAAGCCTGGCGCAGCTTCTCTTCTATCTGTTCTCGAATCATGGTTTTACCCTCAATGGCGAGCGCTGTGCCCCATCTGTTTAAATATTAGTCCGTTTTTGGCTGCGCAACGCGACAGCGGACGCAATATTATCACTCCGTCGCCCTCTTCGCTTGTGCCTTGTCAGGCGGGGAATATGAAAAGGTAGAGAGCAAGAAAAAGCGCCTTGCGCGGTTTACCTTGTAGCAAAGGGCTTTATTCACTGCACCGCTTTGCTATGATGGCCGCAGTTTTTGCACACCAACCCATGACACTAACGAGAAAGCGTATGTTGAAAAAACTGTTATTCCCGCTGCTGGCTGCTTTTATCCTGGCCGGTTGCGCTTCCAGCAACAACACATTGACCATTCAACCTAAGATTCAGCTGCCACAGCGCGATCCGAGCCTGATGGGCATTACGGTGAGTATCAACGGCGCCGATCAGCGTCGCGATCAGGCGCTGGCAAAAGTTAATCGCGATGGACAACTGGTCAGCCTGACCCCGTCGCGCGATCTGCGTTTCTTACTTCAGGAAGTGCTGGAGAAACAAATGACAGCGCGCGGCTATATGGTCGGTCCTAATGGCGCGGTTGATCTGCAAATCATCGTCAATAATCTGTATGCCGACGTCACCCAGGGTGATGTGCGTTACAGCATTACCACCAAGGCGGATATCTCTATCGTGGCGACCGCGAAAAATGGCAATAAACAGATTAAAAATTACCGCCAGACCTACAGCGTAGAAGGGGCTTTCAGCGCCACCAATCAGAAAATCACCAATGCGGTGAATTCTACGCTGAGCGACGTGATCGCCGATATGGCGCAGGACACCAGCGTCAACGACTTCATCAAACAAAACGCCCGTTAATCAGGTCTTTTGCCCGGCACCCGGCCGGGCACTTTTCAAGGTCAGTATGAATCACTACTTCCGTGTCTTCCGCCAAAAAAATGCAGCCATTTTACTCCTTCTGGGATTCGCATCAGGTTTGCCTCTGGCCTTAACCAGCGGGACGCTGCAGGCGTGGATGACGGTTGATAATATCGATTTGAAAACCATCGGATTCTTTTCACTGGTGGGCCAGGCCTATGTGTTTAAGTTTCTCTGGTCCCCCCTGATGGATCGCTTCACGCCGCCGCTTCTTGGTCGGCGCAGAGGCTGGTTGCTCATTACGCAACTGGCACTGGTGGCCAGCATTGTGGCAATGGGCTTTTTGCAGCCCAGCCGGGATTTAACCCTGATGGCGGCACTGGCGGTACTGATTGCATTCTGTTCTGCGTCACAGGATATCGTCTTCGATGCCTGGAAAACGGATGTGTTGCCGCCGGAAGAACGCGGAAGTGGCGCTGCCATCACGGTGTTAGGCTATCGCCTGGCAATGTTGATATCGGGCGGTCTGGCCCTGTGGCTGGCCGATCGCTATCTCGGCTGGGAGGCGACTTACTGGCTCATGGCCCTGCTCCTGCTGCCCTGTCTTATCGCAACCTGTCTTGCCAAAGAGCCGGACAACGCGCAGGCCGCGCCGCGTACGCTACGTCAGGCGGTTGTCGATCCTCTGCACGATTTTTTTAATCGCAACAACGCCTGGCTGCTGATCACGCTCATCATTCTTTACAAGCTCGGCGATGCATTTGCCGCCTCTCTCACCACCACCTTTTTGATTCGCGGCGTGGGATTTAATCCGGGCGACGTCGGGCTGGTAAACAAAACGCTGGGCTTGCTGGCGACCATCATTGGCGCGCTTTATGGCGGCATGCTGATGCAGCGCCTGAGCCTGTTTCGCGCGTTAATGATTTTTGGCCTGCTCCAGGCGGTGTCGAATTTCGGCTACTGGCTGCTGGCGGTCACCGACAAACACCTCTGGAGCATGGCGAGCGCGGTCTTTATTGAGAACCTGTGTGGCGGAATGGGAACCGCTGCGTTTGTCGCGCTGCTGATGACGCTGTGTAATAAGTCCTTCTCGGCGACGCAGTTCGCCCTGCTGTCTGCGCTTTCAGCGGTAGGCCGGGTTTACGTGGGACCTGCAGCCGGTTATCTGGTCGAGATCTGGGGCTGGCCAACGTTCTATGCCTTTACCGTTTTCGCCGGTCTGCCGGGCCTGGCCCTGCTGGCTTTTTGTCGCGGTACACTGGACTTTACCCAAAAAACCGGCCAGTTTTTGCCGCGCCGCTATTTTTCCACAGGCTACCGCTGGACGAAACGGCTGTTTGCAGGCGGATGCGGGTTACTGGCGCTGTGGCTGCTGTCGCTGGCGCTGAATGCAACGGGCATGCTCACGCTTTCAGCGTGGCTGGCTCCGCTGTTTGAAGCCGGTATGGCGCTGGCGCTTTGCGGTGTGCTGTCCGGCGTGGTGCTGGATTATCGCGCATTGAGAAAGGCCGGGAATTGACCTTTTGCCTCATAATCGCACAGTCGCAGGTGCCATTTCAGCCAATTGGTTAAGCGAACCTAATTTGTCTTTGCGTGTCAATTTACAAAAAATATTTTTATCATGTGTGCGCTTCGGGCAAGATATTTAAATCCGGTACGCAATTAATTAAGTTAAAAATTAGAGAAAAAATGATGCAATATTGTTAAATAATTGGGTATTAAAAGTCAGGGTTATTCCTTTCCTACTTTTGTTTAACCCCGCATCCATCTCTTTTTGTTATATTACTGCCAACTGCTTGTCCACGTTAATAATTTGTCACCGAGAACAACATCTGTGACACCCTTAGCAAAAGGTGTCAACATGGTTCTGACACATCCTTAAGCTGGTTTACACTGCATAAACCTTCCCGTAAAATGCGCGCACACTTAAACGACAATAGAGCCCTTTGTCATTGAGGTCGTTAAATGAGACTCAGTAAATACAATAAAAGTTTGGGGATTTTGTCATTAATCGCAGGCACTTTATTAATGAGTGGCTGCGATAATGCATTGTTAAATCCCAAAGGACAGATTGCGCTGGAGCAACGTTCGCTGATACTGACCGCTTTTGGTCTGATGATGATCGTCGTGATTCCTGCAGTCTTAATGGCCGTCGTGTTTGCCTGGAAATATCGGGCGTCGAACACGAATGCTAAGTACAGTCCTAACTGGTCACACTCCAATAAAGTGGAAGCTGTGGTCTGGACCATTCCGATCCTGATCATCGTTTTCCTTGGTGTACTGACCTGGAAATCAACCCATGCGCTGGAGCCAAGCAAACCCCTGGCCTCTGACGTGAAACCGGTTGAAATTGACGTCGTTGCTCTGGACTGGAAATGGTTATTCATTTATCCAGAACAAGGTATTGCGACAGTTAACCAGATTGCCTTCCCGGCAAACACCCCGGTTAACTTCAAAATCACCTCCAACTCCGTCATGAACTCCTTCTTTATTCCTACGCTCGGTAGCCAGATCTACGCGATGGCGGGCATGCAGACCAAACTGCACCTGATTGCCAACGAGCCAGGAACTTTCGACGGTATTTCCGCCAACTTCAGTGGTCGCGGTTTCTCTGGCATGAAGTTCAAAGCCATTGCAACCAAAGACGATGCGGAGTTCCAGCAGTGGGTTGCCAAAGTAAAAGCGGCACCTAACACGCTGATGACGATGGATGATTTCGAGAAAGTGGCTGTGCCAAGCGAAAATCACCCGGTGGAATATTTCTCTTCAGCTAATCCTGAACTGTTCTTGCAGGTCATTAACAAGTTCATGAATAGCCACGGGAAAATGGACATGTCTGAACACAAAGGCATGGACATGAGTCACACCGCTACCGCGGGAGCCGAGGAATAATACGATGTTCGGAAAATTAACTCTGGATGCAGTGCCCTACCATGAACCGATTATCATGGTTACGGTTGCCGGCATCATCATTGCAGGTCTGGCGATCGTCTCTGCCATCACCTACTTTGGTAAGTGGAAATATCTGTGGTCTGAATGGCTGACGTCAATCGACCATAAAAAACTGGGTATCATGTATATCATCATGGCGTTCGTCATGCTGCTGCGCGGCTTTGCTGACGCCGTGATGATGCGTACCCAACAGGTTCTGGCTTCCTCCGGGGAAGCAGGCATATTGCCCCCTCATCACTACGACCAGATCTTTACCGCTCACGGCGTAATCATGATCTTCTTCGTGGCGATGCCATTCGTGGTGGGTCTGATGAACATTGCCGTACCGTTGCAAATCGGTGCGCGTGACGTTGCCTTCCCGTTCCTGAACAACCTGAGCTTCTGGTTTACCGCAATCGGTGTGATTCTGGTTAACCTGTCTCTGGGTGTCGGCGAATTCGCGCAAACTGGCTGGCTGGCCTATCCACCGCTGTCGGGGGCAGAATACAGTCCCGGCGTGGGGGTGGATTACTGGATCTGGAGTCTCCAGCTTTCCGGTATTGGTACAACCCTGACCGGTATTAACTTCTTCGTGACCATTCTGAAGATGCGTGCGCCGGGCATGGACCTGTTCAAAATGCCCGTCTTTACCTGGGCTGCGCTGTGCACCAACGTCCTGATCATCGCTGCGTTCCCGGTTCTGACCGTGACTCTGGCGCTGTTGACACTTGATCGTTACCTCGACTTCCATTTCTTTACTAATGATATGGGCGGTAACATGATGATGTACGTCAACCTGATCTGGGTCTGGGGTCACCCAGAGGTGTACATTCTTGTTCTGCCGGTGTTTGGTGTCTTCTCCGAAGTCACGGCCACCTTCTCGAAAAAACGTCTGTTTGGTTATACCTCACTGGTCTGGGCGACCATCGCCATTACCGTGTTGTCGTTCATCGTCTGGCTGCACCACTTCTTCACCATGGGTGCCGGTGCCAACGTTAACGCCTTCTTCGGTATCATGACGATGATCATCGCGATTCCGACCGGGGTTAAAATCTTTAACTGGCTGTTCACCATGTATCAGGGTCGCATTCAGATGCACTCTGCGATGCTGTGGACCGTAGGCTTCCTGGTCACCTTCTCTGTGGGTGGTATGACCGGTGTTCTGCTGGCCGTTCCGGGCGCTGACTTTGTCCTGCACAACAGTCTGTTCCTGATTGCGCACTTCCATAACGTGATTATCGGTGGTGTGGTATTCGGTTGTATGGCGGGTGTGACCTACTGGTTCCCGAAAGCCTTCGGCTTTACCCTGAACGAAACTTGGGGCAAACGTGCTTTCTGGTTCTGGATCATCGGCTTCTTCGTTGCCTTTATGCCGCTGTACGCACTGGGCTTCATGGGAATGACCCGTCGTCTGAGCCAGGATATCGATCCTCAGTTCCACTCTCTGCTGGTTGTTGCAGCGGTAGGTGCGGGTCTGATTGCCTGCGGTATTATTTGTCAGCTGATCATGTTCTACGTGTCTGTACGTGACCGCGACCAGAACCGTGACCTGACTGGCGATCCGTGGGGTGGCCGTACGCTGGAGTGGGCAACCTCTTCACCACCGCCGTTCTATAACTTTGCTGTTATCCCGCATGTGCATGAGCGTGACGCTTTCTGGGAAATGAAAGAGAAAGGCGAAGCGTACAAGCAGCCGGCTAAATATGAAGAAATTCATATGCCGAAAAACAGCGGTGCTGCGATTGTTATTGCCGCGTTTGCGACCATCTTCGGTTTTGCGATGATCTGGCATATCTGGTGGCTGGCAGGTCTTACTTTCCTCGGCATGATCGTAAGCTGGATCGTGAAGAGCTTCGACGAAGACGTGGACTACTACGTTCCTGTTGCCGAAGTAGAGAAGATTGAAAAGCAGCACTTTGACGAAATCAGCAAAGCAGGTCTGAAATAATGTCAACTACCGTAAAACACCACCACGACGCCCATGCGGAGCATGGGCATCACGATGCAGGAGCCAATAAAGTCTTTGGCTTCTGGATCTACCTGATGAGTGACTGCATTATCTTTGCAACCCTGTTTGCGACCTATGCAGTTATGGTTAACAACACCGCCGGCGGCCCGGCAGGCAAAGATATCTTTGAACTGCCGTTCGTGCTGGTTGAAACCGCCCTGCTGTTATTAAGCTCCATCACCTACGGCATGGCTGTTATCGCCATGAACAAGGAAAACAAAGGCGCCGTTATCGGCTGGCTGGCGTTGACCTTCCTGTTTGGTGCGGGCTTTATCGGGATGGAAATCTATGAATTCCATCACCTGATTGCTGAAGGCTTCGGTCCAAACCGTAGTGGCTTCCTGTCCGGCTTCTTTACACTGGTCGGTACGCACGGTCTGCACGTGACCTCGGGTCTGATCTGGATGGCCGTGCTGATGTTCCAGATCGCGAAACGCGGTCTGAACGCCACTAACCGTACCCGTATCATGTGTCTGAGCCTGTTCTGGCACTTCCTGGACGTGGTTTGGATCTGCGTGTTTACCGTTGTTTATCTGATGGGAGCCATGTAATGAGTCATTCTGTTAACGAACATGGTGCATCACACGGTAGCGTGAAGTCTTACATGATCGGCTTCATCCTCTCTATCATCCTTACGGCAATCCCGTTCTGGATGGTAATGGATGGTAGTGCTTCTCATGGAACCATCCTCGGCGTTGTGCTGGTCTGTGCAGTCGTTCAGGTGCTGGTTCACCTGGTTTACTTCCTGCATCTGGACAGCAAATCTGAGGGCGGCTGGAACATGGTGGCCATTGTCTTCTCAGCAATCATTATCCTGATTGTTGTGGTTGGCTCACTGTGGATCATGTGGAACCTCAACTACAACATGATGCCCCACTAAAGAGTCTGTGTAATGTTTAAGCAATACCTGCAAGTTACAAAGCCAGGAATTATTTTCGGGAATTTAATTTCTGTGATTGGCGGATTTTTGCTGGCCTCTAAGGGCAGCATTGATTACGCCCTGTTTCTCACCTCACTGGTTGGCGTGTCGCTGGTGGTTGCGTCAGGTTGTGTCTTCAACAACGTGATTGACCGCGATATCGACATCAAGATGGAGAGAACCAGGAATCGGGTGCTGGTTAAAGGCCTTATCTCCGCGAAAGTAAGCCTGGTGTATGCCACTGTGTTGGGTATTGCTGGCTTTGCACTGCTGTATTTCGGTGCTAACCCGCTGGCCATGTGGCTGGCGGTGATGGGCTTCGTGGTATACGTTGGCGTTTACAGCCTGTATATGAAGCGTCATTCGGTTTACGGTACGCTGATTGGTAGCTTGTCTGGCGCTGCGCCGCCGGTGATTGGCTACTGTGCCGTGACCAATGAGTTTGATGCGGGCGCCCTGATCCTGCTGGCGATTTTTAGCCTGTGGCAGATGCCGCACTCCTATGCGATTGCTATCTTCCGCTTTAAGGATTACCAGGCTGCCAACATCCCGGTCTTACCGGTTGTGAAAGGCATCTCCGTGGCAAAAAATCATATTACGCTTTATATCCTGGCGTTTATGATTGCCACGCTGATGCTGACGCTGGGTGGCTATGCAGGCTATAAGTATCTGGTCGTTGCCGCTGCCGTCAGCGTCTGGTGGCTGGGCATGGCGCTGTCAGGTTATAAAACCTCAAACGATCGGGTTTGGGCACGTAAGCTGTTTGTCTTCTCCATCGTCGCCATCACCGCGCTGAGCGTGATGATGTCAGTGGATTTCATGACGCCTGCGTCAAAAGATTTGCTAACTTACGTGCGCTGATGTGTACCAAAACAGCATGAAACGGGCGCGATTTTCGCGCCCTTTCTTTTTGTTACGACTGCTTAAGAACTATTGTTTTACCCTTCCACTCTCCCTCCCTAAAATAAATGCAGCACATCAACAGAGGTAGGAATGAACGATAATAAAATGACTCCGGTGGAGCTGCGCGCCACATGGGGCCTTGGCACGGTCTTTTCCCTGCGTATGCTGGGAATGTTTATGGTCCTGCCGGTATTGACCACCTATGGCATGGCACTCCAGGGAGCGAGTGAAACCTTAATCGGTCTGGCCATTGGCATTTATGGCCTGGCTCAGGCCATTTTCCAGATCCCCTTTGGCCTGCTGTCCGATCGTATTGGACGCAAGCCTCTGATTGTGGGCGGCCTGCTGCTGTTTGTCCTTGGCAGCGTGATTGCCGCCAGCACGGAATCCATTTGGGGCATCATCCTTGGCCGGGCGTTGCAGGGTTCGGGCGCGATTGCGGCCGCCGTGATGGCGCTGCTGTCGGATTTAACGCGTGAACAGAACCGCACCAAAGCGATGGCGTTTATTGGCATCAGTTTTGGCGTTACCTTTGCGATTGCGATGGTGGTGGGACCGATTGTGACCCACGCGCTGGGCCTGCATGCGCTGTTCTGGATGATCGCAACGCTGGCGACGCTGGGTATTCTCATTACGCTTTGGGTGGTCCCCTCCTCCACTCAGCATGTCCTGAACCGTGAGTCGGGCATGGTGCGCGGCAGCTTTAAAAAAGTGCTGGCCAACCCGCGCCTGGTAAAACTGAATCTTGGCATCTTCTTTTTGCATATCCTGTTGATGTCGAGCTTTGTTGCGCTGCCCGACCAGTTTGAACAGGCGGGATTACCGCCATCAGAACACTGGAAGGTCTATTTAACGACCATGCTGATCGCCTTTGCGGGCGTCGTGCCTTTTATCATTTATGCAGAAGTGAAGCGCAAAATGAAGCGCGTCTTTGTCGGCTGTGTCGGCATGATGGTCATCGCAGAAATTGTTTTATGGGGCGCGCAGGGCCATTTCTGGACGCTGGTGCTCGGCGTACAGCTCTTCTTCCTCGCCTTTAACCTGATGGAAGCCATCCTGCCTTCCCTGGTCAGTAAGGAATCGCCTGCCGGTTACAAAGGGACAGCAATGGGGCTTTACTCCACCAGCCAGTTTCTGGGCGTTGCGATCGGCGGAAGCCTGGGCGGTTGGGTGTTCGGTCATTTTGATGCGCAAACTGTGTTTATGGTGGGAGCGATTGTGGCGGCAATCTGGCTGTTCGTCAGTATGACCATGCAGGAACCGCCCTACGTCAGCAGTCTGCGCATTGTGCTGAGTGATGCGGCGCTGGCAGTACCGAATCTGGAGAAGCGCCTGAAGGCCCAGCCTGGAGTGAACGCGGTGCTGATCGTACCGGAAGAAAAAAGCGCTTACATTAAGATCGACAGTAAGATCACCAGCCGACCGGAGCTTGAAGCCCTTATCGGCGGTGGCTAATCCCCTGCCCTCACCGGGTTTGTTGTCTTTGACAAACCCGGTTCCTCCCGTTTATCCCCGCGCAAAATGCGTCCCTCTGGTCACGCAATTTACGTCACGGACATCAGCACCTTGCAGGGCAAAAGCGTTGCTGTCGCGGAAGGGGATCAGTGACAGCCAGACTGGTGTCACAGTCAGGCTGCCAACCCGACAGGATGCCTCAGAGGGCATCCTGTGCTCACGTGCTGAGTGGAGGGATTAATCGCGGAAGTTTTTGAACTGGAAAGGCTGGCCCAGGTTGCCATTACGCACCAGCGCCATTGCGCCCTGTAAATCATCACGAGACTTACCCGTTACGCGCAGAGATTCGCCCTGAATCTGCGTCTGCACTTTCAGCTTGCTGTCTTTAATCAGCTTCACCAGCTTTTTCGCGACGTCGCTTTCAATGCCTTTTTTCATTTTGGCATCCACGCTCCAGCTTTTGCCGCTGTGTTCAATCTCTTCTGGTACTTCCAGCGCCGCGCCTTCAATACCGCGCTTGAGCATTTTCTCGCGCAGGATATCCACCAGCTGCTTTACCTGAAAATCCGATTCACTGATGACCTTAATGGTTTCATTTTTTTCATTGAGTTCGTAACTGGCAGTGACGTTGCGAAAATCAAAACGCGTCGACAGTTCACGGTTAGCATTCTCTACTGCGTTGCGAACTTCCTGCATGTCGACTTCTGAAACGATATCGAAAGATGGCATCTCTTCTTCTCCTGAGGCTAAACTGGCATGCATAATACGCGTCTTACGGCACTAAATAAAATCGCACTGTGTAGCGCTATACTTAACTCATTGCCACAGCGCATAAATAATAAGCCCGCGAGCGGGAGGCAGCATGAAAATAACCGTATTAGGATGTGGCGCATTGGGCCAGGTGTGGCTCACCGCTCTTGCCCATTGCGGGCACGATGTTCAGGGCTGGTTACGCGTACCTCAGCCCTACTGCTCAGCGAATGTAATCGATCCGCTGGGGCGCGTGACGAACCGGACCTTCATTGCCAACGATCCGCTGTTTTTGGCGCAGAGCCAGCTGCTGTTGGTGACGCTGAAAGCCCCGCAGGTATCAACGGCCGTAAAAAATCTGGAAAGCGTGATGTCAGAAAACTGCCCGGTTTTGCTGTTGCACAATGGCATGGGCACGCTTGGCGAATTAAAAGGTCTGACGCAGCCGCTGTTACGCGGTATCACCACGCACGCCGCAATGCGGGATGGCACGGTCATTAAGCACGTCGCCACGGGCGTCACCCATATTGGTCCCGGCAACCGTAAAAGCGAGCACTGGAGTGAGGTCGCCGATGTGCTGCACGAAGCGCTGCCCGATGTCGCCTGGCATGACAATATCCGGGCGGCCTGCTGGCGTAAGCTGGCGGTAAACTGTGTGATCAACCCACTCAGCGTGGTTTACGACTGTCAGAATGGCGCACTGCGTCAGCATCAGGCCGACATCATCACCTTATGTGACGAAATCAGTTGGGTTATGGAGCGTGAAGGCCAGTCCGTGGCCAGCCAGAGCCTGCAGGATCAGGTGCTGAATGTGATTGAGACGACCGCCGCCAACACCTCATCAATGCTGCAGGATATACGCGCTCAGCGACTGACGGAAATTGAATACATCACCGGCTTTCTGCTGCGTCGCGCACGCACTCACGGCTTAGTGTTACCTGAAAACACCCGGCTGTACGACATGATTAAACGCAAGGAGTCTTATTATGGGCGCGAACGCCTCGGTACTGGTCTGTCTGGCTCATGGCAGTGAAGAGACGGAAGCCGTTACCACACTCGATCTGCTGGTCCGTGGCGGGATAAAGACGGTGACCGCCAGCGTGGAAAGCGATGGCTGCCGTGAAATCGTCTGTTCGCGCGGCGTTCGCCTGCTGGCCGACGTCCCGCTGGTCGAGGTGGCGGACAACGCCTACGATGCCATTGTCCTGCCCGGCGGACTAAAAGGAGCCGAGACATTTCGTGACAGTCCGCTGTTGGTTGAAACCGTACGCCAGTTTCATTTGTCAGGACGTATTGTTGCGGCCATCTGCGCAGCCGCTGGCACGGTACTGGTGCCGCATAACCTGTTTCCGGTCGGCAATATGACAGGGTTCCCCGGTTTAAAGTCCACCATACCGGAAGAGAAATGGATGGAACGTCGTGTCGTCTGGGATCCGCGAGTCAATTTGCTCACCAGTCAGGGACCGGGCACGGCGATGGATTTTGCGCTGAAATTAATTGATTTGCTAGCAGGCAGTGATAAAGCACGTGAGGTCGCGGCACAACTGGTGCTGGCGCCGGGTATTTACGACTATCAGGCCAGTTAAGTCGCCGGTTCAGACGCCTGCCGGACGCTCTGTGCTCGTCTTGCCCTGGTATGCAAGGCGAGCACAGGGGGAAGCGGTCAGTGACCGCTATGCGGATTACGGACGATATACCTTCACGTTTTTAAACCCCTGCTCATGCAGATAGAGCGCCTGTAATTTACTCATCACACCGCGATCGCAGTACAACAGCCAGGTTTTGTTCTGATCAAGGTCGCCAAACTGCGTACTGAGTTTGTAGAAAGGCATCGACTTCACCTCCGTTCCCGCCAGCTGTAGCGGTTTGTCTTCCTGCTCATCCACCGAGCGGATATCCAGCACGCTGTCGTTTTCGTTCAGCAAGCCGACCGTCTCGACCTCAACCACCTCTTCCTGCGTCTGCTCCGCGATTTCGCGAATATCCACATTGGTCGCCTCGGCCACCATACGTTCCAGAATCGCGAAATCAAACTGGCTTTCTTCGGCTTCGATTTTGCCTTTTACCGCTTTGACCGTCGGGCTTTTCGAAATCACGCCACAATATTCCGGCATGGTGCTGGCAAAGTCTTCGGTGCCGATTTCACGCGCCACTTTAATAATGTGCTCTTTGTCGTGAGAAATCAGCGGGCGCAAAATCAACGTATCGGAGGCATTGTCGATCAGTCGCAGATTGGTCAGCGTCTGGCTGGAGACCTGCCCCACCGCTTCGCCTGTGACCAGGGCCTGTACGCCATAACGTTCCGCCACCATTGAGGCTGCACGGACCATCATACGTTTCAGCACCACGCCCATTTGACCGTCGTCGATTTTTTCTAAAATTTCGCCGACAACTGGCTCAAAGTTGATTGCCACAAAACGTACACGGTGCGAACGGCCAAAGCGGTTCCACAGATAATGGGCGACCTGACGTACGCCGATTTCATGTGCCGCGCCGCCCAGGTTAAAGAAGCAGTAGTGAACGCGGCTGCCACGACGCATCAGCATGTAGCTGGAAACGCCGGAGTCAAATCCACCTGAGATCAGCGACAGCACATCTTCCTGGGTACCAATCGGGAAGCCGCCCAGCCCTTCATAGCGTGCGGTGACCAGCGTTAAGCGGTTTTCTTCCACTTCGAGGTTAACCGTCACCTCAGGTTTCTTAAGCTGAACGGTGGCGCTGGCGATGTGCTGATTTAGCCCGCCGCCAACATAGCGCTCGACGTCCTGCGAACTGAAGCTGTGTTTGCCACGGCGCTTAACCCGCACGCAAAAGGTTTTGTTTTCCAGGCTGTCGCGATACTGTGCCAGCGTCTGCTCGAAAATATCGTGGATGTCGGTATATTCGCGCTCTTCAACCGCAAGGACATGATGAATACCCGGGATGCGCATCAGCTCATCGGGAATAATCTTCCGCATGGCTTCATCTTTGCAGCGCACTTCAATATGATCCCAAAAACGCACCACCGCGATCTCATCGCTGACCGTTTTGAGCACGTTGCGGATATTACTGGCAAGAATCTTAATAAAGCGCAGACGCACCGACTGACTCTTGATGGTGATTTCAGGAAATAACTTGACGATAAACTTCATGGCAATACAGCTTCGTTGGGCAAATAAGTGCTAAAACAGGCTGCACTTAGCTGGTAAGATCATAAAATTGCGGGGTGACAGGCGCATCCGCATCCGAGGCGCGAGAGTATATCACCTTTACCCGGTGACTGCTTCTGCAACAGCATGCACATTGATTATTTTGCTAATCATTCTCTCTCAGCTACCATGACCGATTGCAAGATAACGTTCCAACCGTGAGTCGACACGAAATATGCCGAAAAAAGCCGAACAGCCAGCCAGCTTTGAAACGTCATTGCAGCAGCTGGAGCAGATTGTTAATCGTCTGGAAAGTGGTGAACTGCCGTTGGAAGACGCCCTGAATGAATTTGAGCGCGGCGTGCAGTTAGCGCGCAATGGCCAGCAAACGTTGCAGCAAGCCGAGCAGCGCGTGCGCATTCTCCTCAGCGACGATAACGATGCCGATCTCTCCTCTTTCACGCCGGAAAACAACTAATGGATTTTCCTGAACTGCTCAATGCGTATCACCAGCAGGTGAATCACGCGTTGATGGGCTACCTGGATGCCCTCCCTTTTCAGAGTTCTCCTCTGGTGAATGCCATGCAGTATGGGGCACTATTAGGCGGCAAACGCATGCGCCCGTTTCTGGTTTACGCAACCGGCACCATGCTCAATGCGAATAAAGCCAGTCTCGATGTGCCTGCAGCGGCTGTCGAATGTATTCACGCCTATTCACTGATTCATGACGATTTGCCGGCAATGGACGATGATGCGTTACGTCGTGGGCAACCGACCTGCCACATCAAATATGGCGAAGATACCGCCATTCTTGCCGGTGATGCGCTACAAACGCTGGCCTTTTCTATTCTGGCCGACCAGCCCATGCCGGGCGTGAGTGCGGAATACCGCCTCGCTATGCTGTCAGAGCTGGCCAGGGCCAGCGGCGTAGCGGGTATGTGCGGCGGGCAGGCGCTGGATCTGGCGGCAGAAGGTCAGTCTGTCGATCTTCATCAACTGGAACAGATCCATCGTCACAAAACGGGGGCGTTGATTCGCTCAGCCGTGCGACTCGGTGCCTTTGCTGCCGGCGACGCGGGCCGTGAAGCGCTGCCGTATCTTGACCGCTATGCGGATGCCATCGGCCTGGCCTTTCAGGTGCAGGATGACATCCTGGATGTGACGGGCGACACAGCCGTTATCGGAAAACGTCAAGGTGCCGATCAAGATCTTGGAAAAAGCACCTATCCTTCATTGATGGGTCTGGATAATGCCCGGATTAAGGCACTGGATTTATACCAGGAAGCCGTGGATGCTTTGCACATGCTCTCTGCAAAATCCTATGACACCTCTGCCCTGAAGGCGCTGGCGAGCTTCGTAATTGAACGCGATAAATAACTTCCATGATGAGTCACTGATGAGTTTTGATACTACAAAATACCCGACACTGGCGCAGGCAGAAACGGTACAGGCACTACGTGCCCTGCCTAAAGAAAAATTGCCTGCGCTCTGCAATGAGCTGCGCCAGTATTTATTAGACAGCGTGAGCCGCTCAAGCGGCCATTTTGCGTCGGGCCTGGGCGTGGTCGAGCTGACGGTGGCGCTGCATTACGTCTATAACACACCGTTCGACCACCTCGTGTGGGACGTCGGTCATCAGGCTTATCCGCATAAAATTTTAACCGGCCGCCGCGATCGCATTGGATCGATTCGGCAAAAGAATGGCGTGCACCCCTTTCCGTGGCGGGGAGAAAGTGAATACGACGTCCTGAGCGTCGGTCACTCCTCTACCTCCATCAGTGCCGGGCTGGGCATGGCTGCTGCGGCCGAACGGGAAGGTAAAGGGCGCCGTACCGCCTGTATTATCGGCGACGGTGCCATCACCGCAGGCATGGCCTTTGAGGCCATGAACCATGCGGGCGATATTAAACCCGATATGCTGGTTATCCTGAACGACAACGAAATGTCGATTTCTGAAAACGTCGGGGCGCTGAATAACCGCCTGGCACAGATTTTATCGGGTAAGACCTACGCGCGTCTGCGCGAAGGAGGCAAGCGCGTACTGACCGGCCTGCCGCCGATTAAAGAGTTAGTAAAACGCACCGAAGAACACCTGAAAGGCATGGTGGTGCCGGGCACCCTGTTTGAAGAACTGGGGTTCAATTACATCGGACCGGTCGATGGTCATGATGTCCTGACGCTGGTGAATACGCTGACGAATATGCGTAGCCTGAAAGGCCCGCAGTTCCTGCATATTATGACGAAAAAGGGTAAAGGTTATGCCCCGGCAGAGCAGGATCCGATCACCTGGCATGCGGTGCCCAAATTTGATGTCGCCAGCGGCGAACTGCCTAAGAGCGCCGAAGGATTGCCGAGTTATTCGAAGATCTTCGGTAACTGGCTGTGCGAAACGGCGGCTGACGACGCGAAGCTGATGGCGATTACGCCCGCCATGCGCGAAGGGTCGGGTATGGTAGGATTCTCCCGCAAGTATCCCAACCAGTATTTTGACGTTGCCATTGCCGAACAGCACGCCGTGACCTTTGCGGCGGGCCTGGCCATTGGGGGCTATAAACCGGTTGTTGCGATTTACTCTACCTTCCTGCAGCGCGCCTACGATCAGGTTATTCACGATGTCGCGATTCAGAAGCTTCCGGTCCTGTTCGCGATTGACCGTGGCGGCATCGTTGGGGCCGACGGCCAGACGCATCAGGGTGCCTTTGATCTCGCCTATCTGCGCTGCATTCCGGATATGGTCATCATGACGCCGAGCGATGAGGACGAATGCCGCCAGATGCTTTATACCGGCTATCACTATCAGGCGGGTCCGGCTGCCGTGCGTTATCCACGCGGAACCGGCACTGGCGTTGCTCTGACGCCACTGCAAAGCCTGCCGCTGGGCAAAGGTGTGGTTAAACGTCGGGGCGAAAAGCTGGCGATCCTTAACTTCGGTACACTGCTGCCTGAAGCCAGCCACGTTGCCGAAGCGCTGAACGCCACCCTGGTGGATATGCGTTTTGTTAAACCGCTGGATGAAGCGTTAATTACCGAACTGGCCGCACAGCATGAGTCGTTGATTACGCTGGAAGAAGGCGCGATTAAGGGCGGCGCAGGCAGCGGCGTCAACGAGTTCGTGATGGCGAAACGTCTGGGCATTCCCGTTCTCAATATTGGCCTGCCTGATGAATTCATTCCCCCGGGCACGCAGGAAGAGATGCGTCACGACTACCACCTGGACGCAGACGGTATTCAGCAGCAAATCAGTCACTGGCTGGCGCAGTAGTTCCCCTCCCCCGCTCTCTGCGGAGAGCGGTATTCCTGCTATGCTTAATTCCCCTGGAAGGACATAGCAGGAGTCATGATGAAAACCGTTCCACTCGCGAATACTGATTTAAAAGTTTCCCAGCTCTGCCTGGGCTGTATGACATTTGGTGAGCCCACCCGCGGTAAACATGCCTGGACACTGCCTGAAGAAAGCAGCCGACCGCTTATCAGGCAGGCGCTGGAGGCCGGGATTAACTTCTTCGACACCGCTAACAGCTATTCAGACGGCAGTAGTGAGGAGATTCTGGGGCGAGCGCTCAGGGATTTCGCCCGCCGCGAGGAGGTCGTGGTCGCCACCAAAGTCTATTTCCCGCTGAGTAATCTGTCACAAGGCCTGTCCCGTAAAAACATTCTGCAATCCATTGATGACAGCCTGCAACGGCTGGGCATGGAGTATGTCGATCTGCTGCAGATTCACCGCTGGGACTATGACACGCCGCTCGAAGAAACCCTGTCGGCACTTGATGAGGTGGTGAGATTCGGCAAAGCACGTTATATCGGCGCCTCATCCATGCACGCCAGTCAGTTTGCACAGGCCTTAACCATGCAGGCAGAACAGGGCTGGGCACGCTTCGTCAGCATGCAGGATCAGTACAACCTGATTCAGCGCGAAGAAGAACGTGAGATGCACCCGCTGTGCCAGCGTGAAAACGTTGCGGTCCTGCCATGGAGTCCACTGGCACGCGGTAAGCTCACCCGGCCATGGGGCGAAACCACCGCCCGCTCCGTTTCTGATGAGGTGATGAGCACGCTCTATGCTTCAACGGAGGAAAACGATGCGGCGATTGCGGCGCGCCTGGCGCAGGTAGCAGCCGACAAAGGCGTAACGCGAGCGCAGGTCGCACTGGCGTGGTTACTGAGCAAACCGGTGGTGACAGCGCCCATCATTGGCGCCTCTCGTGCAGAGCAGTTTGCTGAGCTGGTGGAAGCCGTGAACGTTGACCTGACAACGCAGGATATTGCCGCCCTGGAAAGTGAATATCAGCCTCACCCGGCCACCGGCTATCAGTGATACCAACGCAGCGTGTTCACAGGCGTGACGCGCTCATTCGGCCCGGCCGGGAGAGAATAATGGTGAGACAACCGTACGCCGGTATTTCGGCTACGGTTGCAAAACGGTGATGATAAGGGGCGCAGGACGAACGCTTAACCGGCGAGATAAACCCCGGCACCATAAAGGATGGCTGCAGCAATAATGCCCGCAATAATGTCATCGACCATAATGCCCATGCCGCCATGCACGTTACGGTCGAACCAGCGAATCGGCCAGGGCTTCCAGATATCCAGCACGCGGAACAGCACAAAACCGGCCACCACCCACTGCCAGCTGTTCACCGGAATGGCCATCAGCGTAATCCACATCCCGATAAACTCATCCCAGACAATGCTGCCGTGATCGTGAACGCCCATGTCTTTGGCGGTGCGATGGCAAAGGTACACGCCCACGCTGATGCCTAGCAGCACGACCAGCGAATACAGATCGTGCGGAAGCAGGGTCAGCAGACACCAAAAAGGAATGGCGGCCAGCGATCCCACTGTACCGGGCATAACCGGGCTGAGCCCACTGCCAAAACCGGTCGCCAGTAAATGCCAGGGATTACGCATCCGCAGACGACCTTTGGCGATATGTTTATCTGATGTCAAAATGGTCGAATCCTTTAAAACGCACATCTGTCGGTTTGCCGTTTTCGAGCAGTGACAATCCTTCTGACTCGGGCGCCATCTGCCCAATACAGGTATAAGGCACGCCAAGATGTCCCAGCGCCACGTCCAGTGCACCCCGATTCACTTCCGGCACACTGAAGCACAGCTCATAGTCTTCGCCGCCGCTGAGCGCCCAGCGCAGCACCTGTGACGCATCAAAATTGTCACGCAGTGCCGGGGACAGCGGAAGCGCGTCAAGGTTGATACGTGCCCCGCAGCCGCTGGCTTTCAGCACATGACCTATATCAGAAATCAGCCCGTCTGAGATATCGATAGCGGAAGAGGCCAGCGAACGCAGTGACTGCCCCTGTAACACGCGCGGCATGGGCCGCAGGTGACGTTTAATCAGGGCTTCATGAATGGCCGGATCGTCAATGCGGCAGTGATGCTGCAGCAACGCCAGCCCGGCCGCGCTGTCGCCCAATGTACCGGTGACATAGATCCAGTCGCCGGGTTTTGCGCCCGAACGCTTTAACGCTTTGCCGTGAGGAATCAGCCCATGAATACCCAGCGTCAGGCTGAGAGGCCCCCGCGTCGTGTCTCCCCCCACCAGCTGCATATCGTAATATTCCAGCAGGTCAAACAGGCTTTCGCTGAAGCTGCTCAGCCAGCTTTCATTCACATCCGGCAAGGTCAGCGCCAGGGTTAGCCAGGCAGGATCGGCACCCATCGCGGCCAAATCGCTCAGATTCACCGCCAGTGATTTATAGGCTAAATCTGCAGGATGGATCGTGGGCAGGAAGTGGATACCGGAAACCAGCGTATCGGTGCTGACCGCCAGCGTTTGCTTTTCGGGCACGCTCAGCAGCGCGCAATCGTCGCCGATGCCGAGTTCGACATCACGGCGGCTACGCGTTCTGCGATTGAAGTAGCGTGCGATGAGTTCAAATTCACCACATGACATAATTGCGTTCCGCTTAACCATTAATGAAAAAGGCCGGTAAGCCGGCCTTATTGATTATTTGCGTTGGGGTCGAATTTGCGGACCGGCTTTATCCAGCACACCGTTGACAAATTTATGGCTGTCTTCAGCGCCAAATACTTTCGCCAGTTCGATACCTTCGTTAATGGCCACTTTATAAGGCACATCAGAACGCTTGCTCAGTTCATACAGCGACACACGCAGAATGGCTTTTTCCACCTGCCCCAGTTCTTCTAACTGGCGCGACAGATAGGGTTGCATCAATCCATCCAGGTACGCGCTGTTGGTCGCCACACCGGCCAGCAGTTCGCGGAAATAAGTAATATCGACGTCTTTAACGTCCTGTTCCGCCAGAAACTGGTATTCCACATCGGCAATGTCGTTGTTAGACAACTGCCAGGAGTAAAGCGCCTGGACAGCGCACTCACGGGCGCGACGGCGAGCAGCAGGTTTCACAAAATTCCCCTTACAAAAATCAGGCTTTAATGGCTTTCAATACGTTGATCATTTCAAGTGCGGTCAGGGCCGCTTCGGCACCTTTGTTACCCGCTTTGGTTCCAGCACGCTCAATGGCCTGCTCGATATTTTCGGTTGTCAGTACGCCGAATGCCACAGGAATATCGCTGTCCATGGCAACACTGGCAATGCCCGAGCTGGCTTCACCCGCGACGTATTCGAAGTGCGCCGTGCCACCGCGAATCACGGTACCCAGCGCAATCACGGCATCATGTTTGCCGGTTTTAGCCAGCGCACGCGCGGCCAGCGGCAGTTCGTAAGCACCCGGTACCCAGACGACAGTGATATTGTCATCGTTGACCTGGCCGATACGCTTCAGGGCATCCACAGCGCCGTCTAACAGGCTCTCGTTGATAAAGTTGTTAAAACGCGCGATAACGATGGCAATTTTTGCTTCTGGCGTTGCAACGGCAGCTTCGATAACTTTCATACACATCCTTTCAGGGGTTTGTTTAGCCCCGCGCAGGGGGGCGGATTCTAACATACTCTTTGGCGGCGTGCTCTCGCTTTTCCGCCTCTGTTATTGCGGTATCAGGGTCAGACGGAGATCGCTGCCGACCTGACGCACGTCGCTGAAGGCAAAAACCGGCGCGTCAGCCAACTGCGTCAGACCCGTAAGCTGACACAAACCGCGCGCGTCATTACCCAGTAATTTCGGTGCCATATACACAATGAGTTCGTCAACCAGACCGGCCTGAAGCAGTGCCCCTGCCAGCGTGGCACCGGCTTCGACCCAGACGCTGTTAATCTGGCGCTGGCCCAGCACCATCATCAGCGCCACTAAATCCAGTTGGCTGTCGCGTAAAGGAACCGGAATTTGCGTCACCGAGTCAGGCCAGCGCTGAGTGTCGGCCTGCTGTCGCATCAGCCAGGTTTCGCCCAATTGTTCTATAAGTTTGTGCTGCGGTGTTACGCGATTCTGGCTGTCGACGATGACGCGTACCGGCTGGCGTAAGGTCTGCGCATCAACCAGGCGCTGACTGTCGCTGTCCAGTTCAGCCCAGCGTACGGTCAGGGAAGGATCGTCGGCCAGCACCGTTGCGCTGCTGCTGAGAATGGCGGCGCTCTGCGCTCGCAAACGCTGGACATCGCGTCGGGCAGCCGGCGAGGTGATCCACTGGCTTTCGCCACTCGCCATGGCGGTGCGGCCATCCAGTGATGCCCCCAGTTTAAGCTGTATCCAGGGGAAGCCGGTCCGCATGCGTTTCAGGAATCCCCGGTTCAGGGCTTCCGCTTCCTGCATCATCAGTCCGTGGCTGACTTCAATGCCCGCCTGCTGCAGTCGATGTAATCCCCGTCCGGCGACCTGCGGATTGGGATCCTGCATCGCGGTCACGACGCGTTTTACACCGGCCTCAATAAGCGCGTCGCAACACGGCGGCGTGCGCCCGTGATGACTGCATGGCTCCAGCGTCACATAGGCTGTCGCCCCACGCGCACGCGCACCGGCCATGCGCAGGGCATGCACTTCCGCATGCGGTTCTCCGGCGCGCTGGTGCCAGCCTTCGCCAACAATGTCGCCATCGCGTACAATGACGCAACCAACATTAGGGTTTGGCCTGGTAGTAAAACGTCCGCGCCGCGCCAGTACCAGCGCGCGCGCCATATAACGTTCATCGGTCATGATTTAATCCTGTAATCTGGCAATCTCTTCGCCAAAATCACGCACGTCCTCAAAGCTGCGATAAACAGATGCAAAGCGAATATAGGCCACTTTATCGAGTTTTTTTAGCTCGTCCATGACCAGGTTACCGATCAGCTTGCTGGGAATTTCACGTTCACCCGTCGCACGCAACTGCGTTTTGATATGGCTCACCGCACTCTCTACGGCATCCGCACTGACCGGGCGTTTCTCCAGCGCTTTCATCATGCCGCTGGCAAGTTTGTCTTCATTGAAAGGTTCACGCACGTCGTTGCTTTTCACCACGCGTGGCATGACCAGCTCAGCGACTTCAAACGTAGTAAATCGCTCATGGCACACCAGACACTGACGACGGCGCCGCACTGACGAACCCTCACTGACCAGACGAGAATCAATCACTTTTGTGTCTACAGCGGAGCAGAATGGGCAATGCATGATGTTTCCTGACACGAGATAATTGGGCCGTACAGTGTAGCGCGAACTGCAAGTCAACAAAATCGATTCCCGTGCTTTACCCTGCCCGCTTCACAGACCGGATGGGAAATGCCCGCCCGCGTAAAACCCGCTACGCTTAAAGCGCTCAGGGCAAAAAGCGGACAAAGTAGCCACGTTCGTGCCGATACGGGGTACTGCATCACCGGATACCTGCGCCACTGCGCTGGCCAGATGCCCGATATCAACCTGTTTCACCTTGCATCATTACGCGTAACGCGAGGTGAAATCGGCACGCCAGCGGCTACGGCATTTTATCGCTCAGGGAAAGGCAATTTCAGAGCACACTTAAGGTAATCGGCGTGATTTCAGTTCAGGCTTCAACGCCATAAGCGGATGCTGATGGGTCCCGCGACAAGGGGCAGTTATTACGTCATTTGAATAAAGGATAAAAAACATGATGAACAGGATGGTTTGGGCACCCGCGGCCCTCTCACTGGTTCTGCTAAGTGGTTGCAGCACCCCAGCCCAGCCGCAGGTGAAACAACTGCACCGGGAAGTCAGTCAGCTTAATCAGCAGATGCAGCAACTCACCAGCCAGGCAAGTGCGGTTGAAATTCAGGGGCAGCTGAACGCCCATTCACAGCAGGGCGCATGGCTGTTGCCGCAGGCAAACACGCCCGTGGCACTTCAAACGCAGGTTGGCACGCTGCGCCTGTCGCTCGCACGCATTGAGGCCGAGGCTGGCGGTACGCATGCTGACCTGACGCTTCGCACACAAGACAATTCACCGCTGCCCGGACTGCATGTGACAGTAGTCTGGGGCCAGCTCGATCCCGCAACCGGTAAGCCACTTGAGGCCGACAGCCTGACGCAAACCCTCAGGGTTCCCGCCTCACTGACGCCACGCAGTTCGGTCACCGTACCATTACGGTTAAAGGGTGTGACGCCGGAGCAACTGGGTTATGTTCGAATTCACCAGATGATCGCAGATACGTCCAGGCCCTGAAAACAAAAAAGCCGCCAGATTACGCTGGCGGCTTTTTTTATCGTACCAATACTACGGCAGGATCGAAGGCTGATCGGCGCCCTCTTTCTCCACTTTCTGTACCAGCATATGTTCGCGTTTCATGCCCAGCTTCAGCGCCAGTGCTGAAGAAACGTAGATCGACGAAACGGTACCGATGGTGACACCAATCAGCATGGTCAGTGAGAAGCCTTTCAGCAGCGCACCACCAAAGATGAACAGGATCAGGATCATCGCCAGCGTAGTCAGGGAGGTGATCAGGGTACGGCTTAACGTCTGCGTCAGGGACACGTTCGTAATGTCATAAGAGGAGCCGCGACGGATCTTGCGGAAGTTCTCACGAATACGGTCCGAGACCACGATTTTATCGTTCAGGGAGTAACCGATGACCGACATCAGCGAGGCCACAATCGTAAGGTCAATCTCGACCCGGAACAGCGACAGCAGTCCACAGGTGATAATGACGTCATGCGCCAGCGCCAAAACCGTACCCAGTGCCAGACGCCACTCAAAGCGAATACCGATATAAATCAGAATCGCAATCAGTGCCGACAGCAGGGCTAACGCCCCGGCCTGCGCCAGATCGCTGCCCACGCTCGGTCCGACAAACTCGATACGTTTGACCGTCGCGTTTTGCTGCGTCGTCTGGTTGATAACCGTTACCACTTTATTACCCAGCTCGGTTCCCGCAGGCCCGGTGACCGGCGGCATGCGCACCATCACATCGCGGCTGCTACCGAAATTCTGGATCAACGGTTCCTGGAACCCGGACTTCACCAGCGCACCGCGGATGGCGTCGAGATCGGCCGGTTTCTCCAGATTGATCTCAATGACCGTACCGCCGGTGAAATCGAGCCCCCAGTTAAAACCGCGTACGCCAACAATGGCAATCGAGATGATGATTAACAGTCCCGAAATGATGAATGCCAGCGTATCCCAGCGCATAAAGTCAACGACTTTACGGCCGTGGTTTAACTGCTCAATGTTATATTCCTGTGCCACAACGCACTCCTCAGATAGACAGCTTCTTAACGCGCTTGCCACCGTACATCAGGTTGATAATGGCGCGGGTTCCGACGATCGATGTGAACATGGAGGTCGCAATACCGATAGCCGTTGTAATCGCAAAGCCCTTAATGGAGCCCGTACCAATTGCATACAGAATCACTACCTTAATCAGGGTCGTCACGTTCGCATCGACAATACTGGAGAAGGCACCTTTGTAGCCCTCATGAATTGCCTGCTGTACGGAACGCCCGTTGCGCAGTTCTTCTTTGATACGTTCATTGATCAGGACGTTTGCATCGACTGCCACCGCCAGCGTCAGCACAATACCGGCGATGCCTGGCATGGTCAGCGTGGCCCCCGGTAACAGCGACATAATGCCGACAATCAACACCAGGTTTGCAAGCAGTGCGCTGGTCGCAATCAGGCCCACTTTCTTGTAGTACAGCACCATAAACAGGATGGAGGCGACCAGGCCCCACAGGCAGGCTTCCAGCCCCTGAGTAATGTTCTGCTGACCCATTGTCGGACCGATTGTCCGCTCTTCCACAATCTGGATAGGCGCAATCAAGGCCCCGGCGCGCAGCAGCAGCGACAGCTGACGTGCTTCGTTCGGGTTGCTGATACCGGTGATGCGGAAGCTGTTGCCCAGGCGTGACTGGATGTTGGCGACGTTAATCACCTCTTCCTGTTTCACCAGAATGGCGCGACCATTCGCATCTTTCTTACCGCTGTCTTTGTACTCCACAAACAGGGTCGCCATTGGTTTACCGATGTTGTCCTTGGTGAAGTTCGACATGATGTTACCGCCCGCGCCATCGAGTGAAATATTCACCTGAGGCTGGTTGTATTCGTCCATGCTGGAGGTCGAATCGGTAATGTGGTCACCGGTCAGAATCACGCGTTTGTACAGCACGACAGGCTGGCCGTCACGCATGTCTTTGACCTCGGAATCCCCCGGCACGCGACCATTGGCGGCGGCGGTCGGATCAACGCTGGTATTGACCAGACGGAACTCCAGCGTCGCGGTTGCGCCCAGAATTTCTTTGGCGCGCGCCGTGTCCTGAATACCTGGCAGTTCTACCACGATGCGGTCAGAACCCTGACGTTGCACCAGCGGCTCCGCGACACCCAGTTGGTTCACACGATTACGCAGGATAGTGATGTTCTGCTGAACGGCATATTCGCGCGCTTCGCTGAGGCGAGCATCGGTCATGGTGGCTCGCAGAGCATCGTTACCGCTGTTGCTGATCACCAGATCCTGATGACGGGATGACAGCCACTTCACGGCAGCGTCACGGCTGGCTGCGTCACGGAAACGGATTTCCACGCCGTAGTTAGCAATCTTGCTGACGTTGGTATAAGGGATATTCTTTTCGCGCAGGTCGCTGCGCAGGCTGTCCGCATTCTGCTCTTGCAGTTTGCTCAGGGCAGTGTCCATATCCACTTCCATCAGGAAGTGCACGCCACCGCGCAGATCGAGGCCAAGTTTCATTGGCTGCGCCGCCAGCAGGGTAAGCCAGCGCGGCGTTGCGGGAGCCAGATTCAGCGCCACAACATAGTTTTCGCCCAGCGCTTTCATGATCGCTTCACGGGCGCGCAACTGCACATCCGTGTTAGAAAAACGCGCCGTAATCGCCCCGTTTTCCAGGGCAACAGACTTCGCCTGAATATTATCTTGTTTTAATACGTTCTGAATTTGATCCAACGTTTGCTCACTGGCGGCGCTTCCGCGCGCGCCAGTGATTTGAACAGCCGGATCCTCACCATAAAGGTTGGGAAGTGCATATACCAGGCCAATGACAAGCACCACGACCAGCATTATGTACTTCCACAAAGGATAACGATTTAACACGGCAGTTCCCTTAGGGAAGTAAAAATTACAGCGCCTTCATAGAACCTTTCGGCAGGACGGCAGCCACGAAATCACGTTTAATAACCACTTCGGTAGTGTCGTTCAGCGCAATCGCAATGTAGCCGGTTTCTGCCACTTTGGTTACGCGACCCACCAGGCCACCATTCGTCAGCACTTCATCACCTTTGGAGATAGAATCCATCAGCTTCTTGTGCTCTTTTGCGCGTTTCTGCTGAGGGCGCAGGATCATGAAGTAAAAAATCAGGCCAAAGACGACCAGCATGATCACCAGAGAATACGGACTTCCCTGAGACGGTGCGCCTGCTGCAGCCACAGCGTCAGAAATGAAAAAGCTCATTAAATTTCCCTCATTGATGAATTATCAGACGTTAAAGGCGGAACCGCTTTGCCCGTCCGTTGGTAGAACTCGGTAACAAAGCGCTCTAATTTACCCTCTTCAATAGCCTGGCGTAAACCTGCCATCAGGCGCTGGTAGTAGCGCAGGTTATGAATCGTGTTCAGACGCGCGCCCAGTATTTCGTTACAGCGATCAAGATGATGCAAGTAAGCACGGCTGTAATTGCGACAGGTGTAACAATCACACTCGGCATCCAGCGGCGACACATCGTCTTTATGCTTCGCATTGCGGATTTTTACCACGCCGTCCGTCACAAATAAGTGACCATTACGTGCATTACGCGTTGGCATCACACAGTCAAACATGTCCACGCCACGACGCACACCTTCGACCAGATCTTCAGGTTTGCCCACGCCCATTAAATAACGCGGTTTGTCCTCAGGGATCTGCGGACAAACATGCTCCAGGATGCGGTGCATGTCCTCTTTCGGCTCACCGACCGCCAGGCCGCCCACAGCGTACCCATCAAAGCCAATCTCTACCAGACCTTTCACAGACACATCACGTAAATCTTCGTAAACCGAGCCCTGAATAATACCGAACAGCGCGTTCTTGTTGCCCAGGCTGTCAAAGCGGTCACGGCTGCGCTGCGCCCAGCGTAACGACATCTCCATTGAGCGTTTCGCATAATCCCAGTCGGCCGGGTACGGCGTGCACTCATCGAAGATCATGACGATATCCGAGCCCAGATCGTACTGAATTTCCATGGATTTTTCTGGATCGAGGAAGATCTGATCGCCATTGATCGGGTTACGGAAGTGAACGCCCGCTTCGGTGATTTTACGAATGTCGCCCAGGCTGAAGACCTGGAAACCGCCGGAGTCCGTCAGGATAGGGCCTTTCCACTGCATAAAATCATGCAGATCGCCATGCAGCTTCATGATTTCCTGACCGGGACGAAGCCAGAGGTGGAAAGTATTGCCCAGAATAATTTGCGCGCCGGTATCCTGCACTTCTTCCGGCGTCATGCCTTTTACGGTGCCATAGGTGCCCACGGGCATAAACGCCGGGGTTTCGACCACGCCACGATCAAAAATCAGACGCCCGCGACGCGCGCGACCGTCTGTGGTATCAAGCTCAAATTTCACAAGACCTCCATCGGAGAAACAGTCCGATGTTCAAAGTAAACAGATCAGGCGCCCACTTTTTCCAGCGGCGCCTGGGGGTTTTTGCTGATAAACATCGCGTCGCCGTAGCTGAAGAAACGGTATTCTTCTGCCACCGCAGCGCGATAAGCAGCCATGGTGTGCTGGTAACCGG
Source organism: Pantoea sp. CS_6 (assembly GCF_041954745.1). NCBI lineage: Bacteria > Pseudomonadati > Pseudomonadota > Gammaproteobacteria > Enterobacterales > Erwiniaceae > Pantoea > Pantoea sp. CS_6. The sequence goes on from NZ_JAVAYG010000008.1 coordinate 94,243, forward strand.
CGAAGGCCGAGACCAGCATAATCAGGGTTGATTCCGGCAAATGGAAGTTGGTGATTAACGCATCGATCACCTGGTACTCGTAGCCCGGATAGATAAAAATTTGGGTATCGTCGAAGAACGGCGCAATCAGGGCATCCTGACTGGCTTTGGCGGCGCTTTCCAGCGAACGTACCGAGGTGGTGCCAACGGCGACCACTTTATTCCCCCGCGCCTTACAGGCCAGCACCGCGTCTACCACATCCTGCGGGACTTCCGCGTACTCCGCGTGCATGTGGTGATCTTCAATCGTCTCGACGCGCACCGGCTGGAACGTGCCCGCCCCAACGTGCAACGTGACAAAGGCCATTTCCACGCCTTTATCTTTGAGCGCCTGCAACAGCGGCTCATCAAAATGCAGCCCCGCCGTGGGCGCGGCGACGGCACCGGGTCGGGCGCTGTAAACCGTTTGATAAAGCTCACGATCCGCCTCTTCATCCGGGCGGTCAATGTACGGCGGCAGCGGCATATGGCCGACGCGGTTAAGAATGTCCAGTACGTCGCGGTCATCGTCAAAGGCGATCTCAAACAACGCATCGTGCCGCGCCACCATAGTGGCTTTCACGCTCTCGTCGTCACCCAGCAGCAGCGCTGCGCCAGGCTTCGGCGCTTTCGATGCGCGAACATGCGCCAGCACGCGCTTGTCATCAAGCATGCGCTCGACCAGCATCTCAATTTTGCCGCCGCTTGCCTTGCGTCCGAACACCCTGGCCGGGATAACGCGCGTGTTGTTAAACACCAGCAGATCTCCGGGCTGGAGCTTATCCAGCACATCCGTAAACACGCCGTGAGTGAGCGCGCCGGTTGGGCCATCCAGCGACAGCAGGCGGCAACCACTTCGTTGCGCCTGGGGATAATGGGCGATAAGAGATTCAGGCAAATCAAAAGCAAAATCGGCGACACGCATGACAGACTTCTTACTCAGAAAAACAGGCGGCACAGTTTAGCGGAAAACCGAACAATTCTGAACAACTGGCTGCGTAAACGGAGTTGCGCTTATAATGCCGCATGAATTTTCTTGCGCATCTTCACTTAGCCCATCTTGCCAACAGCTCTTTGCTGGGCAATCTGATGGCCGATTTCGTTCGCGGCGCGCCGCACCAACACTGGCCTGAACCGGTGGCCGACGGCATTCTGATGCATCGTCGCCTGGACGTAATGACCGATGCCCTGCCGGAAGTGCGCGCGGCACGCCAGCTTTTCCGGGCAGAGACCTATCGCGTCGCCCCCATCACGCTGGATGTCATCTGGGACCATTTTCTGGCGCGCCACTGGGATCGCGTTCATCCGTCACAAACGCTGCAAGCGTTTACGGCCCGTGCCGAGCGCGAAATCGTTCCGCAACTGGCCGCCACGCCCGAGGAATTTAAAGAACTGAATGCGGTGATGTGGCGAGAACGCTGGTTCGAACACTACGCCGATCCCCTGCGCCTTGAACGCGTGCTGAATGGCATGGCCCGACGTCGGCCAAGGCTGGCGGCACTCAGCGACTCTTACCAGGACTTCACCGCCCATTATCCGGCCTTTGAAGCCTGTTTCTTTCAGTTTTATCCCCGCCTGATGCAGTTGGCCGCCAGCCGGCAGCTGTGATTCACCCTCTTTATCAGGTAAGACGCGGCTTACCTGATAACGCTGAAAAAGCACGCAAACAGTACACCGACGATATTGCCATTACTGGCGCACTACGGCTTAATAAGCCTTGCTTAACTATGCTTTGCGCTACTCTCACTGTCAGACCGCCTGTTCAGGCGCTTCCTGTATTCGATGTGTTTTAAAATCATAAGAGGGAAACATGTCATCCGCTTCGCATTCTGAAATTGACGCGCGCTATCGCTACGCCTGCGAAATCGCCCGTGCCGCCGCAAGCCGCGCCTTGTCATGGTATCAACAGCGTCAAAAACTGGTGGTGGAACATAAAAGGGACCTTCAGGACGTGGTCAGTGAAGCTGACCGTAACGTTGAAGAATTAATTAAATCACTGATTGCAGAACGCTATCCCGAGGATGCGGTATTAGGTGAAGAGAGCGGTGGAGAAACAGGCGAGGCCCGCATTTTATGGGTCATCGATCCGATTGATGGCACCGCCTGCTTCGTCAATGGTCTGCATAACTGGTGCGTTTCGCTGGCCATCGTCTGCGAAGGTGAACCGGTGGTAGGCGTGGTTTGCGATCCCAATCATCAGGAGCTGTTTCACGCCCGCAAAGGCCAGGGCGCCTGGCTTAATGAGACCCGGCTTGAGGTTCATCAGGCCCGTCACCTCAACGAAGGGCTGTTGGGCATCAGTAATTCCAGCCGGGTGCCGGGAGAAAAGGTTACGCAGCTTATTGATGCGCTACTCAAACAAGGCGGGATGTTCATTCGCATCGGCTCCGGTGCATTAACCAGCGCCTGGGCCGCTGCCGGTCGCCTGATTGGCTATTATGAAGCCCATATGCATCCCTGGGACAGCCTGCCGGGCATCGTGTTAATGCGGGAAGCGGGCGGCGTCACCAATGACTATATGCGCAATGATGGCCTGAAAAACGGCAATCCCGTTTTGCTGGCGAATGCCGTAATCTATCCACAGATTAAAGCCCTTCTCGCGCACCAGGAACTGGAGGATGAATAATGTCTGCCTGTAGCCACCTGCGCGTAGTCGCGCTCTGTGCGTTATGGTTCGTGGCGGGGTCGCTTTACGCGGCGCCAGAATACCAGTTAGAGAAAGTGGTCGAACTCAGCCGACACGGGGTGCGCCCGCCGACGCCGGGCAACCGCCAGGAGACAGAGGCAGCAACCGGACAGCCCTGGCCCCGGTGGAGTACAGCGGACGGCGAGCTGACGGGCCATGGCTACAGTGCGGTGGTGAATAAAGCGCGCTGGGAAGGCGATCACTATCGCCAGTTGGGATTACTTCCCGCGGGTTGTCCTGACGCGACAGCACTCTACGTACGCGCCAGCCCTCTTCAGCGAACGCGCGCCACTGCCGAAGCGTTGGTGGATGGCGCATTTCCCGGCTGCAGCGTGGCGGTGCATACCGTCACGGGCGACGTCGATCCGCTTTTTCAGACGGAAAAATTGCCCTTTGCCCGCATCGATCCGCAGCGTGAGATGGAAGAAAAGCGGCGTGTGGCGGGCGATTTAGCACAGCGACAGCAGCAGCTCCAGCCCGCCATTCAGGCGCTTAAACAGGCGGTCTGTCCGGCTAACCGCGCGTGCCCGTTTTTTGATCGCCCCTGGCAGTTAAAGCAGACCAAAAGCGGCAGCGTCTATGTTGAAGGCTTAAGCACGCTGGCCGCCATGGTCGAGACGTTGCGCCTGGGCTACAGCGAAAACTTACCGTTCGCGAGGCTGGCGTGGGGCCACATCACTTCCGCTCAACAGATCACCGCCCTGCTCCCCCTGCTGACGGCCAGTTATGATCTCAGCAATGATGTGCTCTATATGGCGCAACGCCGTGGCTCGCTTCTGTTACAGCGGATGCTCGACGCCATTCAGGGGAACGATCCCGATGTACGATGGGTACTGCTGGTGGCCCATGACACGAATATCGCGATGGTTCGCCGCCTGATGGGATTTGAATGGCAACTGCCGGGTTATACGCGCGGTAATATTCCGCCGGGAAGTAGCCTGGTGATGGAGCGCTGGCGGGATACGCAAAGCAATCAGCGCTACCTGCGCGTCTATTTTCAGGCACAAAGTCTGGACGGGCTACGTCAGTTACAACCCATTAATGACCGTCATCCTTTGTTGCGTCAGGAGTGGCAGCAAGCCGGCTGCCATATCACCGACGTGGGTACACTGTGCCCGTTACAGGATGCGATTGCCGCGTTGGGTCAACAGCTGGACCGCAGCGCGATCGTTCCGGAATCCCTTATATTACCCGCGCAGAACGCATTAGCGCCCGTGTCGGGTTAACGGTGGGCTTTCTCTTATTTTTCGGCAACTTATTTAACGACGTACGCTTTTGCATTAGCATCGTTTCGTCAATCATCCCTCTGTTTGTTTCATTTGCTATGTGACGTTTTCGGCGAATCCTTTCGCCGATTTTATTTCGTCGTGTCAGTCGCCTTCGCGGCCGGGAATCAGGACGGCTTGCGCACCAGCTTATAACCCAGCAGCAACAGCACAATCCACACCATGCCCACGTAAAGTGAGATGCGCGTATCCGGAAAGTAGCCGATCAGGCCGATGATAAAGCATAAAAAGGCTACGCCGAAACCGGCTGTCCAGCTTCCGCCCGGGAGGGCAAATGTCAGCTGACGGGCTGCCGCTTTACCAATTTTGCGGCGAAACGCAATCTGGGACAGCAGAATCATAATCCAGACCCAGACGGTGGCAAAGGTGGCCAGAGAGGCAATGACCAGGAACACTTTCTCGGGCATCAGGTAGTTGAGCCAGACCGCAATCAGCATGGCAAACATCATGACTACTACCGTGACCCACGGAATCCCGCGTGCTGACACCTTCATAAACACTTTAGGTGCATGGCCCTGCTGCGCCATACCGTGCAGCATACGCCCGACACCGAACACATCGCTGTTAATCGCGGACAGGGAGGCCGTCAGTACCACAAAGTTGAGGATAGAAGCGGCAGCGGCAATACCCAGATGTTGGAAGGTCAGCACAAACGGGCTACCGTTGGTGCCCACCTGATTCCATGGATAGAGGGACATGATGACAAACAGCGTACCCACGTAAAACACCAGAATACGCATCGGCACGGAATTAATGGCGCGTGGGATGGAAGTCGCCGGATCCTTAGCTTCACCGGCCGTGATGCCAATAATTTCTATCCCGCCGTAAGCAAACATCACCATCTGAAGTGACAGCAGCATGCCAACAATCCCGTGGGCAAAAAAGCCGCCGTTGGTCCACAGGTTGTGAATGCCGGTCGGCTGGCCACCGTTACCGATGCCCCAGATGATCATGCCAAATCCTGCCAGAATCATCACAATAATGGTGGCGACTTTGAAGAAGGAGAACCAGAACTCCACTTCGCCGAACACCTTCACGCTCATCAGATTGACCGCGCCGATGATCAGCACGACGCTCAGTACCCAGATCCAGTGCGGCACCTCCGGGAACCAGACACCCATATAAATACCAAATGCCGTGACGTCGGCGATGGCCACAATCAGAATCTCAAAGCAGTACGTCCAGCCGGTGATATACCCAGCCATTGGTCCAAGATAATCCTGCGCGTAACGAGAAAACGAGCTGGCCTGGGGATTATTAACGGACATTTCTCCCAGCGCGCGCATGATAATGTACGCCACCGCGCCGCCGATAATATAGGCGAGCAGAACGCTCGGTCCTGCCATCCTGATGGCGTCCGCCGAGCCATAAAACAGCCCGGTGCCAATCGCCGATCCCAGCGCCATAAAACGGATGTGGCGCGTGCTCAGTCCGCGTTTGAGCTTGTTGGTTTCTTGCATAACAACCTGTACCTGTGAAATGAAAAAACCACGGGCAAGCCCGTGGTTAAAGAAGAATCAATCTTAGCCGTTACGAGTGAACTGTCACCTGTTCCGGCCCTTTTAACCGATCAACCAACGCCACAAGCAGCAACATCACCAGTGAGGGCGGCAACCAGGCAAGCCCCTGGTCGGCTAATGGCAGATGCTGGCTGAATGCGGGTAACGCCTCTTTAAACCCGGTGGTTTTGATTGCGTCAAGGATACCAAACAGCAGGCTGACAAGCATAGTCGGAGCAATGATTCGGCTGCTTTTGTTCCAGATATTCTGGGTAAAACTCAGCACAACCAGTACGATGCACGGCGGATAAATTGCGGTCAGCACCGGAATCGAGATCTGGATCAGATGACTCAGCCCCAGGTTGGAAACCACCATGGAGAACAGCCCCAGCACAAACACCAGCGTTTTGTATGACAACGGCAGATACTGGGCAAAAAACTCGGCGCAGGCACAGGTCAGGCCCACGGCTGTCACCATACAGGCAATAAAAATCAGCGCGGCAAGGAAGAAGCTGCCCATATCGCCAAAGGTGTGCTGTACATAGGCATGCAGAATCGCGGCGCCGTTAGCATTTTGATCGACCAGCGCCCCGCTTCCTGCGCCCAGTTTAAACAGGCTCAGGTAGACCAGCGTCAGCCCTACACCCGCGATAATCCCCGCCAGTACCGTATAACGGGTTAACAGTGCCGCGTTATCAATACCGCGTGAACGGGCCGCATTCACAATCACAATCCCGAATACCAGGGCACCCAGCGTATCCATCGTGAGATAGCCGTTCACGAAACCGCTGGAAAACGCAGCGCGCTGGTAGTCGGCGGTGGCCGGAATGGTGCCGCCTGCGGGCCACAGCAGGGCGGCAACGCCGAGCAGCGTCAGGGCGGCAATTTTCAGCGGTGCCAGAATATGCCCGACCGTATCCAGCAGTTTGCCGGGATAGAGCGAAATGCCCATCACCAGCACAAAGTAAATCAGGCTGTAGATGAACAACGGCAGTGCACCGTCGCCGGTGATCGGCGCGATCCCGACTTCAAACGACACCGTGGCGGTGCGCGGCGTGGCAAAGAGTGGCCCCACCGCCAGATAGCAGACAGTGGCCAGAACCACCCCGGCAATTTTACCAATCGGTGTACTCAGCGCGTCAATCCCGCCGCCGACGCGCGCCAGCGCAATGACGGTGATGACGGGTAATCCCACAGCGGTAAGCAGAAACCCTAAAGCGGCCACCCAGACATGTTCGCCTGACTGAATACCGACCATAGGAGGAAAGATAATGTTACCCGCACCAACAAACAGGGCAAACGTCATAAAGCCCAGCGCGAGAATGTCTTTAACGGTTAAACGATGTGTCATACGGCCTGTCACTGATGTTGCGATGAAAGATAAGTTTGCGTTGCCCCCTCGCTGCGCCATGACAACGGCTGATCAGACGACAGCAGCGCATTATGCGCAGCGTCCGGTTTAGCGCAGGTGATTTGAGCTGCTTTTTTTCTGTTCACAGAGGGATAAATCGACAACGGCCGTAAGTAAAACGTTTATAGCGAAGAAAGGCAATACGAGATCGGAAAACCAGAGGCTTATTTCGTGATTTAAGTCAAAATTAGTGGATCACATCAATATTAGCAGCAAGCACATCAGATGATGTGCCTTAATAATAAACAGGCCATGGGAAATACCAGCATACTGACGTCTTTTTATGCACAAGTGGCGCATATATTGCGCCACACTGCGCACTTTTGACGCTTACCAGACCTGATTCGCCACATCCACAACCAGACGAATCTTCTGCCACTGTTCCGCTTCGGTCAGGCTGTTCCCCTCTTCCGTTGAGGCAAAGCCACACTGTGGACTAAGGCAAATCTGGTCAAGGCTGAGGTACTGCGTCGCCTCCTGTAAACGTGCTTTTACCTGATCCACGTCTTCGAGTTCGCCGACCTTGGTGGTAATTAAACCAAGCACCGCCTGCTGATGACCCGGCCGGATAAAACGCAGCGGTTCGAAACCGCCGGAACGGTGGTTATCATATTCCAGGAAAAACGCATCGACATTAACAGTGCCAAACAGGATTTCGGCCACAGGTTCATAGCCGCCTTCTGAAATCCAGGTCGAACGGAAATTGCCGCGGCAGACATGCAGACCGACGGTCAGATCGGCCGGTTTATCCTCCAGCGCTTTATTCAGCACGCGGGCGTACGTTCGGGCCAGCTGCTCGGGATCGTCACCGCGCTCGCGGATCTCACGCTTTTGATCGTCCGAACACAGGTACGCCCACACCGTATCATCCAGTTGCAGATAGCGGCAGCCTGCCGCATAAAAGGCGGCGATTGCGTCTTTGTAAGTCTGTGCCAGATCGTCAAAGTACACATCAAGATCGGGATACACCTCCGGGTCGATCACTTTACGTCCGCCACGGAAATGCAGCACGCTGGGACTGGGAATCGTCATTTTCGCCACGGCATCCCCTGCGATGCCTTGCAAAAAGCGGAAATGATCCAGCATCGGATGCCCGTCAAACCCCAGTTTGCCGGTCACTTTGACACCGTGCGCTTTGGTCTGTACGCCGTTGAACTGAATGCCCTGATCGGCTTCAAAATGTTCCACGCCTTTCAGGCCGTAGAAAAAGTCAAAATGCCACCAGCCGCGACGGAATTCCCCATCCGTGACCACTTTGAGGCCGTTTTCACGCTGTTTTGCCACCACATCACGGATGGCTTCGTTTTCAACCTCACGCAACTCGTCAGCGCTGATTTCCCCCGCCTGGTATTTCTCGCGAGCCTGTTTGATCGCGGCAGGACGAAGAAAGCTGCCAACGGTGTCGGCACGAAACGGGGCGGTTTGTCTTTGCATGATCACTCCTTATCACGGCCAGATAATTTCGGCCGGGAATAGTTACATAATGTTATTTTAGCCTTCTGGATGGCTAAACGTCTAAATGCAGAGTGACATGCTGTTCTCTCAGCGGCAAACGAATAAAATTCACGTCGCCTGAAAAAAATTCATGTTGCATTGTCGCCGTCGGCTTTTCTGTCAGCGACCGCAGCACAGACAGCCTGATCGGGCTTACGGGTCCGGAGGCAGGCTGTTTCACGGTGACGCTACCGGCGTTTGTTGACGGGCAGGTGGACGTTATTCGAGCGAAGCGCGAGCCTGAGCAATCTGCGCCGCAGAGAGCGGCAAATACCCGGCCTCGCTGACGCGCTGTTGACCCTGACTGGAAAGCACCTGTCGTAAAAAGGCATCGACCAGTGGCGGTAAAGGTTTACCTGGCGCTTTATTCACATAGAGATAAAGCGGACGCGACCATGGATAGCGGCCGGTACGGATAGTCTCTGGATCCGGTGCCACCGCGTCGCCGTTTTTGGTCACCACAGGCAGCAACCTGACGCCGCTCAGATGGAAACCAAAACTGGCATAGCCGATGCTGCGGGGATTATCGGCTACGGCCTGTACCACGGCGGCAGAACCGGGAAACTCGGCCACGTCATTGCGGAAATCGCCCTGACACAGCGCCTGCTGTTTGAAAAAGCCCCATGTTCCCGAGGCGGAGTTACGGCCATAGCGCTGGATGGGACGCTGCTGCCATTCTGTCTCGCGCAGTCCCAGGTCACCCCAGCGTTGTGGAACCTGATGCGCGCCGCAAAGCCGGGTGATAGAAAAAACCGCATCGAGCTGACGCGGATCGATTTCACGCAGCGGGTTACGTTGATTGACCACCACGACCAGCGCATCCATTGCCACCGGCACGGCCAGCGGCGGATAGCCATAGCGCGCCTCAAAGGCCTGGCGCTCATCAGCCTGCATCGGACGACTCATCGCGCCCAGTTGAACGGCCCCGGCGGTCAACGCAGTGGGCGCGGTAGACGACCCCGAAGCCTGAACCTGAACGTTCACGCCAGGCGCCTGACGGCTAAAGTCATCTCCCCATAACGTCATCAGGTAGCCGAGCGTGTCGGAGCCGGCGCTACTGAGATTTCCGGACAGCATGACGGGCTGCGCCTGCCCGAGGGCTGGCAACAGCGAAAAGAACACCAAAAGAAAAGCGCGCATCGTTCCGGTCCGTTCACGATTGATGAACGGCATTCTCCTGCATCCCGTTACTGACAATCAACCTTAGCGCCAGGGTAAATGTAAAACAGGTTTCCTGATGCGGGATGCTGGTGATCTCCAGCCGGGCATTATGGTGACTCAACGCATGTTTGACGATAGCCAGCCCCAGCCCGCTGCCGCCGGTCGCACGTGAACGTGCTTTGTCTACACGATAAAAGCGTTCGGTCAGGCGCGGAATATGCTCAGCGGGAATACCGGGACCGTTATCGCAGACCTTAAATACCGCGCCCTGCTTGCTGCGTAACCAACTGATATCAATTCGTGTGCCGTCTGGCGTATGGTTGACCGCGTTGTAGACCAGGTTGGAGATGGCACTGCGCAATTGCTCGTCATTGCCAAACACTTTCAGATGCGGATCGGTGTGAAAATGGATTTGATGTCGCCCGCCGCTCAGCGTTTCCGCTTCATGTTGCAGCAGTTTCAACATGACCGGCACATCGACTTTTTCTTTCATATTGATGACCGGGGCCGCCTCAATACGCGACAGCGTCAGAAGCTGCTTCACCAGGCTGTCCATTCGGCGGGTTTGTTCTGACATGGTGTGCAACGCTTTGTCACGCGAACGTTGATTCATGACCGAGTCATTCATCATCTCCAGATAACCCTGAAGCACCGTCAGCGGCGTCCGGAGTTCGTGACTGACGTTGGCGAAGAAGTTGCGTCGTGCACCTTCCAGCTGGTGCATTTGCGTTACGTCGCGGGCCACCATCAACCACTGGCCTTCGCTGTAGGGCATAACACGAAATTCCATGTGATGCTGGTTATTCAGCACCAGCGTCAGCGGCTTGTCGAAATCGCGCTGGCGCAGATAACGTGAAAATTCAGGATAGCGCAGCAGATTAAGGATATTTTGCCCGTTATCTTCGGGCCAGCGCAGCCCGAGGTGCTGCTGTGCCAGGCCATTGCACCAGAAGATGGTGCCCTCTTCCGTTGTCAGGATAACGGCATCCGGCAGCGACTCTGCACCACTGCGAAACCGTTTGATCAGATGACCCAGCTCACGCCGCCGACGTCGGTTGCGCAGCTGCATTTGGTACAGACCGTAAAACAGCGGTTCCCAGCTTGCCTGACCGGAAGGCGGGGTCATCGTGCGATCCAGCCACAGCCAGTGCGACAGCCGCATCAGGTTATAAAAATGCCACAGTAAAATACCGACTACGCTGAGTAACAACAGCCACGGCAGATAGCCGAACAACAGGCCGAGTACCAGCGCAGGCAAACACGCCAGCACCAGTTCGGACAATAATCGCTTCCAGGAGAGGCGTTCCAGCACGGTTAAAGCTCCGTTTAAAAGCGGGCAGAGAAACGATAACCTGTTCCGCGGACGGTTTGTACCATGCGATCGTGACCGGTCAGTTCCAGCGCTTTGCGCAGACGGCGAATATGCACGTCAACTGTACGATCTTCAACATAGACGTTGGTGCCCCAGACGTGATTCAGTAGCTGTTCACGGCTGTAAACACGTTCAGGATGGGTCATAAAGAAGTGGAGCAGCTTGTACTCTGTCGGCCCCATCTCCAGCGGCGTGGTTTCCGACATCACCCGGTGCGAGGAGGGATCCAGGCTCAGGCCCTGCATTTCAATTACATCTTCGACCGCCATCGGCGAAATGCGACGCATCACAGCTTTGATACGGGCCATCAGCTCTTTCGGTGAAAACGGTTTGGTAATGTAGTCGTCGGCCCCGACTTCCAGGCCACGCACGCGATCTTCCTCTTCGCCACGGGCGGTCAGCATCATGACCGGAATATCACGCGTCATCGCTTCACGTTTAAGGTGTTTGATAAACTGAATGCCGCTGCCGCCAGGTAACATCCAGTCCAGCAGGATAAGGTCAGGCCAGGGTTCAATCAGCTTACTGACGGCGCTGTCATAATCTTCTGCCTCAATCGGCTGATAATCATTTTGTTCCAGAACGAAACATAACATCTCACGGATTGGAGCTTCATCTTCCACAACTAAAATGCGCTTAGCCATTATGACTCCTGCAGGTAGGACGGCTTTCACTGATATTTGCGGCGCCATTATGCGTCAGTTTTGTGACACTTTTATGAAAAAGTTAGCCATAAAAACCGGCCTGCAACAACCATTTATGACAACATGACGACATGTTTTGTGGCTTTAGTGATGGAGCCAGTATAATCGCCGGGCGATTTGTTATGGCAGGGAGTGTTATGCGCATTATCCATACCGCGGACTGGCACCTGGGGCAGTTCTTTTACAACAAAAGCCGGGCCGCTGAGCATCAGGCCTTTCTGGACTGGCTGCTGGCCCGAATTGAAGAGCATCAGGTGGATGCGCTGATTGTGGCGGGTGATTTATTCGATACCGGCACACCGCCCAGCTATGCACGTGAAATGTTCAACCGCTTTGTGGTGGCGTTACAACCCAGCGGCTGTCAGCTGGTGGTGCTGGCCGGAAATCACGATTCGGTGGCGACGCTGAACGAGTCGCGTGAACTGCTCGCCTGCCTGAATACCCGCGTGATTACCACGCCGCAGGACGGGGACGATGTGCTGGTGTTAACGACGCGTCGGGGCGAACCGGGCGCGCTGCTGTGCGCCATTCCTTATCTGCGGCCACGCGATATTATGCGCAGCCAGGCCGGCCAGTCAGGACGCGATAAACAGCGCAGCCTGCTGGAGGCCATTACCGCCCATTATCAGCGCAGTTTTGCTGCCGCGCAGGCGCTGAATCTGGCGCTTCCCATCGTCGCGACCGGCCACCTCACCGCCCTCGGCGTCAGCAAAAGCGACTCAGTGCGCGATATCTATATTGGTACACTGGATGCCTTTCCGGCCTCGGCCTTTCCGCCTGCGGATTATATTGCGCTGGGGCATATTCATCGTGCGCAGCGCGTGGCCGACAGCGATCATATTCGCTACAGCGGTTCGCCGATTCCGCTCAGCTTCGATGAACTGGGCAGCGAAAAAAGTGTGTTCCTGCTGGATTTCAGCCCGTCAGGCCTGACGGTCACGCCCCTGACCATTCCCCTGTTCCAGCCAATGCAGGTCCTGAAAGGCTCGCTGGCGCAAATCACCCGGCAGCTCAGCCAGTTTTCTGCGCCCGACGGGACCAAACCTGTCTGGCTGGATATTGAAGTGACCACGCAGGAATATTTAAGTGATTTGCAGCGTCAGGTAGAAGCGCTGACAGCTTCCCTGCCCGTAGACGTTTTGCTGCTGCGCCGCAGCCGTGAACAGCGCCAGCACAGTCTGGCACAGCTGGATAAAGAAACCCTGAGCGAACTGAATGTGGAAGAAGTGTTTGCCCGACGACTGGCGCTGGATGACGCGCTGGACGCGGATCAGATTGCCCAGACCACCCTGCGGTTTAAACAGACGCTGGCGGATCTGGAGGAACAGCCATGAAAATTCTGACGCTGCGCTTCAAAAATCTTAACGCGCTCAAAGGTGAGTGGTTTATTGATTTTCGCACCGAGCCGTTTGCCAGCAACGGGCTGTTTGCGATTACCGGCGCGACGGGCGCCGGTAAAACTACGCTGCTGGACGCCATCTGTCTGGCACTGTATCACCAGACGCCGCGCCTGGGCGGCATCTCTCAGGGGCATAACCCCCTGATGACACGCGACTGTGCCGAGTGCCTGGCGGAGGTCGAGTTTGAAATTAAAGGCGAAGCCTGGCGGGCATTCTGGAGCCAGAACCGCGCGCGCGGCACCGCTGACGGTAAACTGCAGGCTCCCCGCGTTGAGCTGGCACGCTGCGCCGATAATCAGATTGTGGCAGATAAAGTGAGCGATAAGCTCAAACTTACGGAAACGCTGAGCGGGCTGGATTTTGCGCGCTTCACCCGCTCAATGATGCTGTCACAAGGCCAGTTTGCGGCGTTTCTTAACGCCAAAGCCAATGAGCGGGCAGAACTGCTGGAAGAACTGACCGGAACCGAAATTTATGGTCGTCTGTCCATGGCCGTGTTCGAACGCCACAAAGCGGCCAAAACGGCGCTGGAACTGTTACGCAGTCGGGCAGGCGGCATGGCGCTGCTTGATGAGGCAACCCGTACTGCACTGCACCAGCAAAAAAAGGCCCTCAGCGACACTGAACACCAGCTGACTGCCGCGCTTGCCGTGGCGCAGGCGCAGCAACAGTGGCAGCAACAGCATCAGCAGGCTATTGCGGATACAGAGCAGGCAACCGCGGCCCTCGCTGCGGCAGAGCACACCAGTCAGGCGGCAGAGCCGGATCGTCAACGTCTGGCGCGCAGTGAACCGGCGGAGAAACTGCGCGGTCCGTTGCAGCAACGTGACAGTCTGCTGGCCGAACGCAACGCGATGCGGGAACGTCAGCAGCAGCTCAGCCAACAGATGCACACGGCCACACAGGCGCATCATGTGTTGCAGCAACGCTATGCGGAAACGGACACGGCGCACGAACAGTGCCGACAGCAACAGCAGCAGCAGGAAACGCTGTTGACCGGGCAGGTCATTCCGCTTGATCAGTCTCTCTCTGCCTTATACGAGCACATTCAGCAGCTACAGCAGGATGCCGAACGGCAACAGCAACACTGCGCTCAGCGCGAAGCCGCGTTACACAGCGAAGCCCGCCAGGTGCGCCACCTGCAAGAGACGATTGCTCAACAGCATGCCCTACGTGAGCAGTTAGCTGACATGCCGCAATGGGGTGAACACCTTCCGATCTGGAAAGAGCGTTTTGCCCAACTGACCCGCTATGAAGCGGCACAGGCTGAGCTGGATCAGCAGATACAGCAGCAACAGCGCCACATTCATCAGCGCCAGGGGGATATTGAGCAGCTGGCACAGCAACTCACGCCACTGGATCAGGCCGCACAGCAGGCGCAGCAGTCCTTGTCTCAGGCTGAGCAAGCACTAACTTCCCTTCAGAACGCGCATCCACCTGAAGCCTTACGTCAGGCACTGAGCCAGCATCAGCAACAGCGCGAGGCGCGCCATGCGCTGACGATAGTGGCCGCGCAGTGGCAACCCCTGCATCAGCAGCGCACGCAGTACGAAAAACGCCTGCATGAGCTTGAGACGGCTCAGCAGCAGGGTGAAAGCGCACTGCTGACGTTAAGAGAAGCCTGGCGACGGGAAAAACAGCAGCTCAGCGACGTAGAGAAAATTTGCCAGCTCGAAAGCCAGATTGCTGACCTGGAACAGTACCGCGCCCGGCTTGAAGCCGGGCAGCCCTGCCCGTTGTGCGGCGCCTGCGAGCATCCTGCGGTCGAAACCTATCGTGCTCTGGAAGTTAGTGCTAACCAACAACGTAAAGCCGAGCTGCAAAAACAGGTAGACGCGTTGAGTGAAACCGGGACGGCAAAGAAGGAGCAGATAAAGCAGCTACAGGCTCAACAGCAATCTCTGCGCGAAGAAATCACGGGTCTGACCCAACAACTTGATGCCCTTTCTCAACAATGGCAGGAACTGAGCAGTGAGCTGGCGCTCACCTTCCCGCTGACAGATACGGATGCAAGAATCGCGTGGCAGCAGGCGCAAAATCGCCACGAGCAGACGCTTACGGCCCGGCTTGACGCACTGGAGCAAGCCGAGCGCGCGGTGCTGGCGGCCAAAGATCACCACCTGCGGCAGCACCAGACATTACAACAGCATCAGCAAACGCTACTGTTGACTCAGCAGCAACTGGAAAGCCAGCACCAGGCGCTTCAGGCGTTACATCAACAGCAGCGTCAGGCCGCAGAAAACGGCCAGCAGCTTGAAGCCGCGCTGGCACAGCAGTTCAGCGACGTGGCGTTATCTTTACCTGAACGTACGGCGCGCGACAACTGGCTGGCAACCCAGCAAGAGCGCTGGCAGCGCTGGCAAGAGAGTGAGCGGTTGCTTGCTAACCTGCAGCCGCAACTTGCACGGGCGGAAACACAGGCTGACGCGCTGCAACAGCAGTTACAGCTTGAGCAGCAACGCCTGGATCAGCAGCGGCAGCAGCTCACCGCGTTACAGCAGCAGGCACATGAAAAACAGCAGCAGCGTCAGGCCCTGTTTGGCGATCGCGATGTGGCTCAGGCGCGCCAGCAGATGCAGGTGCTCGTCGATCAGCACGAGGCGCAACTTACTCAGCAGCGCAACGCACTGCATCAGTCACAGGCAGAGGTCAGCCGTCTTAATGGCCAGTTGACGCTGCTGGAAAGCCAACTGCAGAGCCTGTCCGGGCGCGTCACGGAAGCAGAACAACGCTTCAGCGCGGCGCTGGCGGCGGCCGAATTCGCTGATGAAACGCACCTGCGCGCGGCATTGCTGGATGAACAGGCGGCGCAGCAACTGCGTCAGCAGCTTCAGCAGATTGACCAGCACCGTCTGCACCAGCAGGCACGCCTGGCAGAACTGCAGCAGCGGCTGGCGGCACATCAGCAGCAAAAACCGGCTTTGATGCCGGATTCACCGGACGTGCTGGCGGCAGAGCTGGCGCGCTTACAGCAGTCCCTGCGTGAAAATGCAAACCAGCAGGGCCAGGTACAGCAGCAGTTAGACAGCGATGCCAGCCTGCGAAACCAACAGCAAACGCTACTGGCGCGTATTGCGCAGGATGAGACGGCGTTAGCGCAATGGACCCTGCTTAACGATCTTATTGGCTCGGCAACGGGCGATAAATTCCGGCGCTTTGCCCAGGGGCTTACGCTCGATCACCTGGTGGCCCTGGCCAACCGTCAGTTAGATCGCCTGCACGGTCGCTACCTTTTACAGCGACGTGCCAGCGATGTGCTGGAACTGGATGTGGTGGATACCTGGCAGGCCGACAGCGCCCGCGATACGCGCACGCTGTCCGGCGGAGAAAGTTTCCTGGTGAGCCTGGCGCTGGCGCTGGCACTGTCTGACCTCGTCAGCCATAAAACCCGCATTGAGTCGTTATTTCTGGATGAGGGCTTTGGTACGCTGGATGCCGAAACGCTGGACACCGCTCTGGATGCCCTGGATGCGCTTAACGCCAGTGGCAAAACTATTGGCGTCATCAGCCATGTTGAAGCCATGAAAGAGCGCATTCCCGTTCAGATTAAGGTACGCAAAATGAATGGCCTGGGTTACAGCACCCTTGACATCCCCGGCCAGTAGGAGGTTAACCATGTTGAGATGGACCGGTATTTTCGCGGTTGCCCTGCTGCTTTTAGCAGGCTGCAGCCAGCCGCACGGCGCTGATGCCAGGCACTGCGCGCCGAACATGACGCAGACTCAGTGCCAGGCCGTCGACCACTATATCGCGCAGGTGAATGCCGTGGTGATGCGCAATTTTCATCACGCGCAACGTTACACAGGCCAGCGCTGCCTGGTGACGGCACAACGCCGCGCGGACGGCCGCTATAACGTCATGCGCACAGAAGGAAATGAATCGTTATGCCTGAGCGCCTGGCAGAGCGTGAGTAGCGCGCGTGATATGCCCCTTCCGCCTCAGGGCGCGCCCCGGCAATGGGTATTTGCTTTTGCCCCGTAACCATAACGCGGCAGCTCGCGCCATCGCGGCCTGAACGTAAATGCAGATGCGCCCTTTCGGAAAGTCCTGAACCGGCGGTGCAGCCTGACGGTGATGAAGCCTGAAAACTGGCGGTTCACCGTCCACAACGGATTACTCAGGCCAGAGCCAGGCGGCTCCGCGAACACCGCTCGAATCCCCGTGTACGGCTTTCAGTACCGGCGTTTCACATTCGCCGCCAAATACCCATTTTTTCATCAGTGTGGGGACGGTCTGGTACAGACGATCCACGTTGCTCATGCCGCCGCCCAGAACAATCACATCCGGATCGATCAGGTTAACCACCTGGGCCAGCGATTTGGCCAGGCGCATTTCGTAGCGGCTCATAGCCAGTTCCGCCACCGGATCCTGCTGTGCCAGCAGGTGAACAATCTCGGCACCTTTGCGTGCAACGCCGCTTAAACGCTGGTAATCAGTGGCAAAGCCGGTGCCCGAGACAAAGGTTTCAATACAGCCCTGTAATCCGCAATAACAGGGCACTTCAGCGCGATAGCGCAGTTCATCTTCGTCCATCCACGGCAGCGGATTGTGGCCCCATTCGCCCGCATTACCATTACCACCGATACGGGATTCGCCGTTTATCGCCACGCCCGCCCCCGAACCGGTGCCAATAATCACTCCAAAGACCAGCGGCTTACCGGCACCCGCGCCGTCAACGGCTTCGGATACGGCCAGACAGTTCGCGTCGTTGGCAATGCGGACGTCACGATTCAGCGCGTGCGCCAGATCCTTGTCCAGCGGCTGTCCGTTAAGCCAGGTTGAGTTCGCGTTTTTTACCCGCTGCGTGTAGGGCGAAAGCGTGCCGGGAATACCGAGGCCTACCGTGCCCGTCTGTCCGGTCTTTTCTTCCGCCAGACGCACCAGATCGACAATAGCCTGTACCGTAGCGGCATAGTCGTTTCGGGGCGTGGAAACCCGATGGCGAAACAGCTCGCTTCCCTCGCTGGACAACGCAATCACTTCTGTTTTGGTGCCGCCCAAATCAATGCCGATGCGCACGGTTTATTCCTCATTATTCGTTAGGGGATTCTTACACTAAAAGGCGATGCCCTTAAAGGCAATGAAACCGCATCGATGTTTCGCTATCATGCGCACACTTAGTGAGATTTGTGCGCCCGATCGCGCCACGGTAAGGAATCCTGATGTTGTGGTTTAAAAATATGATGGTTTATCGTCTGAATCGTGACATTCCGTTGTCCGCAGACGACATGGAAAAACAGCTTGAGGCATTCACCTTCTCGCCTTGTGGCAGCCAGGACATGAGCAAGACCGGTTGGGTGTCACCGATGGGAAACCGCAGCGATGCGCTGACCCATGTGAATAACGGTCAGATTGTCATCTGCGCGCGCAAAGAAGAGAAAATTTTGCCTTCACCGGTGGTGAAGCAGGCGCTGGAAGCCAAAATTGACAAGCTTGAGGCAGAACAGAGCCGTAAGCTGAAAAAAACCGAAAAAGATTCGCTCAAGGATGAAGTGCTGCACAGCCTGTTGCCGCGTGCCTTCAGCCGTTTCAGCCAGACGTTTATGTGGATCGATACCGTTAATAATCTGATCATGGTGGACTGCGCCAGCGCGAAAAAAGCCGAAGATACGCTGGCCCTGCTGCGTAAAAGCCTGGGTTCACTGCCGGTCGTACCTCTGACGCTGGAAAGCCCGATTGAACTGACGCTGACCGAGTGGGTACGTTCCGGCGATCTGCCCGCAGGCTTTGCCCTGATGGATGAAGCCGAGCTGAAAGCGATTCTGGAAGACGGCGGCGTGATTCGCTGTAAAAAACAGGACCTGGTATGCGACGAAATCGCCAACCATATCGAGGCCGGCAAGCTGGTGACAAAACTGGCGCTCGACTGGCAGGAACGGATTCAGTTCGTCCTGTCGGATGATGGTTCCGTGAAGCGCCTGAAATTCAGCGATACGCTGCGTGATCAGAACGACGATATCGATCGGGAGGATTTTGCTCAGCGCTTCGATGCCGACTTTATCCTGATGACCAGCGAACTGGCCGCCCTGACCAGTAATCTGATTGAAGCGTTGGGTGGTGAGGCTCAGCGGTAAAACAGGCGGCCGCAAAAGATGCGGCCGTTTTTTTCAGTCTTTCAGATAGCGGCAAAGATAAGAGCTGGGCTCGCCTACCTGCAGATGAAACTCGCTGTGACCCGGCACGTTAAATACCGATCCCGCCTCGAACCATTTCCACTCTGTTTCCCCCGGCAGCAACACTTTCATTGATCCACTGACCACGGTCATCTCTTCCGGCTGGGCAGTGCCAAAGGTGTATTCGCCTTCTGCCATCACACCAACGCTGGCACGACCGGTGCTCGCACTGTCAAAACCGATGGATTTAACTTTTCCGTCAAAATACTCACTTACGTTGAGCATAAATCTTCCTCACAGCACATTAGGGTGACTGGCAGTGTAGAAGCGAACTTGCTGATCTGTCACGCGAAATAATGAGCGAATGTGATCGCTGGCGGTGACAAGGGACGGGGATAAGACGGGCGCGCATCGACGGCATCCTTGCCAGCGCGACGGCTTACTCTTTTTCTACATCTTCGTAACGTTGTTTCGCATCATGCGCTTCCTGCTCTGAATCGTGCTCACTGATGAGTGAATCCGGCTTCGGATGATCGGCTCGCAGTTGCCAGGACGTGACTTTTTTACCTTCGGGGCCTTTTTCCACGGTCACAACGCGCGCTTCTCTGGGGTAAGGAGGTCTTGACGGCATCATTTGTCCCTCTTGGCTGAATGACATTCCACACGACAGGCGGTTGCCCGTCATGGAATAAGTATAGTCAAAAAGGCGTAAATCGCGGCGGGAAGGAGATAAATCTGACGGTTAGCTGGCGCGTGCCAGCGATAACGACTGCAGAATTTGCTCAACAACGCGTTCCGGCGGCTGCATCGCGTCCACTTCATGGTGAGCGGCCATACGATACAGGTGGGCACGGGCGCGCAGCACCTCTGTCATCTCTTCAGCGATGGGCCGTCCGGTCAGCGTCGGGCGCTGCGCAGCTTCAGGCTGGCTTTCCAGACGCCGGGCAAGCACCTCAGAAGGCGCACTTAACCAGATAACCTGACCATGTTCGCGCATATAGCGGCGGTTGACCTCTGCCAGCACCATGCCACCACCGGTCGCGATGATGGTTGAGGGCGCCGTCACGGCTTTCAGCGACTCTGTCTCCCGCGCACGAAAGCTTTCCCAGCCTTCCGCCGCGACAATTTCAGCCACGGTACGCTGGGTCGTGAATTGCAGGTGGTGATCGGTATCGCGGAAGGCATAACCCAGCGCATGAGACAGGGCTTCACCGATGGTGGTTTTTCCGCAGCCGCGCGCACCAATCAAAAAAATGGACAAGGACATCTGGGCACTTCCTCCGCCGTACAGCCCATAACAGCTGCAGGTCTGGCTTAAATAATACGCGCATCATAGCGGGAAATGATGGCGGCCTCTACCCATTGAGCGTATTTTACGCACAGTCAGACAACCCATTGCATTAAGCTTTTTATAAACAATGAATTAACCATGCACATTTTGTGCATGAACACCGTATTTTTGTCTCTGCAACATTTGCTTACCGCCACGAATTTACATTGCTGCTCATCGCCCCCATATACTGTTTACAGTCGCAACGGGAGAGTAATCATGCAACGCGAAGAACAACAACTGATTGAAAATCTGTTCAGCCGTTTGAAACAAGCGGAAAGCCAGACAGCGGCGCGCGATGCTGCTGCCGAACAACTCATCAAACAACACCTGCAGGAACAACCAGGCGCGCCCTACTACATGGCGCAGGCCATTCTGATTCAGGAAGCGGCCCTTAAAAAACTTAATGAACGTATTAAGGAACTGGAAAACCAGCTGGCGCAACAACAGGCGCAGCAGCAGCCGAAGAGCAGCGGTGGATTTTTATCCAGCCTGTTTGGCGGCGGCAGCGCCCAACCGCAGCCAGCTCAGCCGCAGTGGAACAGTGCGCCGCAACAGGCACCGCAACCGCAGCAACCTTATGCCAGCGCCCCGGCGCCACGTGGCAGCGGCTTCCTGGGCGGTGCCCTGCAAACCGCCGTTGGGGTGGCAGGCGGTGTAGTCATGGCCGATATGCTGACCAGCATGTTCCATCATTCTCAGCCGCAGGAGATCGTTAACATCATCAACGAGCAGCCGTTGCCGCAGGTGGACGACAGTCTGAATACCTTCAACGGTGGCAACGATCAGTCGTTCCTTGACCAGAACGGGGCGGATAATCAGTCTTTCCTGGATCAAAGTAACGGCTGGAGTGATTCCTACGCCGACAACGGCGACCTGAATGATTTTGGCGGCAATGACTTCGACGACGACGACAACTTCGTCTGATTTAGCGCTGGCGTTGTCGGAGCCAGCTGTCTAATTCATTGGCAAACTGCTGGCGGTCCCGTGGGCTTAATGCGGCGGGGCCGCCTGTCTGAACACCGCTGGCGCGCATGGTGTCCATAAAATCGCGCATGGTCAGTCGTTCGAGAATGGTTGCTGGTAAATAGCGTTCCCCGCGTGGATTCAAGGCTGCCGCGCCCTTCTCAATCACTTCCGCGGCCAACGGAATATCGGCCGTAATCACCAGATCGCCGACGTTTACGCGCTTAACAATCTCATTGTCCGCCACATCAAATCCCGCAGGCACCTGCAGTGTTCGCAGCCAGGGCGAAGGTGGCACCCGCAGGGACTGGTTAGCCACAAAGGTCACCACGGTTTGCGTTCTGTCCGCTGCCCGGTACAGCACGTCCTTAATCACGTTAGGACAGGCATCAGCATCAACCCAGATAGCCATCGTTATTCCTTGTTCTGCAAAAGAGTGACGATGGTAACCTGTTTTGCTGATCGGGTTGAGTGAAAAACACAGCCCTCTTTAACGCAGAACCTGCTTTAGCCGACCTGGCTGCACCGCCACTGCGCCTTAATGCGCAGCGCACCGCGCCATGTCCTGGCACGGTTAAACGCCTCCGGTCAGCGGGGGGACAGCAGGCCGTTCAGCACAGGGCTAACTTGTTATTAATCCTGTCTGCAGTAAGCTACATCGTTGATATGTGTAAACAGCAAAGGAGACGGTGATGCAGGAAAAGAAAATCGGATTTATTGGCGGAGGCAACATGGCCAAAGCCATCATTGGCGGCCTGATAAACAGCGGGCAAGTTGCACCGTCAGCGATCTGGATTTATGACCGTAAAGCCAGCACTAATCAGGAAATGGCCGAACAATACGGTATCCATGCGGCTGAGAGCGCAGAAGCGCTGGCGCAGCATGTTGATGTCCTGTTTGGTGCGGTAAAACCGAATGTCATCCTCAGAGTTCTGAATGATCTCGCCACCTGCATGAAAAAAGAGACGCTGGTTGTCTCCATTGCGGCAGGCGTTACCCTGGACAATCTGGCCTCCGTACTGGGACACGATCGAAAAATCATTCGGGCCATGCCGAATACCCCGTCTCTGGTGGGAGAAGGGATGACCTCGGTCACGCCCAATGCGCTGGTTGAACAGAGCGAACTCGATGAGGTCGTTGCAATGTTTAAAAGCTTTGGCCAGGCGGCGGTAGTGGATGAATACCTGATTCATTCCGTGGTGGGCGTGAGTGGTTCGGCACCGGCTTACGTGTTTATGTTCATTGAAGCCATGGCCGATGCTGCGGTGGCAGGTGGCATGCCGCGGGCGCAGGCCTACCAGTTTGCGGCACAGGCCGTAAAAGGTTCGGCACAGATGGTACTGGAGACCGGCAAACACCCGGGCGAGTTAAAAGATATGGTCTGCTCGCCGGGCGGCACCACGATAGAAGCGGTCAAAGTTCTGGAAGAAAAAGGTTTTCGCTCCGCCGTGATTGAGGCGATGCAGCAGTGCATGGCGAAATCTGAGAAGCTGAGCCGCAGTTAACCCGCGGCGTCTGGCAACGGCAGTGCGCGTTGCCAGGCGCCTCCCCACTAGCCGGCGGAACGGTAGTCCTGATAAAGCGCCAGCGCCTGCTTCACCGTCATGGATTGCTGCATGTTGTCAACCAGCGCGGCGGTCAGAGTGTAAAGGCCACAGGAGAAAATCGCCGCCAGTTGCCCTTCTTTGCCATAAAACGCCATGAATTCCTTTTCTTCCAGCGAGCCCACCGACTGGTAGTCATCCCAGTCCGCCGCATGGCCAAGATATTCATAGCGCGTACCGTAGTGCGCGGTCCAGAAAAACGGCACCCGATCAAAGTGACGGATATTGCCCAGCATATTGATGGCCGCTGTCTGTCCTTGTTGTTCGGCAACACGAAAGTGTTCGATTCGCAACGGCCCCTGGGGAGAAGGATACGTGGCGATATCGCCTGCCACCCAGACATTCTCGGCCACCCGGAGTTGTTCGTCCGTTTGCAGGCTGCCATCCTCCAGCAGCGGCAAATCATGAATAAAGTGTGTGGCGGGTTTAACGCCGGTCGCAAACAGCACCACATCGGCGGCAATATGCTTGCCCGTTTTTAGTCGTACCGCGTTAACATGGTCTTCGCCCAGCAGGGCATCGATCTCGCCTTCGATAAACTTTACGCCGTTCGCCTGGTGGAGCTGATAAAAATAGCGACCCACGGCTTCGCCAAACTGTTTCGCAAACGGCAGCGGATGACGCGCAATGACGGTGACATCAATGTCGCGATTACGCAGTGAGGAGGCCAGTTCCATGCCGATAAAGCTGTTGCCGATAATGACAATCTGTTGAGTGTCATCGACCGCCTGCAGTAAGTCTGCGGTGTGCTGTTTACTGCGCAGGATATGAACGCCAGCCAGATCGCGCCCGGCCAGCGCAGGTTTGACGGGCGCGCCACCTGTGGCAATCAGGAGCTTATCGAATTGCAGCGTCGTACCGTCAGCAAATATTATCCGATGCTGAGGGTTATCAATCCGCTCCACGCGCTTTTGCAGGCGTTCTACGTGCGCCATGATGTCCTCACCCAGCAGTGAGGGCACCTCATCGATGTCCATTTTGCCCGAGGGGACAAATTTGGTTAACGCCGTGCGATCATAGGGTGCATCAGGCTCCTGCTCAATCAGGATCAGCCGCCCTTTAAACCCCTCGTGACGTAACCGCCATAGCGCCGCACTCCCGGCTGCGCCACCACCCAGCACGACAAAGACCGGCGCAGCGGCTCCACTGCCTATCGCAGTCGCAGGCGACATGGCTTTGGGATTCACCAGAACCGCCTCGTTTTCAATGCGCACGGGATACTGTTTGAGATCGGCCAGCGCGAGCGGCTCACACATTTTGCCACTGTCCAGTTCAAAAGTGGCTTTATGCCAGGGACAGATCAGCCGGTTTTCACAAATGGCACCCTGCTCAAGGGGTGCGCCGGCATGGGGACACTTCGCCTGGTAAGCGTGTACGTTGTCGCCATCACGAATTAACAGCAGCTCTGTTTCCCCGAGCTTTTTTTTAACCGGCTGGCGGTGCGGTAAATCCTTCAGAGCGACCACAAATTGATAGTTCACGACATAGCTCCTTCTCCGACTGTCACGGCTGAACGCGCAGATCAACAGGGCTTCTGCGCAAATGCCTGTAAACAGTAAGTGTGGCAAAGGATCGGCCAGACTCCGGTTTTAACGTCAGGATTTTTTGCTAACTGTTTGTTTAAGCGGAAATTAAAAATACGTGAGGATGTGACAGCGCAGGCAGGAGAAAACTAAAGCGGCCACCGAAATGGCCGACCGAACGTTAACTTTTCTTCAGACACTGACTCATGAAGGTTTTGCGTGCTTCCCCCGTCAGCTTTTTATCACCGGCCTGCAGATTACAGGTTTTCATTTTTACCTGCTGCGGCGACATGTCGGCGACCTTACTGTCCTTTTTCAGGCAATCGCTCATAAATTTCTTTCGCACATCGCCTTTCAACGCTTGTGACGTGGCATGTTCATTACACATGGCCATTTTTTGCTGTTGTGGCGTTTTTTCAGCCGCACTGGCGCTGCCGCCCACCAGTAAGCCTGCTAACACTAGCGTCATTAAACCGCGTTTCATTGTATTCACTCCCTCTTGATGAAAACAGATTAATTCTGGCACGTTACACGCTATACGGAATACGTTTATCAGGGAATAAGGCAGAGATCGCAAATCTGAATTGTCGGTGGCACTTTTCAGATACGCGGACGATTAAGTAAGCGCGTGACATAACGTTTTAGCAGGACCGTATTTTTATCATTATGATCTACATCGGCATTCATCATGGCGGTTTCAATACTGCTGACGATAGCGTGATGCTGCTCGGGTGGAAGCAAACGCAGCATCGCGGTAACCACGATTTCCAGCGCTTCGATCTGTGCAACCTGCTCTTTTGACGCCTCTTCTTTTTCTGCCAGGGTGATTAGCAACTCAGCAATCAGGTTTTTCATGCCGGGGCCCCTTCGTGTAAGACAAATAAAAATTAGCATTCGTCAGATTAAAAAACAAAGTGATTTTTCAGCCCGCTTTGCGTCCGACTCAGGCCATTTTGTCGCTACGGTTTTATTGCATTTATTTTGCCGGAAAACGAAACGTTGTTATCGCAATGAAATAACACGCTGACTCACTCAGTCGAAATAAAATAAAGATTCCCGGCTGGCTTTTTTTAGCAGAGATTCTTTTCTTACAAGCGATAACGGCCGTTTTCATTCCCGTTAACGTGAGAAAAATCTCCCCGCGATTGCGGGCAGTCGGTCCCCCTGTTCCTTAACCTTCCACCTGGACAACAGGATCCGCACGGCCCGATAATGACGGGCTACTCAGCCCTTTGGCTGCGCCAAAAACGCACCTGATTCAGTGCAACAGCTTGTCTTTCATCAAGATAATCTGAAAAAATGCCTTATTGCATATTGGCACTATTCGATTTTCACTCATCACATCTGAAAAATATTTCAGGCTGTTACTGACAATCCTCTCTGGCCCACCTATGTTTAAAAAACCGCCAGGTACGGGCGGGACGTTGGCTGTTCTGACCAACGAAACGCTCCCGATAAAACCCTTGCCGTTCTTTCCGGGAGCCCATCATTCAGTAGCTTCTGCCTGCTGCGCCGTTGCGCACCGGGCAAAGGGTCTGTTTGCGGAGACGAGGAATGAGCGTCCAATCTAATAGTGCCAGTCGTGCTATCACTGATTACTTCAACAGCCCGGACTGGAACGTGCTGCCGGAGTCCGATCTGCTGGCCGTTATCCTGCGTGAACTGATGGAAGCAGGCCAGCCGACAACGAATAAGGCAATAATCGCACGCGTCATTAATAAACTGGAGTTTGAAGGGGATGAGCAGCGCCTGCAGCGTTACCGGGGTTTACTGGCCCAGTTGATGGAAGCGCGGCCACGTGAGTAGGCCGCCTTTATGCTATTTCACCCAACGGAGCTGACGGGCTTCACTTACACTGGCACGGCCGCTGCTGCGTTGAAACAGGCAGAGTTCACGCCCACGCCGGTTTTTCATTTGCTTCTGTGGGTAATGCCCCTCAAGTAACAAGGCGCTGTAACCCACGCTGTCATCATAGTCGATGGGCTGCCCCACGATTTTTACCTTACTTAGCGTACTGGCATTAATACAGGCCTGCCGCATGACCTGCTGGTTTTCCTGCCATGCCGTCGGGCTGGAAGCCAGTGCGACCGGACTGATCAGCAATAAAAGTGACAGTGAGAGGCGTGGACGAGAGTACATGCGTTGCTCCTTCCAGACTGAGCCAGAAAAAAATTCCCGCCAGAGCGGGAATAAACAAGACGAGCATTGCAAATTGATGTGACGAGGAAATCCCGATCCTGCTGGCTCAGTGCGACCAGACGACCACAAGCTGAAGACAACAGAATACCGGCCTTATCTTCCCCTGTTCCCATGACACCTCAATGACAATGCGCGGTTTATTTAACGCTTAACCACAATAGACCTGGGTGATAGTACCGCTTTTGTCTGCCAGAAAGTTCAGGCGGGCGAAATTAAAATCCATCGTGACGGCAGAATTCCACGGAATAGCGCGCACCTTCTGACTGAAACGCTGTTGCTCAAGGGCGGACAGCGGTTTGCCGACAAAGTTTTGGTAATGAGAGGCACCGCAACTGTCCGCTTCCTTGCCGGGCGGGACGGCTGCCGTATCAGGCTGCGTGGTGGAATGACAGGCCGTCAGCAGTAAGAAGCCGGTTGCCACCAGCACTTTTCCGTAATGATTCACGTATGTTCTCCTGTAATCGTGTTAAACCCTGACCTGAAGCGTAACAAGCCCCACCACCGGGTTGAATCGTTAAAATCAAGCGATTCACACATTATTAAGCATTAAATGCTGCCTTATTGTCAGATAACCAGTGTAAAGGCACTTACCGTTCAGAATTTCAAATACAAGGCGCTAACCTTACTAAGAATTATCTTAGGAGGCTACTATGGAACTTGTGATTTTTATCTGCTTTGCCGTTGTGATGACACTGATTGCGGTTCGGGTGCGATAAGCGGCCCGTTTGCGGGTGCGGTTTCACGTCTGACAGGCTGGGCGACCTGACAGGCGACAGAGTGTAACGCAGGCAAAGTACTGATTTTTAACTGATTAACCCAGACTCATTTACGTAGCGTAATAAACAGCTAACATTGTGTGATCGGCTCTCTCGACAGCGATTTGAGGCATTGCTACTATGCGCTTATCTTCGCTGGCTGGGTCGCCTATGAACACCAATTCCGACAGAGTGACGTTGACACTGTTTTATGTCGGCAGCTTTGTTGTTTATTACCTCGTTACCATGTTGATTACCCTGTTTCCTAATTACGGTATTCTGCGTAATGACGGTTTACTGGTGCCTGTGCTTTGCCTGTTTGAATTTGCCGTTATCTATCCGCTGTATCGCTTTTATTGCCAGCGTCGTACCGATATTCCTCTGGGCTTTTTGCGTTCCGGTCAGACTTTACTGTTTATTGGCGCGCTGTTTATTTTAATGGTGGCACAAACGCAGTATTTGCAGCCGGAAGGCTGGCTGGTCGCACAAACCCAGCAGGGGCCCAGTTCGATGCTTATCCTGCTGTTGACCGCCGTCTTACTGGCTCCTGTGTTTGAGGAAGTGTTATTTCGCGGCTTTTTATTACAGGGATTTCTGTTGTGGGCACCTAACAGCCGTTTTGCCTGTGTATTACTGACCTCGTTACTGTTTGCGCTCATGCATACGCAATATGTCCACTGGGAAACGGTGGTGGCGCTGACGCTGTTTTCTATGCTGCTTTGCTACGCCCGTCTGCGCAGCAATACGCTGGCCCTGCCGGTCTTTCTGCATACGCTGAATAATCTGATTGCGATTCTGCCTGCCTGGTATTTCGCCTGATCCCGCTGACCTTTTGTTAACGTGTTATCACTAACCTGCGTAAAATCAGCGTGTATCTTTTACTAACAGGGAAGGATGGTCAGAAAGCCCATGATTACCATGCTGGATGTGGCCCGCAAGGCCGGCGTCTCTAAAGCCACCGTCTCGCGCGTGCTGGCGGGAAATCGCTACGTCAGTAAGAGTACGCAACAGAAGGTCTTTCAGGCTGTGGCGGAAACCGGTTATCGCCCTAACCTGCTGGCGCGTAGCCTGGCGACGCAGAAATCCCAGAATATTGGGCTTATCGTTACCCATTCTTTATTCAATGGGCCTTACTTCAGCGAATTGCTGTTTCAGGCTGCTACGTTGACGAATAACTATGGCCGGCAGCTTATTCTGGCGGATGGTAAAACCAGCGCTGACGATGAACGTGCCGCCATTGAGTTTCTGCTCGACCTGCGCTGTGACGCCATCATTATCTATCCCCGTTTTCTGGATACCGCGGCGCTGGATGCCATTATTGAGCAGCACGCCATTCCCGTTATGGTGGTGAATCGTCAGCTGCAGCGTCATCCGGCACACTGCGTCTGGGCCACCCATCAGCAGAATACCTTTCAGGCCACCCGCTATTTGATTACGCGCGGCCATTACGACATCGCTTTCATTACGGGTCTGGCAGGCTCACCGACCGCTGCGGCCCGCCTGGCCGGTTATCAGCAGGCGCTTGACGAGCATGGCTTAGCGGACCGTGCGCTGATCGTGCAGGGTGCATGGACGCCCGCCAGCGGCATGGCGGCGGCAAAAACGCTGCTTGAATCGGACATGCCATTTAGTGCACTGATGGCCAGTAATGACGATATGGCTATTGGGGCCGCGCTGGCGCTGAACGCTGCGGGCAAAAGGCTGCCGGAGGATGTCTCCCTGCTGGGCTTTGATGATATTCGTGTGGCGGAATTTTTTCTGCCGCCGCTCACCACGGTACATGTGCCGGTCGCAGAGATGATTCAGCATACGCTGGCGCAGCTGGTGGCGATGCTGGAAGGGGAAGCGGTCACGGCCTTGCCGCCGTTTAGCGGTCACCTGATCGAACGGGCCTCGGTCACTGACGGGCCTTATAAACAGTAAGGCGCGGCATCCCTGCCGCGCACCATCAGTAGTCGACTGAATCGTTCAGCGTTGCGCCATTACTGCGAATCAGTTTCTGGTACCAGAAAAAACTCTTCTTACGGTAACGTGCCAGATCTTTTAAATCTTTTTCATCGCGGTTGACGTAAATAAAGCCGTAACGCTTGTTGATGCCCTGATGCGTACTTACCAGATCTATTGCCGACCAGGGACAATAGCCAAACAGTTCCACACCATCGGCAAGTGCCAGCTGCAGTTGAGCAATGTGTTCGCGCAGATACGCAATACGGTAATCATCATGTACCTTATTATCGGCCTCCAGCCGATCAAAGGCACCCAACCCGTTTTCGGTCACGATAAGCGGCAAAGCATAGCGGGCATAAATCTGGCGCGCCGTAATGCGAAAACCCACCGGATCGATATACCAGCCGAACTGATTTTGCCGGAGATGCGGATTATCACATCCCACATAAACCGACCGATCAATGCCCGCCATTTGCTGATCGGGCCGAGGTTTATTTTCGCTTTGCTCCTCCTCGCCTTCGGCTCCCACCGTCGCGGACGCATAATAATTAAAGGCGATAAAATCCGGCTTGCCTGCGGCGATGATGGCCATGTCATCGTCTTCGATCGTGGGTAACCAGCCGCGCTGTTTCAGGAAAGCCCAGACCACGGCGTTATAGCGACCATGGACCGCCAGATCCAGATAGAGCCAGTTGCGAATTGCAGAGAAATTATCGGCTGCCAGCACATCTTCCGGCCGCGCACTGGCGGCATAGACGCAGGAGATATTGGGTGCCGGGCCAATTTTGGCATCCGGCAACCGTTCATGGCAGGCGATCATCGCTTTTGCCTGTGCCAGCATCATATGGTGATTCTGCTGATATAGCGTTTTCTGCGGATCGGCGGTGCCGGGTGGCAACGTACCAATCACATCGCCCTTGAGGATCATCATGTTCTGTTCGTTGATGGTCAGCCAGTACTTAACCTGACGACCATAGTGCTCAAAGCAGGTGATGGCAAAACGCTCAAAGGCCGCCACTGTACGCCGTGAAGACCAGCCGCCCGCCTGCTGCAACGCCCAGGGCAAATCAAAATGATAAAGGGTGACCAGCGGCGTAATGCCGTACCGACAGAGTTCATCGATCACCTGCTGATAAAAAGCCACGCCCGCCGGGTTCAACGCACCATCGCCCTCGGGATAAAGACGGCTCCAGGCAATGGAAAAGCGGTAGGTTTTTAATCCCATCTCCGCCAGCAGCGCGATGTCCTCTCTGAAACGATGATAGTGATCGCTGCAAACGGTAAAATCGGTAAGGTCCTGATGGAAGGTTGCCTGGTCAATGACGGAAGGCCCTTTGCCCTCTTCATTCCAGGCCCCTTCAACCTGATAAGCTGAGGTGGACGCGCCCCAGAGAAAGTCCCTGGGAAACGCGGGCAATGTCGAATGTTGCATATAACCTCCTGTTTAACGTGCGGCTAACTCCCGGCGCAGTTGAATGATCTCCTCAGCCAGTTCGCGACAGAGCATTGCGTTCATCAGGTGGTCCTGAGCATGGACCATAATCAGACTGACCGGAATCTTTCCGCTGCCCTCATCAGCGCCAATGAGCTGCGTTTGCGTTTGATGGGCTGCTTTGGCCGCCGCGGTTGCGGCACTGAGCATACTGTCCGCCTGCGCCCAGTTTTGCTGCCGCGCCGCCCGTAACGCCTCCATTGAACAGGAGCGAGCTTCGCCTGCCTGGATAATCAGTTCGATTACCGTGCTTTCATCAATTTCCATGGGTTACTCCTTAACCGGTTGCGCTGCGGCAGAGGGTTGCTCTTGCTGCAGCAGTTGACGCTCGTACATTTTGAAAAACGGGTAGTAGATCAGCGTGGCAATAGTGACCAGCACGGCAATCAACACAATGACGCGCCAGTCCCAGCCGGTTGACCAGGCGGCCCCAATGGGGGCGGGCGTCGTCCACGGAGCCAGTGAGATCACGTGATTAATCAGGTTCGTTTTGGTGGCGATCCAGGCAATGACGGCGTTGACTAACGGGGCAAGAATAAAAGGGATAAACAGAATGGGGTTCATCACGACCGGTGAACCAAAAATTACCGGTTCGTTGATGTTGAACATGCTGGGCACCACACTCAGTTTTCCAATCGATCGCAGATGTGCTGACTGACTGCGTAAGTAAAGCAACACCAACCCCATCGTCGAACCGGAGCCACCGATAACAATAAAAAACTGCCAGAAGGGTTCAATAAACACGTGGCTGATGGGTTCTCCCGCGTTCAGCGCCTGCTGATTCAGACCGAGATTGGTCAGCCAGAAAGCCTGCAATATGCCCCCGACAATCACCGCCCCATGAATGCCTGCAAACCACAGCAGATGGCACAGCAGTACCGCCACCAGCACGGCAGGCAGTGAATCAGAGGCAGAGATGATGGGCGAGAAAATGGCCATGATGGCCTGAGGCAGCAACATGCCGAACTGCGCCTGTACCCACAGGCTCAGGGGAAACAACGTAATAAAAATCGTGATAATCGGGATGAGCAGATCGAACGACTGACGGATCTTCGGCGGCACCTGCTCGGGCAGTTTGAAACCGATGTTGTATTTCTGCAGAACGTGCATCAGCTCCGTCGCAAAGAGCGCGACCAGAATGGCGGTAAAAATGCCCTCCCCGCCAAGCGAACCAACCGGCAACGTTTTGCCGCTTTGCGGTGCCGCCACCACCAGAAACGCCATCAGCGACAGACTGGCCGCCATAAAGCCATTCATCTTATAACTGTTTGCCAGGTTATAGGCGATGGCACTGGCGATATAGAGCGCCATAATGCCCATCGTCATGTTGTACGGCATCATGATTTGTTCTTCATGCGCCTTTACCATGCCCAGCCACCACTGTGCGAACGCCCAACTACTGTCTGCCGAAAAAGGCGGATGAGCAAACAACAGCATAAACGAGCCCACGATCAGAAACGGCATGGAGGCAATAAATCCGTCCCGGATAGCGATGACATGACGCTGGCTGGAAAGACGGCCCGCCAGTGGGCTAATACGGTTTTCGATGACGCCGAATAGAGATTCACTGAAGTGGCTCATTGCCTGACTCCTTGCTGAGGCAAAAGAGAATAACCTGCCTGACGCAGTGCGGGTTTCGCGTGATATATCCCGGACCTCCCTGGTGTCAGGTATGAATAAGCTTTAGTGCGTCGCTTAATATTTTTTCACCATTCATCATGCCGTAATCCATACTGTTGATGACCGCAACCGGCTTACTGTATTGCTGGGCGATCGGTTGAAAATCGGCCAGCTTGTATTTGATTTGTGGCCCGAGCAGGCAGCAGTCGTAATCGGCGATATCGTCTCTAAACTCTTCAATCCCAACAGCTTTTATCTCGACGTCCAGCCCTTGCTGTTGCGCCGCCTTTTCCATTTTCTGCACCACCATACTGGTGGACATACCCGCAGCACAGCACAGTAAAATCTTCGTCATGGTGTATTCCTCGTTGTGGTGAATGATTAACGAATACACAGGGTGAAAATTTTCTGCAACCGGTTTCAGATTTGCGTATCAGAAGTGTGAGAAGTATCAAAACGCGAGCATTAAAGAGGTTCGGGGCGAATAAACACCTGAATAAGCCTTATCAGGAAGCCCGTTTCTCGTCATGCTGAGGCAATAAAACGGCGGTTCACTCAGCCATATCGTCGGCGCTGTCCATCGCAGTGATGGGTAAGAATTCACTGCCTGATAAGCGGGTAACGCGTATAATTGCTCAGAGCAATCCGATACCGACTGCCGTAACACGGGCGTCCGGCGGCAATTAGCTATACTGGTGATATATAAAGGAACACTCACCCTTCTCGCAGTACGCGGACCGGGATAAGGAGTCGGTTATGTTAATTGGTTTTGTGTTATTGGTCAGCGCGTGTGGACACGATGCCTGTGAAGCTTTACCGGTGTCAGAACGCATTTATCCGACGAAAACCGCCTGTGAAGTCATGGCAAATCGTATCCATAAAGTGCGTCCTAACGTCGTGCTGATATGTGGCGAAGTGCATCGTTAAGAAAGCGGTACAGGGCGAATGGCACAAAAAGTAGCCGATGACATTGCAAGGTTGCCGCTTAACGTTCAAAATATAAGCTGTTCTACACCAACACAGTTGTGAATCCCATGAAAAGTAGTCGTCCCCGCCGTCCTACCGGGCGTTGGGTTTATTACATTTTGTATGAAGGCATTCTGTGGCCCTGTCCGGTTCGCTGGGAATGGGAAAGCGGATACGGTGGCTGGCTGCCGTTTTACTACTCACCTACGTTTGAGTTTGTCGCGGGCGATCCCGGCAAGGCGTACCGTATTGCGCGCACGGATGTACGTGTGAAGCGGAGTGAAGAGATTTACGCCTGATTGCTGTCATGCATTGCATGGCAGCCACGAGGCGGTAAGAAGGAAACAGATTACCTCCAGCAGCAGTACCACCATCAGCAACACGCCGGGTTTGTGGCGCGACAGTCAGGATTTCAGCCCCATAGCATTGCGGCCCTGTGGATCAGCAGCAGTCCGCCCCCCATGCTCAGCAAAACCCGCCCCCCTTTTCCGTCTTTTTTGCCATTTCAGTGTTCGTCTGAAGAAAGCGAAAATGCGCCCTGAGGCGCATCCGGATGCTGCAAGATTACCGCGGGAGCCGCCAGAAGGCGACTCAGGTACGCAATCAGTTATTCAGCGTGTAATCGAGTGTGATTTCTGCATTAAGCACCTGCGAAACCGGACAGCCGGCTTTAGCTTTATTGATGATTTCATCAAAGGTGTCGTTATCAATGCCCGGCAGCGAGATGGTGCTGGTCAGCGCCACTTTCGTAATCGCGAAGCCTTCACCTTTTTTGTCCAGCGACACATCGGCACTGGTATCAATGCTTTCAGGTTTATGGCCTGCGTTACCTAACATGAGCGACAGTGCCATTGAAAAACAGGCGGCATGTGCTGCGCCGATAAGCTCTTCCGGATTGGTGCCTTTCTGCCCTTCGAAACGGGTGTTAAAGCCGTAAGGTTGCTGGTTCAGTACACCACTTTCTGTGCTGACTGTGCCTTTGCCTTTGATATCGCCTTCCCAATGCGCCGAACCTTTCTTATGAATGGTCATATCATTCCTCCTGTTGGTAAAGAAGGTAAGTATAGACAACGTCGCTCAGTTTGCCGGGCATGAGGCCGGATGCAGGGCCACTTCGCCCAGCAACGCATTCGCCTGCGCCAGCGACGTCTGGTTGATATCGGCTATACACTTCGCGCCTGTTAAGGTCATCGCGACTTTCATTTCGTTTTCAATCAGCGTCAGCAGATGTTCGACGCCACGTTGGCCATGTGTGGCCAGCGCGTAAACAAAGGCCCGTCCCAGCAGAACAGTATCTGCGCCCAACGCAATCATGCGCACCACATCAAGCCCATTACGGATGCCGCTGTCGGCAAGAATCGTCATATCCCCCTTCACCGCATCCGCGATGGCCGGTAAGGCACGAGCCGAAGACAACACGCCGTCCAGCTGGCGTCCGCCATGGTTTGAGACCACAATGCCATCGGCACCAAACCGCACCGCATCGCGGGCATCTTCCGGATCCAGAATGCCTTTAATCACCATTGGCCCGTCCCAGAACTCACGGATCCATTCCAGATCTTTCCAGGAAATCGACGGATCGAAATTCTTTGCCAGCCAGCCAATATAGTCTTCCAGCCCGGTCGGTTTGCCCAGATAGGTGGAAATATTGCCCAGATCGTGTGGTCGGCCCTGTAGCCCAACATCCAGTGCCCAGCGTGGGTGCGTGACAGCCTGCCAGTAGCGGCGCAGGGCCGCGTGCTTGCCGCTCATGCCCGAGTGCGCATCGCGATAGCGTGCGCCCGGCGTTGGCATATCAACGGTAAATACTAATGTGGTACAGCCCGCCGCTTTTGCCCGCTCAAGGGCGTTACGCATAAAGCCGCGATCGCGCAGCACATACAGTTGAAACCACATGGGCCGACTGATTTGCGGTGCCACTTCCTCAATCGGGCAAACGGAGACGGTCGATAAGGTAAACGGAATCCCTTTGCCCGCCGCAGCGCGCGCGGCCTGCACTTCCCCACGACGCGCGTACATGCCACACAGCCCAACCGGTGCCAGCGCGACGGGCATGGACAGCGTTTCACTGAACAGCGTGGTTTCCAGGCTGAGCGCCGACATATTCCGGAGAATGCGCTGGCGCAGCGCCACGTCTGACAGATCGGCAACATTCCGCCGTAGCGTATGCTCTGCATAGGCACCGCCATCCAGATAATGAAACAGAAAAGGCGGTAAAATGCGCTGCGCGGCGGCGCGATAGTCACTGGCGGCAGAGATGATCATCAGCGGTTTTCCTTGTGATTGTGCAGGTCATGACCCGGCAAACGCGTAATTCGCGCCTGCCTGGCTTCGTCTTCATCAAGTGTTTTCATTGTGGTGTGAACAAAACCCAGATGATCCATAGCGGCTGACCGGGCAGCCTCGGCATCGCCCAGTAAAATCGCGTCGAGCATCGCCCGGTGCTGATCGGTCAGGCGGTCAAAAATCACGGGTCTGATGTACATCAGCTTACGACTGTGCAGCATGGACGAGTGCAGTAAATCGAATAACCCCCGCATGGTTTGCAGCAGCACGATGTTATGTGAGGCTTCTGCGATGGCCAGATGAAAGCGCAGATCGGCCTGCCCGGCCAGATGGGGATCGTCACTCTCTTTCATCGCCAGCGTGGCATCAAAGGCGTACCGCAGACGCTCTTTATCTGACTCGGTAGCCCGTAGCGCCGCATGCCAGGCCGTGCTGCCCTCAATCGCATGGCGCGCTTCAAGAATGTCGTAACGGTAGTCCGGATCGTTGGCGAGAAGCTGACGAATGGGCTCGACGATGCGCTGCTCAGACCAGGGCTCCTGCGGCTGACGCAGCCAGGTACCGTCACCGCGCCGACTCATCAAAACGCCGCTGCTGATCAGTTGCTGAATAGCTTCACGCAGCGACGAACGGGAAACGCCCAGCGCGGCCGCCAGCTGACGCTCGGCGGGCAAACGCATGCCCGGCTCAAGCTGATGATCGCGGATATAGTGCTTAAGCCGCATCGGTAAGGGATCGTTTGGTGTCATGGGATCATCCAGGGAAAAACGTAAGCCTGCAGCGTGGTCATCACCCCAACCAGGCCGGTAAAGATCAGGCTGTGCTTTACGGTGAAGCGGAACAGATCGGACTCTTTGCCGACCAGACCGACCGCTGCACAGGCAATAGCGATCGACTGGGGAGAGATCATTTTACCGGTGACGCCACCCGTGGTATTCGCTGCCACCAGCAGGATATCGGAAACGCCAATCTGCTGCGCCGTGGTGGCCTGCAACGCGGCAAACAGCGCGTTGGAGGAGGTATCCGAACCGGTAAGAAACACGCCAAGCCAGCCCAGAAAGGGGGAGAAAAAGGTAAAGGCATGGCCCGTGTGCGCTAAGGCCAGCGCCAGCGTGGCTGATAAACCCGAGTAGTTCGAGATAAAGGCAAAGGCCAGCACCATACCAATGGAGTAGATGGGCAACATCAGGGATTTCAGTGTTTCGACAAATGTCCCGACTGCCGCTCTGGGTTTCATTTTCAGAAAGATAATCGCCACAATTGCCGCAATCAGAATGGCAGTGCCGGTTGCAGACAGCAGATCCAGTTTAAAAATGGCGGGCCAGGCGCTGGGCTGTGCCACAACCGGCGGTATCCGGGTAATCCAGTCATGCAGGCCAGGGACGGGAATGCTCATCACCCAGTTGGCCAGTGCACCCCCTTTGGCAAACAGCGCTTTAAAGGGCGGGATGCTCCACAGCGTTACCGTTGCGGTGAGAAACAGGAAGGGCATCCAGGCGCGAATGACCTGCTTTGTCGTATACGTCTGCTGACGTGCGGGTTGCGTCGCCGTATGATTTTCGGCATCGCTGAAGCGAAAGATGCGAACCGGCTGCCAGACGCGCAGAAACAGAGTCAGGGAAACCAGTGACGCCAGCGAAGAGATAATATCGGGTAACGCCGGGCCCAGGAAATTTGAACTCAGGAATTGTGCTATCGCGAACGACCCACCCGCAACCATCACCGCCGGCCAGGTTTCTTTCACCCCGCGCCAGCCATCCATGATCGCCATGATCCAGAACAGCACGATGACGGTTAAAAAAGGCAGCTGGCGTCCGGCCATCTGACCGATGGCAAAGCTGTCCAGACCGGTAACCTGCCCGGCGACAATAATGGGAATACCCATCGCACCAAACGCCACCGGCGCGGTATTCACGATCAGGCATAACCCTGCGGCATAAAGCGGATTAAAACCCAGCCCTACCAGCAACGCAGCCGTGATCGCCACCGGCGCACCAAAACCTGCCGCGCCCTCTA
Source organism: Pantoea sp. CS_6 (assembly GCF_041954745.1). Taxonomy (NCBI): domain Bacteria; kingdom Pseudomonadati; phylum Pseudomonadota; class Gammaproteobacteria; order Enterobacterales; family Erwiniaceae; genus Pantoea; species Pantoea sp. CS_6. The sequence goes on from NZ_JAVAYG010000008.1 coordinate 132,091, forward strand.
AAAAGGCACCAAAGGAAAAACCGACAATCAGCATCTGTAAGCGCTGATCCGGCGTGATCGACAAGATGGACGCGCGAATGATATCGAACTGCCCGGTCCTGACCGAGATTTTATAGACAAAGACCGCGGCCACGATAATCCAGGCAATGGGCCACAGGCCGTACAGGAAGCCGTAGGCCGCTGAGGCCAGCGCCTGCTGCCACGGCATATGATACAGCAGCAGCGCAACTCCCAGCGCCAGCATGACAGTGATGGTGGCAGCCTGATGGCCTTTCATCTTTAGCTTAATCAACGCAAAAAAGAAAAACAGAACAGGCAGTAACGCAATCAGGCTGGAGAGCCAGATGTTATTGAGCGGATCATAATTTTGCTGCCAGACCTGCATGCCGTTATCTCCAGAAAGGTGATGAGAGCGATGCGCGACGGGCATAAACACAGGGCGCATCTGTCACGCCCGCTCTGCTTATTGGTCCTACCAATTTTGCCAGTTGGGGCTTATCCGTTACAGATACTTAACCCGCTGTTAACCCAAGGCAACAGTTACGGCTTTAATTTTAACGTTATGTGAACCACTGAAAAGGTTTAGCTGTTTTGGTCGGACCAATCACGATTGTGGAAAGGCGTATTTGTAACTTTGCGGATGAAAACGCAGATTTAACCCGACCAGCCCAATCGTAACGCCGCACTGGAGCCACCAGATCGTGGAGAAATCCCCGGTCAGTGCATGCAACTGACCGGCGATAAACGGCATACTGCCGGCAATAATAAAGCCAATCCCTTGCATGAACGCCACCAGTCGTCCGCCCGCCTGCGGATGCGCCAGATGGTCCAGCGCCAGCACCAGCGCCAGGGGAAAAGCACCACCCAGACCCACGCCCGCCATTCCCACCCACAGCCATGGATGGTAAAGCGGTGCAAACAGGAGGCCAAGCATACCGCTTAGCTGAAAAATCAGCGTTAACAGCAACAGCGGCCGTCGATCCGGGCCGCGCGTCAACAGCGGAAACACCATCGCCCCGGCGACCTGGCAGGTAATCATCACGCCCAACAGGCTTCCGCCCGCTTGCGCGCTCCAGCCGAGTTGATGGTAGAAATCAGGCAACCATGCTACGCAAATGGCATAACCGCCATTCACTAAACCAAAGCTGAGCGCCAGCATCCAGGCGCGCGCGTTACGCCATAGTGAAGGCATCACGACCGACGCGCGCGCTGGCGACGTCACCCCGGGCATCCACGCCCAAAGCAGGATGGCCAGCAGCGCAGGCACGGCCCAGCTGCTGAGGGCCATCTGCCAGCTCAGGTGAGCACTTAACCACGGTGTTAATGCGGCACCCAGTCCGCCCCCGCCCATCAGGGCCGCAGACCACAGCCCGGTCATCATCGCACTGCGTTGTGGAAAGCGTTGGCGGATAAAGCCCGGCATCGCCATTTGCACTATCCCGATACCAATGCCGCCCGGTAGCGTGCTCCCTACCAGCGATTCGCCTTGCGCCACAAAAAGGCGGCTGAGGAGCGCCAACACTAACAACGCCAGTCCGCCACACAGCAGTCCGCGCAGTTGAACACGCTGCATAAGTGGTGCGCTGATTAACGCTATCGCTCCCATCATCATCATGGGAATCGCAGGCAGCAGTGACGCTGCCAAGGCGGAGAGCCCAATGCTTTCGCGTAACTGATCCAGCAACGGACTGACGGAGGTCATCAGTGGACGCATATTCAGTCCCGCCAGCACCAGGGCGGTAACGATCACAATATTCTCTTTTTTCATGGGCCATCCTGGAAGTAAACCTTGTCAGCCTGACAGCTGTGGTTACTATTTGGAAATGGAATATCATCATGACAGGCAGTGGAAAAATGAATCGCCAGCCTATGTTCACGCCCCAGCAGCTTCTGAGCTTTGTTGCGGTCTGCGAAACCGCCAGCTTCACCCGTGCCGCCGATCGCGTGCACCTGTCGCAATCAACAGTGAGCCAGCAGGTGCGGCGACTGGAAGAGAGGGTGGGAAAAGCACTGCTGGCCCGCTCATCACATCAGGTAACCGTCACGGAGGAAGGCGAGAAGCTGTTGGGTTATGCCCGCCGTATCATTGCCCTGAATGGCGAAGCACTCGATGTGTTGAGCGATAAGTGGCGCGATGGTGTGCTGCGGCTTGGCGTTCCGGAAGATTTTGCGGCCCCCACGGCTGCCCTGCTGGCGCAGTTCAGTCGCGAACATCCCCATATGCGGCTGGATGTGATGAGCGGGATGCAGGTAGAACTACGTCGGGCCTGGCAGCGGGAGGAACTTGATATCATGCTGATTAAGCAACCTTACGGTGAACGCCCGCTGGCTTCCCGACCCGAGCCGCTGTTATGGCTGGACAGCGCGGCATATCCCTGCTTTGAGCATTCCCCGGTGCCGCTGGTCCTGTTTCCTCAACAGGGACTTTATCGCGAGGAGATCTGCCAGACGCTGGATGGGCTGGGCCGCAGCTGGCGCATCGGTTACAGCAGTGCCAGCCTTGTGGCCCTGTCTGCCGCCAGTGCCCAGGGCCTGGGCGTTACGCTGTTGCCTGCCAGCTGTCGTCTGCTTGCACACCGTGTGCTGGGCGACCAGCAGGGCTTGCCGGTGATTGACACTTTTGAGCTGGCGCTGTTCTGTCGCCAGCCGGATGACGCGCTTCAGCGCCAGCTGGCAGAGGCACTGGTGACATTTGCCGATCTGCACTGGCAGTGAGTTTTTCACTGACAGGCAGTGGTAAAGGACGCTGTAAAACCAGAAACCGCGTGCAGATGCGGACGCGCCCCCTGTCACAGAGCTGGCATGGGGCGCGGACAGCCGAATGAAGGCGACGCTAAACCCGAGCCTCCCTCGTCTGTGACATTAACGCCATCGCAAGCGTATAGAGATGGGCGCCATCAGAAGCCACCGGATCGTCTTCGGCATAACATCCAATCATAGAGGCCACTTTATCTGCCGATAAGCTTTCCCCATAGAGATGCAATGTCAGGACTGCACGACCTACGATTTTAAGTACGTCTTCATGCAAGATCTGCGGGATATTATTCAATGAAAAAATCCTCTGCCAGTAGTGATATCGATGTATCCTCCTCAATATAAAGGCGTTTACAAGTCGTTTTCATCTTCTCTTCTGGCGATACTTTTGCATTATTAATGCGTTAATTCCGTCGCAAATGCGGAATAATCTGATTAACTTTAAATTGTGTACTACAAAGAAAATATTAGAAAAAAATTCTTAATCTTAATGGCTTAGTCCATGTAAGCGGTTTCACATCTTACGTTTTAATTGATTAAAATTTCCCAACTAATCTTTTTCATCTTCAGTTTATTCTTAGATAAAAGCGCCGCCCGGCGCAGGGTTTGCAGGTTAACATTGCTGTTGTGTACGCTTTCTGACAGACTTGCGCTCGCAATGATGCCCCAACTTACAGCCGCAGAGGCCGCACCCGTGACCGCTTTTTCCTCGCTTAATTCTCTTCCCGATAGTCAGCTCGATAACCTGCGCGAGATGGGCTATACCAGCATGACGCCGGTCCAGGCCGCCTCGCTGCCCGCTATCTTAGCCGGACGCGACGTTCGTGCGCAGGCAAAAACCGGCAGCGGCAAAACGGCCGCATTTGGTATTGGCCTGTTGCATCATATCGACAGTGCGCGTTTTCAGACTCAGGCGCTGATTTTATGTCCGACGCGAGAACTGGCCGATCAGGTCAGCAACGTTCTGCGGCAGTTAGCGCGCTTCACGCGCAATATCAAAATTCTGACCTTATGCGGCGGCCAGCCCATGAGTGCGCAGCGCGATTCGCTGGTGCATCCACCGCAGATTGTGGTCGGTACGCCGGGCAGGATTCTTGACCATCTCAAGCGCGAAACGCTGCAGCTCGACAGTCTGCGCACGCTGGTGCTGGACGAAGCCGATCGGATGCTGGAAATGGGCTTTCGTGACGATATGGAAACCATTATCGCCGCCACGCCCGCCGCGCGTCAGACGCTGCTGTTCTCTGCCACCTGGCCAGACGGCATTGCAACACTGAGCCAGCGCTTTCAACGTGATGCGCTGAGCGTCGTGACGGAAGAGGTCAGCGAACTGCCGGCAATCGAACAACAATTTATTGAAGCGACGCACGGCGAAAAATTGTCGCTGCTGATTAGCCTGCTCAGCGAACGCCAGCCATCGTCCTGTGTGGTGTTCTGCAACACCAAACGCGAATGTGATGATATTGCCGCCGCGCTTAACGCCCGCGATATCAGCGCCCTGCCCCTGCATGGCGATCTCGAACAACGCGATCGCGAACGTGTGCTGATCCGGTTTGCTAACGGCAGTGGTCGCGTGCTGGTGGCGACGGACGTCGCGGCCCGCGGCCTGGACATCAAGTCGCTGTCGCTGGTGGTGAACTACCAGCTGGCGTGGGATCCCGAAGTACATCTGCATCGTATCGGCCGTACCGCGCGGGCGGGCGAAGAAGGCGCTGCCGTGAGTTTTGTCGCGGCCGATGAAATGGCGCGCGCGCATGCGTTAGAAGATTTCCTGCAGCAGAAGCTGCCATGGGTTGCCGCCAGTGCGCTCAGGAAAAGCAGTAAACCGTTGCCGGCAGCCATGATGACGATTTGCATTGATGGTGGGCGTAAAGCCAAGATTCGGCCCGGCGATATTCTCGGTGCGCTGACAGGAGAAGCAGGCTATCGCGCCGATCAGATCGGTAAGATTGATCTCACCCCGACGCATGCTTATGTAGCGATTGAAGCGGCTCAGGCAAAATCTGCGCTGGTCAAACTCAAGCAGGGCAAAATCAAAGGCAAAACCTGCCGGGCTGTACTGCTGAAAGACTAAAAGAAAGGGCGAGAGTCATTCTCGCCCTGCCGATTATGGCTCATCGATCCGCATAACGTGCAGCGTGGTTTTGTCACCTTTCCCGTGCACTTTACCGCTGACGCGAACTTTGTCGTCAGCGGAATAGGTTTTGCCATCGAACGTTTTCTTCGGCGCAATAATGGTTAAAGTGCCGGTGCTGTCACGAAACTGATAATTATTGTCCGCGACTTTTTTTACGATATAACCTTCCAGCGTGACGTAACCGCCCTGCCGAAAGTCACGAATCTGATCGATGTGCGTCTGTCCTGTGTCTTCTGACCCTTTGTAGCCTGCATCCTGTTTATGCTGTGGCGGCGGCGTATCACCTGCCTTGAAGCCACCTTCTTCCGCGTAAGCCCCTGTGGTCGCTACCGCCAGTAAGGTCGCCAGTACTAATTTTTTCATCGCTTACTCCTTTATAGGGAAAAGTATCCATGCTGCGTTCTCACTGTTAAGCCTGGCACAATAATCTCTTAACGTGCGTTTTCCCCTCTCACCTTTTTCCGAAGGCTGCCGATAACTTCATCACACCCTTTTTCACCTGCTGCGCTGACGCTGAGGCAACGATGGATAATTTTCAGAAAGAGATCGATGAGAGAGCGAATCTCGCCTTATCGAATAAGTTTGAGCTGCTGCTGTTTCGCCTTGGCTCTGACCAGTTAAAAGGTAAATCAGAGCTGTTTGGGATAAACGTATTTAAACTGCGTGAAATTGTTCCGATGCCGCCGATTACGAAAGCCGCGGGCATGCGTTCGCCGTTGCTGGGCATGGCGAGCATTCGTGGACAGTTCATTCCTGTTATTGACCTGCCTGCGGTAGCCGGTTGCGTGCCTGAAACGGGCCTGAACCTGCTGCTGGTGACCGAATACGCGCGTAATACGCAGGCGTTTGCCGTCGAATCCGTTGAAAACATCGTGCGTCTTAACTGGAGCCAGGTTCATACCGCTGAAGCCGGTATCGGTGGACGTAACATCACCAGTATCGCGTGCCTGGATGACGACGAACAAAAAAGCAATCTGGCCATGGTGCTGGATGTCGAACAGATTCTCTATGACATCATCCCGTCCGTTCGTGGCGTGGAGCCTGAAGCGCCGAAAGAGCGTCAGTATAAAATGAAGCCCGGTTCCGTCGCGATTGTGGCTGAAGACTCCAAAGTTGCCCGCCAGTTGCTGGAGCAGGGCCTGAAGAGCATGGGCATTCCTGCCGTCATGTGTAACACCGGCCTGGAAGCGTGGGAAAAAATCAAAGCGATCCACCAGCAGGCTCAGTCGCAGGGTGAATCCATTCACGACAAGATCGCGCTGGTGTTAACCGACCTGGAAATGCCGGAAATGGACGGCTTTACGCTCACGCGTAACATCAAGCGCGACACCACGTTGCGTCATATTCCCGTCGTGATCCACTCCTCACTTTCGGGCAGTGCTAACGAAGATCACGTTCGCAAAGTCGGGGCTGATGGCTATGTTGCCAAGTTCGAATTAAACGAACTGTCGGATGTCATTTTCAAAGCGCTGGAAGCCGCAAGCTAAAACGTAGCGGGCAGCACAACCCTGCCCTGCTGTCACCTAACGTTCAATACATGAGACTATGAAAATGCAGAGTGAAGCGCTTCCTGTCGTACGTAAGCCCCTGTTCCGCGGGCGTTTACGTCAGCTGAGCTGGATTGCAATGGTGATAGCCTGTCTGGCGTTCTGGGCCGGCGTTCTTGTGCTGATGGTATAAGCGCAGCCTGGAAAACGGCTTCTACATTTCGCGAAAAGGGAATGAAAAAAGGCTGCCACTGGCAGCCTTTTTGATTACGGTAAATGCACAACGCTATAACGCTCTTTAGCCTTTTCAGAGCGCCTGTGGCTGACTCTGAGTTACAATCCTTGTCGCGTTAATCTGAACAACGACCGTTTTGCAAAAAATGCATTTTGCTCCATGCGGGTTGGCTCTTGTCACATCGAAATGTGATGTACGGTACTGCGAGCCATTACAGTGAGGACACTTGAAACGCGTAATTTTCAGTCCTTAGAGACCAACAACGTTTGCAGCAGCTGGGCCTTTAGCACCATTTTCTACTGTAAATTCAACTTGTTGACCTTCATCTAAAGTACGGAAATCAGTACCCTGGATTGCAGAGAAGTGTACGAATACATCTTTGCTGCCGTCCTGAGGAGAGATGAAACCGAAGCCTTTCTCAGCGTTGAACCATTTAACGGTACCGCGGATTTTGTTAGACATGTTTAATTCCTTAAATAATTGAGCCTTCCGGCGTAATGGCCTGAGAACAGATTTCAATCAGAACGTAAGAGAAGACTCAAAAAGAAGGAATGTCTCGCGACAGGCTTAGAGATGAGAACTGCTGTAGATACTTACTTTGATAGCGTCTGTTAATCAAACCGACGATTCATTAGGTCACATCCTCGCGTTGCATGCAAGGGTTATTTTGAAATCGATGCAAACAGGGCAGATAAGCCAGACGACGTGCCTCTGCCCTGTTCTGCCTTCAGCCTTGGCGAATGTGGATTCTGTGGCCCTGCTCACCGGCTGCCAGATCGTCACGCAAGGTTAACTCGGGGATCGCGTAATCCCCGCCGTTTTGCCGATAATAGCCAACAGGTGAAGTAATAAACAGGTTATCGAGCCGCTTACTCAGTTCCTGACACAGCGCATCAAAACGTACGCTATCGATCCGGCCGGTACGGTAAACCGTGAACGGCGGCAGCACGTCAAAGCCGGGGTAAAAAAGAATGCCATGCTGAATGGGAAACAAAATGTCATCAATATGCCCATTGATGCCGCGAGGACCGTAATGCGACGCCCATCCGCCCATAGTGACCACCAGCATGGCGCGCTTCCCTGCCAGCGTACCTTCACCGTAGCGATCGCCCCAGTGCGTATCTGAATGTTCGCCTACGCCGTAGGCAAACCCGCAGGCATAAACACGATCGATCCAGCCTTTCAAGATGGCGGGCATCGAAAACCACCATAACGGGAACTGCAAAATCACCGCATCGGCCCACAGTAGTTTTTCCTGTTCCTGCTGGATGTCTTCGCTTTGAAAGCCGCCTTCAAAAGCCTGAATGGATTCCAGTGAGGGAGTAAACCGTTCGACATGTTGGCGATGTTGTGTGTCGGCAGGCGTTACGCGCGCCTCCCAGTTCATGGCATAGAGATCGGAAACGCGCACCTGATGGCCCAACTGTTGCAGATGACTGACGGAAAAACGCGCCAGCGCACCGTTAAGCGAGCGGGGTTCAGGGTGAGCAACAACGATTAACACATTCATAAACTATCCCGTGTTGATAAAAGAGACAGGTAGCCTGCGCCTGATTGTGCTATCAGTAAAAGTAAAGGAACGGATAGTCGCTATAGACAGGACTGATACCATGAAGCCCGATCTGAATTTGTTGATCACGTTAAACGTCCTGCTACAGGAGAACAGCGTCAGCCGTGCCGCTGAACGGTTAAACCTTTCCCAGCCTTCCGTCAGTGCCCGGCTGGAACGCCTGCGTACTTTATTTAACGATCCGCTACTGATTCCGGTTTCCCATGGTATGCGTCCCACGGCACGAGCAGAAGGATTACGCCCTTCGCTTGAAGAACTGGTTGCCAGAATCGATGAAGTCGTAGCCGAGCCGGGACCCTTTGTGCCCGCAGAGGCAGACATCACCTGGCGTATTGCCGCCACGGATTATGGTGCGCAGACGGCGCTGATGCCGTTGATGAATACCTTACGTCAGGAAGCACCGGGCACCCGGCTTGCCATTCTGGATATGAAACCGGCGTTGATTGCACAGCAGTTAGAAAAAGGCACGGTCGATCTGGTGCTTCATCTGCGTGACGGCGTGCCTGACGGGCTGCATGTCCGCCCACTGTTTCAGGAGCGCTATGTGGTAGCAGGCCGTCAGGGTCATCCCGCCCTGCATTCTGCTATCACCGCCGAAGCGCTCTGCGCGCTGGAGCATGTGGTGGTGTCGCCAGACGGCGGCGGCTTTCGTGGGGTGACGGATACGGTGCTGGAAGCTAGAGGGCTAAGCCGAAACGTAGTGCTCTCTGTGCCTCATTTTTTGCTGATGGGCAGCGTGCTGAGCACCAGCGATTTAGTGGCGTTGATGCCGGAGAGAGTGGCGGCGAGGATGCCGGGATTAATGACGGTGCTACCACCGATGGCGATTCCAGGCTTTGAGCTGGTGATGCTGTGGCATGCGCGATCGCACCGGGATTTGGGGCACAGGTGGTTAAGGGAACGGGTGGTGGGGAGGTTTTAATGGAAGGTTGGAATGGAGCGGTTCTGAATTAGAACTGAATCTGAAAATATTTAACTTTGGAGAATAATGAAGACGACTAAATCGTTTCATTAAGATCACCATACTAAACATTTACGCTTAAGAAGCCCCGGCATTAGGAATACCATCTGTTTTTTACAAGTAACATCTCACCTTATAGTAAAATATTTACACCTACAAAAAATCGCTCCACTTATTAATACCCCCCCCAAAAAAAACCCGCCATTGTGACTGATTCAAGCTACATCTGTAGCTTCCAAAAACTCATACCATCAATCAACCAATATCGCTGATTATCTGGAATTAGCAAACCAAAATCACTATCAGCCTGAGCATTCCAGCCTGCTGGCACAAACTTTTCGTACCCTCTATCCCAATCCGTATGACGATATATATTTTTATCGAAATTGATATAAAATTCAGGCAACCCCATTCGTAATTTATCCCACTCATATGAAACAGGTTCTTTAAGAGTTGATAAAAACACTCAATGTAATTATAAAAATCACATAGGTGAGTTCTTGAATATCCCAATGTGAAAAAAACCTTCAAATTTTCAACTGAATATGTCGCCACATTATTTTAGAAACATACTCACTAAAGTTATCTTTTGTAAGAACAGGCACCCCATTTCTGAATAGTTTTATTGCCTCATCATACAAAGACTCTTCCATAAGCCCATTATCGATATGAACCTTGTATTCCGTTCTTACATCAATGCAATAATTTCCTTATTATCAGAGACATAATAATGAACACCGCGATTGATTTTCCACCATTGAAAAGATCCCTTAACAAAAGCTAGCAATCATTTTCCAAATTCATTGATGAACTCCTCTTTAGTTAACACACGGGCTTTTGATGAGTTTTGCTCTATGAATCTGTCCCATATCTTAGGTAACTCCAGCGATATACTAGGCTTACCTTGATTTGGATCTACTATTTTAGGTGCATTAGGGTCTCTAGGGACACCCGGCATAAGTCTTTGTTGAACTGCAGCATCCATTATTTGTTTGTGTAGCGCAGCATCGACCTCAAAAACGACTACTGATCCATCGGATCTTTTGTTAGTCAGATAGTATGATGCATGATTAGGACCATTTGTACTAACACATAATTGCCAACTGCATCCTGAGTTGATAGTTACACTTCCATAAGCATTAACACTAATTCTATTCTGACTGGTTCTTATAACATTACCTTCAACACAAAAGTAAGTTTCTGATGTATCCACCTTAGCGACAGAATCAACTGTTAAGCCATCCGATGTTGATGCACCTTTATTCGTAGCAGCGCTGTATTTTGCTGCCAGACTTTCCAATTGTAAAATACAAGTAAGCGACGGGTCGGATTTTACTCCACTGGCCTCACAATCTTTGGCTTTTCCGTAAACTTTCTATTCGCGGAACACTCAGCATATTATTCTCAACAACAATGCTCAATATATTACATTTTCAAATCAGTAAGGAAAATCATTTCCTTTCTTTTGATAAACTCCAGGTCCTTAGAATCAGGTAAACTATCAATCAATTTCTTAACCGTTCCTCGTGCATATCGAGCTTCTTGATAGCTTTTACCTGCATCCGTAGTGAAAATGAGCCGTTCCTCATCTTGATCGAATCCTAAATAAAACCAATAACCTCGACCACTTATTTCTGCAACTCCTGTGTCGAGCCAGATTATACCTTCTGGCGCACCTTCTGAAAAATCCAACTCATCTAGAATAATGTTACCAATATCCGGTGCATTTTCAATTACCTCACTATTTACGCTGTCCTTTAAAAAAGATATTGCCACATAAAGATCGACAGCGACACTTTCACCTGGGATCATTTTTCCGTTGATCACAAAATTAAACATTCCGCTTGGAGATGAATAACCAGAAGCCATAAACTCCAATTGAAATGCGATTTCAAAAAAATCATCACCAATAATCATTTGATTTTCCAACCTTGTTGTTTCTTCAATGCCGATTTTACATCATTTGGCAAAATTAATGGGTTTCTTTCATCTGCTGTACTACCTGCCCAATGCCAGTTCCCAGTATTGTATGGCATGAATTGGTGTATATTCCCGCTATCATCCATGGTGTAGCGCGCTTTTTGGTTTTTGGCGTTAACTGAAACTGAGTTTTCAAAAAGACTTAAAGAGTTTCTCGGCTCAATACCTGCGTTTCGTGGTGGATTAATTGTATGCTTAGGATTTGACTGATAATTTAGACCATTACTAGCAGTTACAGGATCTTTAACTGGTATTGGGCTTCCTTTGCCACCTCTGGTTCCCGTGGACAGATTTACATTCGGCCCCAGTTCTTCACCCGATGTGGAGACGTTAACATTCCCCGCACCCGCCATTGCCAGCGCATCATTATTACCTTTCGTACTGCTGGCAATATTCTGCTTGAAGTCATCATACTTCGATAGCACCTGCTTCATGGTTGAAGCCGCCGCACTGCTTATTCCTGTTTTTTCACTCTCGCTTCCTTTCAGGCCATACAATCCCGGCAATGTCTGCCGCTTGGTTGATATTGATGGCGAGCGCGAACTTGTCTTTTGCTTCCTGATAGCTGATATTCTGTGATTTCGCGTAGCCTTCTATTGCGTAATCCCATTTATCAGCTGAGGTATTCGCCACTATTTGGCTAACCCGGGCATGATTCAGCTCTTTCTACGTTAGGCCGCCCAGATAACCGCTGTAGCTATCCTGCAGACCCTGAGCTAAAGCATTCGCATCCTGACAAGCGGGCGATACCCGTCCCTGAGAACAGGCATCCTGAAGATACTTATCAACTTCGGCATCGAGTTTAGTTAGCTGGTCGTGTCGATTTTCCAGCGCAGCCACGTCTTCAGCCGTTCTTGGGTGCAGGGCCAGTCCTGTTTCTGACAGTGCAAGTTCAATGCTGTTTTTCTCCTGGGCATCTTTGCCGCTCAGCGCATTATTCTCTAACGCATTTCCGTTTCCGATTTTCAAAGATTCGCCTTTTGAATTAATGGGATATGTTTCAAAATTAGATTGAGTACCAGTCGTTGCATAAGGACTATTAGGTTTTTCAGATGCAGGTCTGTCCCCCCCTAGTACTATCAGCACTAATCCATCCGCCTTTACTGGTTTGCCTTGCTCCATCACCAACCCAGATCATCCCTAACCTATCGGCTTCGGTACGAGTACCATAGCCCATTGAAAAATCTTTTTTACCAGACCCATCACCTTTAATAGCTATTTCCAGCCTCGGATCCTGCTTCGCTATATTAGTCAGATTCTGTTGTACCAGGTCGACTTTTAGTTTCGGGGAAGACGCGGCGTTCTCTGCTCCACTTGATGGCTTACTTTCTGCCTGAGTACCACCGGCTCCGGGCTTCGCCGACGTTGTCGAGGGTTTCACTCCCGGCGTTAGCCCTTCATCAACAGCTTTACCAACACCAATACCCGCTATCCCTCAGGCAATATACATGGCTCCAAGCTGGTAGCCCACCGCAGCCCGGGCCGCCTCTTCACTCATACCAGTGCGTATGTACGCCGCCACCATGCCGTTAAATAGCGCCTGCGTCTGCTTCGCCTCCGCACTGATGCCATTCAGCAACTGCTGTATCTACTGATAGCCTTCCTGCGCTTCCTTCTGATTCTGGTGACCCAGATTCTGATAGGTGCCCTGCTTCTCCAGCACATCCTGCCGGGCGGCGCTACAGGCCTCTGCGCTGCCACTCATACAGGCATCAACCACCGCCTTACTGGTTTCCGCATCCTTGCGGTTAAGCATGTCTTTCTCTTTCTGCTCCTGCGGCGTCAGGCTCTGCTTGTGGTTCAAATCCGTCTGGCGGCTCTTCTCCGTGCTGCTCAGGTAATTATTCTCAACCGTAACCTTCCCGGCCTGTATTATCACATGTATATTCAAATATACCTGTCTTATCATTAAATGAACCTTCGGCTTGTAGCAATTTCCTTTCTATACCATCACCACCCTTAATGGTAAAAACCTTTCCTTCCATTAATTGCTCGCGGCTCAGATAACTGGCACCTCCATGAGTTGGATCTGGTTTTAATCCACTACCAATACAGTCTGCCTCAATTATTTTAAGATGAAACTTTGGCTGGAAGGGTTTCCGGGGGCGATTAATGATACCGGCGATCTGCCGATGTACAGACGCGGAAACGGGCATTTTGCGTAAGAACTGTTAAAACGTAAAACGATCCCGACTCAGGGGGCCGGGATCCTATCAAGGACCTTGCCATTGTAGTTTAGGCTTTAAATTATCAGGCACCATTTTAAACAATAACTTAATATATTCGGTGTGCTGATTATAATTAGGTGATATATCTTCGCTACATTTTTCAAAATAACTTTTAGCCTGATTATTCAGGAAACATACATCATGCTCTATCATATCTCGCTCCGCAATACTTTTAGGTAAGTTATGTATAAGTTCAGTTTCAAAATAGCAGGAGATATCTCTTGCCTTTACCCAAGCATTTTTTGACTGAATACTTCTTACATAAGGTAAGACAAGATTAAGCATCTGGATGTATATTTCTGTTTTTGTCATTATGATCAACCTTATCAGCGCTTAGGCATAGATACTGTTCCGGCAGGAGCTCTTTTAACTTGAGTCCAAACACCATTTTTTAATAACTGATCAATATATTTTTCATCACCCGTCTGTATATATATATCTTGAGCAGCCACCATTCAATGGTTTCCTTCAGTTATATAAGAACGTCCCTGACTATCAATGTAACCAGCTATTTTCCCTTTAGGAGCAGAGAATTTAAAATCACCATTTAACATATCTTTTTTGCGCTTATCGACATAATCAGGGTTCCTCAACCCTACCTGTAAACTTTTAATCGTAACAGGATAAAACTGAGAAGTTATCGCAGCTTTTGCTAATTGAATTACGTCTTTCCCCGTGTTCGCGAAGGAAGCTAGTGCTGCCTGATTTTCTGGATCAGATACAAACGCCGCAAACTTTGTCCAGGCAGGGCTACTTTGATCTATCTTCGCCAGATCCTGACCATTCCACTGGTGGACGTAAGCTTTGGCTTCCTCACTGGTCATGACATCGGCACCGACACCACTCAACCAGCCGGGACGATCTGCCATATCATAGCCGCCCTGAGCGATTTCCTTATCAACAACTTGGGCTTCCAGCGGATTATCTTTCAGCTTCTGCTCAGTTTCAGTACTCTGTTTATCGCTAATCTGTTTCCACTTCTCGATAACAGCCTGGCAGTCACCACCGGATTTTCGACAGTTCGACAGCTCTTTATCGAACGTCAGTGACTGATCAGGACTCAGCGAGTTATTCTCAACCTCAGTCCGCGCCGCCGAGCCACCGCTTGCTGCCCCCATGCCACCGCTCACAGCCCCGCCCACTTCAGCACGTGCCAGCGTAGCGATATTGGCAATCAGATGTTTTTCATCGGCTGTAAGGAGAGCGGCTTCTTTACCGAAAAACAGCCTGCTTAGCACATCTTGGTGCCCAGAGAGCGGCAGCGGTGAATCCCCCGCCGCTGCGCCAGCCACGCTACCACCCTGAGCCCTGCGATAAGACCGGAGGCCAGTGTACGAAGCAGGATGCGCATGGCATCATTGTCACCGGATGCCTGCTTAAACATTTGAGCAAGTAGCGGTGCCGCACCTGCAGCGACTGCACCGCTGGCATTTCCACCTGCAAGCGCTGAGAATACGCCGCTGACTGCCTGCGCAGCAATCTGCATTATGAAGCCTGTGCCATATTTTCTTCTGTTTGCACGTCGAGGCTGTGCAGGCGATAGTACGTGAAGTGCTGGAGAGCCTGATTAGTAAGTATCAGTACCGCCGCTGGAACTTTGCAAGGAAGGCGGTTAAAGAAGGGTAGAAGACGTTATTTAGCGCAGACTAAAGATGCAGCTACACCAACAACCCGCTGACCGGGTAGTTCCTTCAGCATGCCCTTTTCCGTCAGCGCCTGCCAGCATGGTGTTAGCCATATTCCCGGCGAACTGGCCCGCCATGCTGGCACCCGAGCTCATGCCGATGCCCTGATGTTCCGTTTTGTAGTCGGCCGCGTTATGCAGATCGGTAAAACCCAGCGTTCCCGTATCCAGACGGTTTTTATCCGCCCCGGCCTGAGATTTAACCGGACCTTGTTATAGAGACAAAAGTGAAGCTGCCGCATGAGCCATAACTGGACTCTTTCATGTCGCGCCTGACAGAGCGATTTTATTTACCGTAGGTAATGCTAAATCGCCACGCCCTGTCAGCTGACTGCCGTAATTAACTAAGTCTCCGTTGGCAGGGCCCATGACTTTTTCAGGTGGCGTTGATAATCCGATTCCGGCCTCAGTTATTAATTGAGCCGCTGACTAAATGAGATTGCAAAGTTGGTTCTGAGTTGTGTTGCTGTATTGAGAATGAAATGCTGATGCCAACGACGTTGGCTGGATCATCCTGTCCCTCACTGGCTGACAGGTCTGTACACCAGTTAAAACGGCGTTCATCACCTGATTGGCAGCCAAACTCCTATTGCCCCTTTGACTGACCTACTGAGCCGCAACCACCGCCCTGTTAATAAGAAATTGATATTAAAATCAACGTACAATTGCGGTCTTTTTAAGGGAAATAAAGCCCCCGAAGACCTCATCAGGGGCGAATGAAAAGCGCTAAAGACTTCTGATCTGTTGCCCGGCGACATCTATCATCAGCCTGTCCTCTGGCTGAATGATATCCAGCATATCACCCTGCTGACAGAGAAAGGCAACACCGGCTTCGCGGGCAATAATGGCAGCGTGAGAGAGCGCACTGCCCTCCCGCAGGCAAATGCCTTTTATCTGCTTCACATCCAGACTGGCGACCGCAGAGGGAAAGATGTCATCGGCAATCAGAATCGCGGGCACATCCGGTGACGGAAGCGTAATCTCAAGGCCGCTAAGGTGACACAGGGTGCGGTGCAGGATGTCTTGAATATCGATAAATCTCGCCTGCAGGTAAGCATCATCCAGTTGCCGGTATTGCTGACTCAGCGCCATGAGCACCTCATACCAGGCGGATTCGGCACAGCACCGTGCCGCACGAAGCTTCTCGCAGGCTTCATCAAACATATCGGCATCATCCAGCAACGTGTGATGCCCGGCGAAAATAGCGGCTACCGCCTCGCCATAATTCGCTTCTGCCCGTTTATGCAGCGCATCCAGATCACAGAGAGTGTCAGCGATTGCCTGCTTCAGCCGTCGGCATTCCTGCTGCTCATCGGCACATGGACGCCGGTCAGGCTGCGCCAGCGGCAAGGTATAAAACACTGCTTTACCCTGCACCTGTCCCGTGTCCGGTACCGTTGTCCTGAGCGACATCGTTTCAGGTTGCTCGCCAAAATTTTCCGCCGCCAGAGAGGTGAACGCTTCCAGCGCAGCGCCCGCTTCGGGGCCACGTGCCGACAAGGTAATCTGATCGTTACAGCGCACCTGCAGCAGAGCAATCTGGTTGAGACTGTCTGGCGTGACACACTGGTTATCTTTTTTCAGTACCAACTCCGCATCAAAGCCAGCCAGCGTGGTCACAAGCCGTGAAGCAGGACGGACGTGCAGGCCATGGTGATTTTTTACGGTCACCGTGACCGATTGTACGTCCTCGTGTGGGTTAACGGTGGCGACGCTGGCAACGGCACTATCAGATGCAATACCCAGTTGTGCCTGCTTCGCCTCCAGCGCCTTCATGGCCACCGTCATCACCTTTTCGATATCGGCACCCGCCGCCGCACTGACGGTTGCCGCCAGCGTACCTTCCACCAGCGGTGCGGCACACAAACGCACTTTGGCCGCAATGGCAGGATCAAGCAGCTCAAGCGCCGTTTCTGCACTTAACAGCGCACTTCCCATGTCCATCATGACCAGAACATGATCCGCATCTGCCACCGATTCGATCGCCGCCATCACTTTCACGGGATCCGTGCCAATCGGATGATCAGGATCGTCAATGCCGGCAGCGACCGCCAGCTTGCAGCGATCGCCGGTTAACATTTGTCGCGCCAGCATCTCCACGCCGTTACCCAGCAACGCACTGTGTGACACGATCACCAGATTTACCATATGCTTCTCCTTAAGCTTTGGCGGCGGCAGCCAGCATCTGCATCATAAACATCACCGATGTTGCCCCCGGATCCTGATGACCAATACTGCGCTCTCCCAGGTAACTGGCGCGGCCTTTGCGGGCCTGCATTGTAATGGTGGCGTGAGCGGCCGCTTCTGCCTGCTCGCAGGCGGCATCCAGCGCGGCGATGACCGACATATTTTGCTCACTGGCGTGCCGCAGTAACGCCACCACCGCAAGCCAGACATCACACATCGTTTTATCGCCGGGTTCCGCTTTTCCTCGATTCACCACGCCTTCGGCCCCTTCGCGTATCATTTGATACAGCTCTTCCAGCGTCAGGCTCTGATGTGCCTGTGTGACCTGCGCCGCCCGGATAAAGAAAGTGCCAAACAACGGCCCGCTGGCACCGCCCACATTGGAAAGCAGCGTCATGCCGGTATTTTTGAGGATAAAGCCAATATCCTTATCGGCAATCGCGGGCAGCTTCTCGACCACCTTACTGAAGCCCCGGTGCATATTTAAGCCGTGATCGGCGTCGCCAATTTCGCGATCCAGGCCGGTGAGAAAATCACTTTCACGGGTAAAAACTTCACCACAGCGGTATAGCCAGTTCACAATTTGGGCGCGGGTAAGTGACATGTCGAACTCCTTAACAGCCCCAGTTCAGGGCAGGTGTGTGTACCGGGGCATCCCACAGTGACAGAGCCTCATCATCCACGCTTAACAGCGTGATGGAAAAGCCCACCATATCCAGCGATGTGCAGTAGCTGCCCACCAGATTTCGCGCGATAGTGATGCCGCTTTCGTCGCAACGCTGAGCCAGGCGGTTATAAACACCATACAGTTCCGACAGTGGCGTAGCGCCCAGATTATTAACCAGCGCAATCACACGATCGCCGCGGGTTAATGCCTGCTTGCTGTGTTTAATCTCTTGCCAGCTTCCGCTGTTTTGATCCCAGTGACGTAGGGTGCGGCTGTAGTTGCCATTCTCCAGCAGCGTGTCGAACATCTCATCGACCGTCTTGTCCAGCGAGGTAAAAGTACGGCGGTCGATGCCGGGTTCGCCATGAATCCCTACACCGAACTCCATTTCGTTGTCCTGAAGTTCGAACGAGCGTTTGCCGGCGGCGGGCACGGTACAGGCGCCTAACGCAATACCGATCGAGTGGCCCAGGTTATTGAGTTTACGTCCCAGCGCCGCACAGGCTTCCAGTGAATCGCCCCGCTCCGCTGCGGCTCCAAGCAGTTTTTCAATCAGTACCGTATTCGCCACACCACGTCGTCCTGTCGTGTAGAGACTGTCTTTTACGGCCACGTCATCGTCAACCACCACTGTGGTGACTTTTACACCGCTTTCGTGCAGCAGCTCGGTGGCGGTTTCGAAGTTGAGAATATCACCGGTGTAATTTTTGACTATCATCAGTACGCCTTCACCACCGTCAATTTTCATGGCGCATTCATACATTTTATCCGGCGTTGGCGAGGTGAAAATCTCACCCGGGCAGGCACCCGAAAGCATGCCCGGACCAATAAATCCGCAGTGCATCGGTTCATGGCCGCTTCCGCCGCCCGACAGTAAGGCAACCTTTCCGGCGACAGGCGCATCGGCGCGCGTCATACAAACTGGATCCTGATGCAGCGTCAGTTCAGGATGGGCACGAGCGAAGCCTGCAAGTTGTTCACTCAATACATCTTCCACACGATTAATCAGCTTTTTCATGGGTATGCTCCGTTAGCATCGGTTTGCCGCCGCTCTTGCCTCAGCAAAAGGGACAGCATTATCAGGAGAGCGAGACGGCGAAAAGCAGCGCGTCGGTGGAGTGATTCTTACGGAGTCGACAGGAAAAAAAATGCCCCTCTTCAGCGTTCCATAAGGGAACGTTTTGCTGCGTTATTATGTTTCGTTATGAAACGTTTTATCGCACTTACGGCGAAAAATGAGAGGCAAAGCAAGAAATCGGGATCGTTGCACGTGATCAATCTGTCTGAGCGATAAGCGTTTTATCCCCTCAGGCTGGCGCGCAGTCGCGTCCTTCCTCTCACATGGGTTCCGGGTAGTCTCTTAACCGCTAAGAGGCGATCGCGATCGCAACATGGCTTTTCGAGCGCGTTTATTGTTTCAGGATGGAACATAACTGGCCGTATGGCGTTCCATATAAGAACGTTGGCGTCAAAAATATTTCCCCTCACCGTTGATCGTAAAGTGAGTCGCGTACGCCGGTCATTATCCGGCTCACATCGCCAACTGAGCCAGAAAGATGCGCGCGTTCATCTTGCGAACATGTTCTTACTTGAGGGTGAAAGGAATGCCAAAAATTATTCAGTCTCCAGCGAAATATATTCAGGGCCCCGATGCCTTGTTGTCCTTTGGGAAATATGCCAAAAACCTGGCAAATCATTTTTTTGTGATTGCCGATGACGTTGTGATGAAACTGGCGGGCGATCAGGTCCTGTCCGGCCTTGCCAGCCACAGTGTGACCTGCCATGCCGAACGCTTTAACGGGGAGTGTTGCCGGACGGAAATAGAACGCCTGATGGCCCTTGTCGAACAGCATGGCTGCCGGGGCGTGATCGGACTGGGTGGGGGGAAAACGCTGGACACCGCTAAAGCCGTCGCCTGGTATCTGAAACTGCCGGTGGTGGTGATCCCGACCATCGCGTCGACGGATGCGCCCACCAGCGCGCTGTCGGTCATTTATACCGAATCCGGTGAGTTTGCTGAGTACCTGATCTATCCCAAAAACCCTGACATGGTGGTCATGGATACTACAATCATTGCCAAAGCCCCGGTTCGCTTACTGGTCGCCGGTATGGGTGATGCCCTGTCGACCTGGTTTGAAGCAAAAGCCTGTTATGACTCGGGCGCAACCAGCATGGCGGGAGGGAAATCGACCGCGGCCGCGTTAAGCCTGGCGCGTCTGTGCTATGAGACGCTTCTGGCTGAGGGCGAAAAAGCGCGCTGTGCCGCCCAGGAGGGCGTCGTCACGGAAGCCCTGGAACGTATTGTGGAAGCCAACACCTATCTGAGTGGTATTGGTTTTGAGAGCAGCGGTCTGGCTGCCGCTCATGCGATTCACAATGCATTTACCGTGCTGGAAGAGTGCCATCATCTTTATCATGGCGAAAAAGTGGCGTTTGGTACGCTCGCGCAGTTGGTACTGCAAAACAGCCCGACAGATGAGATCGAAACCGTGCTGAACTTCTGCCAGAAAGTGGGCCTGCCTGTCACGCTGGCACAGATGGGAGTGAAACACGGCATTGAAGAGAAAATAAGCGCGGTTGCCCATGCGGCCTGCGTGGAAGGCGAAACCATCCACAATATGCCGTTCCCGGTTACACCGGACAGCGTGTACGCAGCCATTGTGACTGCGGATCTGCTGGGGCAGCAGTGGCTGTCACGTTAGCCGACTGCCGGTAACCGCTGGCCCGGGTATCACGGGCACCAGGCGTCCCTCTGACCGGATCTGTCAGAGGGATTTTCTATGGTTTTCTGGCGGAAAACGTGATGACGGGTTTACCTCCCCATAGCAATAATGACGGTTCAGTGGTGATTACGCAGTCATGGCAGCGCTGCAGTAAATATATGCAACGCGATAACTGGCAGACGCCACACCAGGCGCAGGGCCTGACCTATGAATCCATATGTCGACGTAAAGCCGCGTTGATAACCCTCGGTCAGGCGACGCTGGAGGATGCATGGGAATACATGGAAAACCGTGCCTGTGCGCTGCTCATTCTGGACGAATCAGCCTGTATTCTGACCCGCTGCGGCGCGCCTGAAACGCTGATGCAGCTTGACGCATTAGGCATGCGGGATGGCAGCTATTGTGCGGAAAGCATTATCGGTACCTGTGCCTTATCGCTGGCGGCACTTGAAGGTCAGCCCATTAAGACCCACGGCGAACAGCACTTCAAACGGGCCCTTCATCCCTGGTTTTTCTGCTCAACCCCAATATTTGATAATCATGGTCGCTTATTTGGCTCCATTTCTCTGGCCTGCCAGGACAAGACGCAGGCATCGTCAGATCTTTCTCTGACGTTAGCCATTGCCCGTGAAGTGGGCAACTCGTTACTGACGGACACTTTGCTTACCGAGTCCAACCGCCATCTGAATCAACTCAATGGCCTGCTGGAAAGCATGGATGACGGCGTGATGGCCTGGAACGAGCAAGGCGTGTTGCAGTTTCTCAACGCCCGGGCCGCACGGATGTTGCATCTGAATGCGCTGACCAGTCAGGGAAAAATGCTGGCGGATTTGGTGACCCTGCCTGCCCTGTTACGTCGGGCCATCACCCAGGTTCAGGCGCTGAAGCATGTAGAAGTCACGTTTGAAAGCCAGCACCAGTTTGTGGATGCCGTCATTACGTTGAAACCGATTGTTGAACCCCAGGGCAACAGTTTTATTTTGCTGCTTCATCCGGTTGAGCAGATGCGCCAACTGATGACCAGTCAGTTAGGTAAAGTCAGCCATACGTTTGAACAAATGCCTGAAGAAGATGCGGAAACACGACGTTTGGTTTGTTTCGGCCGTCAGGCCGCAAAAGGCCGCTTTCCGGTCTTACTGTGTGGGGAGGAAGGCGTGGGGAAAGAGCTACTCAGCCAGGCGATTCATAATGAAAGCGACCGGGCGAGTGGTCCCTACATTGCGGTTAACTGTCAACTTTATGCCGACAATTCTCTGGGAGAGGATTTTACAGGCAGTGCGCCCGGCGAGGATGAAGATGGCCGGTTAAGCCGACTAGCGCTGGCCAGCGGCGGCACGTTGTTTTTGGAAAAGATTGAATATCTGACTCCGGCTCAGCAGTCTGTGCTGCTTCAGGTCATCAAACAGGGCGTACTGACCCGGCTGGATGCCCGGCGGCTTATTCCTGTTGATATCAAAGTGATTGCCACGACGACCACTAATCTGGCCCATCTTGTGGAACAGAATCGTTTTAGCCGTCAGCTTTATTACGCCTTACATTCCTTTGAAATTGCCATACCGCCTCTGCGGGCCCGCCGTCACAGCATTCCCTGTCTCATTAACAACCGGTTGCGCAGGCTGGAAAAGCGGTTTTCGTCACGTTTTAAAGTGGATGACGAGGTTATCACGCAGTTAATGCAGTATGGATGGCCAGGCAATGACTTTGAGCTCAACAGCGTAATCGAGAATATTGCGATCCGCAGTGAAAATGGCCATATCCGGCTAAGCAACCTGCCTGAATCACTGTTTTCTGAACAGGCTGATAATACTGCCGGCACGGCGTTGTTGCCGGATGATTTGTCTTTTCGCGCCATTGAAAAAGAAGCGATTCTTCAGGCGGCCCGAATGACGCACGGCAAGGTACAGGCTATGTCGGCGATGCTGAATATTGGACGCACCACCTTATGGCGAAAAATGAAACACTATGCGATTGATGCCAGTGAGTTCAAACTAAAGTAAGGGCTGTCGGTTATATTCGTCAGCCGATGAGGCGGTCAGTCTGCGCCTGACCGCCTTGTTATTTTGCTATATCATACCCGGGACAATGATCGCCAAAAAGATCAGGGCAATTAAGCTATGTTTTACCCAGTAATAAAGGGTCCGGTTACGCTTTTTCAGATTCTGTCCGGCATCGCGAACAGCATTAACGTATTTAAAAATCCGGTTAATGAATCCCGTTTTGTCATTTTCATCATTGGGCGAGGCGGCTGCCGACATTAACGTATTGCCAACCCAGTGATTAACCGCCTGTGCCCAGCGCCATTTCATCGGCCGCTCAATATCGCAGAACAGAATAATGCGCGTTTGCTCGCTTTCATTCTGCGCCCAGTGCACATACGTTTCGTCAAAAATCACCGCCTGGCCATCGCGCCAGCTATGGCGCTGGCGATCCACTTCGATAAAACAACGGTCGTCATTGGGCGTCACCAGCCCAAGGTGATAACGCACCGATCCCGCGTAGGGATCGCGGTGTTTACCTAAATGACTGCCTGCAGGCAGTTCTGCAAACATAGCCGCTTTGATGGACGGGATCTGACTCACCAGTGCCGTGGTCACAGGACACAGCTGCTGTGCTGAAGGGTGCACATCGCTATACCACTTAAGGTAAAAACGTTTCCAGCCACGTTTAAAGAAGGTGTTAAAACCTGCATCATTATGGCTTTGTGCCGCTTTGATGTGATCCTGAAGCCGTATCGCCTCCTCACGGATAACCTCCCAGTTATCGGTAAGCTGACGAAGTTCAGGAAAATCATCCGTCGGGAAATAAGGCTGTTTTGCCGGCAACCTGGAGAAGCCCGTCATAAACATATTGATGGGCGCCATAAAGGTCGAGTGATCAAATAACTGACGTGAAAACTTTTGCTTTTCTACACCGCGTGAGTGCGCATAGATAACGCTAATAATAAAAATACCAATGATAATGGCAGCCACCATACAACGTGTTCCTTGTATTGCAAGAATGGAGTGTTTCTTGCGAAGAGTTATTGGGACTTTAATTTTTAGTATTGAAACGTAAAAATTTTTGTCATGCAGTGCGCTTTGCGTTATCACTCATGGCGAATAACGGCAGGTTGTTTAGTAAAGGTTTATAAAACGGAAGCAATCTGTCCGCACAGCGCCTCAGATCATCGCAATAACACTTCAACATCTGCCAGCATGTAAATAAACGTCGCGAGGCCGAAGCCTCGCGAATGTAGATGCATGCTAATCGTAATACGCCACCTTGCGATCGACGCCGTTTATATTCATCAGCACAAATCCGGTCGGCGTTGTTTTATTTGTCGGCGAGCCTTCTGCGGTCGCCAGGGTTACCACTCCTTTTTCATTGGCGCCCAGCCCCGCTACGCCATTGTGAAGACCAAAGCGCGCAGCGGGTTTTAGCGTCCCGACTTTTGTGACGTCATCAACCTGAGACATATCACTCTGGAAAAGTGAGCAGGATCCGGTGTCAAAGCGCGTCGGTCCGGTGGTTTTCAGGTTAAACATGGTCTCACCGCTGTTAGCGCGCAGCTTGACCCACACGCCAGCATAGGTGGTGCCCACCCGGTTGTAGCGAATATCCATAACAGCAGGTTGACCCATGTGGCAGGCATCCGCCCAGACGGTATCGAGCCGTTGTAGGTTGATCCACGTTTTCCCTGAACCCGGCATGTTGACGGGTGACGTAGCAGTCCCCGAAGGCGTGGTGTTATCCGCTTTGCCAATCAACTCAATAACCCATTGCTGATTGGGTGAAGGGAAAAACACCTGGCCCAGGCGATACCAGTTATCCGTCGCAGTATTATTCACGACTTTATAGCCACTGAAGTACCCTGCCCGTAGCGATCCACTCATAAACGTGCCGTAGTTCTCGTCGCGGCGATAGCCATACTCGAAAGTAGAAAGCCATTTGCCCGTGACCAGATCCTGACTGAGCTTTGCGCCCGCCTGCAGGTTAATATGGCGCATTACCACGCGCGCATTATTGAGGATTAAAGGTGCACTACAGTCTTCGACGTTGAGCGTATCAATTGTCCAGCCGCCATCAGACAGATCGCCGGGATTACGCGTATGTTCAATCCACACGTTGCGCATAATCGCCTGTGTCATGCGCGGCATGTAAAGCGTGGCATCGCCATAGCCTGTCTGGAAATTCGCGTTGCACAATTCAACCGCCGTGGAGTGATCCCACACGCCATTAGGCGAATTTGACCAGCCAATATCAAACACCCGTGAGTAGGTGGTATTGGTGTAGATTTGCTCAAACTTACTGTCGAGCGTGTCCTGCAGTTTAAAAATCGTGCCGCCACTGCGCTGGCCGCGAAAACAGCTAATATTGACGATTTGCCCCTCCACACAGATATTTTCAAAGAAAGGCTGAGTGTTGCTGCACATCTCAGGGGTGATGGTGGCTTTATTGGCAACAATATCCGCGCTGGCTTGCCCATCCCAGGTGATACCACGGATCGTCGTCCTGCGGGCTTTAACCTTAAACAGCGTATTGGCGCTTTTGTCGGAGATAAGGGTTGTGCCGGGCAGAGAACCCAGCGCCAGGTCATCGCCGGCCAGACCAAAGAACGGCATTTCTGTATCACTCAGGTCCATTGGCATGATCAGGAAACGTCCGCCGGGAAAACGGACCGGTAAACCTTTCATATTTTGGCTGTAAGTTTGTGACCAGCCAAGAATACGTTTAAACGCATCGGTGTCATCGGTTACGCCATCGCCTTTCGCGCCAAAATGCAGGATGTTAACTTCACGTGGATCGTTAATCGAACGCTTCCAGTAAAAGTTATTGCCAACGGCGACTGTACCGCCATCGTCTTTTAACGTGGTGGTGCCGGTGAATCCCACAAAATCACCGCCGCCCCGGAAACTGGAGTCTTTGTCGTAGTAGCGTTTTAACACGGCAATTTCACCTGATTTTGACGGCACGGTAGTACGCAGCTCAGCAAATGAGTTGACTTCAATCATGATATCCTCCTCAGGATAAGATTTATAAATCAATTAGTTAACTATTTTGACGATGAGGGATGCCCACAGAGGGCATCCCAGAGATCGTTATGGGCATTGATGGCGCGCACAGTGCGAATGTCTGCCTTCTGCGCGTCATCGCCATGGGTGTAAATAGGGGAAAAGAGAATGCAGGCTGAATCGTTAGAGATGATGGGTTCAGGGCTGGTTATATTTGGACTGCTGCAACTTGTCGCGAGCAGCAGCATCATCAAGATTGAGGTTATCAGTCGCCACACGCTTCGCCTCCTCACTATTGTGTTGCTGTTGATGAGTAATCTTCGTCAGGCGGTCTGCCTCTTGCCTGGCCCCCTCGGCTTCTGACTGCGCCTGCTGTTGCACCTTGCCAATTTTTTTGCCACCAAAGTAACTGGCTCCCAAAGCCGCCATCAGCGCACCCAGCGCAGCCAACCAGTGCCAGCCGCCGTTGGTTAACAGAGAAAAAAACGTCATGACTCCATCTCCTTACTTTGCCGTTTTTCATTGAGCAGGGTTTTCTGGCGAACAAACTGCGCAATCACGCCCATCGCCACCATGAAGGCACCGATAAGACCCAGATAGTTGTGGGGGAGAATGCTTTTTACGTCCTCCGGCAGCGTTTGCCAGGCATTGAGCGCAGAAGACGGAAACGACTGAACCCAGGCACTGAGCATCGATCCCAGCGAGGCAAGCCATACAGACCAGGTTTTAAACAACAATTTGGCGTGAGAAACAAACTGAAGCGTGGTGAAGCGCTGCATTAACAGCAAAATGATAATGACGCTTAACACCGCGATAATGAAAAGTAACCATCTCATAGTAACCCCCGGTAGACGTCATAGTTTCCGCTGCGCATCACTTCGGCATGACGCCGGACACGGCCCGGTGTCTGCCGCGCCCACAGGCTGTTGAGCATGGCCTCACCGGCCTCAACAAAGTTTTCCTGGGCAATCGCGTTGAGCATGTTTTTAAACTGCAAAATGCCATCTACGCCAAGCTGATAGGCCATACTCATCAGAACATCGGTACGCGCCTCATTACATTTCTCCAGCGCCAGCTTAATGGGCGCACGGCTTTGCATATCTGTAATCTTGTTTTCCAGAATGCATTGCTTCCAGACATCCCCGACCCGCCGGGGAACCCGCATGACATAGTTACTTAGCGATGCGCCTTTCGGGCCAATACGGATGCCGCCTGCAACGGTAGGAAACCCCAGCGTATCGAGATACGGCATTTCGGCGTAACCCTCTTCAAAATTCAGAATTGCAATAATCTGGCTCATAAAAACTCCTCATAGACGATGCAGACATATCCGACCGGGCTGACAAAACATAAAACAAACTGATTAGTGCAGGGATAAACGCAGCGGCGATGCCGGGTGAACATGCAGCAGCATTGAAGCATTTACAAAAGGTCAGAAAGGATGGAGATGTCTGCGACAGGCGTAAAATCAGTGACGAAAAATTCGTTCAACGGACCGCATAGAGATGAACATGTGGCAGGCAGCAATTATCAAATCCCGATATCTCCTGGCTTCTCAGGCGCGGTGCGGCAATCGCGCGATCAACAGCCGATATCACTTGCCGCTGACAGATTTGCTCTGCGCGGCGAAGCGTGCGGGTTTCGGGTGGACAGTTAAGTGCTTCGTCAATACTGTGTTTGAGACGGTTAAGAGGTTGACGCCGCTGATGACGGCGAGTTCGTGCATTGCCTGTAAAAACGCTTTTGCCATACTGGATTATCGCCATAACTCCTCCTGTGAATGAGTCTTTGGCGATAGGGTGGCAGGCAAGCATTTTCGCTCCGTTGAACACGCCTGAACGTCGCGGAATGCTGTTCACAGGCACTCCTCCCGGCTGAATAATCAGTCAGGTGGAAGGCTAAGCAAAGGGTTCGGGCGGCATCTGATGACACTGCACGGTACGCATCCACCCCATCCCAAAGCTCATTAGCGTTGGGGGGTTGATTCGCGCTTGTGCAGCGCCTCAATTGTTTAAGAGCGTTTCATCCTGGAGGTAACAACTTTTTTCGTCCCTGCTCAAATTATTAACAGGTTCTTATGCTTTATCAAACACCACTGGTTAATTTATTTTTTACCATAAGTTAACTTTTTGAATTTAGACCGATTATTTTTTTCACTTAAGGATCATCAGTCTGACTGAATTGCCTAACCCAGAATATGATACTGCCTGGCCTGGCTCATGATCACCTTTGCCAGAACGGTTAAACTGCCCGCATCATTCCGGTCCAGATACCAGGTCTCGTAACGTTTATTATCTGAGATAACAGCAATTCTTTTATGCTGCAGTTGCAGGCGTTTGAGGTAAAGTCTGTCGTCCAGTGTAAAGATGTAGATGCCATCTCCGTCGAATGTCTGCACGCTAATGTCCACAAACAGCTGATCCCGTGGGGCAAATGTGTCTGACATGGCATCACTGTTCATTGCGATTAACCGAATATGATCGGCCGGGCGGCCGCTGAACAAGATGCGGGCTTCCTCCTGCCCGTATTCGATAGCCTTAATCGTTTCAACGAAGTCATCCCCGACGGGAACCCCCATTGCTGACGTTTGCCCCAGGTCAAAACTGTTAACGCGAAACGTGCTTTTTTGGCACGGCATATCCTGCAGTAAATACGGTTCCTGGGTCTGCTCCATGCCATATTGCAGCCATTCTACTCTGACACCCAGTAACTGGCTGAGCGCCAGAAGATTGCCATTATCGGGTACGGACTGCGCGTTAAACCATTTCCACACGCCGGGTGCGGAAATCTGACAACCCTGCTGTTGCAGCGCACAGGCGACCTGCTTATTTCGGCCATGACCGGTGATGCCCGCACTTTCACACGCGGCGATCAGCCTGGCAGTGAACGCTTGTTTGATACTCTCTTTTTTAACCATCAGTTAATAATCAACCATGAAAGAGGTGCTGAATGTTATTTTCGTTATTGCTACCAGTTCATTTTATATTACCGCCCGTTGACTACCTAACGGCATTGCCAGGCATTTTTGATTATTGTTAACCGTTATTATGCCAAGCGAAGCATAAAATCAGGCGCTAAGCCGCGTCTGACCTCACCTTTCAGTAATCTTGTGTAAAAAATTGCGCCCTACCTTCATCGTTTCTGATGAACAACCTCCGTCTTACTGACTAAAAAGCGGCCAACGGGCGAAAAACTCTACCATTGAGTGGTGCGAAAAAAAGCCATCTAAAAAAAACGGGAGCCTGCACAGGCTCCCGTTTTATTCACTAAAATGCGGTTATGCACGCAGGCTGTCGTCTCCCCAGCCAATCCATTTATAGGTCGTCAGCGCCTCCAGGCCCATTGGACCACGGGCATGCAGTTTTTGCGTACTGACCGCGACTTCCGCGCCCAGACCAAACTGTGCCCCGTCGGTAAAGCGCGTGCTGGCGTTGACGTAAACAGCAGACGAGTCAACCTGCTTAACAAAGCGCGCGGCATTTTGTGTGCTGCGTGTCAGGATAGCGTCTGAGTGCTGCGTGCCGTGCTCGCGAATATGCGCGATAGCTTCATCCATATCGGCAACCCGTTTAACGTTGAGATCAAGCGACAGCCATTCATCGTCGTAATCGCCCTGTTGGATGGCGGTAACGCTGGCCGGTCCCTGCTGCAGTTCACTCAGGATACTGGCATCAGCATGCAGCGGAATGTTCTCCTCTGCCATGCGGGCCATAAAAGCGGGCAGAAAGCGCGCCGCCATGGCCGCGTCGATCAGCAGCGTTTCGAGGGAGTTACAGGCACTCGGACGCTGCTTCTTGGCATTCACGATGATATCCAGCGCGGCGTCGATATCCATCGTGTCGTCGATATACATATGGCAAACGCCAATGCCGCCAGTAATCACCGGAATAGTGGAATGTTCGCGACAGAGTTTGTGCAGTCCGGCGCCCCCTCGCGGAATCAACATATCCACATAGCGGTCCAGTTTTAGCAGTTGATTGACCAGTTCCCGATCCGGATTCTCAATCGCCTGAATGGCAGCTGATGGCAAGCCGTGCTGCTGCAAAGCGTTTTGTATTACCCGGACGGTAGCCGCGTTCGTCCGCCATGTCTCTTTCCCTCCACGCAGGATGGCCGCATTGCCGGTTTTCAGGCACAGGCTCGCCACATCCACCGTGACGTTCGGACGCGCTTCATAAATGACGCCGATCACCCCTAACGGCACCCGGCGGCGCTCAATGCGCAAGCCGCTGTCCAGTAAACCACCATCGATCACCTGCCCTACCGGATCGGCGAGCCGACAAACCTGGCGAACATCGTGGGCAATCGCACTGAGGCGCGCGGGCGTCAACGTCAGGCGATCGAGCAATGCGGCGCTCATGCCGTTCTGCCTCGCCTCAGCCAGATCCTGCTCGTTTGCCGCCAGGATCCCCTCGCTTTCTGCCTCAAGCCGATCGGCGATAGTCAGCAAAACCTGATTTTTTTCTGCCGCAGACAGATCCGCCAGTTTCCAGGCCGCGGCGCGCGCCGCCTTTCCCATTTCTTCAAGCATGTGTACTCCTTAACTGACGATCATGTCGTCGCGATGCACGGCAACCGGCCCGTATTCGTAGCCCAGAATCTCGCTTATCTGTTGACTATGGTGACCCGCAATCATGCGCATCGCATCACTGTTATAGCGCGAGACGCCGTGCGCAATATCGCGCCCCTGCAAACTGCGGATACGGATCACTTCACCACGGGAAAAATTCCCCTGAATCTCGCGGATCCCTTTTGGCAGCAGCGAACTGCCGCGCGCAACAATCGCAGCAAGCGCACCGTCATCCACGGTGATCTCTCCGGCGGGCGGCGCACCGAAAATCCAGCGTTTACGGTTTTCCAGCGGCGTCTGCTGAGCATGAAACAGTGTACCGACGGGCTTGCCCTCAATCACATCGTTGATCACGCCATGACGACTTCCGGCCGCAATAATGACATCAATACCGGCCCGGCAGGCGACATCGGCAGCCTGCAGCTTCGTCGACATGCCGCCCGTGCCCAACCCGGATACGCTTCCGCCCGCCAGTGCGCGCAGTGCGTCGTCAATGATATGCACATCGCTGATTAACTGGGCATCCGGATTACTGCGCGGATCGGCGGTAAACAATCCCTGCTGATCGGTCAGTAACAACAGTTTGTCTGCCCCGCCCAGCATTGCCGCCAGCGCAGAGAGGTTGTCATTATCGCCCACTTTAATTTCCGCCGTGGCAACGGCGTCATTTTCATTGATGACCGGCACAATGTGGTTGTCCAGCAAGGCCCGTAAGGTATCGCGGGCATTGAGGAAGCGTTCGCGATCTTCCATATCAGCACGGGTCAGTAACATCTGCCCGATATGAATACCGTAAATAGAAAACAGCTGTTCCCACAACTGGATCAGACGACTTTGCCCCACCGCAGCTAACAGCTGCTTTGAGGCGATGGTAGGCGGCAGTTCGGGGTAACCCAGATGTTCACGACCGGCCGCCATCGCGCCGGAGGTCACAATCACAATACGATGGCCGGCGGCGTGCTGCTGCGCGCACTGACGCACTAATTCCACCATATGTGCCCGGTTTAACCGACGCGAACCGCCGGTAAGCACGCTGGTACCCAATTTGACCACAAGGGTCTGACTGCCACTCATGTTGTCCTGCCGTAAAAAATTTCTGTGAACCGACTTTTTAACAGGTGCGGTGAGGGAAGCCAACAGCCAGTAAGGGAAAAGCTGCAAATTTTGCAGAGTGCGGAGTAGACCAAAAGTTCCCCTTTAACAACAAAACATAAAAGTTGTCATAAAAACTTCATCATTCATCGGTAAAAAGTCGGTGTTTTACAAATATTTTCACTAATGCCTCAAAAGTTTTCTTGATGTAACAAGGCGGCAAATGAATGCCCCCTGGTGCGTTCACTGAGCGGCCGGAGAATAAGGCAGCCCTGCCTGCAGCAAGAAAATAGTGAGGATATAAGCATTTTACTCATTGGGATTGATAGCAAATGAAGAAAAGTACACTGGCAATCGTTGTCTCTGCTCTGGCGCTGACCTCTGCCGCTCAGGCCGCTGAAGTTTATAACAAAGACGGTAACAAGCTGGATTTCTACGGTAAGGTAAAAGCCGAGCATTACATGAGCGATAATGCTGGTCAAAATGGCGACAAATCTTATGTGCGTATCGGTTTCAAAGGCCAGACGCAGATTAACGATATGATGACCGGTTATGGCCAGTGGGAATATCAGTACAATGCTAACAACTCTGAAGGCAGCGATGCTAATACAGGCAACAAAACCCGTCTGGGCTTTGCCGGTCTGAAATTCTCTCAGTACGGTTCATTCGACTATGGCCGTAACTACGGCGTACTGTACGACGTTGAATCGCTGACTGACGTCTTCCCGGAATTTGGTGGTGACGGTACAGCCCGTACGGATAACTTTATGGCGCAGCGCGCTTCTGGCGTCGCCACTTACCGTAACACCAACTTTTTTGGTCTGGTCGATGGTCTGAAGTTTGCCCTGCAGTATCAGGGTAAAAATGACTCGACTTCCGCAAACAGCCGTACCGATATTACACGCCAGAATGGTGATGGCTATGGTGCCTCACTGGGTTATGCGATTGCTGACTCTGGTGTGAGCGTACTGGGTGCAATCACTTCTTCTGACCGTACCAATTCACAACAGGCTGGCACCTATGGTCATGGCGATAAAGCAACGTCATGGGGCACGGGCCTGAAATATGATGCCAACAGTATTTATCTGGCCGCGATTTATACCGAAACCCGCAACATGACGCCTATCAGTGGAACAAACCGTGTCGCTGGCGGCTCCGTTTCAGGCTCAGCCAACAAAGCAGAAAACCTGGAGCTGGTTGCGCAGTATCAGTTTGACTTCGGCCTGCGTCCTTCTATTGGCTACGTGCAGACCAAGGGCAAAGATATCGAAAACGGTATCGGCAACGAAGACCTGGTTAAATATATCGACGTGGGCGCCACCTACTACTTCAACAAAAACATGTCGACGTTTGTGGATTACAAAATTAACCAACTGGATAAAGACAACAAGCTGGCGCTTAACAACGATGACATCGTTGCTGTCGGCCTGACCTACCAGTTCTGATGAATCTGAGCTTCGCCTGACGAGAGAGGCTGTCGAAGGAATGACGGCCCGCGTGATGGAGAGGTTTAGTGCTTTACCCTCAATGTGAATGTGTCTGTTAAAAGGGCGAGTGACCATCACTCGCCCTTTCCTGTAGGGCAATCTGAGCGGGATCGATCCTGACAATAAAGCCCCCGCAGGGGCTTCAGTTTCAGGCGCTGAGTTTTATCGGTTTTTCATCGAAGTCACTAGCGGGCACCAGATCCAGTTCAAACTCTTTCAACGTCTCTTTTAAACGGCCATGGAAATTACGCAGCGTTTCTTCCACGCGGGCTGAATTATCTTTGCCCTTGATCGTGGCGACAGACCAGTCGCCCTCTTTATCAAACAGGCCAATATGATACACATAGGTAACGTGATCGGCTTGCGCTTCCAGCTCCATCCACCAGCCCCAGAACTCTCGCAGCTCAGGCGCAGGTTTAACATTTACGCAGGCAGCCAGGCAGTCGAAGAAGAAGCGATTTTCACTACATTTTCCATCGCGTATGTAAGGTCCCAGTTCCGTGAAGCGTTTAAGCAGGCGACTGCGGGGATGACCACTCGGTAACGTCATGCTAATTCTCCATTAGGACAGGCTTTATATCTCGAACCGCAGCAGCCATGCTGCATTGTCTTGCAACGATCCGAATGATTCCAGCTAGTAGTTGTAGCAAACACTGTCAATTTTGCCAGCTATCTTTTTAAACGTTGTACCAGCCAGTCGCAGATTTCATTCAGGGCGCTATCGAAACTGGCCGCTACCGGTTTTACCGGAATTAACAACGCTTTACCTTGTGCTGAAGAGCTGGCGATCAGTTTGCTTTCCTCCTCAGGGCTGAAGAGATCGTTGAACCAGTATGCTGACAGCATGGGCGTGGCAGTTCGACGTCCCAGTAGCCCCTGATTTTTCAGCGAGTAGCTGAGCAGTTCCGCCCGCAAGGCGCTGTCTGTACTGCCTGCCATGCCAAGCCGACTGGCCAGCATGTCCATATACATATCCGGTACTTTGTTCTGCAAGGTATTTTGTGTCAGCAGGCTGTGTACGATGGGCCCGAGACAGGCTACGGCTCGCAGACGCGGCGCTTCCAGATAGGCCAGACGAACAGCGACATTGGCACCGAAGCGAAAACCCAGCGCCGCTACACGCGTGTGATCGATCCACGGAACAGAAGCCAGATCGCGCAGCACCTGCTGATGCAGAAAGCTGGTATCCTGGCTGAGCTTCCACTTGATGGCGTTCCCGACGGACGGCATATCCAGTGTCAGCATAGCGATGCCGCGCGGCGCAAGATAATCGTGGAAGAGACGATAGTGGTCAGTTTGCAGCGAGTCCAGCGCACCGCAAAACATCACGGTGGGATAAGGGGCTTCCACGCCAGGCGGCATATGCAAAAAACCGCTGACGGGGCTGCCTCCTTCAATGTGGAAGGTCAGCGTTTTGAGTTCCCCGGGTAAGCGGCGGGTCGCTTCTTCATAAGCGCGGCTGGCCAGGGCCTGCGCCTGATCCGCCAGTTCATCGCCTTTAATATAGGGGTACGCGGCCACACTGTAGAGATGAGACGCGTGCAGCCAGTCATGCCCGGCCTGGTCGTGGGCGTCCTCTTTCGCGTCCAGTGCACGTTGTTGCCAGCGACCTGCCTGTCTGCTCCACTCGTAGTTCCAGTTACCGTTGCGATAACCTATTACCGTATCCAGTAGCGCAGGGTTGGTGTGCTCAACATCGCTGATTGCAATACGCGCCAGTACCTCGCTGATCTCCTGCGCGGGCACGCCCCGCCATGTCCACATCAGCTTATTAAGCATCCGATACCAGCCGCGCCGGCTGTCGCCATCCAGGGCAGAATGCACTTCATGCGTGGCATGCCGACGCAGGCGTACCAGCGACGACGTTTCGGGATGTTTGAAGCGAGGTTTAAACAGCTCAACGCTCAGGTTTTTGCCAGACATATCACCTCTCTAACAACACAGACAGCAGCAGTTAAGTTTACTGTACTGCACGGCAAGTCGCGAGGCGCAGAAAGCACAACGCCCGGAAAACCGGGCGTTGTTTGTGTTGCGTCAATCAGCCTTTGACAATCGGTGGAATATAAACCACGCCCATGTCCCATGGCTGTTCGATCCAGGTGTTCTGCGGAATATCAACGATATAGTCATCAACCAGCGCACGTCCGGCAGGCTTTGCAAAGATGGTGCAGAAGCGCGCTTTCGGATACATCTCACGGATGGCTTGTGCGGTACCGCCGGTATCCACCAGGTCGTCAATCACGATAAAGCCTTCACCATCGCCTTCGGCGCGTTTCAGGACTTTCATTTCACGCTGATGATCGTGGTCATAGCTGGAAATACACACGGTATCGACATAGCGAATACCCAGTTCACGTGCCAGCAGCGAAGCCGGTACCAGACCGCCGCGACTCACTGCAATAATGCCTTTCCACTGTTCAACAGGCAGCAGGCGTTGAGCCAGTTTACGGGCATGAATCTGCAGCATGTCCCAGGTAACGACGTATTTTTCGCTCATAAATAGGAATCCCAGCCAGTCAGTGTGGCTTAAAAAATGTGCAACGGGGAAAAGGTTGCGCGAGATTATAAGGACATGACGCGCTAAAAACCAGCACCTGGCGGCTGGTTGCGGTTTTTTAGCGCGGTGAATGACACACAGAACGAAAAACAGTGATATTCTCGCCCTATCTCGTCAGTTCACTGACGGCGATCTTTCACTGGAACTTCGCACTGTCCGGCAAAGCCGGCGCACTGACACAGGAGACTTGTCGTGTCTGAATTGTCTCAACTCTCTCCACAGCCGCTGTGGGATTTTTTCGCCAAAATCTGCTCGATTCCTCATCCCTCTTTTCATGAAGAAGCGCTGGCTAACTACATTGTTAACTGGGCCAAAGAACAAGGCTTCTGGTGTGAGCGCGATCAGGTCGGCAATATCCTGATTCGTAAACCTGCGACCGCCGGTATGGAAAAACGCACGCCCGTGGCCCTGCAGGCACACCTTGATATGGTGCCGCAGAAAAATAACGATACCGTTCACGACTTCACCAAAGATCCTATTCAGCCGTATGTCGATGGCGAATGGGTGAAAGCGCGCGGGACGACGCTGGGCGCCGACAACGGGATTGGTATGGCCTCGGCCCTTGCGGTACTGGCGGACAACAGCCTGACCCATGGCCCGCTGGAAGTCCTGCTCACCATGACCGAAGAAACCGGTATGGACGGTGCTTTTGGTTTACAGCCAGGCTGGCTGCAGGCTGACATTTTGATCAACACCGATTCGGAAGAAGAAGGTGAGATCTACATGGGTTGCGCAGGCGGCATCGATTTCATCACAACCCTGCCCCTGACGCGCGAAGCGGTTCCTGCCGGTTTTGAAACCCTGAAGTTCACCCTGAAAGGACTGCGTGGCGGTCACTCAGGTGCGGATATTCATATGGGCCTGGGGAATGCCAATAAGTTGCTGGCCCGTTTCCTGACCGCGCATGCGGCAGAGCTGGATCTTCGCCTGATTGCGTTCACCGGCGGTACACTGCGCAACGCGATTCCTCGCGAAGCCTTTGCAACCGTTTCTGTCGACAGCAGCAAAGTGGATAACCTCAAATCGGCCGCCGCCAGCTTCCTGGCCGCGGTACAGAATGAGCACGGCGTGAAAGAGAAGAATATTGCTTTTGTCAGCGAACCGGTTGCCCATCAGGGCGAGGCGCTGAGCCGTGAAAGCCGCGATCGCTTCCTGAATTTGTTAAACAGCACTCCGAACGGCGTGATCCGCAACTCTGATGTCGCCAAAGGCGTTGTGGAAACCTCACTTAATGTGGGCGTTGTGACGATGGATGCCGACAAAGCGGAAATTAACTGTCTGATTCGTTCGCTGATCGACACGGGACGTGATTATGTGGTGCAGATGCTGACCTCACTCGGCCAGCTGGCGGGCGCGCAGACCAAACCAAAAGGCGGCTATCCTGGCTGGCAGCCCGATGCCGACTCGCCCATCATGGCCCTGACGCGTGAAACCTATGTCGCCCTGTTTGGCAAAATACCCAATATTCAGGTGATCCACGCGGGTCTGGAATGTGGCTTGTTTAAAAAGCCCTATCCCAACATGGATATGGTTTCGATCGGCCCAACCATCACAGGTCCGCACTCCCCCGATGAGCAGGTCCATATCGAAAGCGTTGGCCTGTACTGGAAGCTGCTGACTACACTGCTGAATGTGGTGCCGGAGAAATAAAATCCGTACACCATAAGATTAAGGGCTTATGTTCTGCATAAGCCCTTTTTTTGCGCCTCGCTCGCCTTTCCGCTGTCACACTTACCCGAGCATTAGCTTTCGTCACCCGTCGCTAAAACAGTTTAAAGCGTTTCTCCGGGGTGCAGATTGGCATTTTCTGTTGCAACACCAGTGTAATAATGTCGGGAATCCCTCTTTTCCCGACCGCGTTTTAACACCATTGCGCTAGTCGGGAATCGTTCGTCTGACACGACCCGAGGACGCATGAAGACCTTATTACTCACCAAAGAAGATGTCCGACAGCTCATCAGCATTGATGATGTCATTGAAGCCGTCGACGAAGCCTACAGGGCCTTTAACGGCGGCCTGGTGGAACAGCCTGACTATATCGGCCTGCACCTGCCCGCCCCCCGTGGCGAGATTGATTTTAAAACCTGCTATTACCGCACCAACGAACTGATTTCGATGAAAGCCTCCTCCGGCGGTTTTTCAGAAAACCCGTCCCGTCCTGGTCTGCCGGGCGGTATGGGCACGATCATCCTGTTTGATGCCCAAAGCGGCGCCCTGTGCTGTGTGATGGACGGTAGCCTGGTTACCGGTCTGCGAACCGGTGCGTCGGGCGCTGTTTCCGTCAGAGCACTGGCACGTAAAAATGCCAAAAAAATCGCCGCGATTGGCACTGGCAATCAGGCGAGAATGCAAATCCAGGCGATCGCCCGGGTAATGGATATTGAGGAAATCCATGCCTGGAGCCGAACGCCAGCCACCCGTCAGGCTTTCAAAGCGGACATTGAAAGCACCACAGGTATTCCGGTCATTATCGCGCACAGCTGTCAGGCGGCGGTCGGGCAAGCCGATATTCTTATCACCACCACCCGGGGCAAAGGTCCGCTGATTGAGGCCGACTGGATTCCGCCCGGCACGCATATCATCGCCATTGGCACCGATCAGCGCGGTAAACAGGAGTTTGACCCGCAGATTTTTAGTCGGGCAAAAGTGATCGTGGATTCCCTGCCCCAGTGCACGCAGAAAGGAGAAACCTGGCATGCGCTGGACAGAAATATCATCAGTGAAAACGCGATTCATGCCGAAATCGGGGAAATTTTGTCCGGGACGAAACCGGGCCGGGAAAACGATCGGGAAATTACCTTCTTTGACTCCACTGGGCTTGCCATTCAGGACAACACGACAGCCGGGCGCATTTACCGCAAGGCCCTTGAAAAAGGCTACGGAACCGGATTTGCATTTTTTGAATAACGTTTCGTTCAGACGAAGGTAATGTATATGACGCGTTCGTACCCCACCCTGCAGGACATTCATGACGCACAGCAGCGCATCGCTGCCCATATTCGCCATACGCCGTTACTCCGCGCTGAAAAAATTGAAAAACGGGTCGGCTGTGAGCTTTACCTCAAGCCGGAGACGTTGCAGATTACCGGCGCGTTTAAAATACGGGGCGCACTGAATAAGGTCCTTTCTCTGCCCGTTGAGGCGTTTGCCAACGGCATGATTTCCAGTTCATCAGGCAATCATGCCCAGGGCCTGTCTTATGCAGGCAGAATGCTGGGCGTAAAGGTCATTCTGGTGCTGCCGGTCACAACGCCGCAAATCAAAATCGACAATACGCGTGCCCTGGGCGCAGAGGTGATTCTCTTCGATGGCGACAATGCGTCCCGCTGGAAGAAGGTGTATGAAATTGCCGAGCTCAACAATTATGCGGTAGTGCATGGCTTTGAAGATCCGATGGTCATGGCGGGCCAGGGAACGATCGGCTGCGAAATCCTGCATGATTTGCCGGATGTGGATACCGTGATTGTGCCGCTGGGCGGTGGCGGACTTCTCTCCGGTGTGGCCACCGCAATCAAAGAAACCCGTCCTGCCGTCAGAGTGATTGGCGCGGAACCCGCTCTGACACCGAAATATTACCAAAGTCGGATCAACAAACAGCCAACGTCACTGCCGCTGCTCAATACTATTGCGGATGGCTTAAGACTCAGCGTGCCGGGCCGCAATCCCTACCCGATTATTGAAAAGTACGTGGATGAGATTGTGCTGGTTGACGACGAGCATATTGCTCAGGGCATGCGGGTGCTGGCCAGTGAGGCAAAATTGATTGCCGAGCCCGCGGCCTCCATCGGCCTTGGCGCGTTGCTGGCGGGCTCGGTCAGCCTGAAGCCCGCTGAGAAAGTCTGTGTACTGTTAACGGGCGGTAACTGGGATCTGGCCGACCTCGCCGAAATCTATGCCGTGAAGTAACCGCGACGGATGCGATGCGTTCTGCACGTGGTGAAGTCTGCGACAAAACCACGTCGCATTTTCCGATCCTGAGATAAAAGCGCATCCGTTTAAAAAAGACTGACGCCCAGGCGCAGCATAATCCGCTGGGTTAAGGCGACTTCTTACCGTTAAATCACCAACTTGCTGCGCTTAGTCAGCTTTAGCCGCCATTATGTCCAGATGTCTGGATGGCTAATAAATTTCTGTGCTAACTTATGCGCTTTCGTTAGTTGCCGCACCGGTAGCTTCGGGAAAAAATGCGATCAGTGACTTTAATGGAGAGCTCCGTGATGCGTGCAGTCAATCGCCTTGAGATGCGTAACATCTCTATCGATTTCGGCGGATTTGCCGCGTTAACCTCAGTGGATTTTCTGACGGAAGGTCACTCGGTTCATGCCCTGACCGGGGCCAATGGCGCGGGTAAATCCACCCTGATGGCGGTACTCTCCGGTGCCCACAGTCACTATCACGGTGAGATTCTGCTGGACGGCCAGCCTGTGTCGATTCGCAGCCCGCGTGACGCCAAAAAGCTCGGCATTCACCTGGTGCAGCAGGAAGTGGATGTTGCGCTGGTGCCCCAGTTAAGCGTGGCCGAGAACATTCTGCTGGATCAACTGGCCGAACCGGGCCATGGCTTTCGCTGGGGCGATATGCGTCGTCAGGCGCGGGACCTGCTGGCGCAGCTGGATGCCACGATTGATGTCAGACGCCCGGTCGAACGTTGTTCGCTGGCGGAAAAGCAGCAAATCCTGCTGGCCAGAGCCCTGTCGCACCATTGCCGCTTTCTGATTCTTGATGAACCCACTGCCCCACTCGACCAACACGAAAGCGAGCGCCTGTTCGCCGTAGTTCGTCGCCTGCAGACCAGCGGTATTGGCGTGATATTTATCTCTCATCGTATTCACGAACTGAAAGCCATCTGCGATCGCCTGACGGTACTGCGCGATGGCCGCCTGGTAGAAAGCAGCCCAATGGCTTCCCTGAGCGGTGAGCAAATCGTTGAAAAAATGCTGGGTCATCCGTTGACCGATATCTATCCTCCGCGCCGGCCATTGCAGTCCTCATCCGTACTCATGGCGGTGGAAGGATTACATGATGAACACCTGCTCCGGGACATCTCACTGCGTTTACACAAGGGCGAGATTCTGGGTATTGCCGGGCTGGCCGGGGCTGGCAAAACCGAACTCTGCAAAGCGTTATTTGGTGCCAGTAAAAGCCGGGTTACCCGCGGTGAACTGCACGGTAAACGCTGGAAACCGCGATCGCCACACGATTCCGTGAGTCAGCGCATGGCACTGGTGCCGGAAGAGCGCCGCAAAGAGGGCATCTTCATTGACGAATCGGTGGCGATGAACCTCAGTATCAGCGCAGACGACAGTTTTTCCCGCTGGAGCCTGTTCGGCCATCGTCAGGCCTGGCGCTGGGCGGAAGCGGTGATCCGTCGTCTTAACGTGCGTACGACTGGCCCCGCCCAACCGTTACGTCGGCTTTCCGGCGGCAATCAACAAAAGGTGGCGATTGGCAAATGGTTACGCAATAACGCCGATGTCCTGATTTTCGACGAACCGACCAAAGGCGTGGACGTAAAAGCCAAAACGGAACTGTTCACGCTAATCAGCAACCTTGCCCATGAAGGCAAAGGGATTATTTACGCCTCTGGCGAATTTTCTGAACTGGTCGGCTTATGCGACCGTATTTGTGTGCTCTGGGACGGACGTATTGTGGCGGAATTAGACGGACAACGCGCCACGGAAGAGACACTTTTGCTCTATTCCACCGGAGGAACCCCTGCGTGAGCAGTAAAGAGTTAGCCCTGAATTCCGCATCGCCATCGCTGCGCCATCAGCTGTTCGATTTCCTCTATAAGTGGGGCATGTTGCTGACAGTGGTGATATTGATCGCTGCCTTTGGCCTGGCTTCCGACAGCTTTCTGGAGCCGAACAATATCATCAATATTTTGCGGTCTATCGCCATCGTAACCGTGATTGCCGTGGGCGTTTCTGTATCCCTGACCGTTGGCGGCTTCGACCTTTCGGTGGGCTCTACCGCGTCACTGGCAAACGCCCTGGTCATTTCGCTGTTTGTCTGGTACGGCTTCGATACCACGGCGGCGATCGCCATCACTCTGGCGCTGTGCACGCTGGTGGGACTGTTTAACGCCTTTCTGATCGTCGTGCTGCGCATTCCCGACATGCTGGCCACGCTGGCCACCCTGTTTGTGATTCAGGGCGTCGCCATGACCTACAGCTTTGGCGGCTCGATTACGGAAAACATGGTGCTGCCCAGCGGCGATATGGCGGAAGGCACCATTCCTGCTGCCTTTAACCTGTTGGGTCAGGTACCTACGATCGTGATTATCATGCTGGTGGTGACCGTGGTGGCACAGCTGGCGCTATCGCTGACCAAACACGGCCGCCGCATGTATGCGCTGGGCGGAAACCCCGAAGCCGCCCGACTTTCCGGTATTCGCACCACGCGTTATCGCGTTCTGGCCTATGTGATTGCCTCACTACTGGCCGGACTGGGCGGTATTCTGCTGGCCTCACGCATTGGATCGTCTCAGGTTAACGCCGGTAGCGGTTATCTGATGGACGCCGTGGCTGCCGCCTGGATCGGCTTTTCACTGGCCGGCTCCGGTAAGCCAAATGCGCTGGGTACGCTGGTCGGGGCCGTCATTTTAGGGGTGCTGCAAAACGGCCTGGTGATGTTATCTGTGCCCTATTACGCCATGGACATTATCAAAGGATTAGTGCTGGCCTTAGCGCTGGCCATCACTTATGTACAGCGTCGTTAAGACGCATTCTTCTACTGGAGTTAAGAATAATGAAAAAGATAACACTCTCGCTGCTGGCCCTGAGCCTGTTAAACGCCAGTGCCGCGTTTGCCGACACCATAACACCTGTCCCTGCCGCCATCGCCAATCATGAAGGGCCGATTCGTATTGCCGTCATCCGTAACCTCGGTTCCGACGACAACACGACTCAGTTTGTGGCAGGCGCGATTCAGCAGGGTCGCCAGTTGGGCTTCAAAGTCAGCACCTTCCTCAGCAACGGTGATGACGCGCGTTTTCAGGATTTTGTTAATCAGGCGATCAGCCAAAAATACGACGGTATTGTGCTGTCACACGGCAAAGCGCCCTATGCCAGTGCGTTGGTAAAACGCATCGCTGACGCGGGCATTAAAGTGTCGGTATTTGACACACCGGTAGACAACCCGATTCCCGGCGTGACGGTGACCGCCCAGGATGACGCCTCGCTGGCGCAGCTCTCCCTGGGGCAGTTGATCAAAGACTTCAACGGCAAAGCGAACATCGTGAAGTTATGGGTCGCCGGTTTCCCGCCGATGGAACGCCGTCAGGTGGTGTATGAAAAATTATTAAAAGAAAACCCAGGCATTCATCAACTGGAGTCCATTGGTGCCGTATCAACGGATGTCCAGGGCGACACGGCCAACAAAGTGGGCGCGATTCTGGCGAAATACCCGA
Source organism: Pantoea sp. CS_6 (assembly GCF_041954745.1). Taxonomy (NCBI): domain Bacteria; kingdom Pseudomonadati; phylum Pseudomonadota; class Gammaproteobacteria; order Enterobacterales; family Erwiniaceae; genus Pantoea; species Pantoea sp. CS_6. The sequence continues at coordinate 174,812 of NZ_JAVAYG010000008.1, forward strand.
AAGGCAAGATTGACGCCATCTGGGGCGCATGGGATGCCTTCAGCCAGGGCGCGTATAAAGCGTTGCAGGAAAATGGCCGCACCGAGATCAAGCTGTACAGCATTGATGTTTCCAATCAGGATTTGCAGCTGATGCGCCAGAAAGGCAGCCCGTGGGTGCAGACCGTCGCGGTCGATCCGAAAACTATCGGTGCCGTGAATATGCGCCTGGTGGCGAACAAGATCGCCGGTGAAACCACGCCTGCAACGTATGAATTTAAAGCGTCGTCGATTTCACAACAGGCGCTCGACAGCCATCCTGGCGCTGTGAATGTCGCGTCGCTTAACAAGATCATTCCGGGCTGGGGCAGCAATAACGATTTTGTCCAGCCGTGGTTTGCGACGCTGGAAGCAAAATATAAGAAGTAATGGGTTGTTGGTGGCGCTTACGCGGGGCGGTTAATTCGCTGCGCGAGGTGGCTGGTTTGTGTCGCTGACGGCTTATGAAACGCTGAGAGGGTTTCGCCCGCCAGGCGGCCGGGAGTTTCAGTCTGCCCGGTGCGGGCGACCAACAAGGGCTCCCGTCCTGCCCAACTCCCCCACTTTGAGATTTGCGTCTGTTCAGGCGTTTTTATTGCTTTGGATACCGATAATTGATGCTTGTGCGAGAAGTCTTTTCAGGCGTTGAGAAGGTTTGAGTCGCTGACAGCTTATGAAGCGCTGAGGGGGTTTCGCTCGCCAGGCGGCCTGGAGTTTCAGTCTGCCCGGTGCGGGCGACCGACAAGGGGCCGCCAGCCGCCGCGGCCCCTTGACCCCGGGCTCCCGTCCTGCCCACCCGCCGCTTCGCGGTGCCTTCGCTGCTTCAGGATTTCTGCGGACCGCCATGACGCGCCATCCGTGGCGCGGCCCGGCTCTCGCCGACGTCCTGTCGGCTCATCCGGAAATCCCTCATCCGCTCAGCGGGTGGGAAGGCCGCCCCAAACACCCGCTTCACTGTCTCTGTGTTAAAGCCACTTCCGGTGTCGCTGTAGGTGACCGGAAAGTCCTACAGTCTGCTGGTTTTGAATCAATGCCTGTTTATAAAAACTTTTTTTTAAATCCCACTGCACACATTCACTACAGACAACACCCGCTTTTAAAAGAAACCAGGACTGACAGGCGGGGGTTTTTCTGCCGGCATCCGGCGCGCTGAGGAGGGAACGGAGGCCAGGACGGAGCGGCAGGGATGCCGCGCAGAGGACGGCTGCGCCAGGGAGAGCGCATCCGGACGGTCCGTCAGGCCGCAGTGAGAGACGAAGGAACAGCGACGGCTGACGGCCGCCGGGATTGTTAAGGGGCTGGCGCAAGCCCCTTAACCCGGCCGCCTGCACGGACAGGCTGAAACTGCCCGTTGCCTGGCGGGCGGAAAATTCCCCGATGCAGGACCGTAATCTTCCCGCCCCGCGGCCAAACAGACAAATCCTCAGACAACACCACACCACATCAGTAACACGATCCCACAGGCAGGGGTTTCCTGCCGACATCCGGCGCGCTGAGGAGGGAACGGAGGCCAGGACGGAGCGGCAGGGATGCCGCGCAGAGGACGGCTGCGCCAGGGACGGCGCATCCGGACGGTCCGTCAGGCCGCAGTGAGAGACGAAGGAACAGCGACGGCTGACGGCCGCCGGGATTGTTAAGGGGCTGGCGCGAGCCCCTTAACACGGCCGCCTGCACGGACAGGCTGAAACTCCCTGTCGCCTGGCGGGCGGAAAACTCCCGGTGTACGACCGTAATCTCCTCCGCCCCGCGGGCAAACAGACAAATCCTCAGACAACACCATACCAAATCAGTAACACGATCCCACAGACAGGGGTTTTCTGATGGCATCCGGCTCGCTAAGAAAAGAACGGCGGGCGGAAAATGCCCGGAGCACAGCCGTAATCCCCCCACTCAACGCGAAAGCGCCCCCTCTATAATCCCAGCAGCAACTGTCTCTCCAGCTGCGGATCCACCAGCGTCACATGCAGCCCCACCAGCCGGACGCCACGTCCGGCGCGGCGCTCGTCCCAGGTCTTACGGGCCACGGCAATCATGTCCTCTTTATTGAGCACGGGCCAGACATGTTCCTGAGTGGTCTGCTGGAAATCACTAAACTTCAGCTTCACGCCCTGGCGCGCAATGTGCTTATCAGGTCGAATCTGCGTCAGGCGACGATCAAGCTCGGCATAGAGGTAATCAATAATTTCCAGACAGCGCTCCCAACTGTCGATATCGTCAGCCAGCGTCCGCTCCACACCCAGCGATTTCCGTTCGCGTTCAACCACCACGCCCCGTTCGTCAATGCCGTGACTGCGCTCCCATAACACTCTGCCGAACTTGCCAAAACGCTTAAGCAGCAGCGCCAAATCGGCTTTTTGCACGTCCGCGCAGGTGTGCAGACCCAGCTCTTCGAGCTTTTTTGCTGAAACTTTTCCTACACCGGGAATTTTTGCCAGCGGTAAGGCCAGCAAGAAATCGGACATCTGGGCCGGTGTAATCACATACTGACCATCAGGCTTGTTTAAATCGGAGGCGATCTTGGCAAGGAATTTTATGGGCGCGATGCCCGCAGAGGCGGTGAGCTGCGTTTCGCGAAAAATGGTGGCGCGGATGTCCTGCGCGATAAGCGTGGCCGATCCCTGACAGTGCTGGCTGTCGGTAACATCCAGATAGGCTTCGTCCAGTGAGAGTGGCTCAATGAGCGAGGTATAACGCGAAAAGATGGCGCGGATCTGACTGGAGGCTTCTTTATAGACGTCATACCGTCCGGGCAGTAGACGCAGATGCGGACAAAGCTTTAAGGCCATACCGGTCGGCATCGCGCTGCGTACGCCATATTTGCGGGCCGGATAATTAGCGGTACTGATAACGCCACGTCGATCGCGGCTGCCGCCGATGGCCATGGGAATATCGCGTAATGAGGGATCGTCACGCATTTCCACCGCCGCAAAAAAGCAGTCCATATCAACATGAATGATCTTACGCATCGCCCCTCCAGTACTGGATAAGTATACAGTTCGGAAAGGCTTGTGCAATATTTCTTGCAATAACAAACAAAGTTTACAAATTTTTGGCGTCATTCCGCTAAAGAAATGGACATTTTGCGCCGTGCTGTATTGCTAAAAAAACAGACAATGTTTAATGTTGCGCTGCGGTAGCGGAAAGTTCCGATAATGCAAACAGAGGCGCACATAACGCGCCATTGTTCTTCTTCACTTCAAGGTATACACAGCATGGGCAAAATCGCACTTCTGTTTGCGATGCTTTTACTGCCAGCCCTCAGCATGGCAATGACTCCCGAGCCGGTTCAGCAACTGGCCCCTGTGAGTAAAGAGTTAAAGAAACAGCTAATCGGCACGCCGGTTTATATTCAGATCTTTAAGGAAGAGCGGACACTTGAGCTGTACGGCAAGATTGGTAACGAATACCGCTTGCTGGATACTTACCGCATCTGCAATTTTTCGGGCGGTCTGGGTCCAAAACGCCGTGAAGGCGATTTTAAAAGCCCGGAAGGTTTCTACAGCGTAAAACTGAATCAGCTTAAACCGGACAGCCGTTTCTATCGCGCGATTAATATTGGCTTTCCGAATCAATACGACCGTGACCAGGGCTACAGCGGCAACTACCTGATGATTCACGGCGACTGTAAGTCGATTGGCTGCTACGCCATGACCAATGCCTATATGGATCAGATTTTCACGTATGTGAACGCGGCATTGCGTAATGGTCAGCAGGAAGTGAACATTGCAATTTATCCGTTCCGCATGACGGACAGCAACATGCAGCGCCATCGTTATTCGACCTACGCGGATTTCTGGAAGCAGCTTCAGCCGGGTTACGTCTACTTTGCGAAGTATCATCAACCGCCGACAGTCAATGTTGCCAGCGGCAGATATGTGATGAACAGCAGCCCGGTCATCACCCAACCCGAAGCGGCATCACAGTCGTTCCTGGCGCTCTCCAAGGTAAAATAAGGCCCACTCGCCTGGCACGATCCGGTGCCAGGTTTCATTCCCCGTCAGCGGCTGTGTGGCAATGACCGTGACCACGTCGTTCGCCCCGGTATGTTTCTGGAAATCAATTTCCACATCCTGATCGAGCAACTGCGCCCGGCCAAAAGGGGCACGGCGGGTGATCCAGAACAGATTGGTCGAGCAGAAGGCCATCAGATAGCGCCCGTCCGACAGCAACATGTTGAACACGCCCTTTTGCCGCAGCTCGCTCGCCAGCTCGCCGATGTAGCGGAAAACCGCAGGCCAGTTTCCCGGCGTGCGCGGATAGCGCGTGGCCAGCTTATGCAGAATCCAGCAAAAGGCCTTTTCGCTGTCGGTTTCGCCCACTGGCCGAAACGTGCCGGTTTCCAGTTGCCGGTAACCTTTCAGTTGTCCGTTGTGGGCATAGGTCCAGTTGCGTCCCCATAACTCCCGGGTAAACGGGTGCGTATTTTCCAGCGAAACCGGGCCGCGATTCGCCTGGCGAATGTGCGCCACGACGGAATGGGATTTGATGGGATATTCCTGCACCAGGCGCGCAATGGGGGAATTAAAACTCGGCAAGGGATCTTTAAAGGTGCGGCACCCTTTATCTTCATAAAACGTAATGCCCCAGCCGTCTTTATGCGGCCCTGTTCCGCCGCCGCGCTGCACCAGTCCGGTGAAACTAAAACAAATATCGGTGGGGACGTTAGCGCTCATCCCGAGCAATTCGCACATAGCAACCGCCTTAGAGTAAAAGCCTCCTGTCGGTCAGGAGGCGACACACGCTGTTACCTGACCATCTCTTTTTCAATCAGCAGCATCAGGATATGAATCACTTTGATGTGGATCTCCTGAATACGGTCAGCATAACCGAAATGGGGCACACGAATTTCAATGTCCGCGCTGCCGGCCATTTTACCGCCATCTTTACCGGTCAGCGTGATCACTTTCATCCCCTGGGCGCGCGCCGCTTCAACGGCTTTGATGATATTAGCCGAGTTACCTGAGGTTGAAATCCCCAGCAACACGTCGCCCGGGCGCCCTACCGCTTCTACATAACGGGAAAAGACATGGTCATAACCAAAATCATTACTCACACAGGAAAGGTGGCTGACGTCTGAAATGGCAATCGCCGGGTAGCCCGGACGATTTTCACGGTAACGGCCCGTCAGTTCCTCCGCAAAATGCATCGCATCACAGTGTGATCCGCCGTTGCCACAGGAGAGCACTTTGCCGCCCGCTTTGAAGCTGTCCGCCAACATCACCGCAGCACGCTGGATGGTATGAATGTTCGCGTCGTCACTCAGAAAGTTATTCAACGTTTCTGCAGCTTCGTTGAGCTCTGAACGAATAATGTCCTGATACATAGACTTGTCCTTTGTAGGAGAGGGTAATCGCAGCAAGTTTAACGGAATGGCTGACGCACGCATAGCATCACGCCGCCGGATCCTTTTCGCGCCGCGCTTTTTCGCGACCACAGCCTGGGCGTTGCTCGCGCTTTCGCTGATTTTGTGAGTCAGGTTGTAATTGCGATGTAAACAAATTGATAAATGCCCTCATCTGAATTACACCTTCATCATAACAGGTCAGACCTCTTACTACTTACGGAGCACTTCATTATGATGGTTGTCTCGATTCTTGCTACAGTGCTGCTGACTGGCGCACTGTTCTATCACCGCATCTCGCTGCTGCTCAGCAGCGTCATCCTGTTGCTGTGGACCGCAGCAATGGCGGTGGTCCATCTCTGGACGCCGTGGCTGCTTGTGCCGCTGGCGATTATCCTGTTACCGCTGAATCTCACCAGCCTGCGCCGCAGCCTGTTTTCCAAACCAATGCTGCACCGCTTTCAGCAGGTGATGCCGCCGATGTCTCGTACGGAAAAAGAGGCGATCGATGCGGGCACTACCTGGTGGGAAGGCGACCTGTTTCAGGGCAAACCCGACTGGCAGAAACTGCATAACTACCCGCAACCGCGACTGACGCCGGAAGAACAGGCGTTTCTTGACGGGCCGGTAGAAGAAGCCTGTCGTCTGGCAAATGATTTCCAGATTACCCATGAACTGGCCGATATGCCGCCAGAACTGTGGGCGCATCTGAAAGCCCATCGCTTCTTTGCCATGATCATCAAGAAAGAGTACGGCGGCCTGGAGTTCTCTGCCTATGCACAGGCGCGCGTGTTGCAGAAACTGGCCGGCGTCTCAGGCATTCTGGCGATTACCGTGGGCGTGCCTAACTCACTGGGCCCTGGCGAACTGCTGCAACATTACGGAACGGAAAAACAGAAAGACCACTATCTGCCGCGTCTGGCGCGTGGCGATGAAATCCCCTGTTTCGCCCTGACGAGCCCGGAAGCCGGTTCAGATGCGGGAGCGATTCCGGATACGGGCGTTGTGTGCATGGGCGAGTGGCAGGGCCAGCAGGTGCTGGGCATGCGCCTTACCTGGAACAAGCGCTATATTACGCTGGCCCCGATTGCCACTGTGCTGGGCCTGGCGTTTAAACTTTCCGATCCCGACCATCTGCTGGGCGACAAAGACGAACTGGGCATTACCTGCGCCCTGATCCCCACCAGCACACCGGGCGTGGAAATCGGCCATCGCCATTTCCCGCTTAACGTACCGTTCCAGAATGGCCCAACCCGCGGTAAAGATATTTTCGTGCCGATCGATTTCATTATCGGTGGCCCGGAAATGGCCGGACAGGGCTGGCGGATGCTGGTGGAATGTCTGTCGGTGGGCCGTGGAATCACCCTGCCGTCTAACTCAACCGGCAGCCTGAAAAGCGTAGCGCTGGCCACAGGCGCCTATGCGCATATCCGCCGTCAGTTCAAACTGTCTATCGGTAAAATGGAAGGGATTGAAGAACCCCTGGCGCGCATTGCCGGTAATGCCTACGTGATGGACGCTGCCGCGACGCTGATTACCACCGGCATTATGCAGGGCGAGAAACCTGCGGTGCTGTCTGCGATTGTGAAATATCACTGTACCCACCGCGCCCAACAGTCAATTATCGATGCAATGGATATTGCCGGGGGTAAAGGTATCATGCTGGGCGACAGCAACTTCCTGGCCCGGGCTTATCAGGGTGCCCCTATCGCCATTACCGTGGAAGGCGCGAATATCCTGACCCGCAGTATGATCATCTTTGGCCAGGGTGCTATCCGCTGCCATCCGTATGTGTTGCAGGAAATGGCGGCCGCCGCCAGCAATGATGTGGCGGGCTTTGATAAGGCGCTGTTTAGCCATATTGGCCACGTTGGCAGCAATGCGATGCGCAGCCTGTGGCTGGGCCTTCTGGGCGGACGCACCAGCGCCGCGCCAACGCGTGATGCCACCCGTCGCTATTATCAGCACCTGAACCGTATCAGTGCCAATCTGGCGTTACTGTCGGACGTGTCCATGGCGGTGTTAGGCGGCAGCCTGAAACGTCGCGAACGTATGTCAGCCCGCCTGGGCGATGTGCTGAGCCAGCTGTATCTGGCCTCGGCGACGCTGAAACGTTATGAGGATGAAGGCCGTCATGAAGCCGATCTGCCGCTGGTGCACTGGGGCGTGCAGGATGCCTTGCACAAAGCCGAGAAAGCTATGGACGATCTGCTGAGCAACTTCCCGAACCGTCTGGTCGCTGGCGTCATGCGCCTGGTGGTCTTTGCCGGTGGTCAGCACTGCCCGGCACCGTCCGATCGCCTGGATCATAAGCTGGCAAAAATGCTGCAGGTGCCGTCGGCGACGCGTACGCGCTTAGGTCGTGGTCAGTATCTGGCTCCCAGCGAGCATAATCCGGCGGGCCAGTTAGAGCAGGCGCTACAGGATGTGATGGCGGCTGAGGTGATTCACGATCGCCTGTGCAAACAGCAGAAAAAACACCTCTCGTTTACGCGCCTGGATGCGCTGGCTAAACAGGCGCTGGAACAGGGCTGGATCGATCAGAAAGAGGCAGAGGTGCTGAAGCGTGCCGAAGAGAGCCGTCTGCGTTCAATCAACGTGGACGAGTTTGAGCCCGATGCGCTGGCCGTGCCGGTCAGACAGGATGTGACTAAGCCCGCGCGCCCCAGCGAGGCGGCATAACCCATCAGGCCGACATCACGTCGGCCTTTTTTTATCCCGCCTGACGGATGCGGGCAATCAGTGCATCCACATCGTCCACATGCCCGGCCGCCAGAATCAGGGTGCGGCCCAGGGTAATCGCATTGCGAATGCAGTCAGTCCGCATCTCCTCATCCCGAATCAGTTTCATGTCCGCCACATGCGACATGCCAACGGTTCTGCGAATCAGTTCGGTGCCACAATAGCCAATGGTATCTGCCCACACTTTACGCAGAAACGCCTGCGCATAGCCGGGATAAGCCATGGCCACATCCTGCGTCTTGCTCTCCGCCAGCGCCAGAAAACGCGTTTCAAAGGTCTGCCAGACATCATGCACGTCGCTCAGGCGCTGCTCGCGCGCATCCGCGGCTTCACGGGGCGGCAGCAGCCCTGGTAAGCCACAGTAGTTAATCAGCAGATTGCCCAATGCCGTACCGACATCAAATCCCATCGGTCCAAAATAGCCAAACTCTGCGTCGATCGCTTTTAAGCTACCGTCAGCCACAAAAATGGAGCCGCTGTGGATATCGCCATGCAGTAAGGCTTCTGCATGACTGAAGAAACGGTGCTTCAGCCCGGCGACAGCAATGCGCAGCGCCTCATCGGTACGAAGCGATGCCACCAGGGGTTCCAGCGCCTCGGGATAGCTGTTACGCACATGGTCGGTATAGGGATCGTTGAAAAAAAGATCTTCTGTGATTTCACACAGTTCGGGATTGATAAAGCGCGCCACTTCGGCTTTTTTCACATGCGGATGCAGGATGAAGTCTGAGGTATGGAACAACGTCTGGGCCAGATATTCGCCAAGCTGACGCGGCGCCTCCGGATAGTAAGCGCCCTTCACCAGCTCGCTGCGCCAGATACGGTGACTGGACAGATCTTCCATGATCATCACCGCCAGGTCTGCATCGTAATGCGTGACGTTGACCGTGTGCTGCGGGCAATATTTGTAATGCTCGACCAGCGTCTGCGCTTCAATACGCGCACGATCAAGAGTTAACGGCCAGGATTCGCCCACACAGCGCACATAGGGCAACGCCTGCTTGACCACAATGCGGCTGTTGCCCTGGTCGTCGTAAATTTTGAACACCAGGTTGAGGTTACCATCACCAATCTCTTCCGCACTGCGTAAAACCGAGGGATCTTCCAGCCCACCAAACTGTTTGGCATATTCAACCGCATCAGCAGCGGTGAACGTACGGTATTGCGACATTGACCTTTCCTCATCAACAAACGCCGGTGTGCGCCGGAGCTGATTAATCTTTCGTAACAAGCCGTTCAGACGTCTATACATCCGTTACGCATGTTGGCACAATATCCGTCATCAACGCAACATGGATTTCACCAACAATGCAGACATTCCAAACCACAAGCTTACAGGTTCGCAACAACCAGCTCTGGATACTGGATCAGCAGGCCCTGCCTCAGCAAAAGAACTGGCTGCCCGCCCATACTGTGGCGCAGTTGGTTGACCATATTCATGCCCTGCGGGTGCGCGGCGCGCCGTTAATTGGTTTATCTGCATCACTGCTGCTGGCCCTGCTGGCAGAACAGGGGGAATCACGCGAGCAACTGGCGCAATCGCTGGACACCCTGCGGGCCGCCCGCCCTACTGCCGTAAACCTGATGAATAACCTTGATCGTATGAAACAGGCGCTGGCGCAGCCAGAAATGGCAACGAGCCTGATGGAAGAAGCGTTGCGTCTGGTGCATGAAGATAAACAGCTGTGCGATCGCATCGCCGATGCCGGCAGCGCGCTGGTCAAACCCGGCAGTCAGTTGTTAACCCACTGCAACACCGGCGGTCTGGCGACTGCGGGTGTGGGTACGGCACTGGGCGTTATCGCGCGTGCGCATCAACAAGGCCACGTTCACAATGTCTGGGTTGATGAAACGCGCCCGCTGTTGCAGGGGGGACGCTTAACCGCCTGGGAACTGGGCGAGCTGGGTGTGCCTTACCAGTTGATCACGGATTCGATGGCCGCCAGCCTGATGGCGGCGGGCAAGGTTGATGCTGTCTGGGTCGGCGCGGATCGCATTGCCGCCAATGGTGACGTGGCGAATAAAATCGGCACCTACAGCCTGGCGGTACTGGCGCACTATCATGGTATTCCGTTTTATGTTGCCGCGCCGCATACCACGCTGGATCGTCAATGCCCGACGGGGGATGCCATCCCGATTGAGCAGCGTGCCGCCAGTGAAGTTACCGGTGTGTCGGGAAGCTTCGGCAGCGTGCAGTGGGCGCCCGCGGATGCGCAGGTTTCTAATCCGGCCTTTGATGTCACGCCTGCGGCGCTCATCAGTGGTTGGGTACTGGATACCGGCGTGATCACACCGGCACAGGTGGCTGCTGGCGTTTTTCAGCCACAGTAAACAAAACGGGCGGCTGAGTCAGCCGCCCGCAGAAGGCACCGTCATAATTACGCCAGGCGCGGGTAGGCATCGGCGATCCTGTCGCCTGTGAAGTTGGCGATCCAGCCTTCCTGATTATCAAAAATACGAATCGCCGTGAAATGCGGGGATGATCCCATATCAAACCAGTGCGGCGTGCCTGCGGGCACCGAAATCAGATCGTTCTTTTCGCACAGGATCTGCAGAATTTCACTGTCCAGATGCAGGCAGAACAGCCCGGCGCCTTCGACAAAGAACCGCACTTCGTCTTCACCGTGCGTATGTTCTGAGAGGAATTTCTGGCGCAGCACGTCTTTTTGCGGATTGTCTGCCCGCATACTGATGACGTCCCAGCTCTGATAGCCTTTTTCGGCGACCAGGCGGTCAATGGCGTGCTGATAGGCGTTGATCACCGTTTCCGCATCGGGATTCTCGCCCAGATCGCGGTCTGCCTGCCAGCGCTCGAAGCGAACGTCTTTGGCGTTCAGACGCTCACGGATCGCCTCGGGATCGGTGCTGTGCCACAACGGCTGGCTCGGATCGCTATCGCTAAAAATGGTCAGTGCACTCATTTCAAATCGACTCCGGGTTAATCTGAGAAAAATCAGCGACCTGACGATGATGGCTGTCATCATCCGCCGCGTCACGAATCAGCTGCAACGTGTGCCAGCCAGCCTGTCTGGCGGCGTCCAGCTCCTGATGAATATCAGAGAGGAACAGCAATTGTCCGGCCGGCAAGCCCGTTTGCGCCGCGATGTTTTGATACGACGTTACCTCGCGCTTGGCGCCCACGTGGGTATCAAAGTAACCGCTAAACAAACCAGTAATATCACCTTCGTCGCTGTAGCCAAATAACAATTTCTGCGCGGCGACCGAGCCAGAGGAATATATATAAAGTTTAATGCCTTGCGCGTGCCAGGCCGTGAGCGCAGGCAGGACATCCGGATAAAGGTGCCCTGTAAAACGCCCGCTCAGATAGCCCTCGCGCCAAATCATCCCCTGCAGCGCTTTCAGGCCGGTCGATTTGCGGTCCTCATCCATATAAGAAAACAGGATGGCGATCACGCTGTCGACGTCGGCATCGGGCTGTCCGGCCTCCGCACGCACGGCATTGAGCGCGTCCTGAACGGTGGGCTGCGCCTTATGCTGGCGAACATAGTCGGCCAGATGGGCACGGGCATAGGGAAACAGGACGTTATGTACAAAACGGATATCGCTGGTGGTGCCTTCAATATCGGTAACAATGGCCTTAATCATGCCTTCTCCAGCAAGCGACGTTGACGTTCGCATTCAAATAAAAACTCCAGCCCTTCCAGATGGCGGCGCGCTTCTGCCACATCGTTGCCCCAGCAGGTCAGGCCATGACCACGCAGCAGAAAGCCGTAACGCAGCGGAAAACGGGCTGCATAATCTTCAATTTCTGACGCCAGCTCGGCAACATCCTGGCGGTTATCAAACACCGGAATCGCCACGGTATCCTCATGCGTGGACTGACCGCTCAGCGACTTTTGCATCTCATAGCCGTACAGCAGTAGCGCCGCGCCCTGCTCTACGCGCGACAGAACGGTGGAATTGACCGTGTGCGTATGCAGTACTGCGCCCGCCTCCGGAAACAGGCGGTAGATCAGCGTGTGCAGTGCGGTCTCGGCAGAAGGCCTGCGACCCGAGGGGGCCTGGCTGGTGGCAATGTCGACCTGAATAAAGTCATCCCGCGTCAGGCTGCCTTTATCTTTGCCTGACTCGCTGAGCAGGCAGAAATGCGCATCCTGGCGCACCGACATATTGCCGCCGGTGGCGGGCGCCCAGCCCTTCGCACCTATCCAGTGACAGGCGGCAACCAGCTGATCTAAAGCATGAGAATCGGACATTACTCTTCCTTTTAGCCGTCTAAGCGTCTTGATTGCCAAATACTAGCATCCTGTTTATAGTGGCAGCAACTCAGCGTTTCTTCGTAACCGTTTTTGCGCGTAAGGCAACCTAATCATGACGCAATCCATCCTCACGCCTGAGAGCAAGTTACCCGCCCTCGGCACCACGATATTCACGCAGATGAGCGCGCTGGCACAGCAGCATAACGCCATCAATCTTTCCCAAGGTTTTCCGGATTTTGATGGTCCGCGCTACCTGCAGGACAGGCTGGCTTATCATGTCAGTCAAGGTGCCAATCAGTATGCCCCCATGACCGGCGCACAACCGTTACGCGAAGCCATTGCCGAAAAGACCGCTGCGTTGTACGACTATCGTCCCGATGTGAACAGCGATATCACCGTGACCGCAGGCGCAACCGAAGCGCTGTATGCCGCGATCACTGCCCTGGTTCGCCCGGGTGACGAGGTGATCTGCTTCGATCCCAGTTACGACAGCTATGCGCCCGCTGTGCAACTGGCGGGCGGCGTACTGAAACGCCTCACCCTGCAGCCGCCCACGTTTGCAGTTGACTGGCCGGCGTTCTCCGCGCTGTTAAGCGATAAAACCCGACTGGTTATCTTAAATACGCCACATAATCCCTCGGCCAGCGTCTGGCACCAGGCGGACTATGCGGCCTTATGGCAGTCGATTGCTGACCGGGAAATCTATGTGCTGAGCGATGAGGTTTATGAGCACATCTGTTTTGCCCAGGACGGTCATGCCAGCGTGCTGGCGCACCCCGAACTGCGTCAACGTGCGGTGGCGGTTTCCTCGTTTGGCAAAACCTTTCACATGACCGGCTGGAAAGTGGGTTACTGCGTCGCCCCCGCGGCGATCAGCGCAGAAATCCGCAAGATCCATCAGTACCTCACTTTTTCCGTCAACACACCCGCTCAACTGGCGATTGCCGATATGCTGCGCCAGCATCCTGAACATTATCGTGAGCTGCCCGACTTCTATCGCGCGCGCCGTGACCGACTGATACAGGCACTGAGCCGTAGCCGTTTCCGCATTTTACCGTGCGAAGGCACCTACTTCCTGCTGGCGGACTACAGCGCTATATCGGCGCTGGATGACGTGCAGTTTTGCCAGTGGCTGACGCGCGAAGTGGGCGTGGCCGCGATCCCGCTGTCGGTCTTCTGTGAAGCGCCTTTCCCACACAAACTGATCCGGCTGTGCTTTGCAAAACAGGAAGCGACGCTCGACGCCGCAGCAGAGCGCTTATGTCGTCTTTAGCCATTACGTTGTTGCAAGCGCCGCTGACGTGGATGGATGGCGAGGCTAACCTGCGCCATTTCGATAATCTGCTGGCTGACATGACAGACCGGGATGTGATTATTCTGCCGGAGATGTTCACCACCGGTTTTGCGATGGAGGCTGCACAGCAGGCCCTGCCGCAACAGCAGGTCGTGACATGGCTACACCGTCATGCGAAGCGCACGAATGCGCTGGTGGGCGGCAGTGCCGCGATACAAACGCCAGCGGGTGCCGTGAACCGTTTTTTGCTGGTTGAGCCGAATGGCACGCTGCATCACTATGACAAGCGACACCTGTTTCGCATGGCGGATGAACAGCAGCATTACGTCGCGGGCACGGCGCGCACGGTGATTCAGTGGCGCGGCTGGCGCATTTTGCCGCAAATCTGTTACGACCTGCGCTTTCCGGTCTTTTCGCGCAACCAAAATGACTACGATCTGGCGTTGTATGTGGCCAACTGGCCTGCGCCGCGCGCGCTGCACTGGCAGGCGCTACTGCTGGCCCGGGCGATTGAGAATCAGGCGTTTGTCGCGGGCTGCAATCGCGTGGGCAGCGATGGCAACCAACATCAGTACAGTGGGGACAGCCGAATTATTTCACCGCAAGGCGAGGTGCTGGCTGCAGGTGAGCCCTTTACGGCAGGTAAGGTTGAGACGTCGCTGTCGCTTGCCGATCTGCAGGCTTATCGCGAGCGGTTTCCGGCGTGGCGGGATGCGGATGGCTTTACGCTGGCTGAATAAAAGCGCCCCGGCCAGGCCGGGGCGCTTCAGTCAGTTATTGCAGGTCGAAACGGTCCAGATTCATTACTTTTGTCCAGGCCGCCACGAAGTCAGTAACAAACTTCTGTTTCGCATCGCTGCTGGCATAGACTTCCGCCAGGGCGCGCAGGATGGCGTTGGAACCGAACACCAGATCGGCACGCGTGGCGCTGAACCTGACTTCGCCACTCTGACGGTCACGGCCTTCAAAGATCTCTTCACTGCTGTCGGTCGCACGCCAGGCGGTGCGCATATCCAGCAAGTTTACGAAGAAGTCGTTACTCAGGACGCCGACGCGGTCAGTAAAGACGCCATGATGGCTGCCGTCAAAGTTGGTCCCCAGCACACGCAGACCACCCAGTAACACCGTCAGTTCCGGCGCGCTCAGCGTCAGCTGCTGTGCTTTGTCCAGCAGCAGGGTTTCGGTTGACGAGCCGCCTTTCACGCGACGGTAGTTACGGAACCCGTCCGCCAGCGGCTGAAGCACGTTAAAGGATTCGACATCGGTTTGATCCTGACGAGCATCCACACGACCTGGCGTAAAGGGGACCTGCGCGGCCACGCCCGCAGCGGCGGCGGCCATTTCGATACCGACGCTGCCCGCAAGGACGATGACGTCAGCCAGCGAGGCCTTGCCGGATTCCTGCTGAATCTGCTGCAGTTTCGGTAACACGTCGTTAATCACGCTGGCGTTCACAGCCCAGCTATTCTGCGGTGCCAGGGCCAGACGGGCACCGTTCGCTCCGCCACGTTTGTCGCCACCCCGGAAGGTTGATGCCGACGCCCAGGCCGCTGAAACCAGCTGGCTCACGCTCAGACCTGACGCCGCGATTTTCGCCTTCAGCTCACTGATATCCGCTGGCGTGGGCTGATGAGTCGGCTGCGGTAACGGATCCTGCCACAGTAAATCTTCTTTCGGTACTTCTGGCCCGATGTAACGTGCTTTTGGCCCCATATCGCGGTGCGTCAGTTTAAACCAGGCGCGGGCGAAGGCTTCGTTAAAGGCCTGCGGATCGTTAAGGAAACGGCGAGAGATTTTCTCGAACTCCGGATCAAAACGCAGCGTCAGGTCCGTAACCAGCATGGTGGGTTTACGCTTTTTCTCAGGATCGAACGGGTCCGGAATAATGGCTTCTGCGTTAACGGCTTCATACTGAATGGCCCCTGCCGGGCTATGGGTTTTCACCCACTCATATTTAAACAGGTTCTCAAAGAAGTAGTTACTCCACTGAGTTGGCGTCTGCGTCCAGACGACTTCCAGACCCGACGTAATCGCATCGGCACCGACACCGCTGCCGTAGCTGTTGTTCCAGCCAAAGCCCTGAGCTTCGATGGGTGACGCTTCCGGATCGACGCCAACATGGCTGGCCGCCGCCGCACCGTGGGTTTTACCCAGCGTATGCCCGCCTGCGATCAACGCGACGACCTCTTCATCGTTCATGCCCATGTTGCCAAAGGTGGCGCGAATCGCTGGCGCGGCAGATGCCGGATCGCCGCTGGCTTCAGGCCCCTCTGGGTTCACGTAGATCAGCCCCATTTCGGTTGCGCCCAGCGGGGCGTTAGCCAGACTTTCGGGATGACGGTGGGCCAGCCACTCGGTTTCGTTACCCCAGTCCACGTCCATATCCGGTTCCCAGACGTCTTCACGACCGGCACCAAAACCAAAGGTACGGAAACCTGAGTTTTCCAGCGAAACGTTACCCGCGAGAATATAGAGGTCGGCCCAGGAAATTTTCTGGCCGTATTTCTGTTTGACCGGCCACAGCAGGCGACGGGCTTTGTCCAGGCTGACGTTGTCAGGCCAGGAGTTCAGCGGCGCGAAACGCTGCTGACCACGACCGGAGCCGCCACGGCCATCGATAGTGCGGTATGTGCCGGCACTGTGCCACGCCATGCGGATGAACAGACCAATGTAGCTGCCCCAGTCGGCAGGCCACCATGACTGGGAGTCGGTGAGCAACGCCCGGATATCGGCTTTCAGTGCGGAATAGTCCAGTTTGCTGAACTCTTCGCGGTAGTTGAAGTTCTCGCCGAGGGGATTAGAGCGGTTGGAGTGCTGGTTCAGCAGATCCACGCGCAGCATATTTGGCCACCAGTCGCGATTGCTGGTACCACTACCGGCTCCACGAGCCAGAACGCTTTCTTCTTCCGATTTACCGTGATGAAAGGGACATTTACCTGAAGCGGCTACATCATTATCTTTTGGCGTGCTCATTATCGGCTCCGTTGCCTTCACATTGTCATCGCTAAGATAACCCTGGCGTTAGCAGGAATATAGTCGGATGGGCCGAAGGTATTGATAGCCATTAGCTTTCAAGCGCAGCGAAAAAAAAGCTGCGCCCGATGGACCCGTCAGCTGCCGCGATAGGTGGACCAGCTCCAGGGGGATATCAAAAAGGGCAAGTGGTAATGGCTGCCGCTTTCCGTGAGGACAAAATCAATTTGTGCGCTGACGTATAAGGTTTCCCGTCCGTCCGCGCGAAAGTAGGCGCCAATATCTGCCGTGAGGCGATACTGCCCAGACGCAAGTGGCTCAGGTGTCAGATCCTTCAGACGACCATCGTTATCTGTGACGCCTTGTGCACAGGGAGTCCAGCCTTGTGCCGTGTGCTGTTCCAGCAACATGGCAACGCCCGGCGCGGGTTTTCCCAGCGCCGTATCCAGAATGTGAGTGCTGATGGTGCTCATGAAAAACTCTCCTTTAAGCGCAGCAGGGTGATTTCCCGCAACTGCGCCAGGGCTTCCTGTTGCTCGGTTTCCGGGCTGTTGTCCAGCCGCCGCGTGAGTTCATCAAGCAGCGTCTGTGCGCTGCGTCCTTTGGCCCGAATCAAAAATACCCGGTTAAAGCGCGCCTCATATGCCTGATTGCCCCGCACCATGGCCTGATGTAACGCGTCGTCTGCGTGTTGCATGGCCGCCTGTTCGCTACGCGACAACTGTTTTTCCTTCTCATTGCCCTGCGCCTTTTCCCCGATACGTGGATGAGCGGAGAGCGCCTGATTCAGATCGTCCTCCTGCCAGTCCTGTGTCAGCCGTTGTGCTTCAGTCAGCAGGGCATCAAGACTGTGAAACGGGCGGGCCGCCACCAGCGCCAGCTGCCAGTGCGGCAGCGCAACGCAGTGGGACAGGGCAAGCTGTGCAGCGGCTTCCGGTAACTGGTTAAAGGTATCCAGATCCATATTAATGCTGCTCCGCAAGGAGGCAAATCGTCTGCAAATAGGCCTGAACCGCTGGCGCGACATCGGCTTCATTCACCGATTCTGCCGGATGGTGGCTGATGCCGCGGTGGTTACGCACGAACAGCATCCCCACCGGCCAGCGCTCTGCAATGGCAATAGCATCATGACCCGCCCCGCTGGGCAGCGCCAGGCAGCGTCCCTGAACGGTTTCTACCGCGTGGCTCAGCGCCTGTTGCAATCCGGCATCGCAGGCCGTTGCCGCGATACGGTAATACTCCTGCGCGCTAAAGGTTAAACCGCGACGCAGTGCAATGGCTTCCGCCCGGGTCAGCAACGAGGACAGCAACGATTCAAGCGGCGCGTCCTCGGGTCCACGCACATCCAGAGACAGATGCACCTCCCCCGGAATGACGTTCACCGCGCCCGGCGCGCAGTTCAGCGTGCCCACCGTAGCGACAAGCGGTGAAGTCTGCTCGCGCGTGGTATGCTCGATGAATACCATCCACTCTGCGGCAGCGGCCAGCGCGTCTTTACGATGCGCCATCGGTACGGTTCCGGCATGACCGGCCTCACCGGTGAAACAGCAATTGAGGCGACGGGCACCGTTGATCGCGGTAACCACACCCAACGCGAGATCTTCCTGCTCCAGGCAAGGCCCCTGCTCTATGTGCAGTTCAAGATAGGCCACGATGTCGCTGACGTTACGAGCGGCGCGTGAGATCTGGCTGGCGTCCAGGCCGACATCCTGCATCGCCTGTGCCACCGTAATGCCATTGCCGTCAGGATGGGTCGGCCAGCTGACAGGCCAGGTGCCGGTAATGCCGCGACTGCCCAGCAGGGTAATGCCAAAACGCGTGCCTTCTTCATCACCAAAGCCGATGATTTCAATGGCCAGGGGCAGGCGACGCTGGCGATCGTGGAGCCACTGCACGGTTTCAATCGCGCTCAGCACGCCCAGCATGCCGTCATAGCGGCCCGCATTACGAACCGTGTCCAGATGCGAGCCCAGCAGCAGCGCAGGTGCGCCAGGCTGGGCCGCGTCGTAGCGGCCGCAGATATTGCCGACTTCATCCTGCCAGACCGTCATACCGGCGGCCTGCATCCACTCACCGACGCGCGCGTTGGCACGCAGGTGTTCCGGCGACAGATAAACCCGTGTCAGCCCTTGTTCGCTTTCACTGATCTCAGCCAGCGCATCACAGCGCGCCATCACGCGCCGGGCGGCAACCTGAGCCTCGCTGGCATTCATCATCATGCATGGCTCCCGTAGTGGTTCCATGCCGCCTGCGAGCCCGCGCCCTGTGGCGTGCGGTAACCGACATGCGACAACACCATTTCCAGCGCGGCCAGGGTTTGCATCACGCAGTCTTTGCGCGCGTTGTAACCCATCGTGCCGATGCGCCAGACTTTGCCATGCAGCGGACCAAACGACGTGCCGATTTCAATGCCGAAATCTTCCAGCATCAGCTTACGGACCTCATCGCCATTGACGCCCTGAGGGATCACTACGCCCAGCACGTTACTCATTTTGTTGCTGAGATCGCCAAAGGTTTCCAGCCCCATCCCCTGAATGCCTTTTAACATCGCTTCGCCGTGCAGCTTGTGGCGCGCAATCCCGTTATCCAGCCCTTCCTGCAGAATCAGACGCGCGCATTCACGCGCGCCGAACAGGGCGCTGGTCGCTTCAGTGTGGTGATTGAGGCGTTCCGGGCCCCAGTAATCCATGATCATGCCGAGATCGAAATAGTTGGAGTAGATCATCTCGTCATCGCCATCCTGGTGCGCATCCGTGCGGATCCCCTGCTCTACGCATTTGCGCTGGCGGATCACCGCTGCCATCTCATCGCTCAGCGTGATCGGCGAAGTTCCGGACGGGCCACCCAGGCATTTCTGCATGCCGGCGGACACCGCGTCCAGGCCCCATGCATCGGTTTCCAGCGCATTGCCCGCCAGCGATGCCGTGGCATCGGTGTAAAACAGCACACCATATTTTTTGCAGATCGCCCCCAGCTCCGCCAGCGGCTGCAGCATAGTGGTTGAGGTATCGCCCTGTACGGTCAACAGCAAACGCGGTTTTACTTTTTTAATCGCATCTTCGATCTGATCGGGCGTAAACACCTCTCCCCACGGCACCGCAATGGTGTGCACATCGGCCCGGCAGCGACGGGCGATTTCACACAGCAGATGACCAAAACGGCCATAGACTGGCACCAGCACCTTATCGCCAGGGCGAATCGCCGACAGCAGGATCGCTTCAATACCGGCGCGTGAGGTACCGTCGATCAGCAGCGTCCAGCGGTTTTCGGTGCGGAACACGCCGCGATAGAGCGCCATCACTTCATTCATGTAATGGGTCATCGCCGGATCATATTGTCCGAGCAACTGGCTCGACATCGCGCGCAGCACACGCGGATCGGCATTGATCGGACCGGGGCCCATTAACAGGCGCTGAGGCGGATTAATTTGCGAAAATTGAGAGATATCCATAGTGAATTCCTTGTTAAGCACTCACAGACGCACAGAGGAAATAAACTGCTTTAGCTCCGCCGTCTGCGGATGGGCAAACAGTGTTTTGCTGTCCCCCTGTTCCCAGACGCGCCCCTGATGCATAAAGACCACACGATCGCCCACATCGCGGGCGAAGTTCATTTCATGGGTGACGAGAATTAACGTCATGCCTTCGGCGGCAAGTTGCTCCAGCACTTTCAGCACTTCGCCGACCAGCTCCGGGTCCAGGGCTGAGGTGATCTCATCACACAGTAATACCCGGGGTTCCATGGCAAGTGCGCGGGCAATGGCTACGCGCTGTTGCTGTCCGCCTGACAGGCTGGACGGGTAATAATCCAGCCGCTCGCCCAGCCCCACTTTTTCCAGCATACGGGCTGCCAGTTCGCGGCACTCGGCCTGACTTTTTTTCAGAACCCGACGCGGTGCCAGCATGACGTTTTCCAGCGCCGTCATATGTGGGAACAGGTTGAAGTTCTGAAATACCATCCCTACGGAGCGGCTGATTTCGCGCGCCTGTGAGTCGCGGTCGGTGATGGTCATGCCGCCGAGTTTAATGCTGCCATCCTGATAGCCTTCCAGCCCGTTCATGCAGCGCAGCAGTGTACTTTTGCCGGAACCGCTGCGACCGATAATCGAGATCACTTCTCCCATATCGATATCCAGATCCACGCCTTTCAAAACATGGTTAGTGCCGTAATACTTCTGGACCTGATTAATGGTGATGAGCGGCATTGAATTTTTTCTCCAGATACTGGCTGTAACGCGACAGCGGATAACACATCAGGAAGTAGCCCAGTGCCACCAGCCCAAAGACTTTAAACGGCTGGTAGGTCACGTTATTCAAAATGGTGCCGGCTTTGGTCAGCTCGACAAATCCGATAATGGAGGCCAGCGCGGTGCCTTTAATCACCTGCACAGCAAACCCCACTGTCGGGGCAATCGCAATGCGGATCGCCTGAGGCGCAATCACCCGCGTGAGCGTCTGACCAAAGTTCAGGCCGAGGCAGCGTGACGCTTCCCACTGCCCTTTTGGCAGCGCCTGAATACTGCCGTGCCAGATATCCAGCAAATAGGCACTGGTATAAAAGGTCAGCGCCAGCGACGCAGCGGTCCAGGGCGCAACGTCGATGCCAAACAGCCCGACGCCAAAGAAAGCCAGAAACAGCTGCATCAGCAGCGGTGTGCCCTGGAACAGCTCGGTGTACGCGCGAATGATTCGCGTCAGCCATTTACGCTTTAACAGACGTAAAAACAGCAGAGGTAACGTCACGAGCGTACCGCCTAAAAAGGCCACCAGCGACAGGGCAATCGTCCAGCGCGCGGCCAGCAGCAGGTTGCGCACGATGTCCCAGTCGGTAAAGGTTGTCATCATGCCTGCACCCCCAGCCACTTGCGGCCAATCGCCAGCAGCAGCTGACGCATTACTATCGACAACGCCAGGTAGATCAACGTGGTCACCGAGTAGACTTCGAAACTCAAAAACGTACGTGACTGAATCAGGTTGGCGGCAAAGGTCAGCTCCTCGTAGGAGACCTGCGAGACGACCGACGATCCCAGCATCACAATGATGCACTGACTCACCAGCGCCGGATAAATCCGTTGCAGCGACGGTGGCAACACCACGCGCAGAAAGGTCTGGCTGCGCGTTAATCCCAGCACCCGACCGGCTTCCCACTGCCCTTTTGGCGTGACCTGAATGCCCGCCCGGATAATTTCCGTGCTATAGGCACCCAGGTTAACCAGCATCGCCAGCAGTGCGGCTTCCCCTGCGGTGAGTTTCAGCCCCAGGTTGGGTAAACCGAACACAATAAAGAACAGCTGCACCACAAACGGCGTATTACGAATCAGTTCGACATAGATGCCCCACAGGCGGCTTAACCAACTGGGTTTACCGCTGCGCAGCGCCGCGCCGATAATGCCGATACTGACGCCGCCGACCGTCGCCAGCACCGTTAACTGGATCGTTACCCACAGGCCGGAGAGCAACTCCGGCCAGTACGGCAACAATGCAGGGAAATTAAGTTGCCCGGTCATTGCCCCGTCCTTATGCGCCCAGGTTGGCTGGCAGCGGCGCTTTCAGCCACTCTTCGGACATTTTGTTCAGCGTGCCGTCTTTAATGCCCTGGTCGATCAGCGCATTCACTTTCTCTTTCAGTGCCGGCTCGTCTTTTTTCAGTCCGATATAGCACGGCGAGTCTTTCAGCATGAACTGCGCAACAGGGGCTTTAGCCGGGTTCTGACGCGTAATGGCTGCGACGACCAGGTTGCCGGTAGCGACATACTGCACCTGTCCGGAGAGGTAGGCTGATAACGTGGTGTTGTTATCTTCATAACGTTTCACCTGCGCGTCTTTCGGCGCCACCTCGCTCAGCACCATATCTTCCACCGCACCACGGGTGACACCCACCGACTTGCCGCTCAGCGCCGCGGGATCTTTGAGATGATCGCCTTTAGGTCCAAAAACGCCCAGAAAGAACGGCGCGTAAGCCCGGCTGAAATCAATCACCTTTTCACGCTCAGGATTTTTCCCCATGCTGGAGATCACCAGATCCACCTTGTCCGTCTGCAGATAAGGCACACGGTTGGCACTGCTGACCGGCACCAGTTGCAACTTAAGTTTCATCTGTTTGGCCAGATACTTTGCCATGTCGATGTCATAGCCCTGCGGTTGCAGATCGGTCCCCACGGAGCCAAACGGTGGGAAATCCTGCGGCACTGCCACTCGCAGCACGCCGCGTTTCTGGATGTCCTGCAGTTGATCCGCCAGCACGCTGCCTGCCTGTGCCATCAGTACGGCTGCCGCGACAACGGCCATTAATACTTTTTTCATTATGCACCCCGGTGAGATTATGTGAAACAAAAGATTCTTATGATTGGCATTCTGCAACTAATGTGCCAACGCAACGGGTGGGGGATAAATGCGGATTAACGCTGAAATGGCGGCTTTTACTAAGCGTAATGCGATTCCCGAGTCACCCCGGGAGACGGTCCAAAAAGGGGCAAAGCACCAAAATGGTGCCTGCTAACGGTGCTCCAGCTCATCAAGGTGCTGATAAAGATCGGCAATCTGATGAATACGCGGCCGCCCCAGCGCCAGTAATTCATGCAGCAGGGCGTTGGCGAGCAGGTTCACCAGACTCATGGCCGAGGCGTAGCTGTCGAAGGCGGAGACGCTGTCCAGCGGGGCGCAAAACTGCCAGCGCGCCAGTGAAATCACGCTCTGCGCCTGGGGCTCACACAGCGCCAGTACCGGAATCCTTGCGCTTTGCAGCTGCTGCATTAACGGCTGAATAATGCGGGTGCGGCGGCGAAACGCAATCACGACCACCATGTCCTCCGGCGTGATGTCCACCAAATCCTCTGCCAGCGTCTGGCCCGGCTGGGGCAGAATATGCACCTGAGCACGCGTCTGAATGAGCTGCTGACGCAGATGCAGCGCCACCGGATAGGCATTGCGCATGCCAACAATATAGATACGTTTTGCCTGCGCCAGCTGGGCGATGACATCGGCGAATTGCTGGGGATCAATGCTGTTAACCCATTGTGTCAGATTGGCCATTTCCTGCTTGTAATGCCGCGACAGCAGGGTATTTCCCTGTACCGCATCCCGGTTATCCGTTAACGGCATACCGCTCTGGCGCAGGGTACGGAGCTCATCGCGCATGTCTTTATATTTGTCATAGCCCAGGCGCTTAAACAGTCGGCTCACCGTGGCTTTTGAGACACCGCTCAGGCGTGCCAGCTCGGCACTGTTATAGCTAATCAGGTCATCAAAGTGGTCAAAAATAAAGTCGGCTATACGCTGCTCCTGCGGCGAAAGCTGGGGGTAATGCGTTCTGAGTCGCTCATCAAGCTGTTTCATTCAGGTCCTGTAACTTTTGTTTCAATCGCGGGATTGCCACAGAAGCTAGCATAATTTGGGCCAGATAAACCTGTCCAGAGACGTTGTCTTCTTAAAAACTGGAACGGCTCTTGCTTAAACTTTTGCTTTGTACCCTGAAAAACAGAATGAGAAGAGCATGATTCAGAGCAATTTGGCCCCGTTAGGCATGGCCGTGACGCCGCATCATCTGGCCAGTGAAAGTGCGCTGGCGGTACTGCGGGAAGGGGGGAACGCGATTGAGGCCATGGTGGCCGCCGCGGCGACGATTGCGGTGGTCTATCCGCACATGAATGGGCTGGGCGGTGACGGATTCTGGCTGATCATGCCAGGCAAAGGCGATCCGGTTGGCATTGATGGCAGTGGCAGAGCGGGTTCGCTGGCGAATTTTGACTTCTATAAGGGGGAAACCCATATCCCTCATCGTGGACCTAAAGCGGCCCTGACGGTGGCGGGCACGGTGAGCGGCTGGCAGGCGGCACTGGACCTGTCCGCAGAACTGGGGGGAACCACCCTGCCTTTACCGCGCTTACTCCGCGATGCTGTTCGCTATGCTGCCGATGGCATTCCCGTCACCGCCTCACAAGCCGCGGCGACGCGGACGAAGCGCGACGAGCTACAGCATCTGCCTGGCTTTGCCGCCACGTTTTTACCGGACGGCGATGTGCCAGCGGAAGGCAGCCGTTTCACCCAGCCTGATTTAGCCCGTACATTGAGCCTGCTGAGCGAAGAAGGTCTGGACAGTTTTTATCGCGGCACGCTGGCACAGCACCTTGCGGAAGAAATGGTCAATCTGGGCATTCCCATCACCCTGGCGGATTTACAGCAGCAACGGGCTCGCCGCGTCACGCCGCTCCATATTCGCCACAGCGAAGGCGATATCTGGAATATCACGCCACCGACACAAGGTATGGTGTCGCTGGCCATACTGGGCATCACGGATCATCTGGACATGGCGAACGCAGATGAGGTGCAGACGATCCACCGTATCGTCGAAGCCACCAAAAAAGCGTTTGCCCTTCGGGATCAGCATATTACCGATCCCCGCCATGTGGTTGAGGATCTGCAGGCACTGCTTGACGGCGAAACCCTCGCCACCCTCGCCAGCCAGATTCAGGATGATCGCGCCGCGCCCTGGGGAACCGGTCGCGGGCCTGGCGATACCGTCTGGATGGGCGTGATGGACAGCAGCGGGCTTTCCGTTTCCTTTATCCAAAGTATTTATCATGAGTTTGGCAGCGGTGTAGTGGTGCCCGGCACCGGACTTGTCTGGCAAAACCGGGGCGCGGCTTTTAGCCTCGATCCCGACCATATGCTGGCGCTGGCGCCCGGTAAACAACCCTTCCATACGCTGAATCCTGCCGCCGCACGCCTGAAGGATGGTCGCACCATGGTATACGGCTCCATGGGCGGCGATGGCCAGCCGCAAACTCAGGCAGCCATTTTTACCCGCCATGTTATTCAGCGCCTGCCGCTGCAGCAGGCCGTTAGCGCACCTCGCTGGCTGCTGGGGCGGACCTGGGGCCAGCTGTCGGACTCGCTCAAACTGGAAAGTCGCTTCGCGCCCGACACCCTGGAGGCGCTACGTGCGTTAGGACATGACGTGGAGTCGCTGCCGGCCTACAGTGAGGCCGTCGGCCATGCAGGTGCCATTGTTCGTCACAACAACGGTATGTTTGAAGGCGCAAGCGATCCGCGCAGCAACGGCAGCGCCGCCGGTTTCTGACAGGAGTAAATCATGAATCAGAGTGACTGGGCAGCCTATATTGCCCAAATGGAGCAAATCCTGAACGTGGAACTGGACGAAGATCGCCGTGTCGCCCTGCTACAACAGATGACGCGCATTGCCGATATGGCGGCCCCGTTGATGGCTTATCCGCTGGACGACCGGCTCGAAGTCGCAGGAGTGTACAAAGCATGAGACCAGACGAGGTTTCCATTCAGGCACTTCAGCAGGCGATTCAGCACGGTGATATCAGCGCCCGTGAAGTGGCGGAGCAGACACTGACCGCGATTGAGAAACAGAATCCGCAGCTTAATGCCTGGACGGATATCACCGCAACGCGGATGGTGCAGGAAGCGGATGCGATAGACAAGCAACGCCTGCGCGGCGAGACTTTGCCGCCGCTGGCGGGCATTCCCTATGCGGTAAAAAACCTGTTTGACGTGCAGGGGTACACTACCCTGGCGGGGGCCAGACTGTTTCGTCAGCGTCCGGCCGCAACCCGGGATGCCTTTGCCATCACCCAACTTCAGCAGGCCGGTGCCCTGCTTTCCGGCATGGTCAACATGGATGCCTATGCCTACGGTTTTACCACCGAAAATACCCACTATGGGGCGACGCACAACCCGCATGATCTGGCGCGCATTGCGGGCGGCTCATCCGGCGGTTCGGCCGCCGCCGTGGCAGCGGGACTGGTGCCTTTCTCGCTGGGGACGGACACCAACGGCTCAATCCGCGTCCCGGCTTCCCTGTGTGGGATTTTTGGCCTGAAACCGACTTTTGGCCGCTTATCCCGCAGCGGCAGCCATCCGTTTGTCGCCAGTCTGGATCATATCGGTCCCTTCGCCCGTCGGGTGGACGATCTGGCCCTGGTTTACGATCTGCTGCAAGGGCACGACAGCACGGATGCCTTCCAGGCCGATCGCCCGCTGGCAGCCACCTTACCGCAGCTGAAAAACGGTGCACAGGATTTGCGCTGTGCCGAACTGGGCGGCTTCTTTTCGACCTGGTGTAATGATGATGCCCGCGCGGCGCAATTACAGGTGGCGCAGGCGTTACAGGCTCAGGACGACGTGGTAATCGCGGAGGCTGAGTTAGCGCGCTCGGCCGCCTTTATTATGACCGCCTCTGAAGGCGGCAATCATTACCTGCCTGCGCTGCGTCAGCAGCCCGACCTGTTTGAGCCCCATTCGCGTGAACGCCTGCTGGCTGGTGCGATGCTGCCCGCGGCATGGTATGTTCAGGCCCAGCGCTTCCGCCGCCACTTTCAGCAGCAGGTCTTCCCGCTGTTTGCGCAGTACGATGTGCTTATCGCCCCTGCCACGCCATGTAGCGCGCCGTTAATTGGTCAGGAAACGATTGCCATTAACGGGCAGAATCTGCCGACGAAGGCCAGCATGGGCATGCTGACGCAGCCGATCTCCTTCCTTGGACTTCCCGTCTGTACTGTGCCGATGACGACGGCGAGCGGTTTACCGATTGGCGTACAGTTAATTGGCGCCCCCTTTAACGAACAGGCTGTCTTACGCGCAGCCTGTGCCCTTGAACAACAAGGACTGACATTTTCGCCCACCCGCAGGGCAGGAGCACAATGAATACTGACGCGATTAATCTTCCCGAGGTGCTGAACGCCGTTACCGCCGCGTTCTACCGTTATGAAAAGGCGCTGACGGGCAACGACATTGCCGTCCTGGATGAGCTGTTCTGGCACGATCCGCGGACCGTGCGCTTAGGCGCTGGCGAGAACCTGTACGGCATCGATGAAATCCGCGCGTTTCGCGCGGCAAGACCGTCGGCGGGGCTGGACCGCACGCTGCGCAATACGGTGATCACCACGTTTGGTGACGCGTATGCGGTGTGCAGCACCGAATTTACCCGGGCGGGCACGGAGAAAATTGGCCGTCAGCAACAGACCTGGGTGAAGTTTCCGCAGGGCTGGCGCATCGTGGCAGCGCAGGTCAGTCTGATGAGCTAAGCCCGGCGGAGCAGTCATATGTTAAGGCCGGGAGGCCTGAGTCTAACGCTTCACGCCGCGAAAGCGCTCAACTGCAACCCCTACGCCGCTCTACAGGGCGGCGAGCTCGCCTAACCAGGCGATCATTGCCTCTGCGCCAGGCTGGTTCAGCGTGCGATTCGGCCAGGCCAGATAATAGGGCTTGCTGAGCGGCAACGCGAGCGCATCTACAATGACCAGTTCGCCCCGGTCCAGCGCCTGGGCGATCATCCGGCGCTGTCCCAGCAGCACACCAGCGCCGGCCACGGCGGCATCAATCGCCAGCGAGGTCAGGTTAAAGGTCATGGCTGGACGAGCTGCTGGCACAGCCATTCCTTTCGCCTCAAACCAGCCCGACCAGTCTGGCAAAAAGCGCCCTTCTTTGCCCCAGTCGAGATGAATCAGCGGCGCATGCCGTAACAGATCCTCGCGGGAAAAGGCGTCGTTCAGCCGCGGGCTGGCGACCGGGAGCACCTCATCATGAAACAGATACGCTTTATTCAGTCTGGGATACGCCTCCTCGCCGAAGCACATCACAAAGTCGGCCGGCGTTTGAGCAAAATCCACCTCCGCGTGCGTGCCATGTAAGGAAAGAATGACATCCGGACAGCGTTCACGCCAGCGGCACAGATGCGGCAACAGCCATTTCGACGCCAGCGCCGGCAGCGTGTAAAGCGTAAGCTGTGCGGCGGTCTCAGTGCGTCCTATGTTGCGCTGACCAAGCTGGAGAACCGCAAAGGCTTCCGTGACATAGCGAAGATACTGCTTGCCCGTCTCCGTCAGCATCACACCCTGTTGCGTACGTAAAAACAGGACGCAGCCAAGATGATCTTCAAGCTGGCGAATTTGCTGACTCACCGCCGCAGGGGTTAAGGCCAGCTGTGCCGCGGCCCTGGTCAGGCTGCCGGTTTCCGCAGCCACTTTAAATGACTGAATCACGTTGATTTTAGGCAAGCGCGATGACGGGTTGGGCATTAAGCATTCCTTATCAGGGTATTAACGATTTATTGGTATTCAGCTGATGCCGGGCAGGCTAGTGTGACAATTCATCCCTTCATTATGAGACCGCGACGATGCCCAAAGCCCTGGTACGTACTGACTTACATCCTCTGACCGACCACGCCTGGCGTCAAGACTGTCGCAGGCAACTTAATCAACACGGCGCGCTGGTGTTGCGTCATTTTTTGCAGCCTGCCGCCCTGCAGGCCATCGTCGCAGAAGGCAATGCGCAGCGCGATCGGGCTTATTACACTGTCAGTCAGCACAACGTTTACCTGATGAAAACGGATGCCGGCTTCAGCGACAGCCATCCACGCAACCGCGAAGTAAACAGCACCAAAGGGTGCATTACGGACGATATGATTGCAGCGGATTCCCCGCTGCGTCAGTTGTATGACGATGCGCTGTTTCAGTCTTTCTTATGCGAAGTGCTGGACGAAGAGGCGCTGTATCCCTACGCCGACCCGTTGTCTTCGATTAACCTGCACTATGCGCCACAGGGTAAAGAGCTGGGATGGCATTTTGACAACTCCTCGTTTGCCATCACGTTGCTGGTGCAGAAACCGCTGGGCGGTGGACGGTTTCAGTATGTGAAAGACCTGCGGGATGCTGATGCAGGCGAAATGAATTACGCGGGCGTGGCCGCCGTGCTCGATGAACAGCACGCCGTCGATGAACTGGCTATGGATACCGGTGACCTGGTACTGTTTCGTGGGCGAAATTCACTGCATCGCGTGACGCCCACAGAAGGCGACATCACGCGCATGCTGGCGGTGCTGGCCTACAATACCGCGCCCGGCATCGCCCTGTCGGAAACGGCCCGCCTGACGTTTTACGGCCGGTTGTAAACCGCACCCGCAAACGTTTTTGCCGATCATCTGGCCGCGCGGCACGCTCCACCCTGCGTGGCTTTATTGGTGGACGTTACCGCCATCCACTGACGCAGGTTTTGTAGCATTGCCATACAGCGTTCAAGCTGTTCAAGACTGACAAACTCATCTGCTTTGTGTCCCTGTTCCATGCTTCCCGGCCCGCAGACCAACGTGGCTACCCCAATCTCGTCAAATAATCCCCCTTCGGTGCCAAAGGCGACCGTAGCGAAGTCGTTATGTCCGCTCCACTGCGCCAGCCAGCGGGCAAAGTCGGTCTGCGGATCGGTCAATAAGCCGGGGTAGTCGCTCAGTGGTTGAAAGGTAATGTTGCACGACGGTTCAGTGCGCTGCATTTCAGGCACCAGTTCTGCTTCGGCGAAGTGGCGTACGCTGTCATACAGCGCCTGAGCATCCGTACCAGGCAGCGTTCGCCACTCCATATCAAACTGGCAGGTCTCAGGAACAATATTCAGTGCTGTCCCGCCCTGAATCGTGCCAATCTGCAGCGTGCTGTAAGGCGGTTCAAACCGTTCGTCACGTTGCAGCTTTAACGCTTCTTCCTGCTGCAAAAGACGCGCAATTAACCGGGCGGCGTAGTGAACCGCATTCACGCCCTGATGCGTATAGGCAGAGTGGCAGGCGTGGCCCTGCACCCGACAGCGCACCGCCCGTTTTCCCTTATGTCCGTAAACCGGCTGCATGGCGGTCGGCTCACCCACAATACACATCGCCGGTTTTGCCGGTGAGGCATTGAGCATCGCCACCAGCGAGCGCACGCCCAGGCACCCCACCTCTTCGTCACAGGAAAACGCCAGATGCAAAGGCATGCGCAGGGGCTGCTGAAGAAACGCATCCAGCATGGCCAGCACGCAGGCAATAAAGCCTTTCATATCGGCGCTTCCCCGACCGTAGTATCGTCCGTCACGTTCCGTCAGGGCGAAAGGCGGCACGGACCAGTTTTGCCCCTCAACCGGCACCACGTCCGTATGCCCTGACAGCATAACGCCGCCTTCGCCCTCCGGCCCCAGACGCGCATACAGATTGGCTTTTTTACCGCTGTCGTCATACAGCCACTGCGTCGTTACGCCTCTGTCAGTCAGGTAGTCGTCAATAAACTGGATCAGGGCCAGGTTTGACACCCGACTGGTTGTGTCAAAGGCCAGCAGGGAGGCCAGAAGCGCCCGTAACGTCTCATTCATCGCCGGGCACACCATAGGCCGGTGCCTCACGCGGATCCAGCGCGCGCGTGACATAGGCTTCCATCTGGGGTTCATAGGCAAGCCACAGTTGTGTCAACTGCCCGACAGGGTCGTGCCCGGTCCAGTCGATGCGCAGATCCACCAGCGGCCAGGGATAATCATCCACAAGTTTGAGCGCAGCTGAATGTAACGGCCCGGCTTCTCCGCCTGCCGCCACGCCGGCCTGAAGGGCGGCAAGCAGCCGGCTGGCCAGTTCACCGGAGGCCGCTTCAAAGGCTGCGCACATGGATGCCGTTACGTCCTTGTTCGCCAGCATATTGCCTGCGGCGATACAGTTTTTTCCTTCGGCCATGCTCCAGATACCCAGCGTCTTGCTGCCACTGAAAAACGCTGTGTTACCCTGAATATCAATCGCGGCGACCTGGCGGTAATCACTGAATCTGTCGCCAGCCAGCGCCCGCTTTAGCGCCACGTTCAGATCGCTGCCCTGATCCAGATGCAACAGAATCTGCTGCCCCAGAGAGGGCAACGTAATATTCTGGCTGGATACGGCACCCACGCCGGCCTGGAGCCAGGGACAGCGCGCGCCTACCGCAATGCTGGATGAACTGATAGCGATGCCGAGCTGACCGGTTTCTTCACACCGTGCCGTCACTGATAAGGTCATTGGTCTGCTCCACGTTTCCAGTCATCCGGAATCACCGCAATGACATCAATTTCCATCAGCCATTGCGGCTGTGCCAGAGCCGAAATCACCAGCCCTGTTGAGACGGGGAAAACACCTTTTAGCCACTTTCCGACTTCCCGGTAGACCGGTTCGCGATAACGCGGGTCGACTATATACGTGGTGGTTTTGACAATATGCGACAGATCGCTCCCCGCCTCTTCCAGCAGTTGCTTCACATTTTTCATCGCCTGCGCCGCCTGCGCGGCCGGATCGCCCAGGCCAATCAGATTACCGTCGAAGTCAGTGCCGACCTGGCCGCGCAGGTACACTGTGTTACCTGCACGTACGGCCTGGCAGAGATCGTTGTCCAGCGTTTGATTAGGGTACGTTTCTTTGGTGTTAAACATCCGAATACGAGTATGGGTTGGCATAACAGCAGTCTCCTGGTTCAGTTTTCTGACGCGGCACGGTAATCCTGATACTGGCGCTGGATAGCAATATGGTCGGCAACATACTTTGCGTCATGCCACACGCCCCAGATAAACGAGGAGCCGCGGCGCGACTGCCAGGGCAGCCCGAGGAAATAGAGTCCGGACTCCGGGGAGACGCCGCGTTGATGGAGAGGTCTGTTTTTCTCGTCAAAGGCGTTAACCTTCAGCCAGGTATAATCCGTGGCATAGCCTGTTGCCCAGATGAGCGTCGTGATCCCTGCGCGGACCAGATTGAGCGACTGCACGGGATGCGAGACGCTTTCCGGATCGGGCAGAAAGGCGCGTGCGGCCGGATCCTCGGGTAAATTCAGGCCATGGCGTTCAACCCAGGCATCGGCCGCATCCAGCAGGGATAAATAGTTTTCATCGCCTGCGGCAATGTTTTGCGCCAGATCGGGCTTAAAGGTCACGACCTCGCCGGAAAAGCGCTCCGTCAATCCGACCAGGTTGATGCCCTGCTCCGCCAGTTTGCGAAAGTCGACGGTATGCCCGCCGCGCGCGCCGCTGACCGCGATGGTGACGTGTTCTTTCCCCGGTTGGCTGGCTGCCGCATCCCACAGGCCAAGGACCCCTAACCACCAGCAAAAGTCCCGGTTGCGATAGCGGCGAGGCGGACGATCGTGGGGACCAACGGAGAGCCACACGTCTTTTCCTGCACGCTGAAGCTCATCGGCAATCTGCACCCCTGACGAGCCCGCGCCGATAACCAGCACACCACCTTCAGGCAGTTGTTGCGGGTTACGGTAGTCCGCCGAATGTAACTGGGTGAACCGTGTATCCGTGGGCGCAATGGCGGGAATCACAGGCTTCTGAAAAGGCCCTGTGGCGACGACTACGCGCCGGGCAACGATCGGACCAGCGGAGGTTGAGACGTCGAACCCGCTGCGCCCGACACGCGGTACCACGCTGATGACTTCGACGCCCGTTTTGACAGGCGCCTCGATGTGCTGCACATACGCTTCAAAATAGTCAGCAATCTGTTCTTTAGGCACAAAGCTGTCAGGATCCTGCCCCGGAAAAGTCATGCCGGGAAACCGATCGTGCCAGGCCGGGCCGTTGGCGACCAGCGAGTCCCAGCGCCGGGTCCGCCACGCTTCGGCAATACGATTTTTTTCCAGCACGCAATGCGGAATGCCGAGCCGCCCCAGATGCTCGCTCATGGCGATGCCGGCCTGCCCTGCCCCAATCACCAGGGTATCTGTTTCTTGCTCTGATATTGTCATTCCATCATCCTCAAGCCCGACGTTTTAATGACGTGTTCCTGACACGCGCCAGCGCCAAGACTATTTGAGGCAGATGAATGGGTAAAATATTATAAAGCTAATATCTGAATAAGAAATTAATAAGCAGAAGATACGTGCCCGGTTATTAAAGCCACTCAGCGAATAAAGCGCGAAATTAGCCGATGTGATTTACCGCAAATACATTTCTTTTTCTTACCAAACAGCACGGTAATTGCGCGGCACTTTTTACACGGTGGGCCCCAACGCACTATTCTGGCAATAGTCCATAAAAAGTTTTGTCGGTCGCGTCGGTTCATTATGACTTAACCAGGCCATGATTAACGTCGAGGCTTCCATATCATCTTCAATATCAATCTGCGCCAGCTTTTCACCGTCATAAGTCACATCAGTACAGGGGCGGGTGACCAGAACTGAAAACCCCAGCCCCTGTCCTACCATGCAACGCACCATTTCAATGGAGGGCGAACTGTAGGCTACCTGCGGGTGGTACCCTTTGCTTTTGAAAATATTGATGAAGTAATTCCTGCTGGGTACCGCATCCAGCAAAATCATAGGTTCCTGACTCAGCTCACGCAGCGTGACCAGGGATTTTTGTGCCAGTGGATGGTTTACCGGCAGGAGCGCGTAAGGTTTATGCGGGGCGTTTAACGTGGTTTTTTGAATGGTGTTATCCAGCTCGAGATCGTAGAGAAAAGCCAGATCAAAACGTCCGCGATGGAGTCCATGCATCAGTTCATGCTGCTCGCCGTCGTACAGTTCAATGGTAATATCCGGATAGTGTTTTTTAAACCCGGCTATCAGTTTGGGCATATACAGCGGCGCCGCAGATTCAAAACATCCCACCGCAATCGTGCCTGAAATCAGGGTGTTATCTGCACGTGAGTTTTGCTCAAACTCGTGTGTCAGACGTAGCAGCTCCTGCGCCTTTTCGTAAAAACGGCGGCCGCCAGGCGTCAGCGAAACACCCTGTGCGTGATGGCGGATGAGCAGTTGCTGATCGAAGGCGTCCTCCAGGTTTTTGATGGAAACGGAAATGGAAGGCTGGGCGATATGCAACTGACGCGAGGCTTCCGCAATGCTTTCCGTCTCCACCACGGCGACGAAATATCTGAGCTGTTTAAGTGTAAAGCGACTCATGGCGTTACCTCTGTTTTTTATAGTCAGCAAGACACCTTGCTTCGTTCCGGCCTAAGCAGCACTGCAAATGCTGTGCCACTTACCTGCCCGTTCCACCTGAACGCCGTTTATGTATTAACGCCATTCCACCTGTTTTTTTACGTCTGGCAGAAACGTAATCATCAAAAAGAAATTGCACCAATAACTCTCACCCTGCGTCGCAATGATCAGCGTGCTGCCCTAAATAAGCGCAAAAAGGGAAAGAATACGTTAATTATTGCCCTGCACTGTTAAAAAGACACCGTTTAAAAAGGGATATAACAGTTGGATAGTTTTTTTAAAATCAGAAGCCAGCAAATTACTAATTGCTATCGTTCCCGTCCTGCCGCCATAGTGAATTACAGAATTATTCACCCCTTCTGTTTAATGTGAGCAAGCCCATGACATTTAACTGGAACTATATGTTCAGTCTGTTTAGCGACGCTAATTTTTGGCTGGCGACATGGACTGTCATCAAACTGAGCCTGCTGACCTGGGGAACGAGCATTATTGCGGGATTTATCCTGGCGCTGGCCAAGCAGTCGCGCCATCCCTTATTGACGCTGCCGGCCCGGTTTTATATCTGGCTCTTTCGCAGCCTGCCTTTGCTGGTGCTGCTGATCTTTGTTTATAACCTGCCTCAGGCATTGCCCGCCACGTCGACGGTACTGAGCGATCCATTCTGGGCAGGATTTATTGCGCTGACCATGTGTGAAAGCGCCTATATCGCAGAGATTCACCGTGGCGGGCTGCTGGCGATTCCCAAAGGCCAGAGCGAGGCTGCCCGGGCACTGGGATTACGCTATGCAGGCATTCAGTGGCGCATCATTATCCCGCAGGCACTGCGTGTGGCCTTACCGGCACTGGCGAATGAATACATCGCGATCGTGAAGCTGACGTCACTGGTCTCTGTTATCTCGCTTACCGAAATTTTGATAGTCGGCCAGCGACTCTACTCGCAAAACTTTCTGGTCATGGAAACCATGGCGGCAGTGGCCTTCTATTACGTGCTGATCGTTACCGTCTTTGACTTCCTGCTGAAACAGCTGGAGCGCTATCTGGACGTGACACAACGCCAACCGTCCGGCAAACCTGATGCACATCTTTTCGAACTCGCACAACGCGCAGCGGTGAATCCTGTCCGTCAGGCGTTTCACGCCAGCGGACCAGCGTTGCAGGCCCTGCGTCTGCACAAGGCTTACAACAATGTTGAAGTGCTGGGCGCCGTTAACCTGCAGATCCATCCTGGCGAAGTGGTTTCCGTAATCGGGCCTTCAGGTTCAGGAAAAACCACGCTGATTCGCCTGCTTAATGGTCTGGAGCAGATCGATAACGGTGAAATTCGTATTAACGGAAAACCCTTTATTCATCTCAGTCAGCAGGGAGAGCAACGCAAGCCACGCTTCGTTGAGCATGCAGAGCATCGTCTCAATATCGGGATGGTCTTTCAGAGCTTTAATTTGTTCAGTCATCTCAGCGTTATGGACAACCTGTTGCTGGCGCCTCGCTATCACAAGCTCGCGCCTGCCGCGGTATTAAAACAGCAGGCTGCTGCGCTGCTTTTTAAAGTCGGCATGCTCGACCATGCGTGGAAGTACCCTCATCAGCTCTCCGGCGGTCAGCAGCAACGCGTGGCTATCGCACGTGCCTTGATGATGCGTCCGCAAATCATGCTGTTCGATGAACCCACCTCTGCACTGGATCCCGAAAAAGTGAATGAAGTGCTTCAGGTCATTGAAGCCCTGGCAAGCGAGGGCATCACCATGGTGATCGTGACCCATGAGATGAACTTTGCCTTCAAGGTGTCTGACCGGATTGTCTTTATGGAAAAAGGACGCGTGGTCTGTGACGACGCGCCGCAGGCTCTACGCGATGGCCAGCATCCGCGCGTGGAAGCTTTTCTGAAGGATGTCTCGCTGGCGTAACGATGTATTAATCACGAGGGCACGACCATGATTGAACAGTGGCAGGTAGATCAGTATCACCAGCAGGGATTTCTGGTAGTTGAAAATGTCCTGACAAGCGATGAAATCGCAGCGCTACAACACGACTTTGACCAGTGGGTTGAGGAAAGCCGCAGCCAGAATGCGCCCTGGGGCGATACGCAGGATGGGCGTCCGCGTTTCGATATTGAGAGCGATCACCGTGCCGATCATCCTTCTTTGCGCCGCGTCAACTCACCGAACGATATCTCTGCCGCCTATCGCCATGCGGCACTGCATTCACGTATGGCGCAGATTGCCGGACAGTTAATCGGGGGCAGCGGTGCACGCTATCATCACAGTAAGATCAACTCGAAACTGCCCCATACCGCAACGAAAGTGGAGTGGCACCAGGATTTCCTGTTCACCCCGCACAGCAACGACGATATCGTGACCGCGCTGCTGATGGTCAGTGAGGTCACACCGGAAAATGGTCCGCTGAACGTGGTGCCGGGCAGCCATCAGGGGCCGCTTTATTCACACTGGCAGGGTGGCCGCTTTACCGGTGCCGTTGATCCCGCAGTGGTGAAAGAACAGTGCCAGCAGCCTACCGCCTGTTTTGGTCCCTCGGGTTCTGTGTGCTTTATGCATACCCGACTGCTGCACGCCTCCAGTCCCAATGAAACCGAATGGCCGCGCACACTGTTTATCGCCGTGTACGCCGCTGAAGATGCACTGCCGTTCGGTGAAAACCCGTTACCCAGCCCGGATGCGGGCACGCTGGTTTACGGTGAGGAGAGCGGCATGATCCGCAGCACCGCAAACGCCTTCCGCCTGCCGCAGAAACCGCGCGGTGCTTCGTTTTTTGTTCAACAGGCCGGTAAAGATCTTGCCAACGTCTGATGGCATTTTTCAGAGAGAGAATAATGATGAAAACCTACGTGTTAAGTCTGCTTGCCGCAGGCGCTGTACTGGCGTCCTTTAACGCCTCAGCCTTTTTACAACCCGGCAAAATTATCGCCGGATCGGATATGACCTTCTTTCCGTATGAGTACATGAAGGATAATAAACCCGCCGGCTTTGACATTGAGTTTCTTGATGGTCTGGCCAAAGTGATGGGCCGTCAGGCCGTTAACATTGATACCCGTTTCCCTAACCTGATTACCGGCTTGCAGAGTAACCGGTTTGATATGACTAATTCGTCGATGTACATCACCGCCGATCGCATGAAAGTGATCGACATGATTCCCTATCTGAAAAGCGGCGAAGCTATCCTGTCGTTGAAGGGAAGCGATTACCAACCCAAAACGCCTGAAGATTTCTGCGGCCATAAAATCGGTTCGATGGGCGCCACGTCGTGGTTGCAGCAGTTACACAAACTGTCTGACGACTACTGTGTGAAAAACGGTAAACCCCCCATCGCGATTAGCGAATATTCGACCGATCCGCAGACAACGCAGGCGATGCTCTCCCATGCGGTCGAAGCACAGATTACCGATGCCGCCGTGGCGCGTGGCGTGGTGCAAAAGCTGGGCGACCGTATTCAGATTTCCTCCACGACACTTATCTATCCGGTGTTAAACGGTTTTGGCGTGAAGAAGGACAATACGGAGGTGAAAAAAGCCCTGGTCGCTGCGCTGGCTACCTTCAGTAAAACGCCCGAATATGCCGCGCTGCTCAAAAAATACCATTTTGAAGCGCCAACAGCCGACGATCTCAACACCCTGATGCCAAAACCTTAATCTCAAACGCGTGCCCGTCACGCGTTCATTTTCAGGAGGGAATATGGCGCTTTCTTTTGAAGAGCAGACCCGTATCGATCTGGCGGCGGCCTTTCGCATTATTGCCCACCTGGGCATGCATGAGGCGGTAGCGAACCATTTCAGTGCCGCCGTTTCACCGGATGGTAAGCAGTTTCTGATGAACCCAAAGTGGAAACACTTTTCACGGCTTCGCGCCAGCGACCTGCTGCTGCTCAATGCAGAAGATACCGCCTGTGGAGAGCGGGATGATGTAGACGCCACGGCCTGGTCGATCCATGGGCAAATTCATCAGCGGCTGCCAGAAACCCGGGTCGTGATGCATCTGCATCCGGTTTACACCACCAGCGTCGCCTGTCTGGCGCAGCCACACATTCCGCCTGTCGATCAAAACAGTGCGCGCTACTTCAACCGTATCGCGGTGGATACCCTGTACGGGGGCATGGCAGACACTCAGGAAGAAGGCGCCCGACTGGCCAGCCTGCTGACCGATAAGCGTCGTCTGTTGATGGGTAATCACGGCGTTATGGTTACCGCCCAGACGGTGGGCGAGGCCTATGATGATATCTGGACACTGGAGCGGGCCTGCCAGATTCTGGTCACCGCCTGGTCTACCGGGCAACCGTTGAAGGTGCTGAGCGACGAGGTCGCGGAAAAAACGGCCCGTGACTGGGAAGGCATCCCCGACTTCTCTCTGCGGCATTTCGAAGAGATGAAGCAGTTGATGATTGAGGCCGATCCCACGTTATGTGACTGAGTGGGGCCGTGCGGACGACAATGCCGGAAACCGGGGCAGCGCGTGGCGACATCCTTTTGCCGTCACGCGCTTGCCGCCGGGAGATTACGCCTCTGGCGCGGGGTAGGTTTTTATCCAGTGATCGGCAATCTGCTGCCGGGTGCAAATCCACACATCTTTATGCTGCTGAATGTGGTCGAGGAAATTTTGCAAGGCGCGGAATTTTCCCGGGCGACCTAACAGGCGGCAGTGCATCCCCACCGACATCATTTTGGGCGCGGTTTCGCCTTCTTCATACAGCACGTCGAACGTATCGCGCAGATAGGTGAAGAACTGCTCTGCGGTATTGAAACCCTGGGGCGAGGCAAAGCGCATATCGTTGCATTCCAGCGTGTAAGGAATGATCAGATGGGGTTTTACCGTACCGTCCTGACAGGTGACCTGAGTCCAGAATGGCAAATCATCACCATAATAGTCGCTGTCATAACTGAAGCCGCCCTGTTCCACCACCAGCCGCCGCGTATTGGGGCTGTCGCGTCCGGTGTACCAGCCTGTGGGCGCTTTGCCAAACAGGTCCGTTAACACATCCACCGCCTGCTGCATGTGCTGACGTTCGGTTTTAGCATCAATGCCCTGATAGTGAATCCAGCGCCAGCCGTGGCTGACCACGTCATACTGCGCCTGTTTGATGGCGTCCACGATGTCCGGGTGGCGCGCCAACGCCATCGCGACGCCAAACACGGTAAGGGGCAGTCCGCGCTTCTGAAACTCATTGTGAATGCGCCAGAAACCGGCGCGGGATCCATACTCGTACAGGGATTCCATCGACATATGCCGATCCGGATAACTGGCCGCCCCAATGATGTCAGACAGGAACTGTTCTGAACCCGTGTCGCCGTGCAAAACGTTGTTTTCTGCCCCTTCCTCATAGTTGAGTACAAACTGCACCGCGACGCGCGCTTTCTTTGGCCAGCGTGCATGTGGAGGCTTTCCACCGTAACCGATCAGGTCACGCGGGTAATTCTTATTGAAGCTGTAGGTTTTTTTATCCTGGCTTTCAGTCATCACTTGCATCCTGTCGTTGAACGGGAACATCTGCTTAGTTTAGGTGCTGAAAGACACCTGAGAGCGGTTTATGTAGCGGATAAGCTAAATCGCCTTGTTTACTGGTGCCAAAACCCAGCGCCACCAGCGATTCCACCATCTTGACGGCGGCGCTGACGCCATCAATCACCGGCATCTCCAGCTCTTTTGTCAGCGACGCGGCCAGCGTTGCCATGCCCCCACAGCCTAAAACAATGGCGCCACAGCCATCTTCCCGCTTTGCCTGGATACAGCGCTGGCGCACTTTCTCCTGCGCCACGCCGCTGCCGTCTTCCAGCGCCAGCACGGGTAAATCAATAGCATGTAAAGCGGCACAATGGTGCGTAAAACCGTACTGCTGAAGTAAATGGCGTGCGATGACCAGCGTGCGGGGCAACGTCGTGACAATTGAAAAACGCGTTGCCACCAATGTGGCGGTATGCATGGCCGCCTCCGCGATACCGATGACCGGCCCGCTTGCCAGTTCGCGTGCCGCCAGCAAGCCAGGATCGCCAAAACAGGCAATCACATGGCCACTGACGCCCTGCGCTTTGCCGAGCTTCACCTGTTCCAGCACGCCGATTGCCGCTATCGCCTCATCAAAATGCCCTTCAATCGACGGCACGCCCTGCGAAGGGCAAACGGCAATAATGTCCGTTCCAGGTGCGGCCACCGCGCGGGCCGCCTGACCGATGGTTTCGGTCATCGCCTGGCTGGTATTGGGATTGATAACCTGAATCAGGCTCATGATACAGCTCCTTTATGCCCGGCAAACAGTCGGGAAAAATCCGGTAGTGTTTCGCCTCCGCGCTCAAAATGGAGGCTGGCAACGATGTGTTCAAAATGGTGCTGCAGCGAGGCGGTCAGTGACACCAGGTCTTTTTCCCGGAGTCGCTGGAGTAACTGGCCGTGATCGTCACAGCGACAACCGCGCTGCCAGGGCGCGCCCCAGGTGGCAATCACCAGCGACGATCGCTGAGCCAGTTGCGTCACCAAATCCGTTAATACCTGATTGCCCGAAATCGCCTGCAACTTGATATGAAAGGCCGCGGACAGACGAATCGCCGCCGGCCCGTCATGCCGGGCAATCGCCTCTTTTTCCTGCTCAACCAGGGCCGTGAGCCCGGCCAGGTGCGGTGCCTGCAGATGTTCCAGCACCGCAGAAAGATTGCCGCACTCAAGCAGGCTTCGGGTGCGGAAAATATCCCGCGCTTCCTCCACGCTCGGTGTGGCGACATGTGCACCACGTTTGGGCGTGAGCGTGATCATTTGCACCGCAGCAAGGCGCTGCAAGACCTTACGGATGCCCGTGCGGCTCACGCCAAAGACCTCTGAAAGCGCTTCTTCCGGCAATTTGCTGCCGGGCGGCAGTTGATGTTCGACAATGGCGTTCATTAACGCCTGATAGATAGGTTCATCTTTATCATGCAGATCGGCCGCCGTTCTCTGGCCTGTTTCACTCTTCATCACCCGCTCCGGTAAACATCATTGCGTCACTTATCGTATACGTTAAAAATAAATTTTGTATACAAAAAACAAATCTGGCCTGGATCCTGCAATGTGATTTCACAAGGTTATTTTATTCATGTCTTTGAGAGGAGCAGGTTTCATGCCAAATCATTCAACGGTAGGTAACACATCGGCCTCTGAAGCCGGAAAAGCATACAGTCCGAAGCTATGTAATGCTGACCTGGCGCCTACCCGTCATCAAAACTGGTCGTGGTACAACATCTTTTCCTTCTGGATGTCGGATGTGCACAGCATGGGCGGCTACGTGGTCGCGGCAAGCTTCTTCACATTAGGGCTGGCCAGCTGGCAGGTGCTGCTGTGTTTGCTGGCGGGGATCTGTATTGTTCAGCTCTGCGCCAACCTGGTCGCTAAACCCAGCCAGATGGCCGGCGTGCCTTATGCGGTCATTTGCCGCCAGGCATTCGGTGTCTTTGGCGCCAATATTCCGGCGGTGATCCGCGGCCTGATTGCGTTTGCCTGGTACGGTATTCAGACCTGGCTGGCAGCGAATGCGCTGATGCTGGTGCTGCTGAAGTTTTATCCGTCGCTGGAAAGCCTGACGCACAGCCACTGGCTTGGCTTATCGCAACTGGGCTGGTACTGCTTTGGCGTGATGTGGGTTCTGCAGGCGATGGTGTTCTGGCACGGCATGAGTGCGATTAAGCGCTTTATTGATATCGCTGGTCCCGCCGTTTACGTCGTCATGCTGGCACTGGCGGGCTGGATTGTATACAAAACCGGATTCGACGGTATTTCGTTTACGCTGGCCAGCAAATCGCTGTCCGTCGGTGAACAAACCTGGCAGATGATTACGGCAACGGCACTGGTCGTGTCTTACTTCTCAGGCCCGCTGCTGAACTTTGGTGACTTTTCTCGCTACGGCAAAAGCATGAGTGAGGTTCGCCGGGGTAACCGCTGGGGACTGCCGTTCAATTTCCTGCTGTTCTCCATCGTGACCGTTGTGATTGTATCGGGTACGCAGTCCTTGTTTGGCAAAATGATCACCGATCCTATCGAAACCGTGAGCATGGTTGGCAGCGATTTAGCCGTGGCGATTGGCTTACTGACCATGATCACCGCGACGATTGGCATCAACATCGTGGCGAACTTCGTGTCTCCTGCTTTCGATTTTTCTAACTGCTCGCCTCAGAAAATCAGTTTTCGTACCGGGGGGATGATTGCAGCGGTGGGTTCGGTCCTGCTCACGCCGTGGAATCTGTTCCAGTCGCCTGAACTGATTCACTATACGCTGGACGTACTGGGTTCGTTTATCGGGCCTTTGTTTGGCATTCTGTTAGCCGATTTTTACCTGATCAAAGGCGGCCGTATTTCTGTGGACGATCTGTTCGATGCCACACCGCAGGGGCGCTACTGGTATCGCGGTGGATTTAACCCGAAAGCCATTGTCGCCCTGCTGCCCTCGGTCGCTATTTGTCTGGTGATTAGCTTTATCCCTTCTCTGCATCAGGTCGCCAACTTTAGCTGGTTTATCGGCGTGGCGCTGGCGGCAAGCTGCTACTGGCTGGTGGCGCGGGAAAAACAGGTTGCAGGAAAACATACGACAATCCCGTCGGGTGCCGTCGCGATGCAGAAAGACTGATTCACGCTTACTGTCAGTCAGTCCGTTTCTGTGAGGACTGGCTGTGGGAACGTCGTTCTTACCCTGCCTTTATGGGGCATTTATTGGGTGCGACGGGCATCAGGTCGAAAATACGGGATAGCACTGAGCGTGACGGGCAAACCGGCTGTTGAGAG
The DNA here is from genome assembly GCF_041954745.1 of Pantoea sp. CS_6. Lineage (NCBI taxonomy): Bacteria > Pseudomonadati > Pseudomonadota > Gammaproteobacteria > Enterobacterales > Erwiniaceae > Pantoea > Pantoea sp. CS_6. Next base: position 217,859 of record NZ_JAVAYG010000008.1, read on the forward strand.
GAAGACGAGAAACGTCCAGAGCCAGAAAGCAAAAACGCCATGCTGATAACCAGCATGGCGTCAAAATTTGGCGGAACGGACGGGGCTCGAACCCGCGACCCCCTGCGTGACAGGCAGGTATTCTAACCAACTGAACTACCGCTCCGCGCTTTGTTCCCCGTCGGGAACGAGGCGCATATTAATCACATCATTACTCGCCGTCAACGGTTTTCCCCCTGCCCGCTTCCGTTTGCTGCTATTTTCGCCCCGATGTTGATTTTACACACAAATCTTTGCGACTCAGGCGCGCCAGAGGCAACTGCCCCCCTTCTTCATGATCAGATCCAGCCGTGATTCGTGATGACTGATTTCCTCATCACTGGCGGTGACCACGCGCAATCCTGATGTGGGCCGAACGATGCGCTGAATGCCTTCGCTCTGCTGCTGACGCGAGCGATCCTCTTCCGACGAGAAAGACAAGGACGTTTGTCCGCCCGTCATGGTTAAAAAGACTTCGGCCAGGATCTCGGCATCGAGCAGTGCGCCGTGCAACGTACGCTTACTGTTGTCTATCTCATAACGTGAACACAGCGCGTCGAGGCTGTTGCGCTTACCGGGGAACATACGGCGCGCCATCGCCAGGCTGTCAGTAATCTTGCAGAAGGTTTCCGTTTTTTCGATGCCGCGCTCAAGCTTGCTGAACTCATAATCCATAAAGCCGATATCAAACGAGGCATTATGAATAACAAGTTCTGCACCACGGATGTAGTCAAGAAACTCATCGGCAATCTCACTGAAGGTCGGTTTATCCAGCAGAAACTCATCGGCAATACCGTGAACGCCAAACGCTTCCGGGTCGACCAGCCGATCGGGCTTGAGATACATGTGGAAGTTGTTCCCTGTCAGGCGACGGTTCACCACTTCAACGGCACCGATCTCAATGATGCGGTGACCTTCATAATGCACCCCGATCATATTCATACCGGTGGTTTCAGTATCGAGAACGATTTGGCGGTTATTTGCAGTGCTCATAGGGCTCGTTTTATGTCAGACTTGGCGTTTTGTCAGAAGGAAGTCTACCAGAGATGCGCAAACAGGTAGAAATTTATACCGATGGTTCCTGCCTCGGCAACCCGGGCCCGGGAGGTTATGGCGCAATTTTGCGTTATGGGCAACATGAAAAAACATTTAGCGCCGGTTACCGCCTGACGACCAATAATCGCATGGAACTGATGGCGGCTATCGTCTCGCTGGAAGCCCTGAAACAACCCTGTGACGTGGTATTGAGTACCGACAGTCAGTATGTGCGCCAGGGCATTACGCAATGGATTCATAACTGGAAAAAACGCGGCTGGAAAACAGCCGATAAGAAGCCGGTTAAAAACGTCGATCTGTGGCAACGGCTTGATACTGCGCTCAGCACCCATCAGATTCAATGGGAGTGGGTTAAAGGCCATGCGGGCCACCCGGAGAATGAACGCTGCGATGAACTGGCACGCCATGCCGCAAACCATCCGGCTTTTGATGATATCGGCTATCAACCAGAATCCTGATCGTTGACGTGTCTGAACTGCCGTGTCGCATTCACAGGCTGCGGCAGGGGCCTTTTGCTCAGACTCATTCTTGCCTTGGTCGGCGTGAGAGGGAAACTGCGCTTACGCGCAACGACGATATTCAGGCACCCTAAAGCAGGTAAATGAGCGCTGATCATTCTGCCGCCCTGACGGTGCCAGGGCAACACCTGAAAACGCGTACGAAAGACCACTTCATAATTCAGCAATCCCAGCCAGTCCAGTAATCGCATCTGGCTGAACATGCGCCCGCTCCAGGGCGCTTTACGCTGTATTCCGGGTAGTATTTTACTTATGCCCAGCAGACTGAACGGATTGAAGCCGCTGATTATCATCCAGCCATCATCGATCAATACCCGGTCCACTTCCCGCAATACCCGGTGGGGATCCTGACTCCAGGATAACGTATGGGCCAGTAAACAGGCATCGACAGACTTGGCTTCGAACGGGAGCTGGGTGGGATGCGCCAGGACCTGTAAGCCTTCACCTTCGACACCTACGCTGACCTGATGGGAAATCGCGCACTGTTCCGTATTGATTTCTGCGCTGAGGTTGCCAAGCTTAAGCATATGAAAGCCATAAAGCTTTCCGAGGTAAGGCTGAAGTTGCTGCGTCAGGGCATCGCGAAAGTAAATGCCCCATGGCATATCGTGCCATGAGCGTGGGGCGTTCAGGATTTGGCGTGTCTTGGCGGGCTTCATGCTTTACCATTTTCCTTTTAACGACCAGCGAGAGGTATTTATGAATCTTACCAGCATTCCTGCACTGCAAGATAACTACATCTGGACGTTAACAGATGACGAAGGAAAATGCCTGATTGTTGACCCGGGTGAAGCCCAGCCGGTTCTGGAGAAAATTCAGGCCAGTGGCTGGCAGCCTGTCGCCATTTTGCTGACGCATCATCACAACGATCATGTCGGTGGCGTGAAAACGCTCTGTGAACATTTTCCCGAGATTGCCGTTTACGGTCCGCAGGAAACGGCAGATAAAGGGGCAAAAACATGCGTGCGTGAAGGAGATAACGTTGACGTTTTGGGCCTGTCATTCGCGGTCATCGCTACGCCGGGGCACACTTTAGGACATATCTCATATTACAGTGCACCTTATCTTTTTTGTGGAGATACGATGTTCTCAGGTGGTTGCGGACGGCTTTTCGAAGGCACCCCTGAGCAAATGTACCAGTCCTTTCAAAAGCTTAATTCGCTCCCGGAAGACACATTAGTGTGCTGTGCGCATGAATATACTTTATCCAATTTGAAGTTTGCTGCGGCAATTTTACCCCACGATCCGCAAATAACGGCTGAATACCATAAAATTAAGGACTTACGGGCCGAAAACCGCATTACTTTACCTACAAAACTGGCCCATGAGCGTGTGATAAATTTATTTCTCCGAACGCAAGATGCTGATTTACAACGCGCTTTAAACGTTGATGCTGGGGTTGGGCCCGTATGGCAAACATTTGCTGTTCTACGCGAGAAGAAAGACGCTTTTTGATTTTTCGGGTTGTGTTGTGAAGGACCGTCACGTATAGTTGCTCGTCTTTTAAGCGAACTATTGACACACACATGAAGGCTAAAGCGATATTATTCGCCTCGGTCTTGCTGGTAGGATGTCAGGCATCACGGAATGACGCCAATATCCCCGAACAGCATGCCCAGAGTCTGTCTTCAGCTGGTCAAAGTGAAAATGGAAAATACGGTGATCGACTTTTATCGCCGCGATGGCAGGAAGATGGAACTGGCCTCGCAGAAGATAATGATCTCTGGCGTTTCATTAGTGACGAGTTGAAGATGGGGATTCCGGAAAACGCCCGGATCCGCGAACAGAAATTAAAGTTTTTAAAAAATAAGAGCTATCTCCACGATGTAACATTACGGGCAGAGCCGTACATGTACTGGATAGTCGAGCAGATTAAGAAACGTAATATGCCGATGGAACTGGTACTGCTACCCATAGTGGAGAGCGCTTTTGATCCTCACGCAACGTCATCTGCAAATGCTGCTGGCATCTGGCAGATCGTTGGGAGTACGGGTCGAAACTATGGTTTAAAACAGAACCGTTACTACGATGGTCGTCGCGATGTTGTCGCCTCAACGAAAGTAGCACTGGATATGATGCAGCGTCTTAATACGATGTTTGGTGGTGACTGGCTTTTGACAGTGGCGGCTTACAACAGCGGAGAAGGACGGGTACTCAAAGCGATTAAACAGAACAAGGCGCGCGGTAAGCCTACCGACTTCTGGCATCTTTCGCTTCCACGTGAAACCACGGTTTATGTACCAAAAATGTTGGCCTTGAGCGAGTTGCTTAAGCACAACAAGCGTTACGGTATCAAACTGCCGACGCCTGACGAAAACCGTGCTCTGGCACGCGTTGAAGTGGGTCAGCAGATAAAACTGACGCAGGCCGCAGAAATGGCGGGGATGTCGCTCACCAAGTTAAAGAGCTTCAATACCGGTTATAAAGGCGGCGCAACAGCACCTAATGGGCCACATTACATTCTGGTGCCGAAGTCTAACGTCGCAAAGCTGCGTGATTCACTGGCTTCCGGTGATATCTCTGCCGTGCAGCCCACACAACTGGCGAAAGCCAGCAATGAGGGGGGCTACAAAGTGCGAAGCGGCGATACCTTATCCGGTATTGCGAATAAGTTAGGCGTCAGCGTGGCCACACTGAAGCAGCAAAATAACCTGCGCAGTGCCAGTATTCGTCCCGGTCAGTTACTGACTGTGGGTTCGAATGGCACGAGCCTGGCGGATAATAGCAACAGCATCACCTATCGCGTTCGTAAGGGTGATTCTCTTGACAGTATCGCCCGTCGTCACGGCGTTAACATCAAAGACGTGATGCGCTGGAACAGTGTTGTGAGTAACGCAAAAGATATTCAGCCTGGTGACGAGCTCACGTTGTTCGTTAAGAATAACGCAACACCAGATACCTGATACGTTGAAAAGGCTGACATTTGTCAGCCTTTTTTCTTGTTTGATTCTACATCCTGCCCGTGACCACGTTCTCTCTGCCCTTTCCTGCCTGATGTCACCTTTATCGTATGGTACTGAACTCAACCAAAAGCGGGTTATGGTCGGATGCCTGCGTCACCAGAACCGAGGCTTCACTGACGTGTATATCGCGATAAAAAACGAAATCTAAAGGTCTGCCAAAGGCTTTACGTCGGTGGTCGGCGGTAAACATCACCTCTTCCAGTTTCATCTGATGCGCAAAGCGATAGAGGGCATTAATGCGCTGGCGGCTCCAGGCGTTGAAGTCGCCCGCCATAATGACAGGCCCGCGATGATGGATAATCTGTTCGCCAATGGGGCCGAGCTGCTTGCTGTAAACATCCACGCCCAGGCTAAAATTTACCGCGTGGATGTTCACCACCATCAGCATCTCGCCCGTGGGAAGCGGATACGCCGTGACTAAGGCGGATTTTGAGAGCCTTAACAGGGGTTCTCGCTCGCGCAGGGGGCAACAATAAACAGGGTGAGCAGAAGCTAACGTCATGACGCCAGAGGGGTGCTGAGGCAGCACTAAAGCCGGGACCTGATCGGCCGCCAGATAGTTACTGGTCGCAAAGCGGATTAGCTCGGGCGTCGTCTGCGCTTCCTGAAGCAGAACCAGATGGGCATCCTTACCAAACCCTTCCAGCACGGACATCCAGTCAGCGCGCTGCTGCTTAAAGATATTCCATACTAATACTTTCAAAGTGGGATCGGCGGGGAGTGGCTCACCCGGTGGCAGTGCCTGGCCGAGATGAAACATGGCACCCGGAGGAAAGATCCTTTCCGCTGGCTGTCCGGCTACATATCTCATCGCATAGGTTTTTTTGCGCACTGTCCCGCCTGGCTAATCATTCAGAAATTCATGTCACTTATCTGTTATAGGGATTTTAGTACGCAGTTTCAATCGATGCCGACGATTGTTCGAGACCGCCCTCCCACTTTATTGTCGTCACGAATGGCGTAATCCGGCCTGTGCAGACCGTTTCTTCCACTAAAAAGATAACCGGCCTGACGGAAAGGCGCTTTCGTCTTCTTTAGCCCGCTTTACCAAAAAGCCATCCGCGCCAAGGGGGTAAACGGCAGGCTGTGCTTTAATTAGCGGTATATGGCCTCAGGCGCTATTTCACATGAAGGAAACAATGAAGGCATCTTCTGAAGAACTCAAAGTATTTGTCAGCGTGGTTGAAAACGGGAGCTTCAGCCGCGCGGCGGACACCTTGCAGATGGCCAATTCCGCAGTCAGCCGCACGATCAAAAAACTGGAAAATAAACTCGGACTGGCTTTACTGACGCGCACCACACGCAATCTTGCGTTAACGCAGGAAGGAGAACGTTATTTCCAGCAGGTTCAGCATTTTCTTCAGGTGATGACGGCCGCAGAAGACGCGTTGATAGAGAGCCGTCATGCGCCCAAGGGATTGTTACGTATTGATGCCGCCACTCCTGTCATACTGCATCTCCTGATGCCCATGATAAAAGCTTTTCGGGAGCGCTATCCCGAGATTGCCCTTTCACTGATTTCATCTGAAAACTTTATTAATCTCATCGAGCGTAAAGTCGATGTGGCGATTCGGGCAGGCAGCCTTACCGATTCAGGCCTGCGGGCACGACTGCTGTTCACCAGCTATCGCCGCTTTATTGCCTCTCCCGGGTATCTGGAGAAATATGGTATTCCTGTGTGCGCAGCCGATCTGGATAATCATCAGTGTCTCGGTTTTATTGATGCGCCACGTCTTAACCGCTGGCCAATCGCCTGTGACGATGGGGAACTTTACATCATCCGTTCGGAACTGGATTCTAACAGCGGAGAAACCATCAAGCAGCTTTGTCTGGACGGTAATGGGATTGCCTGCCTTTCTGATTATATGGTGCATAAAGAGATCGCTGACGGAAGTCTGGTGGAGATCCTGGCCGATCAACGTTTACCGGTAGAGATGCCGTTCAATGCTGTCTATTACAGCGATCTTGGCGTAAGCCAGCGCGTGCGTGCCTTTATTGATTTTTTAAGCGAATGGGTAGTAGAGCAACCCTGGCATATACAGGCTCAGTTACAGCCGTACACCCACCCCTGAAAGCAGTAATTTCCCTCGCCAGACTGTTTAAACATCATCTTCTGATGACGTTTACAGCGCAAATCCAGCCGCGTTTGCAGCCGTTCTGCGTCCCTGAAAGCACAGGAGGGCGTAAGCGAATACGGCGTCGTGAGAAGGACCGCCTGATGGTGAGTGCAAAGAGGGTGAGGTGAAGCCGGACCGTCAAAAACGCCTGTTCTGAGCGCCAGTCGAGGACAGACCAGAAGGTCAGCAGGAAGATTATGCAGCCGGGAGAGTGCGCGGAGGTAATGTCTTTTATATTAAGGAAAGGACTGAGTAGCACGCCAATGCGCGATCAATAAGCTGTGAAGTGATTGCCCTGGGCTGGTTGCCGTAGAAATGGAAAAAGCCCTGACCGTTAAGTCAGGGCTTTCCAATTAA
>NZ_JAVAYG010000009.1:0-221068 GCF_041954745.1 Pantoea sp. CS_6
GAGAAGTTTTTCTCCGGCGAAAACTCCGGGGAGTTCTCTGCTGAACACCGCATTCCGTAAGCCGTTGTGCCGTGTCAGTGGAGGCGCATTATAGGGCGTTCTTTCTGGGTGACAAGCATTAATTATAAAAAAATGACTGAGCGATTCATTTTTAAACGAACGGGGTAAAAAGCAACAGATCCTGCGTAAATAACGCACGGAAATCACCACATATCGGTTGAAAGAGGCGTATTGTGCATTTCTGCCAATGCTATTCTTTTTTATATTCTTTGCCGAAGACATTACGAAGGACGCTCAATGATTAAATCCGCGCGCAGTATGGCCGGTCTGCCATGGATTGCCGCTATGGCCTTCTTTATGCAGTCACTGGATGCCACGATACTCAATACCGCGCTGCCCGCGATCGCTACCAGCCTTGAACGTTCCCCGCTAGCCATGCAGTCCGCCGTTATCAGCTACACCTTAACTGTTGCCATGCTTATTCCGGTTAGTGGATGGCTTGCAGACCGCTTTGGCACACGCAAGATCTTTATTATTGCCGTTTCGCTGTTTACGCTGGGTTCACTTGCCTGTGCCTTATCGCCTTCCTTATCAATACTGGTCACATCGCGCGTTATTCAGGGCGTGGGTGGCGCGATGATGATGCCCGTCGCGCGGCTGGCACTTCTGCGTGCCTATCCCCGTAGTGAACTCTTACCTATTCTCAACTTTGTCACCATGCCGGGATTAGTCGGACCGATACTGGGGCCGTTGCTGGGGGGAATCATGGTGACCTATGCCACCTGGCACTGGATCTTCCTGATAAACATTCCGATAGGTCTGCTCGGCATCGTCTATGCACGTAAATTCATGCCTGACTTCACGACACCAAAGCGCCGCTTCGACTTTCTGGGATTTTTATTGTTCGGCATTGGATTAGTGATGATCTCTACCGGCATAGAGCTGTTTGGTGAGCGTATTGTCTCACCCTGGCTTGCGGCAGGCGTTCTGACTGGCGGCGTTGTCTTGTTGCTCCTCTATATAGCCCATGCCCGGCGTCATCCCTCGCCGTTGATCAATCTGCCCATGTTTAAGACACGCACATTCTCGGTAGGCATCATTGGTAACATCGCTTCGCGGCTGGGCACTGGCTGCGTGCCGTTTTTGATGCCGCTGATGCTTCAGGTAGGATTTGGCTATTCTGCGATTCTGGCTGGCTGCATGATGGCCCCCACAGCCATTGGCTCCATTCTGGCTAAACAAAGCGTGACGCAATTACTGCGCTGGTTTGGCTATCGCCGCCTGTTAGTCAGTATTACGATGATCATTGGCGTGATGATCGCCAGCTTCTCGCTGCAGTCACCTTCTGAGGATATTGCGTTCTTATTAATTCCGCTCTTCCTGTTAGGTATGGCGATGTCCACCCAGTTTACGGCAATGAACACCATTACCCTGGCTGATTTGGATGACGACAATGCCAGTGGCGGCAACAGTGTACTCGCGGTGACACAGCAGCTCGCGATCAGCTTTGGGGTGGCCGTCAGTGCAGCCGTCCTGCGCTTTTATCAGGAATTTGATAGCACGACAGTAGAACAGTTCCATTCTACCTTCCTGACGATGGGCATCGTCACCGTCCTGTCAGCGCTGACGTTTACGATGCTGCGCAATGGCGACGGACGCAACCTGATTAAAAATCGCGATAAAAAGAAGAAAGCTTAAACCGATCCCCGCGGAACCAGTTCCGGCGTCAGTACCAGCGTCTGCTGGCTGACGTCGGGATTACTCAGACGATAAATCAACGTATCAATAGCCAGTTCACCCAGCTCATCTTTCGGTTGATGAATGGTGCTCAGCGGTGGCGACATATAGCGCGCCAGTTCCACGTCATCATATCCCATCACCGCCATATCCTGAGGAATCTGCAAGCCGGCCTGATGCAGTGCATGGTAAACCCCAACCGCCATCGCGTCGTTGCTGGTAAAAACGGCATGCGGTGGGGTATCCAGCGCCAACAGTTCGAACATGGCGTTATAACCGCCCGCAAACTCAAAGTCACCGCTCACGACATAGTCTGGCGGGACCTCCAGACCGTTTTTCTGCATTGCCTGATGAAAACCTTCAAGGCGCATGCGCGCCGGGGTTTTATCAAGCGGCCCGGAAATACAGGCGATACGCGAATATCCGCTGTCAATCAGATGCTGTGTCGCCAGTTCCCCCCCCAACAGCGCGTTATCCTGAATGATATCGCCCCGCCCTTCGAAAGGCGCCCAGTCCATCATCACCATAGGAATAGAAGGATAACGATTCAGGATGTCCGCCGACGGTAAATGGCTTTCCGTGCACATAATCAGCAAACCATCGACCCGCTTTTGCAGCAAGGTTTCCAGGCTACGATTCATCCGGTCTTCGTCCCCGGCGGTATTGCACAGAATCAGGCTGTATCCACGCTCATAACAGCTGTCTTCAACACCACGTACCACTTCGGCATAAAAGGGGTTACTGCTGGCGGTCAGTAGCATGCCGATCGTATGGGTTTGGTTAAGCTTGAGGCTACGAGCCAGTGCCGACGGCGCATAGTTCAGATCGCGAATTGCCTGTTCGATTTTTTCACGTACACCATCGCTCACAAAACGATTCTTGTTGATGACGTGTGAAACCGTTGAGGTGGAGACGCCCGCCAGCCGGGCGACATCTTTCATCGTAGCCAAGCGCTTAACCCTGTTGCTGTAAAAAGTCGTCGATCTCGGCACGCCAGGGTACAGAGGGCTGTGCTCCCGAACGGGTTACCGCAATTGCCGCAGCAGCGTGCGCAAAGCGAACGGCATCCAGCATGGCCTTGCCTTCAAGACGTGCTGTGATAAACGCGCCGTTAAACGTATCACCCGCCGCAATCGTATCTACGGCTTTCACGTCAAAACCCGCAACACGTTGCCCCTGGCCCTTTTCACTCAGCCAGACGCCACGGCGTCCCAGGGTGATCAAGACAGTGGGGATGCCTTTATTATGTAACGCAGCCGCCGCACGCGCAGCGTCCTCATCATTTCTGACGGCAATTCCTGTCAGGATTTCAGCCTCAGTCTCGTTTGGCGTAATCACGTCAACCAGCGCTAACAGACTGTCCGGCAGAGCCGTTGCTGGCGCAGGATTCAAAATGACCTGCGTCTGATGCTGTCGGGCAAGGGTTGCCGCCGCTACCACGCTGTCCAGTGGTGATTCAAGCTGCATCAGTAATGCGTCAGCCCCGGCGATAACCTGCTGGTGACGCGCGACGTAGGCTGGCGTTAACGCGGCATTAGCACCGGAATAGATGCCTATATTATTTTCGCCTTCGCCATTGACGAAGATCATCGCAACGCCCGTCGATTCACCCTCAATGACCTCTACCGGCTGGGTATCAATCTTATCCTGCGCGAGTTGCTGACAGACACGTTCACCAATGTCATCGGCACCGACACAAGCAATAAAGGCAATATCAGCGCCCGCACGGCCGGCCGCAACCGCCTGATTGGCGCCTTTACCACCAAACGCAATCTGATATTTTTGCCCGATCACCGTTTCGCCGGGACGGGGAAAGTGTGCCAGATTAAGGATATGGTCAGCATTGATGCTGCCGAGAACGGCCAGTTTTGCGTGTTTGCTCATTGGGAGAGTCCGAAATAAGTGCGCCACCGATGGGTGGCGCAGTGCCCTGCTTTTCTTTGATTTATTTAGTAACCAGTTTCAAATCAACTGGATAAACTGCCTGCACTTTTTCGCCTTTCAGCACTTTATCAGCAGTCTGAACGCCGATCATGCCAATTTTCTCTGGCATCTGAGCAACGGTCGCCGCCAGCTTACCGCCTTCAACGGCTTTCACACCATCTGGCGTGCCGTCAAAGCCCACCACCAGCACATCGGTCTTGCCAGCAGTCTGCAGTGCACGCAGGGCACCCAGTGCCATTTCGTCGTTCTGGGCAAATACCGCCTGCACATCTGGATGCGCCTGCAACAGGTTCTGCATCACGTTCAGGCCTTTAGTACGGTCAAAGTCAGCAGGCTGGCTGGCCAGAACTTTGAACTTGTGTGCATCAACGGCTTTCTGGAAGCCTTCGCCACGTTCACGGGCTGCTGAAGTTCCCGCGATCCCTTCTAATTCGATGATTTTCGCGCCATCACCCAGTTTACGGGCAATAAAGTCACCTGCCATTTTTCCGCCGAAGCGGTTATCAGATGCAACATGGCTTACCACGGTACCCTGAGCCGCCACGCGATCCAGCGTGATAACAGGGATTTTTGCCTGGTTAGCCAGCTTGATGGCATTGCCTACAGAGTCAGAATCGGTTGGGTTGATCAGCAGTGCTTTGGTGCCGCGAACCGTCAGATCCTGCACGTTAGCCAGTTCTTTCGCAGGGTTGTTCTGTGAATCCAGCACGACCAGGTTGTAACCCAGTTTATCCGCTTCTTTTTGCGCGCCGTCTTTCAGGGACACAAAGAACGGGTTATTCAGCGTAGAGATAACAAGGGCAATGGTATCTTTCGCCATTGCGCTGGCGCTGAGGGTTGCGCCAAGAATGACAGCGAGTGCAGTTAACTTTTTCATCATTTTATCCTGTATAAGAGTCTGAGTTATTTGCTGCTTTTATTATCCACCAGCACCGCCAGCAGAATAACGACTGCTTTGACGATCATCTGGTAGTAGGAAGATACACCCATCAGATTTAATCCATTGTTTAAAAAGCCAAGGATTAATGCGCCAATTAAGGTGCCAACGACGCGGCCTTTACCGCCTGCCAGACTCGTTCCGCCCAGCACGACAGCCGCGATAGCGTCCAGTTCATAGCCTGTACCCGCTGTTGGCTGGGCAGAAGACAGACGCGCCACTTCAATCGATCCCGCCAGCGCGGCCAGCATGCCAGACAGTGAGTAAACAATAACTTTCACACGGTTAACGTTGATGCCGGAGAGACGCGTGGCCGCCTCATTACCGCCCAACGCATAAATATAGCGACCCAGGCGCGTGTGATGCAGCATGTACCAGGCGGCGACAAACACCAGCGCCATCAGCCAGACCGGGGTTGGAATACCCAGCGGACGACCAATACCAATCCAGCCAAACAGATCGGCATTATCGTTAAAACCGGTATTGACCGGACTGCCGTTGGTATAAACCATGGTGACGCCGCGCAGCAGTAACATCATGACCAGCGTAGCGATAAACGCCTGCACCTTGCCCCGCGCCACGATGGTTCCCGTGACCGCACCAATCGCCGCGCCCAGCACCAGGGAGGCTGCAACAGCAACAAAGGCATTCACCTCCATGCCCACCAGCGAGGCGGCCACCGCGCCCGTCAGCGCCAGCAGCGAGCCGACGGAAAGATCGATGCCGGACGTTAAAATGACCAGGGTCATTCCCACGGCCATGATGGCATTGACCGACGTCTGCTGAAGAATGTTGAACAGGTTGGCCACAGTAAAGAAATTCGGGCTCTGGCTCGCCACAACAGCAATCAACACAATCAGCGCAATCAGCGATTTTTGCTCAAGTAGCCAGGCTTTGCTGAACCAGCGACGGTTAGATGGAACGGTTTGGGTGGTCATACAACTAAATCCTCACTGTGTTGCTTACCGACGGCTGCTGCCATCAGGCTTTCCTGGGTAGCTTCTTCACGGCTAAATTCGCCGCTTAAACGGCCTTCATGCATCACGACAATGCGGTCACTCATGCCCAGCACCTCTGGCATTTCTGACGACACCAGGATGATGCTCAGCCCTTCAGCTTTGAACTGATTAATCAGCTGATAGATCTCTTTTTTGGCCCCGACGTCCACGCCGCGCGTCGGTTCGTCAAGAATCAACACGTTAGGGCGCGTCATCAATCCACGGGCTATCGCCACCTTCTGCTGATTCCCGCCCGATAACAGGCCAATCGGCTGCTCCATCGACGGCGTTTTCACGTTAAATAAGCGAATGAAATCTTTTACAGCGAGCTGCTCTTCCGCATGGCGCAGTCTGCCAGCCGGGTGACTGAAATAGCGTAAGGCGGTAAGCGACATGTTTTCTTTGACTGACATGCCTAACACCAGGCCATCGCGCTTGCGATCTTCGGAGATATAAACGATGCCGTTAGCCAGGCCATCCTGAGGAGAACGGATCACGACTTCACGTCCACTCAGCCAGACCTGCCCCCCGGTACGGGGCAAGGCACCATACAAAATTTTCATTAACTCTGTCCGGCCTGCGCCCATCAGGCCCGATACGCCGAGAATTTCGCCTTTACGTAAGGTGAAGCTGACGTCATCCACGCTAGGGCCGCTGAGGTTCTGAACCTTAAGACGAATTTCGCCGGGCGCCTCATCCAGATGGGGATACTGATCTTCTAATTTGCGTCCCACCATCATTTCGATCAGGCTCTCTTCGCTCATCTCGGCGACCGGACGCTCTGCAATAAATTGCCCGTCACGGAAGACCGTCACGTCATCACAAATCTCAAAAATTTCTTTCATGCGATGAGAGATATAAACGATGCCGCATCCTTGCGCCTTCAGTTCATTGATCACCCGGAACAAGGACAATGTTTCGGTATCCGTCAGCGCATCCGTGGGCTCATCCATAATGATGACTTTCGATTCAAAGCTCAGAACCTTGGCAATTTCGACCATTTGTTGATCGCCGATGGATAAATCGCCCACCAGCTTGTGACTGCTAAAACGCAGATTCAGGCGTTTCAGGAGCGCATCCGCCTCGGCATACATCCGCTTCCAGTTAATGCGACCAAAGCCATTAACGAATTCACGCCCAAGAAAGATGTTTTCTGCCACAGTCAACTGCGGAATCAGGTTGAGCTCCTGATGGATAATGCCGATACCGGCTTCCTGCGAGGCTTTCGGTCCACTGAAGGTGGTTTCTTCGCCCAGCCACTGCAGTGATCCGGCATCACGGGTATAAATCCCGGTCAGCACCTTCATCATGGTGGACTTGCCGGCGCCATTCTCACCGACTAATGCCATAACGCGCCCTGCCCAGACGGACAGCGACGCGCCATTTAATGCTTTCACGCCCGGAAAGGCTTTTTCGATGCCTTTGAGCTGCAGTAACGGTTGCATAACGGCCTCAGAAGGTCACACCGGCACTCAGGATGACATTCGCATACGGAGAGCACTCTCCGCTGCGAATGACCGCCTGGCTACGTTGTGTTTGTTGTTTAAACTGTTCATGACTGATGTAGCGGATGGTAATGCGATTTCCCTGGTGCTGTTGCAATGCGTCGAGCACGGCGATCAGTTCGCTATGGAGCTGCGGATTGTGTTGCTTAATTTCTTCCGCGATAAAGGCGCTTTCCACCTGCATCTCATGCGTTACCGCTTCCACCACCTGCATGAAGCCTGGCGTACCCGGTATCAGTGCCAGATCGATACGCTGCGTTTCTGCCGGAATGGGCAACCCCGCATCAGCGATCGTCAACGTATCTGTATGGCCCAGGCGGGCGATAACGTAAGAGAGTTCAGCGTTTAACAGGCGACCTTTTTTCATTTTTCCACTCCAGAGCGAAACGTTTCGCTTTCTGGAGTGTATAAAAAGAAGGTTACAATTCAACCACTGGAGAAGAAATTTGTGATCGCTATCGAAACGTTTCGATATTGCCGGAGGGAATTTGAGTTAGGGACTGTTATGAAAGGAAAACCGGACCGTCAATACGGTCCGGTCACGGGAGATTAAGGGAGCTTCTTAACCTGTTTCACATCCAGTTCAATGCTGTTGAAATCTTTATCCAGTTCACCTGTCAGCTCAACCCGATCTTTCGGCGAAACAGTGACGCCATTCCAGCGTTTATGGTCGATCTCGACCGTCATTGTGCCGCTTTCATCGCGGAACAAATAATCTTCGTTACCCGTTTGTTTTTCAAGCTGGCCCCTTACGGTAATCCAGCTGTCATCTTTCATCGCTTCAGCCTGCTTCACCGTCACGACGCTGGTGTGATCGGCGTGAAAACCACCCTGCTGCGTGTGTGCTGCCGGTGCAGGCGCATTCGGGTCAACAAAACCGCCTTGTTGTGCCGCCAGTACAGGCGCAGACGCTAACAGTGTTACAGCGATAAGTGCAGCATACTTTTTCATTTCGTCACCTCTTGTCTGTGAATCCGTTCTTTCAGTGAAAGCAGTAAACCACACAGTTCTTAACAGGATCTTAAGGGGAAAATATCCTCTTTTTTTAGCCAGACTCGCTGTACAACCGCCATTTCGCTTCGTATAAATCGCTTATTAAAAGGGAGAGACGATGCGCATTTTACTGATTGAGGACGATCGCCTGATCGGCGACGGCATTAAGGCTGGACTCAGCAAGCTGGGGTTTAGCGTCGACTGGTTTGTCTCAGGCGAGGCCGGATTTCAGGCCCTGAATGCCGCCCCGTGGGATGCGGTTGTGCTTGATTTGTCCCTGCCGGAGCGTGACGGGCTGGACATTCTGCGCCAGTGGCGTCAGCAGGGCTACGATGTCCCGGTACTCATTCTGACGGCGCGCGATGCACTCGACCAACGGGTTGAAGGATTACAGATGGGCGCGGACGATTATCTGTGCAAACCCTTTGCGCTGACCGAAGTCGCCGCGCGTTTACAGGCACTGATTCGACGACGCCACGGGCAACTGCAACCCGAACTGCGTCACGGCGATGTCGTATTGATCCCCGGTAACCTCAGCGTGGTACAAAACGGGGCCAGCGTTGAACTAAAAAGCCGCGAGATGGCGCTGCTGGAACTGTTTATGCGTAACCCGGGGCGCGTGCTGACGCGCAGCCAGTTAGAAGAAAAACTTTACACCTGGGATACCGAGGTTTCGAGTAATGCGGTGGAGGTGCATATTCATCATCTGCGCAGGAAATTAGGCCAACGCTTTATTCGCACGATCCACGGCGTGGGCTATACGCTGGGGGAAAGCGAATGCGATCGATGAGCTTATTCCTGCGTCTGGGCATTGGCCTGATGTTGATACTCGGCATCTGCTGGGGAGCGGCCACGCTGAGCGCTCGCTACCAGACGCGCGACACGATCAATGAGCTGTTTGATACGCAGCAACTGTTACTTGCAAAGCGCCTGCTGACGCTGAATTTCACCTCAGTGAACGAAACCTCGCTTCCCAGGAGTAAAAAAATACTGCCCCATAACCGGGGCGAACAGGATGATGATGCGCTGGCCTTTGCCGTCTTTACGCGTGATGGAAAACCGGTCCTCAACGATGGCGATAACGGCAAAGATCTTCTCTTTAATGCCGATCATCAGGGCTTTCTGAATGGTCAGCTCAGGGACGATGACGATCCCTGGCGGTTAGTCTGGCTGACCACGCCCGATCAACGCTACCGCGTAGTGGTGGGTCAGGAATGGGAATACCGGGATGACATGGCCAACGATATCGTGAAGACCAGCACGCTGCCCTGGCTGATTTCACTCCCCTTTATGCTGCTGATGTTAACGGGTCTGGTCTGGTATGAACTCCGCCCGCTAGAAAAGCTCAGCCAGCAACTGGCTCAACGCGCACCTGATGATGATGCGCCTTTACAGGCTGACCACGTGCCGAAAGAGGTGCGCCCGGTCATTGACGCGCTGAATGGGCTGTTTGGTCGAATTCATACGATGGTGCAGCGGGAACGCCGCTTCACGTCCGATGCGGCGCACGAATTACGCAGTCCGCTGGCGGCCCTGCAGGTACAAAGCGAGGTCATCCAACTGGCCGCCGATGACGAGGCAATGCGCACGCATGCACTTCAGCAGTTGGATGCGGGCATTGTCCGGGCGACACGTCTGGTGGATCAGTTACTGACGCTGTCGCGTATTGAAGCAGAGGATGTCCGTAACGCGTTCCAGCCTGTCATGCTGAAGAAAGTGGCGCAGGAAACCCTGGCCTCACAGCTGCCGCTGGCAGAGAAAAGTAATATCCGGTTGCGCTTCAATGCTGAAGCCGATCCGGTCATTTCGGGACATCCCTTGCTGCTGTCTTTGCTGATAAGGAATCTGCTTGATAACGCCATTCGTTATACACCGCCAGGCAGCAACGTAGATCTGATTCTTCAGTCAGGAAGATTGCGAGTGGAAGATAACGGCAACCGTTTATCACCCGACGCGCTACAACGACTGGGTGAGCGTTTCTGGCGTCCGCCAGGGCAGGAGAAAAGCGGCAGTGGATTAGGTTTATCTATTGTGCGCAATATTGCCCAGTTACATGGCATGACGCTGCACTTCAGTCAGCTTCCGGAAGGCGGGCTGTGCGTCAGCCTGAGCTGGTAAAAAAAGCGCCTGACAGGCAGGCGCATGCTGTTAAATCTCGACCTGGGTACCCAGTTCAATCACCCGGTTGGGCGGAATCTCAAACTGATCTGGCGCACGTAGCGCATTGCGCTGTAGCGTCATGAACAGCTTGCCGCGCAGTCGCAGATACCATGGCCGTTTGCCGATAATCAGCGACTCATGAGACATAAAGAATGAGGTCTCCATCATGCGGCAGTTCAGTCCCTCCAGCCCACAACGATGGAAAATCTCCTCTACGTTTGGCGTTTCACGCCAGCCGTAACTGGCTACCACACGCCAGAAGGTCGGCGACAACTGTTCGATAGTCACGCGTCTGACGTTATGCACATAGGGCGCGTCTTCTGTGCGCAGTGTTAATAACACCACGCGTTCGTGCAGCACCTTATTGTGCTTAAGGTTATGCAGCATGGCAAAAGGGATCACATTTAGTGCGCGTGACATATAAACCGCCGTTCCGGGCACGCGCACAGGCGGCGATTTTTCCAGAGAAGCAATCATTGCCTCCAGAGAGTTGCCGTGTTCATGCATACGACGCAGCAAACGGAAGCGTTCACTCTTCCATGTCGTCATCACGATAAACATCATCAATGCCAGAGTCAGCGGCAGCCAGCCACCGGAGAAAATCTTGATCAGGTTGGCCGAGAACAGGGATACGTCAATGCACAGCATGGCAATCAAAATCAGTCCAACCAGATAGCGATTCCAGTGCCAGTTCATTATCGCGACGGTCGCGCAAAGCACAGAGGTCAGCACCATTGTGCCCGTGACCGCAATCCCGTATGCCGCAGCGAGATTACTCGAATGCTCAAAACCAATAATCACAATCACCACAGAGAAATAGAGCAGCCAGTTAATGATTGGGATATAGATCTGGCCTGACTCTTTTTCTGAGGTATGAACAATGCGCATGGGCGGCAGATAGCCGAGACGCACGGCCTGGCGGGTTAACGAGAATACGCCGGAAATAACCGCCTGCGAGGCGATGACGGTGGCTAACGTTGCCAGAATCAACATGGGGACAAGCGCCCAGTCGGGTGCCAGCAGGAAAAACGGGTTTTTGATCGCTTCCGGGTGTTTCAGCAACAGCGCACCCTGACCAAAATAGTTGAGCACCAGCGACGGCAGCACCACCACAAACCACGCCAGGCGAATAGGAAACTTACCGAAGTGCCCCATGTCTGCATACAGCGCTTCAACGCCCGTAATCGCCAGCACAACGGCGCCAAGCGCAAAGAAGGACACCGATTTATATTCCACAAAGAAGTGCAGCGCCCAGTAAGGATTCAGCGCCTGGAGTACCTCAGGATTGTTGGCAATGCTTCGTGCGCCCAGTATTGCCAGCACGATAAACCACAGCAGCATGACCGGCGCAAACAGTTTACCGACAATCCCTGTACCGTGTTTCTGGATAATAAACAGCAGCGTAAGCACGGTGATTGCCAGCGGAACAATATAGCTGTCCAGGTTGGGCGCGGCGATTTCCAGCCCTTCAATCGCTGACAACACGGAGACGGCTGGCGTAATCACCACTTCGCCATAGAAGAAGCTGCCGCCAATCAGTCCCATAATTACCAGCGTTGCCGTTATGCGCCCGCCCGTATGTCGGCCCGCCAACGACATCAGCGTCAGAATACCGCCTTCTCCGGCATTATCAGCACGCATAACGTAGCTGATGTATTTCAACGAGACCACCAGCACCAGCAGCCAGAAAATCAGCGAAAGAAAGCCAAAGACGGCATCCCGTTCAACGCCAAAACCAAACTGTCCCGAAAGACATTCTCGTAAGGTATAAAGCGGGCTGGTACCGATATCGCCATAGACGACCCCAATAGCCGCCAGCGTTAATCCGCCTAGTGAGTGCTTATTATCAGAGCTCATAAAATGATCTTTTGTTAGATTCTGAGAGGCGCTCAAGCCATCAAAAAGCGCACAGTATGCACGTATTCACGAAAATTTATACTCCGCCGTCAGGGTTACAGGCGGTCATCCCCTGATTTCTTGCGTTCTTATTAACATTAAAAGCCGCGCTATCGAACCTTATGAAACAAAAAAGCTGACATCGATTAACGCTTTCGCGCATCATACCCTATAGAGTATTGCGTTCGCTAAAACGCTGCGGCTCGACGATCGTAAGGACATAGATGTGATTATGGCTCAACCCCATCTTTTGGCAGAAAGAATTTCTCGGCTCAGCAATGCGTTAGAAAAAGGTTTGTATGAGCGACATCATGCCATTCGCCTTTGTTTGCTGGCCGCACTTAGCGGCGAAAGCGTTTTTTTACTTGGCCCGCCAGGTATTGCAAAAAGCCTGATTGCCCGCCGACTGAAATGCGCCTTTCAACATGCCCGTGCCTTTGAATATTTGATGACCCGCTTCTCCACACCGGAAGAAGTCTTTGGTCCCCTTTCCATCCAGGCATTGAAAGATGAAGGCCGTTATCAGAGGCTGACCAAAGGTTATTTACCGGACGCTGAAATCGTTTTTCTGGATGAGATCTGGAAAGCCGGCCCGGCCATCCTGAATACGCTGCTCACCGCCATCAACGAACGCCGCTTTCGTAATGGCGATAGCGAAGAAAAAATTCCGATGCGCCTGCTGGTCACCGCCTCGAATGAGTTACCGGAAGCCGACAGCGGACTGGAAGCCCTGTATGACCGTATGTTGATCCGCCTGTGGCTGGACAACGTGCATGAAAAACAAAACTTCCGCAGCATGCTGACCCACCAGCAGGATGAAAATGACAATCCGGTAGCCGAGTCGCTGCGCATCAGTGACGAAGAATATGTGCAATGGCAGCAAGGCATCAGTCAGGTTGCGTTGCCGGATAATGTCTTTGAACTGATTTACCAGCTACGTCAGCACCTGGAGAAGCTACCAGAGGCACCCTACATTTCCGATCGCCGCTGGAAAAAAGCCATTCACCTGTTGCAGGCCAGCGCTTTTTACAGTGGCCGCAATGCGATAGCGCCCCTCGATCTGATCCTGCTTAAGGACTGCCTGTGGCACGACGTCGCGTCGATGAAAATTCTGGACAGTGAAATCGATCAGTTGATGACGCAGCACGCCTGGCAACAGCAAACGATCCTGCTGAAACTCCAGCAGCTCAAAGCGCGCCGGCTGGCGTTGCAACAGCAGCAAAGCGTCGCTGCCGCGATCACGCTGGAAAAACACAGCGGTATGTTTAGCCGTAAACCCCATTACGATTTGCCCGAAAGCTTTACCGAGGCACAGTTAACCCTGATGTTGCAGAAACCCCTGGTGCTGCACGACATGCAGGTGACGCATTTGGTGATCGAGCGCGAAGCGCTGGATCACTGGCTGCAAAAAGGTGGTGATGTGCGCGGTAAATTAAATGGCATCGGTTTTGCGCAGACGCTGGATTTGCTGGTGGATGCGCAGCACTGCCTGGCGATACGCGACGTCAGTTTGCAAACCGCCAGGCTGACATTGCCGGGTGCCAGCAGCGCCGATGCCTTGCCGCAGGAAATCAGCGACGCGCTGGATGAACTTGACGGCCAGTTGCGTCAACAGCGTCACCTTTTCAGCCAGCAGCAACGTTGCCTGTTTATCAGCGATGACTGGCTGGCACGCGTCGAAACCAGCCTGCAGGATGTGGCGGAACAGCTCAAACAGGCGCGTAAATGATCTCACTGGAGACGCTGAGTACATTGCTGTCAATCGGCGAAACGGACCTGATTGAAGAGCTTATTCTGGCCTTACTCGCGTCTCCACAGCTGGCACTGTTCTTTGAAAAATTTCCCGGTATGAAGAAGGCGCTGCTACGTGACGTCCCTCGCTGGAAAGCCGAGATTGACGCCGAACTCAAAGCCACGCCCGTTCCCGACATGCTGGCGGAAGAATTTCAGCTGTTTCAGCGTATTCAGTTACTCAGCGATCGTGAATTTAGCCAGCAGCTTGATGAAACGTTTGCTCACCTCGAACGCCTGACGTCCCCTTTCTTAGAGGAAGCTCGACGGCTGCTGCTGCATAACGATCCCGGTAATCTCAGCACCGCACAACATACCTTATTCCTGCAACGCTGGCGGCTCAGCCTCACACTGCAAACGCTCACGCTGAATGAACAACTCCTTGAGCAGCAGCGTGAACGTCTGATGGCAGAGTTGCAGCAACGTATGGCACTGAGCGGGCAGCTGGCGCCGGTACTGGCGGATGATGACGAAGCCGCAGCCGGACGCTTATGGGATATGGGCAAAGCCCCGCTCCAGCACGGCGATTACCAGTTGATGCTGCAATATGGGGATTTTCTTGCGCATCAGCCTGAATTAATGAAGCTGGCTCAGCAACTGGGCCGCAGCCGGGAAGCAAAGTCGGTGCCTTCACAGGATGCCCCGCTGGAAACATTCCATCATCTGGTACGCGAACCGGATGCCGTGCCG
This sequence comes from Pantoea sp. CS_6, assembly GCF_041954745.1. Lineage (NCBI taxonomy): Bacteria > Pseudomonadati > Pseudomonadota > Gammaproteobacteria > Enterobacterales > Erwiniaceae > Pantoea > Pantoea sp. CS_6. The sequence goes on from NZ_JAVAYG010000009.1 coordinate 14,652, forward strand.
GAAGAAGTCAGCGGCATTCATCAGAGCGATGATGTGCTGCGTTTATTACCGCCTGAGCTTGCGGCATTAAGCGTCAGTGAACTGGAACTTGAGTTTTACCGCCGCCTGGTAGAGAAGCGATTACTTACTTACAAACTTCAGGGTGACGCCTGGCACGAAAAGATCACTCAGCGTCCGGTCAGCCACCAGCAGCATGAAGAACAGCCACGTGGCCCCTTTATCGTTTGTGTCGATACGTCCGGCTCAATGGGCGGTTTCAATGAGCGATGTGCAAAAGCCTTTTGCCTGGCCCTTCTCAAGATTGCGCTGGCCGATCGGCGGCGCTGTTACATCATGTTATTCGCGCATGACGTAATTGGTTACGAATTAACGGGCGATGACGGACTAGAGCAGGCCATTCGTTTTCTCAGCCAGCGTTTTCGCGGTGGCACCGACCTGGCAGCCTGCCTTTCCGCCATCATTGCCCGCATGGAAGGGCCGCAATGGCAGGATGCGGATGCCGTCATCGTGTCTGATTTTATCGCGCAACGCCTGCCAGAGGAGGTTGTGCGCAGCGTTAAACATCGCCAGCAACAGCAGCAGCAACGCTTTCACGCTGTCGCCATGTCTGCGCACGGAAAACCCGGCATCATGCGTATCTTTGACCATATCTGGCGTTTTGATACCGGCATAAAAAGCCGTTTATTGCGTCACTGGCGCCGTTAAGCCCTACGGCAGAAATTCCATTTTGCTTTATAGTAAATATCTGCAATTACTTATTCAGCAATCTGGAGTGTCCTGTGAACGCTGTTCAACACCATCATGATTTGCCAGCCCCAACCCGAACATTGCTGCTCTCTGGCCAAAACGTCGAACAAAAACGTGCCGAGCTCCTGGCTTATTTCAACCAGACCTGGGCGCTGTACGAGGATCTGTTTACCTGCCTCAACGATCAACGCGCCTGGTTTACAAAAGCGATACCGCTGCGTCATCCGCTGATCTTCTATTTCGGCCACACCGCCACCTTTTATATAAACAAGCTCATGGCAGGCCGCTACATCGACTCACGTATTGACGATCGCATCGAAGCGATGCTGGCAATAGGCGTCGATGAAATGAGCTGGGATGATCTTAATGACAGTCACTATGACTGGCCTTCAGTGGAAGCTGTACGCGATTATCGCGGCAGTGTGAAAGCACTGGTGACGCAGTTTATTGAAACGATGCCGCTGGAATTGCCTGTTAGCTGGGACAGTCCGGCCTGGGTTATTTTGATGGGCATTGAGCATGAACGTATTCATCTTGAAACATCCAGCGTGCTGATTCGTCAGTTACCGGTTGAATGGGTAAAACCGCAACCACAATGGCCGGTCTGCAGCGAAGCGCGTCACGATCGCCAGTCCGTCCCGACAAACAGCCTGGTTTCTCAGCCAGGCGGACTGATTACGCTGGGTAAAACCGATGACACCTACGGCTGGGACAACGAATACGGCACGCAGCAGACCGAGCTGAAACCGTTTAAAGCCAGCAAAATGCTGGTCAGTAATGCCGAGTTTTATACCTTTATCGAAGCGGGCGGTTACCAGAACGATCGCTGGTGGGATGAAGAAGGGCTGGGCTGGCGTAAGTTTGCCAGGGCGACAATGCCGACCTTCTGGGTCGGCAACGCCGCGATGCCCGATCAGCTAAAACTGCGTTTGATGTGCGAAGAAGTGGCAATGCCATGGGACTGGCCTGCTGAGGTGAATCAGTTGGAAGCGGCCGCGTTTTGCCGCTGGAAAGCCGAGGAAACCGGAAAATCTGTGCAGTTGCCTTGCGAAGCAGAATGGTACCAGTTGCGTGAACAGGTTGAAGGCGACCAGCCAGACTGGGATCAGGCGCCGGGCAACATAAACCTGGCCTACTGGGCTTCATCCTGTCCGGTTGATCGCTTCCCACAGGGTGAGTTCTTTGACATCGTGGGGAACGTCTGGCAGTGGACGACTACGCCAACTAATGGCTTTGAAGGCTTCAAAGTTCATCCCCTTTACGATGATTTCTCGACACCTACCTTTGATGGTAAGCATTCACTTATTAAAGGTGGCAGTTGGATATCGACTGGCAATGAAGCCATTAAATCGTCACGTTATGCCTTCCGTCGCCACTTTTTCCAGCATGCCGGCTTCCGCTATGTCGTTTCTTCCCATCAGGAAACCATGGCGCTGAACCCTTATGAAACCGACAGCATGGTTTCACAATATCTCGATTTCCAGTACGGCCCACGGTATTTCGGCGTTGATAACTATGCAGAAGCGCTGGTCACACTGGCGCTGCCGCACTGTAAGAACCGCGGAGAGGCACTGGATATCGGCTGCGCGACGGGCCGCGCGAGCTTTGAGCTGGCACGTCACTTTGCGCATGTGACCGGCATGGATTACTCGGCACGCTTTATTGATGTCGCGTTACAGCTGACCACGGGTGAGGATTTCCGTTATGTCGTGCCGGAAGAAGGCGAGTTGGTTGAGTATCGTCAGGTAAGGCTTAAGGACTTTTCTGTTACCAGCGAACAGGCAAAGCGTATTCAGTTTATCCAGGGTGATGCCTGTAATATGAAACCCCAGCCTACACGTTACGATCTGGTCCTGGCATCAAATCTGATTGATCGCCTGCGCCAGCCGGCCCGGTTCCTTCATGATGTCACCCCCATGATCCGCTCGGGTGGCCTTCTGGTTCTGTCATCGCCGTACACCTGGCTTGAAGAGTTTACGCCGAAGGAAAACTGGTTGGGCGGGGTAAGGGAAAATGGCGAAGCGCTGACGACTTTACAGGCGCTACAACGCCTGCTGGCGGCAGACTTTGAGCAAATCGGTTCGCCACAGGACGTGCCGTTTGTGATTCGTGAAACCGCCCGTAAGTTCCAGCACACGCTTGCCCAGGTCACGCTCTGGCGTAAGCGTTAACCCGTGGGCAGCGGCACATGCCGCTGTCCGTTGGTTGCCAGGGCCGTTATTTTGCTGCACATTCTCCTCAGTTCATTGAAGAAAAACGATAACGAGGATGACAATGCCTGACCATCTGCAGCTGGATAATCTGGACCGGGGCATTCTGAATGCCCTGCTGGAAAATGCGCGAACCGCCTACGCCGAGCTGGCCAAACAGTTCAATGTCAGTCCGGGAACGATTCATGTACGCGTCGAAAAGATGAAGCAGGCGGGCATCATTCTGGGCACGCGGGTCGAGATTGACCCGCGTCAGCTGGGTTTTGATGTCTGCTGTTTTATCGGCATTATCCTGAAAAGCGCCCGTGATTACCCGGCAGCCCTCAGCAAGCTTGAAGCCCTGGATGAGGTCGTGGAAGCCTGGTACACCACCGGGCACTACAGTATTTTCATTAAAGTCATGTGTCGTTCTATCGATGCCCTGCAGCAGGTGTTAATCAATAAGATCCAGACCATCGACGAAATCCAGTCCACTGAGACACTGATCTCACTGCAAAATCCAATTATGCGAACCATCAAGCCCTGATCTTTCCACCGGCTTGTGCACAATCTTATCCTTTGACGATCAGCCGTCTGACAACGGCTGCATCGGGTTTATCTAAACTAATAACCTTGTTTTCCACAGGTGGATCACTGCTTGATCACAGCGTACAATACCGGCTTCACCTCAGGAGAGCACGATGGCCGACATTACGTTAATCAGTGGCAGCACCTTAGGCAGCGCCGAATATGTTGCCGAACATCTCGAAGAAAAACTGCAGGAAGCGGGCTTCTCTACGCAGATGCTGCATGGCCCTGAGCTGGAAGAGGTGCCGCAGGAAGGCATCTGGCTGGTGGTAAGTTCAACCCACGGCGCCGGTGAGTTACCTGACAATCTGCAACCTTTTTATGATGCTATTAATGAAAGCCGTCCCGATCTGTCTGCCGTCCGTTTTGGGGCTGTCGGCATTGGCAATCATGAGTACGATCTGTTTTGTGGCGCCATCCGCAATATTGATGCTCTGCTGATTGCCTGCGGCGCGCAGCGTATCGGTGAACGACTGGAAATCGACATTCTCGAACATGAGATCCCTGAAGATCCGGCTGAAGAATGGGTGATGACCTGGAAATCCGCGATCTGAGCGGGTGTGGGATCGTGAAATAATGACGATCCCCAGCAGATAATATTGTTTTTCGTCGGATCCTGCTGTTTTTTTTGTGGATAACTACCCTGCTTTTCTGCGTATAACCGGTAGTTATCCAAAGAACAACCGTAGTTTACTTTCTGAGCTGTGGATAAGGACCTGTTTTGATCCCAGCTTATACGGATCGGGATCACCGATCATTCACAGGTATCGATCCTCGCTACCAACTTGTTTCCTTTGAGGTTTCCGCAGATATCCACAAGGCATGGCGATCCTAATAAGAGATCTAACAGAGAGATCATATAAAGAATAAAGATCTTATCTTTTAAACCTGACGATCCCGCTGCTTTCGCCTCAGCCATAATTTCAGTAGAATCCACCGCCCAGAGAGAACGATCTCTGACTATTCATCAACGAGGTACCACTTCATGTTTTATCAAGATCCTTTTGACGTCATCGTTATTGGTGGTGGTCATGCGGGCACGGAAGCTGCCATGGCAGCAGCCCGAATGGGTCAGCAAACCCTGTTACTGACCCATAACATTGATACGCTGGGACAAATGTCCTGCAATCCGGCGATCGGTGGTATCGGCAAAGGACATTTGGTAAAGGAAGTGGATGCCTTAGGCGGTTTGATGGCCAGCGCGATCGACCAGGCCGGCATTCAGTTTAGGATACTAAACGCCAGTAAAGGCCCTGCTGTTCGGGCAACGCGTGCGCAGGCCGACCGCGTGCTTTACCGTCAGGCTGTGCGTACAGCACTGGAGAATCAGCCCAACCTGATGATCTTCCAGCAGGCCGTCGATGATCTCATCGTTGAAAACGATCGTGTCGTCGGTGCTGTGACGCAAATGGGCCTGAAGTTCCGTGCCAAAACCGTTGTGTTAACCGTGGGCACGTTCCTTGACGGGAAAATTCATATCGGGCTGGATAACTACAGCGGTGGACGCGCGGGTGATCCCCCTTCTATCCCGCTGGCGAAACGTCTGCGTGCGTTACCCTTACGTGTTAATCGTCTGAAAACCGGCACTCCGCCGCGTATTGACGCACGTAGCATCGACTTCAGCGTGTTATCGCCGCAGCATGGCGACAACCCCATGCCTGTGTTTTCGTTCATGGGAAGCGCGTCACAGCATCCTCAGCAGGTTCCGTGCTGGATCACCTATACCAATGAAAAAACGCATGATGTGATCCGCAATAACCTCGATCGTAGCCCCATGTATGCCGGGATCATCGAAGGGATCGGCCCACGCTATTGCCCTTCGATTGAAGACAAAGTCATGCGCTTTGCCGATCGCAATTCGCATCAGATTTTCCTTGAGCCTGAAGGGCTGACCAGCAACGAGATCTACCCGAACGGTATCTCCACCAGCCTGCCATTCGATGTGCAGATGCAGATCGTACGTTCTATGCAGGGTATGGAAAATGCAAAAATCGTGCGCCCGGGCTATGCCATTGAGTATGATTTTTTCGACCCACGTGATCTGAAACCCACGCTAGAAAGCAAATTTATTGCCGGTCTGTTCTTTGCTGGCCAGATCAACGGTACCACCGGTTACGAAGAAGCGGCGGCCCAGGGCTTGCTGGCAGGCCTGAATGCGGCAAGACAGTCTGCTGACAAGGAAAGCTGGGCGCCACGTCGTGACCAGGCCTATCTGGGCGTACTGGTGGACGATCTTTGTACGCTCGGCACCAAAGAACCGTATCGCATGTTTACCTCCCGTGCTGAATACCGTTTGATGCTGCGTGAAGACAACGCCGATTTGCGTCTGACGAAAACGGGTCGCGAACTCGGTCTGGTGGACGATGCGCGCTGGGCGCGCTTTAACCAGAAGCTGGAAGCGATCGAGCAGGAGCGTCAGCGACTGCGTGATATTTGGGTCCATCCTAAATCCGCAAACATCGCCGACGTGAATACCGTAACCAGCGCACCGTTGACGAAAGAAGCCAGCGGTGAAGATTTGCTCCGTCGTCCTGAAATGACCTACCTGAAACTGATGACGCTGGAAGCATTTGGCCCGGCGTTAACCGATGAGCAGGCTGCTGAGCAGGTCGAAATCCAGGTGAAATACGAAGGTTATATTGCGCGCCAGCAGGAAGAGATTGAACGTCAGCTGCGTAACGAAAATACATTACTGCCTGCGACACTGGATTATCGTCAGGTCAGCGGTCTTTCCAATGAAGTTATCGCCAAGCTGAACGATCATAAACCCACGTCAATTGGTCAGGCGTCACGCATTTCAGGCATTACGCCTGCGGCAATTTCGATTTTACTTATTTACCTGAAAAAACAAGGTCTGTTGCGCAAAAGCGCCTGATCTGAACCGGGGCGGGCTTACCTGCCCCCGCTGACTGGACTGATGCTGTGATCAACAAACTCACTTCGCTGCTGCAAGCGGCAAACATTTCTCTTACCGATCAACAAAAACAGCAACTGGTAGCCTATGTCGGGCTGCTGGATAAATGGAATAAAGCCTATAATCTGACGTCCGTACGGGATCCCCAGCAGATGCTGGTGCGTCATATTCTGGACAGCATTGTGGTTGCGCCGCATCTTAAAGGTGCCCGCTTTATCGATGTCGGGACAGGGCCGGGCTTACCTGGTATTCCTCTGTCTATCGTCATGCCTGATGCGCATTTCACTTTACTGGACAGCCTCGGTAAGCGTGTGCGTTTTTTACGACAGGTCCAGCATGAACTCGGTTTGACCAATATCACGCCAGTGCAGAGCAGGGTAGAGGACTTTCCTGCAGAGCCGCCATTTGACGGCGTCATCAGCCGTGCCTTTGCCTCCCTGGACGATATGATGAGCTGGTGCCACCACTTACCGGCGGAAGACGGCCACTTTTATGCTCTTAAAGGCGTACGGCCTGATGATGAAATTGCCAACCTGCCTGCGGGCTATGCGCTTGATAGCGTGGTTGCATTGCGGGTACCTCAGCTTGAGGGTGAACGTCACCTGGTCATTATCGGACGTGAATAGCTGAAGTTTGCACCGTGCGCGACGACGAGGCACGGTGCACGTGTTACCAAAGATGCGGTAAGGCGACATTTGTCTCATCGGTTATTTCACCTCGCAATGTTAAATACCCACGCGGAAATTATCTGAAAAACTTTTTCACATTTAACTTTTACTTCACAACTTTTTATCAAAATAATCACGCATTCCTGGAATTTTCCAGCTGTGAATCACTCTCTATCCGGTTAAACGGCAATGAAATGTGGTCACGGGGAATAAGCATTTTACGATTCTGAACCCGTCTTCGATGTCAATAGACCCTTTTTATCGCCATTACGAAAAAATGAGGCGGTGATTCTTTTTAAGTAACTGTCCATAAAGGGTTTATTTATTGATTCTTAGCTCAGGTAATTACAGAACGATAAAACCTGCTACGGTGCGAATGCTTATTATGTGATCTAAAGCACGCTTTAAAACAGCATGACGACCGAACTTTTCGGCGTGTAATTCGTAACGACCTGCTCTCTATCTTTGGAAAAATAGTCCTTCGGAAAGAAATTTAGATAATTGTTCACCTTTTCGTTACTTAACGATTGAAATCACAGGTGCGGCCCGTATAATTTGCACGGCTTTTGCTACTTGACTCAAATGCACAAAGGCAGTCTTATACGACACGCGACATACCCCTAAAGGGGCAGGAGAGTATCAGCGTCATGTCAGTGTCTCTTTACAGTGTAAAATACGCCCGAACGGTGCTGATGATTCAGTTAGTGACCATTGTCATCGTCGGTGTTCTCTTTTTTGCCCTGAAAGATATGACCTGGGGCGCCTCTGCACTTGCTGGCGGCGTGGCAGCCTGGCTGCCGAACGTGTTGTTCTTGTTTATAGCCTGGCGCCTGCAAGGGCAAACCCCGGCATCGGGGCGCATCGCATGGAGCTTTGCTTTGGGTGAAATAGCCAAAGTGTTCGCGACCATTATTTTGCTCATTGTGGCGTTGGGTGTATTCGATGCGGTCTTTTGGCCGGTCGGAGTAGCCTGGTTATCGGTGCTGGTCGTACAGATGTTGGCACCGGCGGTAATTAACAACAAAGGGTAAGAGGCATCATGGCTGCAGGAGAAATCTCTACTCCGCAAGAGTACATTGGTCACCACCTGACTCATCTTCAGTTGGACCTGCGTACCTTCGAGTTAGTGAATGCTCACGACGCTCCCGCGACGTTCTGGGTATTAAATATCGATTCCATGTTTTTCTCTCTGGTGCTGGGAGTTATCTTCCTGGTGTTGTTCCGTAGCGTGGCGAAAAGCGTCACCAGCGGTGTGCCAGGGAAAATGCAGGCGGCTATCGAGCTGGTTGTCGGTTTCGTTGATAGCAACGTGCGCGACATGTATCACGGTAAAAGTAAACTTATCGCCCCGCTGGCTCTGACAATTTTTGTCTGGGTCTTCCTGATGAACTTCATGGATCTGCTGCCAATCGATCTGCTGCCGTATATCGGTGAGCATTGGTTAGGCCTGCCAGCGCTTCGCGTTGTGCCGTCCGCAGACGTAAACATCACGTTATCTATGGCGTTGGGCGTCTTTATTTTGATTCTGTTCTACAGCATCAAAATGAAAGGCATTGGCGGCTTCACGAAAGAGCTGACGCTGCAGCCTTTTAATCACCCGATCTTTATCCCCATCAACCTGATTCTGGAAGGTGTTAGCCTGCTGTCCAAACCGGTTTCTCTCGGTCTGCGACTGTTCGGTAACATGTATGCGGGTGAACTGATCTTTATCCTTATTGCCGGTCTGTTGCCGTGGTGGTCACAGTGGGTTCTGAATGTGCCATGGGCCATTTTCCACATCCTGATCATTTCGCTACAGGCTTTCATCTTCATGGTCCTCACGATTGTCTATCTGTCGATGGCATCTGAAGAACATTGATTTTTTTCTCAACAATACGCGTTTAACTGAAACAAACTGGAGACTGTCATGGAAAACCTGAATATGGATCTGCTGTACATGGCTGCCGCTGTGATGATGGGACTGGCGGCAATCGGTGCTGCGATCGGTATCGGCATCCTCGGAGGAAAATTCCTGGAAGGCGCTGCTCGTCAGCCTGACCTGATTCCTCTGCTGCGCACGCAGTTCTTTGTTGTAATGGGTCTGGTGGATGCAATCCCAATGATCGCTGTTGGTCTGGGCCTCTACGTGATGTTTGCTGTCGCCTAAAGCCCTGTGTTCACTCTGCGCCCGGCGCAGGCGTGAACGGATTCTGCCGTTTATCACTGATAGCGGCAGAAAAGTTTACTACTTAATTAGAGGCATTGTGCTGTGAACATTAATGCAACAATCCTCGGCCAGGCCATCGCGTTCATCCTGTTTGTCGCGTTCTGCATGAAGTACGTATGGCCGCCGATTATGGCTGCCATCGAAAAGCGCCAGAAAGAAATTGCTGAAGGCCTTGCTTCTGCTGAACGCGCGAAGAAAGATTTGGATCTCGCGCAGGCTAATGCGACCGACCAGCTGAAAAAAGCGAAAGAGGAAGCTCAGGTCATTATCGAGCAGGCGAACAAGCGTCGCACGCAGATTCTGGACGAAGCCAAGACTGAAGCTGATAACGAACGTACTCGCATCGTGGCACAAGCGCAGGCTGAAATTGACGCCGAGCGTAAACGTGCACGTGAAGAACTGCGTAAGCAAGTCGCGTTGCTGGCAATGGCTGGCGCCGAGAAGATCATCGAACGTTCCGTGGATGAAGCTGCTAACAGCGACATCGTTGATAAACTGGTCGCTGAACTGTAAGGAGGGAGGGGCTGATGTCTGATCTGATTACTGTAGCTCGCCCCTACGCCAAAGCAGCTTTTGACTTTGCTGTTGAGCATCAAAGTATTGAACGCTGGCAAAAGATGCTGGCGTTTGCCGCAGAAGTGGCTGCCAATGAACAGATGGCTGACCTGCTTTCCGGTGCGTTAGCACCTGAAGCGCTGGCTGCCTCTTTTAACGCAGTCTGTGGTGATCAACTGGATGAACCCGCGCAGAACCTGATTAAGGTGATGGCGGAAAACGGACGTTTGACAGCGCTTCCAGCTGTACTGGCGCAATTCATTCAACTTCGGGACGCGTATGAAGCGACGGCCGAAGTGGATGTCATTTCTGCCAGCACGCTGAGTGACGACCAGCTGACTAAAATCAGCGCCGCGATGGAAAAACGTCTGTCACGCAAAGTTAAGCTGAATTGCAAAATTGATAAGTCTGTGATGGCAGGCGTGATCATCCGTTCGGGTGATCTGGTGATTGATGGCAGCGTACGCGGCCGTCTTGACCGTCTGGCAGACGTCTTGCAGTCTTAAGGGGACTGGAGCATATGCAACTGAATTCCACCGAAATCAGCGAACTGATCAAGCAGCGCATTGCTCAGTTCAATGTCGTGAGCGAAGCTCACAATGAAGGTACTATTGTTTCTGTAAGTGACGGTATCATCCGCGTACACGGCCTGGCCGATGTAATGCAGGGTGAGATGATTTCCCTGCCGGGAAACCGTTACGCTATCGCCCTGAACCTCGAGCGTGACTCTGTAGGTGCCGTGGTGATGGGTCCGTATGCTGACCTGGCCGAAGGCATGAAGGTCAAGTGTACTGGCCGTATTCTGGAAGTACCGGTTGGCCGTGGCCTGCTGGGCCGTGTGGTGAACACCCTGGGTGCACCTATCGACGGTAAAGGCGCAATCGACAACGACGGCTTCTCGCCAGTCGAAGTGATTGCACCCGGTGTTATCGATCGTCAGTCCGTAGACCAGCCTGTTCAGACGGGTTACAAATCTGTCGATGCGATGATTCCAATCGGCCGTGGCCAGCGTGAGCTGATCATCGGTGACCGTCAGACCGGTAAAACCGCGATGGCAATCGACGCCATCATCAACCAGCGTGATTCAGGCATCAAGTGTGTCTACGTTGCGATTGGTCAGAAAGCGTCAACCATTTCTAACGTGGTACGTAAACTGGAAGAACACGGTGCGCTGTCTAACACCATCGTTGTTGTGGCTTCTGCATCTGAGTCTGCTGCACTGCAGTACCTGGCTCCGTATGCGGGTTGCGCCATGGGCGAATACTTCCGTGACCGCGGTGAAGATGCGCTGATCGTATACGATGATCTGTCTAAGCAGGCTGTTGCATACCGTCAGATTTCTCTGCTGCTGCGCCGTCCACCAGGTCGTGAAGCATTCCCGGGCGACGTGTTCTATCTCCACTCTCGCCTGCTGGAGCGTGCATCACGCGTTAGCGCTGACTACGTTGAGCGCTTCACCAATGGTGAAGTAAAAGGCCAGACCGGTTCTCTGACCGCACTGCCTATCATCGAAACTCAGGCGGGTGACGTTTCTGCGTTCGTTCCGACCAACGTAATCTCGATTACTGATGGTCAGATCTTCCTGGAATCTAACCTGTTCAACTCCGGTATCCGTCCGGCTGTTAACCCGGGTATCTCTGTATCCCGTGTAGGTGGTGCTGCTCAGACCAAGATCATCAAGAAACTGTCCGGTGGTATTCGTACCGCGCTGGCACAGTACCGTGAACTGGCTGCATTCTCCCAGTTTGCGTCTGATCTGGACGATGCAACCCGTAAACAGCTGAGCCACGGTCAGAAAGTGACCGAGCTGCTGAAGCAGAAACAGTATGCGCCGATGTCTGTCGCGCAACAGGGTCTGGTTCTTTTCGCAGCGGAACGCGGCTATCTGAACGACGTTGAGCTGGCAAAAATTGGTAGCTTCGAAGCGGCTCTGCTGGCGTTCGCAGATCGCGATCACGCCGAGCTGATGGCTGAAATCAACCAGTCTGGTAACTTCAATAACGACATCGAAGAGAAGCTGAAAGGCCTCCTTGAGACGTTTAAAGCAACCCAGTCCTGGTAATGTCTGGCGGCTTGTCTGAAAAGGCAGGCCGCAAGGCTTTGAGGAGAAGCTAATGGCCGGCGCAAAAGAAATACGTACCAAGATTGGAAGCGTAAAAAATACGCAGAAGATCACCAAAGCGATGGAAATGGTCGCCGCCTCCAAAATGCGTAAAACGCAGGAACGCATGGCGGCCAGCCGTCCGTATGCAGATACCATGCGCAAAGTGATTGGTCACCTTGCGTTAGGCAATCTGGAATACAAGCACCCTTACCTGGATGAGCGCGACGTTAAGCGCGTCGGCTACCTGGTCGTTTCGACTGACCGCGGGCTTTGTGGTGGTTTGAACGTTAACCTGTTCAAAAAATTGCTGGCAGAGATGAAGGCCTGGTCCGACAAAGGCGTACAGAGCGATCTGGCCATTGTGGGATCGAAAGGCGTGTCATTCTTCGGCGCTGTTGGTGGCAATGTAGTGGCACAGGTCACTGGCATGGGCGATAAGCCTGCGCTGTCTGATCTTATTGGCCCGGTAAAAGTGATGTTGCAGGCCTACGATGAAGGCCGTATCGACAAGCTGTACATTGTTAACAACAAGTTCAACAACACCATGTCTCAGACTCCGACCATTACCCAACTGCTGCCGTTACCGCCAGCGGAAGGTGAAGAAGAGATGAAGGCGAAGACCTGGGATTACCTGTACGAGCCCGATCCGAAAGCGCTGCTGGATACGCTGCTGCGTCGCTATGTCGAATCGCAGGTTTATCAGGGTGTGGTGGAAAACCTGGCCAGTGAGCAGGCCGCACGTATGGTGGCAATGAAAGCTGCAACCGATAACGGCGGAAATCTGATCAAAGAGCTGCAGTTGGTTTACAACAAAGCTCGTCAGGCCAGCATCACCCAGGAACTTACCGAGATCGTCTCGGGAGCCTCCGCGGTTTAACCAGGTTTGGAATTAGGTAGAGGATTCAAGATGGCAGCTGGAAAGATTGTCCAGATTATCGGCGCCGTAGTTGACGTCGAATTCCCTCAGGATGCAGTACCGCAAGTGTACAGCGCTCTTGAGGTTAAGAATGGTGATGCTCGTCTGGTGCTGGAAGTTCAGCAGCAGCTGGGTGGTGGCGTAGTGCGTACTATCGCCATGGGTACTTCTGACGGCCTGAAGCGCGGTCTGGAAGTTGCCGACCTGAAAAAACCGATCCAGGTACCGGTTGGTAAAGCAACCCTCGGCCGTATCATGAACGTGCTGGGCGAGCCTATCGACATGAAAGGCGACCTGAAAGAAGAAGATGGCAGTGCAGTAGAGGTTTCCTCTATTCACCGCCCTGCGCCTTCTTATGAAGAGCAGTCTAACTCGCAGGAACTGCTGGAAACCGGCATCAAGGTTATCGACCTGATGTGTCCGTTCGCGAAGGGCGGTAAAGTCGGTCTGTTCGGTGGTGCGGGTGTGGGTAAAACCGTAAACATGATGGAGCTGATCCGTAACATTGCGGCTGAGCACTCAGGTTACTCGGTATTTGCCGGCGTAGGTGAGCGTACTCGTGAGGGTAACGACTTCTACCACGAAATGACTGACTCCAACGTTATCGACAAAGTTGCGCTGGTGTATGGCCAGATGAACGAGCCGCCGGGTAACCGTCTGCGCGTTGCACTGACCGGTCTGACCATGGCGGAGAAATTCCGTGATGAAGGCCGTGACGTTCTGCTGTTCATCGACAACATCTACCGTTATACCCTGGCCGGTACAGAAGTCTCTGCACTGCTGGGTCGTATGCCATCTGCGGTAGGTTATCAGCCAACGCTGGCAGAAGAGATGGGTGTGTTGCAGGAGCGTATTACCTCCACCAAAACCGGTTCAATCACCTCCGTACAGGCCGTTTACGTCCCTGCGGATGACCTGACTGACCCGTCACCGGCAACTACCTTTGCTCACTTAGACTCAACAGTCACCCTGAGCCGTCAGATCGCCTCTCTGGGTATCTACCCAGCCGTTGATCCGCTGGACTCAACCAGCCGTCAGCTGGATCCACTGGTTGTGGGTCAGGAGCACTACGATGTTGCACGTGGCGTACAGTCACTGCTGCAGCGTTATCAGGAACTGAAAGACATTATCGCCATCCTGGGTATGGACGAACTGTCTGAAGAAGACAAACTGCTGGTGGCACGTGCGCGTAAGATTCAGCGCTTCCTGTCTCAGCCGTTCTTCGTAGCAGAAGTGTTCACCGGTTCTCCAGGTAAATACGTGACGCTGAAAGACACCATCCGTGGCTTTAAAGGCATCATGGAAGGTGAATTTGACCACCTGCCAGAGCAGGCCTTCTACATGGTTGGTGCCATCGAAGAAGCGGTCGAAAAAGCGAAGAAACTGTAATAACGGTTTCCCAGGAGGAAAATTATGGCTATGACTTATCACCTGGATGTTGTCAGTGCAGAGAGCCAACTGTTCTCTGGTCTGGTACAGAAAATTCAGGTGTCAGGTAGCGAAGGTGAACTGGGGATTTTCCCTGGCCACGCCCCGCTGCTGACTGCCATTAAGCCTGGAATGATCCGTATCGTGAAACAGCACGGCGAAGAGGAGTTTATTTACCTCTCTGGCGGCGTGCTGGAAGTGCAGCCTGGCAGCACTACCGTTCTGGCCGATACCGCTATTCGCGGTACCGATCTGGACGAAGCGCGTGCCCTGGAAGCAAAACGTAAAGCAGAAGAGCATATGAACAGCAGCCACGGCGACGTGGACTATGCTCAGGCTTCTGCGGAACTGGCGAAAGCCATTGCCAAACTGCGCGTGATCGAGCTGACCAAAAAAGCGATGTAATCCGGCTTTATGCGTCACGAAATGCCAGCCCATTGGGCTGGCATTTTTTTTATCTGAAGCCCGGATAGCGGGATAATAGCTAATTTCGGAACGAGAAAAATGTAGTAATCTCAAGGGTAAATCGTTTAACGTTCCTCAGTCAAAAATCAGTCAGGATAGATATGTCTAACAGTGCGATGAGTGTGGTGATTCTTGCGGCTGGCAAGGGCACACGTATGTATTCCGATCTGCCAAAAGTCTTGCATACGCTGGCAGGTAAACCGATGGTTCAGCACGTCATTGATGCCGCTAAAGGGCTGGGTGCGCAACAGGTTCATCTGGTTTACGGACACGGCGGTGACCAGCTCAAAGCCACGTTAACCGACAGTGCCGTTAACTGGGTGTTGCAGGCAGAACAACTCGGTACCGGGCATGCCATGCAGCAGGCAGCTCCGCACTTTGCAGACGACGAAGACATCATGATGCTTTATGGTGATGTTCCGCTGATTTCTGAAGAGACATTACAACGTCTGCGCGACGCGAAGCCGGAAGGCGGGATTGGACTGTTAACCGTCGTACTGGATAACCCTACGGGCTACGGCCGCATCGTGCGTGAAAATGGCACCGTCGTCGGCATTATTGAGCAGAAAGATGCCAGCCCTGTGCAACTGGCCATTAATGAAATCAATACTGGCATCCTGATCGCTAACGGTGGTGATCTAAAACGCTGGCTGGCAAAACTTACCAATAATAATGCTCAGGGTGAATATTACATTACCGACATCATTGCCCTGGCGCATCAGGAAGGTCGGGTCATCAATGCGGTACACCCGGCACGCAATAGCGAAACCGATGGCGTAAACAACCGTCTGCAACTGGCAACTCTCGAGCGCACTTACCAGCAGGAGCAGGCAGAAAAACTGCTGCTTGCGGGCGTTATGCTACGCGATCCGGCACGCTTCGACCTGCGCGGCACGCTGCAGCATGGTCGGGACGTTGAGATCGACGTCAATGTCATTATTGAAGGCCAGGTAACGCTGGGCAATCGGGTCAAAATTGGTGCGGGCTGCGTCATTAAAAACAGCGTCATCAGCGATGATTGCGAGATTAGCCCCTATTCGGTGATCGAGGATGCGAATCTGGCCACTGACTGTACGGTCGGCCCGTTCGCGCGTTTACGTCCCGGCAGTGAACTGGCCCAGGCCGCCCACGTCGGCAATTTCGTTGAAATGAAAAAAGCCCGACTCGGGAAAGGCTCTAAAGCAGGTCACCTGTCTTATCTGGGTGATGCGGAGATCGGTGCCAATGTGAATATCGGTGCAGGGACGATTACCTGCAATTACGATGGCGCAAATAAATTCAAAACCGTTATTGGTGACAATGTATTTGTTGGCTCGGATACGCAACTGGTCGCCCCGGTGAGTGTGGCGGCAGGCGCAACGATTGCCGCCGGAACAACGGTGATGAAAGACATTTCCACTGCCGATCTGGTCTATAACCGTAAAGAGCAGAATCACAAAGCCGGCTGGCAGCGCCCGCAGAAGAAAAAATAATTTTTACGGCCCGGGCTAAACGGGCCGCTTGCAGTACTAAAACTATAATCCCCACTCTCTACAAGGCTCGGGGAACCGGCAATGCCGGACTATCAGGTCATATGACAACGCAATGGCAAACAGCCATGAAGTCAGGAAATAACTTATGTGTGGAATTGTTGGTGCAGTAGCACAACGTGATATCGCAGAAATTTTGTTAGAAGGTTTACGCCGCCTGGAATACCGCGGTTATGACTCAGCCGGTCTGGCCGTCGTCGATCAGCAAGGTCATGTTACCCGTCTGCGTCGCCTGGGCAAAGTACAGATGCTGGCCGCGGCGGCGGAAGAACAGCCACTGATCGGCGGAACCGGTATCGCGCATACGCGCTGGGCAACCCATGGCGAACCCTCAGAGGCCAATGCGCATCCGCACGTTTCTGAGCACATCGTTATAGTGCACAACGGTATTATCGAAAACCATGAGCCGCTTCGTGAAGCGCTGATTGCGCAGGGTTACCATTTCAGCTCAGAAACCGATACCGAAGTGGTAGCGCATCTGGTTCATCTGGAGCAGAAAAAGGGCGGTTCGCTGCGTGAAGTCGTGCAGCGTGTGATTCCCCAACTGCGCGGTGCCTATGGCATGGTGATCATGGACAGTCGCGATCCATCGTGTCTGGTGGCCGCCCGTTCAGGCAGCCCACTGGTGATCGGCCGTGGTGTGGGTGAAAATTTCATTGCTTCTGACCAACTGGCCCTGTTGCCGGTCACTCGCCGCTTTATTTATCTGGAAGAGGGCGATATCGCTGAAATCAGCCGTCGCGATGTCACGATCGTCGATCGTGCGGGTAATACCGTGCGCCGCGCCGAGATCGAATCCAGCGTACAGTACGATGCCGGTGATAAAGGTATCTATCGCCATTACATGCAAAAAGAGATCTATGAGCAGCCAAATGCGATTAAAAACACCTTAACGGGGCGTTTTAATCACGGTGCAGTCGATCTCAGCGAACTGGGGCCAAATGCAGAAGCGCTGCTCAGCAAGGTTGAGCACATCCAGATCATCGCCTGTGGCACTTCTTACAACTCTGGCATGGTCTCGCGTTACTGGTTCGAGGCGCTGGCAAACCTCCCTTGTGATGTCGAGATTGCGTCCGAATTCCGCTACCGCAAATCGGCGGTACGTAAAAACAGCCTGCTGATTACCCTGTCCCAGTCGGGGGAAACGGCGGATACGCTGGCCGCGCTGCGCTTGTCGAAAGAGCTGGGGTACCTGGGATCGCTGGCTATCTGTAACGTCGCGGGTTCGTCGCTGGTGCGTGAATCCGATCTGGCGCTGATGACCAAAGCGGGTACGGAGATTGGTGTAGCCTCTACAAAGGCCTTTACCACTCAACTGACCGTACTGCTGATGCTGGTGGCAAAACTCGGTCGCCTGAACGGCATGTCCGCAGAAAAAGAGCACGAGATTGTGCATGGTCTGCAGGCTCTGCCAAGCCGCATTGAGCAAATGCTGGCGCAGGACAAGCTGATTGAAAACCTGGCCGAAGATTTCTCTGATAAGCACCATGCCCTGTTCCTTGGCCGTGGTGATCAGTACCCTATCGCGATGGAAGGGGCGCTCAAGCTGAAGGAGATCTCGTATATTCATGCGGAAGCCTATGCGGCAGGGGAACTCAAGCACGGTCCGCTGGCGTTGATCGATGCCGATATGCCGGTCATTGTGGTGGCACCGAACAATGAACTGTTAGAGAAGCTGAAATCGAATATCGAAGAAGTACGCGCACGTGGCGGTCTGCTGTACGTGTTTGCCGATCAGGATGCCGGTTTCAGTGACAGCGAAGGAATGAAAATCATTCCTCTGCCGCACGTCGAAGAGGCCATTGCGCCTATCTTCTATACCGTGCCGCTCCAGCTGCTCTCCTATCATGTGGCCCTGATCAAAGGCACCGATGTGGATCAGCCGCGTAACCTGGCGAAATCGGTAACGGTCGAGTAATGCATCTTATGCGTGAATCCCCGACGGGATTCACGCGTTTCATTTATTTGATCTTGCTACTGCATTGCTCCAGTGCACGCTGTTGATCGCTGATTTTGCGGTTAGCCTCATCGAGTGAACGCTGCAGGTTATTGATCGTATCCTCATTGTTGCTTAGCTTTTGGCGAGTTGACTAAGGATATTTGCCTGATTTTATAGCGTTTTTGTTAAGTCTTTAATCTTATCTTTCATTGCAATAACACCTTCAACATCGACGGATGATTGTTTAACGGTGCCGTAATAACCCAATATAGCCAGAGCGCCTCTGTTATTAGCTGCGGTATAAAATTTATCTAAATGAATCGTGGGTGTCGTATCATCCGCCTTTAAGCCTGCCAGCGTACAGAGCAGGACGACATTGCACACCAGAAGCTTCTTCATAAATCTCATCGAACATGTCCTTTTCGAGAGGAGTCTTATGAAATGAGCAATAATTGTGCCTGTCATATAACTGTAATATTAACTACATTTTTCTGTCACTAAACTGTCCTATTTTCCCTCCTGCAGCAATCACTGACTCTTACTAAAAAGGCACTTAGCCTGACTTTTCTCCCCTGGAGGGAACATGACACTGATGCGTAGCACCGTAGCCCGAATCCTCGCCGCCTCTCTTGCCGTTAGTGCGGTTTCTGCATTTGCAGCCACCGATCTGACCGGTGCTGGCGGTACATTCCCGGCGCCGGTTTATGCCAAGTGGGCAGCAGAGTATCAGCAAGCCACCGGTAGCAAAATCAACTATCAGGGCATTGGTTCATCTGGCGGTGTAAAACAAATTATCGCCAAAA
Source organism: Pantoea sp. CS_6 (assembly GCF_041954745.1). NCBI lineage: Bacteria > Pseudomonadati > Pseudomonadota > Gammaproteobacteria > Enterobacterales > Erwiniaceae > Pantoea > Pantoea sp. CS_6. Next base: position 33,703 of record NZ_JAVAYG010000009.1, read on the forward strand.
CCGTTGATTTCGGTGCCTCCGATGCGCCTATGAAAGACGAAGATCTGCAGAAATATGGTCTGTTCCAGTTCCCTACCGTAATCGGTGGCGTGGTGCTGGCGGTTAACCTGCCAGGCATCAAATCTGGTCAGCTGACGCTGGACGGTAAAACCGTTGGCGACATCTATCTGGGTAACATCAAAAAGTGGAACGATCCTGCGATTGTTAAACTGAACCCAGGCGTGAAACTGCCCGATACCAACATCAACGTGGTGCGTCGCGCGGATGGCTCAGGTACCTCTTTCGTTTTCACCAGCTACCTGGCGAAAGTGAACGAAGAGTGGAACAGCAAAATTGGTAAAGGCAACACCGTTAACTGGCCAACCGGTCTGGGCGGTAAAGGTAACGATGGCGTAGCAGCGTTTGTACAGCGTCTGCCAGGTTCTATTGGTTACGTTGAGTACGCGTATGCCAAACAGAATAACCTGACCTATACCAAACTGATGGATGCGGACGGCAAAGCGGTTGCGCCAAGCGAAACCAGCTTCTCTAATGCCGCGAAAGGCGCAGACTGGAGCAAATCGTTTGCTCAGGATCTGACCTTCCAGAAAGGCAATGATGCATGGCCGATCACCTCAACCACCTTTATCCTGATTTACAAAGATCAGACTAATGCGGCGAAAGGTGCCGAAGTCCTGAAGTTCTTTGACTGGGCCTACAAAGATGGCGGTAAAACGGCCAATGCGCTGGATTATGCCACCCTGCCGGAGAGCGTGGTTCAGCAGATCCGTGCTGCCTGGAAAGCCAATATCAAAGACAGTTCTGGTAAAGCGCTTTATAAGTAAGTGAATGACCCTGACCAGCCTGCGTGCTGGTCAGCCTTCAAGGGCGGCGTCTGCCGCCCTGATAACTTCTGAGGACGAAGACTTCTATGGCTGCAACGAAGTCGGCATTCAAAGCCCCAGGTAAGCAAGGTGACCGAATTTTTGGCGCGCTGGTAAAACTCTCTGCGCTGATTGTTCTGTTGCTTATGGGCGGCATTATCGTCTCCCTGATCTTCTCTTCCTGGCCAAGCATACAGAAATTTGGTTTCGCGTTTTTGTGGACCAAAACCTGGGACGCCCCTAACGAACAATTCGGTGCACTGGTGCCGATTTACGGCACACTTGTCACCTCAATCATTGCGTTGATTATTGCGGTACCGGTCAGTTTCGGTATTGCTCTTTTTCTGACCGAACTCTCACCAGGCTGGTTACGACGTCCACTGGGAACCGCAATTGAGCTGCTCGCTGCGATTCCGAGTATTGTTTATGGTATGTGGGGCTTATTTATTTTTGCTCCGCTGTTCGCAGAATATTTCCAGACGCCCGTTGGTGATGTCCTCTCGGGCATTCCGATTATTGGCGCTCTGTTCTCCGGTCCGGCGTTTGGTATCGGTATTCTGGCCGCAGGTGTGATTCTGGCCATCATGATCATTCCCTATATTGCTTCAGTCATGCGCGACGTGTTTGAGCAGACGCCGGTGATGATGAAAGAGTCAGCCTATGGGATTGGCTGCACCACGTGGGAAGTGATCTGGCGCATCGTGTTGCCGTTTACTAAAAACGGCGTCATCGGCGGCATCATGCTGGGCCTGGGACGTGCGCTGGGCGAAACCATGGCGGTCACCTTTATTATCGGTAACACCTACCAGCTCGACAGTGCCTCACTGTTTATGCCAGGCAACAGTATCACCTCGGCACTGGCGAATGAGTTTGCTGAAGCCGAATCGGGTGTGCACGTAGCGGCACTGATGGAACTGGGCCTGATTCTGTTTGTTATCACCTTTATTGTGCTGGCGATTTCCAAGTTAATGATTATGCGTCTGGCAAAAAGTGAAGGAGCGCGATCATGACAACAATGGAAGTACAGGCTCGGGCCGAACTGGAAGCGTCACGTCGCAAAATGCAGTCGTGGCGTAGCACCAAGAACAAAATCGCCTTAACGCTGTCCTTGCTGACGATGGCATTTGGCTTATTCTGGCTGGTCTGGATTTTGTTTACCACCGTGAGCCGCGGCATTGACGGGCTTTCATGGTCGCTGTTTACCGAGTCCACACCGCCGCCAAACACGGCGGGAGGCGGATTAGCCAATGCGCTGGTAGGTAGCGGTTTACTGATTTTATGGTCGACATTCATTGGCACGCCACTGGGCATTCTGGCGGGTGTGTATCTGGCAGAATATGGTCGTAAGTCTTTACTGGCGGAAGTGATTCGTTTCATTAACGACATCCTGCTGTCTGCCCCATCGATTGTTGTGGGCCTGTTTGTCTACACCATTGTCGTGGCGCAGATGCACCACTTCTCAGGCTGGGCAGGTGTGATAGCGCTGGCGTTGTTACAGATTCCAATAGTGATTCGCACGACGGAAAACATGTTACGACTGGTACCTGACAGCATGCGCGAAGCAGCCTATGCGCTGGGTACGCCGAAATGGAAGATGATTTCCGCCATTACGCTGAAAGCGTCCGTATCCGGGATTATTACGGGTGTGCTGCTGGCGGTAGCGCGCATCGCGGGCGAAACCGCGCCGCTGCTGTTTACTGCGCTGTCGAACCAGTTCTGGAGCACCGACATGATGCAGCCGCTGGCAAACCTGCCGGTCACCATCTTTAAATTTGCGATGAGTCCGTTCGCCGAGTGGCAAAGTCTGGCCTGGGCGGGCGTACTGATTATTACCCTCTGTGTGTTGCTGTTAAATATCGTAGCACGCGTGGTATTCGCCAAGGGTAAACACGGTTAACGACTGACACGGCCCTGTGCGGTGTCGTATAAGAGAGAAAAGCAATGAGTACTGCGACTGCATCAGCGGGTAAGATTCAGGTCCGTAATCTGAATTTTTACTACGGCAAGTTTCACGCTCTGAAGAACATCAACCTGGATATTGCGAAGAATCAGGTGACGGCCTTTATCGGCCCTTCAGGCTGTGGTAAATCCACTTTGCTGCGAACCTTCAATAAAATGTATTCGCTCTATCCCGAGCAGCGCGCGGAAGGGGATATTCTGCTGGACGGCGACAACATTCTGGCGTCCAACCAGGATATCGCTCTGCTGCGCGCCCGGGTTGGCATGGTGTTCCAGAAGCCGACGCCTTTCCCGATGTCGATTTATGACAATATCGCCTTTGGCGTGCGCTTGTTTGAAAAGCTGTCTCGTGCCGATATGGACGAGCGTGTGCAGTGGGCGCTTACCAAGGCGGCCCTGTGGACTGAAACCAAAGACAAGCTGCATCAGAGTGGCTACAGTCTGTCAGGCGGCCAGCAGCAGCGTCTGTGTATTGCGCGCGGTATCGCCATTCGTCCGGAAGTCCTGCTGCTGGATGAGCCCTGTTCAGCGCTGGATCCCATTTCTACCGGCCGTATCGAAGAACTCATTACTGAACTGAAGCAGGATTACACCGTCGTGATCGTGACACACAACATGCAGCAGGCGGCACGTTGTTCCGACCACACGGCGTTTATGTATCTGGGCGAACTGATTGAGTTCAGCGACACCGACACGCTGTTCACCAAGCCGGCACAGAAACAAACGGAAGACTACATTACAGGTCGCTACGGCTGATTAGACAGGAGATCGCCATGGACAGTTTAAATCTGAATAAACACATCTCCGGTCAGTTTAACGCTGAGCTGGAGCACATCCGCACGCAGGTAATGATCATGGGCGGCATGGTTGAGCAGCAGCTGACCGATGCCATTACCGCCATGCATAATCTGGACGGCGAACTGGCCCAGCGCGTCATTGATGGCGACCAGAAGGTCAACATGATGGAAGTGGAGATTGATGAAGCCTGTGTGCGCATCATCGCCAAACGTCAGCCGACCGCTATCGATTTACGTCTGGTCATGGCGATTATCAAAACCATCTCCGAACTGGAACGCATCGGCGATGTTGCCGAGAAAATCAGCCGCACTGCGCTGGAGAAGTTTGGCCAGCAACATCTGCCGCTGCTGGTCAGCCTGGAATCGCTGGGCCGTCATACTGTGCAGATGCTGCATGATGTGCTGGATGCCTTTGCGCGCATGGATCTTAACGAAGCCGTGCAGATCTACCGCGAAGACAAGAAAGTGGATAAAGAGTACGAAGGCATTGTGCGTCAGCTGATGACTTACATGATGGAAGATCCGCGGACGATTCCCAGCGTTCTGACGGCGCTGTTTTGCGCCCGCGCCATCGAACGTATCGGTGACCGCTGCCAGAATATCTGCGAAATCATTTTCTACTTCGTGAAAGGTCAGGATTTCCGTCACGTGGGCGGCGACAGGCTGGACGCGCTGTTATCCGGTGACGACGACGGTAGCAACAAACCGTCTTGATCTCGCGCAACCGTGCGCCATAAGGCGCACGGCTCCGGCTATTCTGCATAGACCCCATCCTCTTAGCTCTTTATACTTGCGCCAGTTTTTTAACCAACGGGTGCGCACTCATGTCCTCTTCTTTCCCTGTTAAGCAGAGCATTACGCCTGCGAAAGCGATGCTGGCTGCCGTCAGCGGTTATGCCATGGACGGATTCGATCTGCTGATTCTCGGGTTTATGCTGCCCGCTATCAGCCTGTCGCTGGCACTGGATCCGTCACAGGCTGGTTCACTGGTGACCTGGACGCTGATCGGCGCGGTCATCGGCGGCATTGTGTTTGGCCACCTCAGCGATCGCTATGGGCGCATTCGTGTGTTAACCATCACGATACTGATGTTCTCTGTCTTTACCGGATTGTGTGCAGTGGCGCAGGGTTACTGGGATCTGCTGGCGTACCGTACGCTGGCGGGCATGGGACTGGGCGGTGAGTTTGGCATCGGCATGGCGCTGATTGCAGAAGCCTGGCCGGCAGAAAAGCGCAACCGCGCCTCGGCCTGGGTCGGCATCGGCTGGCAACTCGGCGTACTGCTGGCGGCATTTATCACCCCGCCTTTACTGAGTGTGATTGGCTGGCGCGGCATGTTCCTGGTGGGATTACTGCCCGCGCTGGTGTCATTTGTTATTCGCCGCAGCATGGGCGAACCTGAGAGCTTCACCCGTCAAATTAAACATGTTCCCTCGCTGTCCTTTCACGCCCGACTGAAACTGCTGTTTAAAGACCGTGCCACCAGCAAAGCCAGCCTGGGGATCTTTATTCTCTGTTCCGTTCAGAACTTCGGTTATTACGGCCTGATGATCTGGATGCCCAGCTACCTGTCCTCTAACTTCGGTTTCAGTCTGACCAAATCCGGCGTCTGGACGGCAGTAACCGTGGTGGGCATGACCTTTGGCATCTGGCTGTTTGGCGTGCTGGCCGATCGCTTTGCGCGCTGGAAAATCTTCCTGCTTTACCAGTTCGGTGCGGTCGTGATGGTTGTGGTTTATGCGCAACTGCGCGATCCGACCGTGATGCTGTTTACCGGTGCGCTGATGGGCCTGTTCGTCAACGGTATGATTGGCGGCTATGGCGCATTGATCTCAGATACCTTTCCGCCGCAGGTTCGTGCGACCGCGCAGAACGTATTGTTTAATCTGGGGCGCGGCGTCGGTGGATTGGGTCCGTTGGTAATCGGGCTGCTGGCGGGTAAATTCTCCTTCGTGGCTGCTATCACGCTACTGGCCCTGATCTACCTGCTGGATATTGCAGCAACGCTGTTCCTGCTGCCGAAAAAGCAAAGCCAGGACGATGCGCTGGGGGCGATTGGTTAAACGAAAAAGGGGCAACCCTGTTGCCCCTTTTTTCTGAATTACTGATTCATCAGCGGCAGCAACTGCTGATACAACCGACTGAACGTCTCACGTCTCGGCTGATAATGTGCATGACGAGCCGGATCTGGCTCATGGCGCTGCACCTGCTTCAGGGCCGGAATGGTCAGGTTGTTATCTATTGCCATCTGCGCCAGTCGGGCGGCACCCAGCGCAGGGCCGACATCGCCACCTTCGCAGTAGTGCAGTGTTTGTCCGCTGATATCTGCCAGCATCTGCCGCCAGTAGCGACTTCGTGCTCCACCGCCAATCAGCATGATGCTTTCGGGTGTTACGCCGCAGTCGTGAACCACATCCATGTCATCCGCCAGCGCAAAACCGACGCCTTCCAGCACGGCGCGCGCCAGCTCGGGTCGCCCATGCTGGTGGGTAAACCCAAAGAAGCTGCCGCAGGCATGCGGATTATTATGCGGTGTGCGTTCACCGGAAAGATAAGGCAAAAACCACAAGGGGGGCGCATCGTCTTTTGCACGTTCCGCTTCGGCTAACAGGTGCGGGACATCATCGCAGCCCGTCAGTGACGCTGCCCAGTCCAGGCAGGAAGCGGCGCTCAGCATTACCGACATCAGGTGCCAGCGTTGCGGCAGCGCATGACAAAAGCTGTGTACCGCCTGCTCGGGATTGCTGAGATAGCCTTCGCTGACCACGAAGTACACGCCGGAGGTACCGAGTGACAACATCCCTTGCCCCGGCGCGACCATGCCGACGCCGACCGCGCCTGCCGCGTTATCGCCACCGCCCGCCACGATCGGCACCTGCGGCAGCGACCAGCGCTGCGCGATCGCGGCTGATAAAGTACCGGTAATCTGGTTGCCTTCGAACAGGGCTGGCATCTGGCTGTGATCCAGCCCGCAGGCCGCGAGCATCTGCTCACTCCAGTCACGCTTTTCCACATCCAGCCACATGGTTCCGGCTGCATCAGACATGTCGCTGGCAAACTCGCCGCTCAGACGCCAGCGCAGGTAATCTTTAGGCAGCAGCACCCTGGCAATCCGGGCAAAAATGTCTGGTTCGTGCTGTTGCACCCATAATAGTTTGGGCGCGGTAAAGCCTGGCATCATCAGGTTACCGGTGATGCGCCGTGAGTCAGGTACCCGCTGCTCCAGTTCACGGCACTGATCGCCGCTGCGTCCGTCGTTCCAGAGAATGGCGGGACGCAGCACCCGATGCTGCGCGTCCAGCAAGGTCGCGCCGTGCATCTGTCCTGTCAGGCCCACAGCTTTCACCGTGCTCAGGTCGTGCCGTTGTGCCAGTGCCTGCATTGCCTTATCCGTAGCCTGCCACCAGCTTTCGGGATCTTGCTCGCTCCATAACGGATGCGGGCGGGAAACCGTTAGTGGGGCCGTTTCCACCGCCGCCACCTGCCCTTGCACATCCAGCAACACGACTTTTACGCCGGATGTGCCGATATCGATCCCGATTACCATGTCGCGCTCCTTACGGATTAGAAGTCATAGAGGTAATGATTCACCAGGTTTTCCAGTTGCTCCTGGCGACCGCTGCGATGTTGCGGATTGAACTGCTGCTGGTGCGCATGGGCCGCGAGCGTTTCCAGTGAAAACTCACCTTTCAAAATCTGCTGACCAAACTCCCCGTTCCAGCCGCTGTAGCGCTGTGCCACGCGCTGATCAAGCTCACCGTCAGACAGCATACGCGCCGCCACTTTCAACGCCAGCGCCATCGTGTCCATGGCTCCGATGTGTCCATAGAACAGATCGTACTTGTCGGTGCTCTGCCGACGTACTTTGGCATCAAAGTTTAAGCCGCCTGTGGTAAAGCCGCCTGCTTTGATAATTTCATACATCACCAGCGCGTTCTCTTCCACGCTGACCGGGAACTGATCGGTGTCCCAGCCACACTGGGCATCACCCCTATTGGCATCGACCGAACCAAATACACCCAGCGCAATCGCCGTCGCTATTTCGTGATGGAATGAGTGACCCGCCAGCGTGGCATGGTTGGCTTCCACATTTACCTTAATCTCTTTTTCCAGGCCAAACTGCTTCAGGAAGCCATAAACCGTCGCGACGTCATAATCGTACTGATGTTTGGTCGGCTCCTGCGGTTTGGGTTCAATCAGGAGCGTGCCCTGGAAGCCGATTTTGTGCTTATGTTCAACGACCATCTGCATAAAGCGGCCAATCTGTTCGCGCTCCTGGCGCAGGTCGGTATTTAACAGCGTTTCATAGCCTTCGCGTCCGCCCCACAGTACGTAGTTTTCGCCCCCCAGCGTTTGGGTCGCTTTCATTGCACTGCACACCTGACTGGCGGCCCAGGAAAACACTTCCGGATCCGGATTGGTGGCGGCACCCGCACCGTAGCGCGGATGCGTAAAGCAGTTAGCGGTGCCCCAGAGCAGTTTTAAGCCCGTTTCCTGCTGTTTCGCCTGCAACGTATCGGTCATTACCGCCAGGTTTTCGCGATAGCTTTTTAAGGAGTCACCTTCAGGTGAGACGTCCACATCGTGGAAGCAGTAGTAAGGCACGTTCAGCTTGTGGAAAAACTCAAAGGCAACGTCCGCTTTCAGTTTGGCCAGCGCCAGCGCATCGCCCGCTTTTTGCCATGGACGATCAAAAGCGCCGACACCAAACATGTCCGCGCCATTCCAGCAGAAGGTGTGCCAGTAACAGGCGGCGAAGCGCAGATGCTCAGCCATGGTTTTCCCCAGGATGACTTCGTCAGGGTTGTAGTGGCGGAAGGCCAGAGGATTACTGGTTTTTGCGCCTTCGTAGCGAACGCGATCAAGCTGGTCAAAATAAGCGTGCATGGTTTGCTCCTTAACAGTGGTCCCGAATGGGTTACCCAGAAGCCATATTGTGCGTATCCGCTTTCTGACCACTCAATTACGATATTTCACACAGGCAGTAAGAGAATTATTTATTGTGCGCTTGCTCGCAAAAAAATATGACAATGAGATGACCTCATGCTGTGCAGTTTGCGGTAACGGCGAGTCTGAAAATGTTAAAATTTGGATCGCGCTCAAAAATTCAGAAATAAACCAAAAAACGTAATAGCCGGATAAAAATCAGTAATTGCTGGCAGGTAAAAATAAGGTGAACAATTCATCCGCCTGGTTCATAGCCTTACAACGACAATAACCGTTCCCTACAGGATGACCATGATGAAAATGAAACCCGCATTACTCGCTGCGCTTGCGGCGCTTACGTTGTTCAGTCAGGCCAGTCTGGCAAAAGAAGTCAAAATCGGCATGGCCATTGACGATTTACGTCTGGAACGCTGGCAAAAAGACCGCGATATCTTCGTTAAACAGGCGGAAGCAAAGGGCGCGAAAGTCTTCGTGCAGTCTGCCAATGGCAACGAAGAAACGCAAATGTCGCAAATCGAAAATATGATCAACCGCGGCGTGGATGTGCTGGTTATTATTCCCTACAACGGTCAGGTATTAAGTAACGTCGTGGCAGAAGCGAAACGCGAAGGCATTAAAGTTCTGGCCTATGATCGCATGATTAATAATGCCGATATCGATTTCTATATTTCGTTTGATAATGAAAAAGTCGGCGAAATGCAGGCCGAAAGCCTGGTGAAAAAAGTACCCAAAGGCAATTACTTCCTGATGGGCGGATCGCCTGTCGATAATAACGCCCGCCTGTTCCGCGAAGGGCAGATGAAGGTGTTAAAACCCTCTATTGATAATGGCAGCATAAAAGTTGTCGGTGACCAGTGGGTTGATGCCTGGCTGCCGGAAAATGCACTGAAAATCATGGAAAACGCCCTGACCGCCAATAAAAACCACATTGATGCCGTTGTGGCCTCAAACGATGCTACCGCGGGGGGAGCGATCCAGGCGCTCAGCGCGCAGGGGCTGGCCGGTAAGGTCGCCATCTCCGGGCAGGATGCCGATCTGGCCGCCATCAAACGTATCATGAATGGCACGCAAACCATGACGGTGTACAAACCGATTAAAGAACTGGCGACTGAAGCAGCTAATGTCGCCGTCGAGCTGGGCAACGGTCAGACGCCCGCCAGCAATGCCAAACTCAACAACGGCCTGAAAGACGTGCCGTCGCGCCTGCTGACACCCATCGAGGTCAACAAAGACAATATCGACAGTACCGTGGTGAAAGACGGTTTCCACAAGAAGAGTGAACTCTGATCGCCATCCTGCGAAGGAGAAGACCGATGTTGCTGGAAATGAAAAATATCACCAAGCGTTTCGGCGCGGTGAAGGCGCTGGACAACGTCAGCCTGCAACTGGATGCCGGTGAAGTGCTGTCGTTGTGTGGTGAAAACGGCTCTGGCAAATCGACCCTGATGAAAATCCTGTGCGGACTGTATCCGCACGGGGAGTTTGAGGGGCAGATTCAGTTTTCCGGGGACCCGATCCAGGCACAGACTATTCGCGATACCGAACGCAAAGGGATTGTCATTATCCATCAGGAGCTGGCGCTGGTACGGCAACTGACCGTGATGGAGAACATCTTCCTGGGCGCAGAGCTGGGGCGCTTTGGCATGGTGGACGATGAAACCATGACGCTGCGCTGCCAGCAGTTGCTGGAACGGGTCAAACTTAACGTCTCGCCCGACACGCGCGTGGGTGAGCTGGGCCTGGGGCAGCAGCAGCTGGTGGAGATTGCGCGGGCGCTCAACAAACAGGTGCGGCTGCTTATCCTCGATGAGCCGACGTCCTCGCTGACCGAGCAGGAAACCACGGTACTGCTCAGTATCATCCACAACCTGCGCGAGCACGGTATCGCCTGTATTTATATCTCGCACAAACTGAACGAGGTGCGGGCGATTTCGGACACCATCTGCGTGATTCGCGATGGTCAGCATATTGCCACTCGTCCGGCGGCGGGCCTGAGTGAGGACGATATCATCACCATGATGGTCGGACGTGAACTCACGGCGCTCTATCCACATTCATCTCACGAGATTGGCGACACGGTGCTGCAGGTCAGCAACCTGACGGCCTGGCACCCGGTCAACCGCCACATCAAGCGCGTGAATAACCTGTCCTTTACCCTGCGTAAGGGAGAGATCCTTGGTATCGCCGGATTAGTCGGTGCTGGCCGAACGGAAACCGTTCAGTGTCTGTTTGGCGTCTGGCCTGGTCGCTGGCAGGGTGAGATCCGGATTAACGGCAACAAAGTGACTATCCGCGACTGTCAGGAGGCGATCGCGCACGGCATTGCCATGGTACCGGAGGATCGCAAAAAAGACGGCATTGTGCCGCTGATGGGCGTGGGCAAAAACATCACTCTGGCGGCGCTGGATCAGTTCAGCCAGCGCCTGTCCACAATTGACGAAGCCAGCGAGCTGCACGCCATTAATGCCGCTATCGCCCGCCTGCGGGTCAAAACCTCGTCACCTGAACTGCCGATTGGCCGCCTCAGCGGCGGCAACCAGCAAAAAGCGATTCTGGCGAAATGCCTGCTGCTCAATCCAAAAATTCTGATTCTGGATGAGCCCACGCGCGGTATTGATGTGGGTGCGCGGCAGGAAATTTATGTGCTTATCAATGCGCTGGTACAGCAGGGCATCTCCGTCATTGTGATCTCGTCTGAGTTGCCCGAAGTGCTGGGCCTCAGCGACCGCATTCTGGTGATGCATGAAGGGCAAATCAAAGCCGATCTGATTAACGACAATCTGACTCAGGAGCAGGTGATGGAAGCCGCTCTGCGGAGTGAACATTATGCTTAACAGCGAAACCAAGCCCGCCGTATCGACGCCGGCCAACAAGCCCGTCTCCAGCAAGCTCGGCCTGCGTAATTTGCAGGTGCTGGTCATGCTGGGGGCGATTGTGTTGATTGCCCTGTTTTTTACCTGGACTACTGACGGTGCCTGGCTCAGCCCGCGCAACGTCTCTAACCTGCTGCGCCAGACGGCGATAACCGGCATCCTGGCGGTGGGCATGGTGTTTGTCATTATCTCCGCTGAGATCGACCTCTCAGTTGGCTCTATGATGGGGCTGCTGGGCGGCGCGGCGGCGATCTTTGACGTCTGGCTGGGCTGGCCGCTGCCACTGACCATTGTGGTCACGCTGGTGCTTGGCCTGCTGCTGGGCACCTGGAATGGCTGGTGGGTGGCCTACCGCAAGGTGCCTTCGTTTATCGTAACGCTGGCCGGTATGCTGGCGTTTCGCGGCATCCTGGTCGGTATCACCGACGGAACTACCGTTGCCCCGACCAGTCCGGCGATGTCCCAGATTGGGCAAAGCTATTTGCCAGGCGGCTTCGGTTTTGGTTTTGGCTTTATCGGCCTGGCACTGTTTATTCTGTGGCAGTGGCGCTTACGGCTGCGTCGTCAGCAGTTGGGACTGGCTCAACCGGCGGCGACAGGCACCGTGGCACGCCAGGCGATCACCGCCGTGCTGGTGCTGGGGGCGATCTGGCTGCTGAATGATTACCGTGGCGTACCTACTCCGGTACTGCTGCTGGCATTGCTGCTGCTGGCGGGAATGTTTATGGCCACCCGCACGGCTTTTGGCCGCCGCATTTACGCCATCGGCGGCAATATTGATGCCGCCCGGCTTTCCGGTATCAATGTGGCGCGCACCAAGCTGGCGGTGTTTGCCATCAATGGCCTGATGGTGGCGATCGCGGGGCTGATCCTCAGCTCACGTCTGGGCGCGGGATCGCCTTCTGCCGGAAACATCGCCGAACTGGATGCGATTGCAGCCTGTGTTATCGGCGGCACCAGCCTGGCTGGCGGCGTCGGATCCGTCGCCGGGGCGGTGATGGGCGCGTTTATCATGGCCTCGCTGGATAACGGCATGAGCATGATGGATGTGCCGACCTTCTGGCAGTACATCGTAAAAGGGGCGATTTTGCTGCTGGCGGTCTGGATGGACACCGCAACGCGCCGCCGTATGTAATCGTGTGAACGATCACACTGTGGCGCAAACCATTTCTGTGATGCATCCAGCTGTGCTATGCAATTCGCTGGGAGTTAACGGGACGCTGCCACTATGCATGAGAAACGATACCGCATTACCCTGCTGTTTAACGCCAACAAGGTTTACGATCGTCAGGTGGTTGAAGGCGTTGGCGAGTATTTACAGGCTTCACAGACAAACTGGGATATTTTCATTGAGGAGGATTTCCGCTGCCGCATTGACAATATCCATGAGTGGCTGGGCGACGGCGTGATTGCGGATTATGACGACAGCGCCATTCAGCGTTCGCTGGCAGACGTGGCGGTGCCGGTCGTCGGTGTGGGTGGCTCCTATCATCGTGAAGAGGATTACCCGCCGGTACACTACATTGCCACCGACAACAGCGCGCTGGTGGAAAGTGCCTTCCTGCACCTGAAAGCGCGCGGTATCAACCGTTTTGCATTTTACGGTTTGCCGGCTTCCAGTGGTAAACGCTGGGCACAGGAGCGCGAACTGGCGTTTCGCCAACGCGTCATGCGTGAGCGCTATATGGGCGTGGTTTATCAGGGCATGGAAACCGCCTCTGAGAACTGGCAGCACGCGCAAAACCGCCTGGCCGACTGGCTGCAAACCCTTCCCCCGCATACCGGCATTATTGCTGTCACTGATGCACGTGCGCGTCATCTGCTGCAGGCCTGCGAGCACCTGAAGATTCCGGTGCCTGAGAAGCTGTGCGTAATTGGCATCGACAACGAAGAACTGACCCGTTATCTCTCTCGCGTCGCGCTTTCCTCGGTAGTTCAGGGTTCACGACAAATGGGTTATCAGGCCGCTAAGCTGTTACACCGCCTGCTGGATAAGCAGGTTCTGCCGCTCCAGCGCATTCTGGTACCGCCAGTGAAAGTGATTGCCCGCCGCTCAACCGATTTCCGCTCGCTGCACGATCCTGCAGTGATTCAGGCGATGCATTTTATCCGTTTTAACGCCTGTAAGGGCATTAAGGTGGAGCAGGTACTGGATGCCATTGGCCTGTCGCGTTCTAACCTGGAGAAGCGTTTCCGTGACGAAACCGGCGATACGATTCACGCCATGATCCATCGCGAAAAGCTGGAAAAGGCAAAGGAACTGCTGGCGGGCTCGTCACTCAGTATCAATGAGATCTCGCAGATGTGTGGTTATCCCTCATTGCAGTATTTCTATTCGGTGTTCAAGAAGAGCTATGCGACGACACCGAAAGAGTACAGGCAGGAAAATGGAGAAGTGGCGTAAGAAGGCGACGTTGGCATTTCTGTGAGTACATGAATGAACCGATGACCTGTCGCCATCATCTATAAGGAAGCCGGTCCGAATGTCCTGGGCTGGCTTTCCACTTATATTTTCTCTGAAAGACAAGACGAGAATGTCAGAATGAATATATTCAACTGAGTAACACCGTAAGGCATATTAAAGTAGCTATAAAAGATTTAATTCGTTGATTTATATAATTAATTATTCAAAATTTTCTGAGGTTATGTTCTGTTAAACAGTGTGGCAGAGCTTGCTGTCACTCTGTTTAACAATCACCATGATCCATGGTCACCCTTTTTTTGAGGGACTGTGTAGTTCAGTGCTTTTCTGACAGACTGTCGAAAATATACTTCTTTATATTATGGTTTTCTTTGAGAAAGGGCTGGGCCGCTGCCTCGCTTAAGTAGGAATCGCAAAATTCCACAGCCATTCGTAATACCCTGGTTGAATGCGCCTGCGCTGTCATCGTTATTATGGTCATCAGCCACGATTTTACAGACTCCATCGAATTAAGATAGCTTCTGAGGGAGACAGCTGCTTTACTGATTGAGCAGGCTCCAACAAGCCGTCAGTCGCTGTTTTCGTATCCGCGATGTGTAGCGTCGTCATGGCATTACAGCGGCGAGTTATCTGGCCCATTGACTAAAAGGAACGTCAATGCTTAACGTTCGTAATGCCCTGCCGGATGATTACGCAGCCTGGCTGGGGCTCTGGAAAGATTACCTGCTGTTTTATGGTCATCACCTGGATGAGAGCGTCACGCTATCTACCTGGCAGAGAATCCATTCACCTGACTCCGCGCTCATATGTCGACTCGCCGAACACAACGGCAGCGTGATCGGTTTCGCGATATGCGTGATACACGAAGGGACCTGGGTCACCCAGCCCGTATGCTATCTGGAAGATCTCTTTGTTAAGGAAAACAAGCGCGGCGTAGGTGCGGGAAAAGCCCTAATCGTAGCAGTCTGCGATGAAGCCCGTGAACTGGGTTGGGCGAAAGTATATTGGGTGACAAATGAAAACAATCCTGCCCGCAGATTGTACGATAAGCTGGCACAGGTGGATGATATTGTCCGTTATAACATCAGGCTCTGAGCATCAATCCGCTGGGCTACAGGCCTGAAATCACGATGGGCACTGTCTCCAGAATCACCTTCAGCCTTTAAAAGGATGCAAGATGGCTAATCGGGAACATCATTACCATATTCACATTCGCTGGACCGGTAACCGTGGCAGCGGTACAGATTCCTACACCGCGTACGATCGCAATGGTGAGCTTGCCGCTGAGGGGAAAGCGACCATCGCACTGAGTGCCGATCCGGCCTTTCGGGGCGATGCCACGCGCTGGAATCCCGAAGAACTGTTGCTGGCCTCGGCGTCCGCCTGCCATAAATTATGGTATCTGCATCTGTGCGCTGATGCTGGTATCATCGTCGAGGCTTATGAGGATGCGGCGGAGGGCACAATGGTCGAGGGTGAGCGGGGGCATTTCACGCAAATCACGTTGAAGCCGTTGGTCACATTGCGCGATCCGGCAGACGCTGCGCGCGCAGAAGCGCTGCACCACCATGCTCACGATGCGTGTTTTATCGCGAATTCGCTGAATTTTCCGGTGAGTTTTGTGCCGCGGTTTGTTTGAAACTGCAATCATATATAGCAGTTGTTATTACCAAATCAGAATAACTTTCTGGGAATATTTAAATTTAAAGGCGAAACTATGTTTCGCCTTAATTATTAACGTCTAATTAGAAGCGATATTGCAATCCTGCTGTAACCGTATAATTGTGGTTTGCTATGCCTGCTGCGTCACCATCAATATTCCCGGACTGGCCACTTACATTATCAAAAATTTGTGTGCCACCTTTACCTTCTTCGTATTTACTGTAAGTAAATTCAGCGAAGACTTTTGCGTTAGGTGTAACGTAATAACCGGCATCAACAGATGCACCGTAGTAGCGTGAACTGGATGTTTTTTCGCGGAAGGTTAACTGGCGCACATAGTGCTCGTCATTATCGTGAGCATTCACCCAGTCGCTGAATTTAAGTAAAGCACCAAATTCGAAATCATTGATGCGATAGCGTCCTGTCAATCCTACATATGGCATTGAAAAACGCTGACTGTAACCGATACCTGTTTGATCTCTGGGGAAATCTCCTACCAGCGTACCATTGTCGTAATTGAAAGAACCGCCAATTGCAGTCCAGCTGAATCGGGTTTCCTGATAGCCTGCTACAGCGCCTACTCGGTAGTTATCTCCCTGCAGGAACCAGCCTTTCAGATTGAGATCGTATTCATTTGCGTAGTTCATACGCGTATAAGGATGCGAGGAATGATCGGTCCAGTTACCTTGATTGCTATCCTGCCAGTCATAATCATCCAGATGGCCGGAACCACTGGCCAGAGAAGTCCACCCACGCGCGTTAAGCGTCAGAAATGGGTAGGCATCCCATGAAATGTCACCTTTCAGAATGGCAACGTTTTTTATCTTCCAGTCAAGCTGACTGATTTTCCGTCCAGTATCAGGGTCGTAAACAAGTTCTCCTGATTTACCGCCCAGCATACCTGTTGAAGCAGATACACTGAAACTATCAGCTGATAAATCGGGTGTATAAGATGTTTTCTCAGCATGAACACTTGCTGAAGCCCCTGCCATCATCATCATTACAAAAATGCTTTTTTTCATTTTTATCATCCTGTTTTTTGTTAAGGAACTCCTAAGAACAGGGCCAGAATAAAATAGAGTGGCGTTGTTAAACAAGTTAAACAATTATGAAATTTAAAAATCCTAAAAAAATTGTAAGTATTACCCTGGAGGCTGGAGTATGTTGTTACGAATAAGTCGTGTATCGTGTGATTCTTCTGGATTAATAAATTTTTCCAATATTTAACTGGCACTAAAGTTTTAATACTCAGAGCCGATACTTTATGCGCCACTGGCGAAATCCGTCGCCAGTATTATGTGACCCCCGTTTGGGGCTCAGTCAACATAAGGAGCAACTGCATGGATATTCAGCAACTCACAACGCTGTCTGCAGGGTTAGATCAATGGCAGGCACGTGGTGAAGCTAATGCGACGCTGTTAAAGAAAACCCTGAACCAACAGGCAGATACCATCACTACACTGGTGGAAGGCGTTACTGCCCTTCCCGCGAACCCGGCTGTAGGGCGGAACATTAACACCACCGCCTGATTATTCTGCTCCAGGTTCCCCGGGCGGATCATGTCGTACCGCCCGCTTTATTCCCTTTCCCCGTCGGCTGACTCTCCCTTCATCCCTTCGCTGCAATTTTTTCCAATACCTGAGCTGAGTAAAAGAATGAAATAAGGTATCACTCACGTTCAGGCAGGGAACTCAATGACGCCGCTTCAGTTTACGCTTCGCTCTCCGGAATGGGCTCTTTTTACAGAATTTACAGGCACATATCAGGTGGCGCAGCGCGAGGTTCTTTCGTGCAGGAGTGCAGTGCGATGATGTCCTTTTCAACGGGGTTTTTCTTAAGTCTGTCACTGTGTCTGGATATCGGCATTGCCAACATCGCTATGATTACGCTGGCAATGCAGCGGGGGTATTTTCAGGGATTTTCGCTGGGCATCGGCACCTGTATAGGCGATCTTTTTTATGCCGTGCTTGCGCTGGCGGGCATGGCGGTGTTACTGCAATTCGAGATAGTGCGATGGATAATCTGGGCGGGTGGAGGGCTTCTGCTGACAGGGTTCACCGTTAAAATGCTGATGGCTGCCTTCAGTACAGTTAACGATATCGACACATCACAGGTGACTGTCAGGCTGTCGCTGTTCCGTGAGTTCCGTCGCGGAATTGTACTGGCCCTGTCCTCACCCACCGCCATTCTGTGGTTTGCGACGGTGGGTGGCGCGCTCATTTCCCGTTTCGGGGAGCAAAACCTTACCGGAACCACGCTATTTCTGAGCGGTTTTTTTCTGGCCGGGGTGATATGGACGGGTGTGCTCTGTCTGGTTGGCAGCGTGGGCGGCAGGCTATTAGGACAAAAGTTGTTGAGATATTCCTACATGCTTTCTGCCCTTATCTTTGCCTGTTTTGCTTTTTACGTCATCGTTTCAGGTTATAAAGAATTTTTGCTTTCCTGAACCTACCTGTGAAGCATAGTGTTTGGGCGTGGTGCCCATTACTTTGCGAAACGCATTGATAAAATGGCTTTGATCGTAAAATCCCAGGCGATGCGCGGCGTCCAGAGGATGCTGATTCTGTCGCAGAAGCGCCCGCGCTGCACACAGGCGAAGCTGCATGTGATACTGCAAAGGTGGAAGCCCGGTATAAGCAGTAAAACGCCTCACCAGCGCGTATTTGCTTATTCCCGCTACCTGCACCAATGCATTCAGCGTAAGCTTCATGTTCACATGCTGGCGCATAAAAGCAATGATGCGGTCCAGGTCTTTATCGACCACGGCATCTCGCGTGACTTTCTCAGAGAACAGTTCTGCGCACAACAGCAAAAGTGCCTGCTCTTCCTCTTCGCTGTCATGGTGTTGTGTCAGTTGGGCATAGCGACATATAGCGTTAAATAACCCCTGATGCGTGAAAACGCCTTCAGTTAAAACGGGTGCCTCACAGTGACTGCTGAGATTTTGGCTGAGATTGAATGTTTTTAATAGCGTCTGCGGAATATGGATGCTGAGGAATTCAGCGCCGTGCTGATCGAAGCGTGAAGACTGGATGCTGGCCGGATTATACAGAGTGATCTGGCCCGCATTGACCTGCAGTGTCTGGCCATTAAGTGTGATTTCCTCAATGCCCGACAGGTTGGCGCTAAGCACATATTCATCGTGCGTGTGTTTTGGAAAGGTTGCGTTATGCGCTTTAACGCGCGAGCACTCCATACCATTGCGACTAAACCAGTCCAGAGCGTACAGCGCCATTAATAAAGCTCTCCTCCACAAAATATCAGCGCGCAGATGGCGCTGATAAAGCCTCTCAGCAGACTATATCACCCCGATGAAAAGACGCACATTAACGCGTAATATTCCAGTCGCTTTTGCCACAGGAAAAAACAGGTAGTTAAAGAAAAGAGCGGAGGAGGGCGAAAAGGCATGATTTTTCAGGATTACTGGCAAATTTTAGTGCGCTTTGCTTACCTGGAAAGCCGAAAGCCGAAAGCCGAAAGCCGAAAGCCGAAAGCCGAAAGCCGAAAGCCGAAAGCCGTGACAAACAAACCCATCCGCTCTCTGGAATCTAAGCCATGGGTTAACACGTAAGAAACCAACAGGGGAAAAGGGCGCGCTACGTACTAACGTGCGCAAGCAATAAAGCATTATCCTGTTTGTCGTCTGGCAGCAGTCATCAAGATGTGTGCGCTTAAAAGCGCACAACCTTCGCAGTTAACCGCCCTTAGTGCGCAGATAAGATCTGCCAGACAGGTGAGATATCCTTAATCCCTGGCATAGCAAAACGTGAAATATAGCTGCAGCTCGCGCTGAGCCTCTGCTTTTCCTGCCTCAGTCACCCTTACCAAAAACGTTATATGTCAATTCCGCAACGTCGGCATGAGGTTTTAGCTATCAGCGTGATAGATAGCAGGATCACAATTGCGGCACTTATTGTTAACTTTGTATTAATAACTATGGTTATCATTACTCCCATCGAAAGCACACTGCTTTCCCGCTTACATGATAAGGAACCGGATTATGAAAACCATGAAAACACTTTCCCTTGCTGCCGTTGCTGCGCTTTCACTGATGTCAGCCTCTGCTTTTGCGCAAACTGTCACCGCAACTGGTTCCACCCTTGATGGTACCGAAGCGAAAATTGCAGCCCAGGCTGAACAGCAGGGTGCGCAGTACAGAATCATCGAAGCCAACACGAACGACCGTGTCCACATGACCGCCGAGCTGTATAAATAACCGCGTCGTGTTGAAAGATGCGCAAAGAGCTGCCTGATGGCAGCTTTTTTTTGGTCGCTGCAGAGCGTGAAAAGGACGGTTTATGTCGACAGTGACGTAAACCCGGTGTGCAAATAATTTTCCACTTAATGTCAGTCATTACGTTTTAACGCGGCCAAAAAATAAAGGGCGTTGTATTCATCCTTTAATTAACGTTATTAGCCCGGTCACAATCTGTTGCCTGTTTATTCTCCATTGTCTCAAGCCTGCTCTTTCTTCTGCCGATAAACTCTCCAGACCACTCAACATGGCAGTATAAAAATGACAATTCTAAAAAAATTATTTTCCCTTTTCTCAAAACACCAGCATAAACACGCCGCCGATTCGCTCAAAGCACTGAATGATGCCATTCCGATCATCGAGTTTACGCCGGAAGGCACGATCCTTCGGGCAAATGATCTTTTTCTCAACAAGATGGGCTATGAGATAAAAGAAATCGTGGGTCGTCATCACAGCATGTTTTGCTCGCCCTCGCTGGTCAACTCAGCCGAGTATCGCCAGTTCTGGCTACGGCTGGCCAGCGGCAAGAGCTTCAGCGGTAAATACCTGCGTTTAGGCAAAGATAATCATCCCGTCTGGCTGGAAGCCAGCTATGTGCCAGTAAAAGATCGGCAGGGTCGGGTCATTAAGGTCATCAAGCTGGCGGCTGATATTTCCGAGCGTATCAGCGAAGCGCAGCAGCAGGATGCCATGGTACAGGCGATCAGCCGCTCAATGGCCGTCATTGCATTTAATAAGGCCGGGGAAGTACTGGAGGTGAATGAAAACTTCCTGAAAGCGACCGGCTACAAAGCCGATGAGATCCTCGGGCGGCATCACCGTATGTTTTGCTCTGAGGAACTGCGTAACAGCCAGGAATATCAGCAGTTCTGGCAACGCCTGAACCAGGGCGAATTTTTTTCCGGCCAGTATCCGCGCCTTAACAGCCAGGGTAAAACCATCTGGCTGCGTGCAACCTATAACCCGGTTTTTGATACCGAAGGACGGTTATATAAGATCGTGAAATTCGCGACGGATGTGACGGAGCAGGTGTTGCAAAACCAGCAGGAAAACGAAGCCGCTCAGCACGCATGGAAGATGGCGCAACAGACACGTGAAAGCTCGGTAACGGGTGCCGATGTCATCGAAGACAGCGTCAGAACGATGGCGAAAATCGCCAATGAGATGAACAGCGTTTCGGCGGATGTCTTTGGCCTGAACGGCCAGTCTGACCGGATTGCCGATATGGTGCATTCCATTCGCAATATCGCCGAGCAGACGCGCTTTATTGCGCTGAATGCAGCCATTGAGGCTGCCCGCGCCGGCACGTCGGGGCGCAGTTTTGCCATCGTAGCCGCCGAAGTACGCACGCTGGCGGCACGTATTAACGAAGCGACAGAAGAAATAGGACGTGTGGTGTCCAGTAATAATCAGCTGGCGAAAAAGGTGCTGGAAGACATCGAAAATAACCTGAAAAACACGGCGCGTGGAGTCAATCTGATGCGTCAGGCGGGTGAGGTAATCGCCAGTATTCAGAGCAATTCTGAGCGCGTCGAGGAAGCGGTCAGAAACGTTTCCCGTTCATCCACGCCACATCCTGTCTGAGTATTTTTTCCGGTCGCCTGCCTTTACGGGTGACCGGTTTCCTCGCTTAACACCCGCCGTTTCGCGCATATTTCACTTTGTTTGCTGTTAAGCGATAAGGCACTATGGTTCCAGCCTTTTCAACATCACGGGAATGTCTGTCGCCATGCCGGTTAATTTCGATCTTAACGATCTGTACGCGTTTCGCGCCCTGGTCGAATATGGCAATTTCCGCATTGCAGCGGAGTCCATTTGCCTGTCCCAGTCGGCCCTGAGCCGCAGGATTGAAAAGCTGGAAACGGCACTGGGGATTAAGCTGTTCGACAGAACCACGCGCCGGGTTACGCTTACGCTTTATGGTCAGACATTTGCCGCACGTTCGGAGCAGCTGCTCGCTAATTTTGAAGAGGTTATGGCCGATATCAGTAAAGTCAGCCAGGATCGGACCGGACTGGTGACGGTGGCGACGGTACCCTCTGCGGCCTACTATTTTATGCCGGATGTCATTCGCCGCTTTCAGGCCCGCTATCCTCGCGTACGCGTCAAAATCATTGATAGCAGCGCAGGCAACGTGATCGAGGCGGTAACCAGTGGTCAGGCAGATTTTGGCATTTGCTTCTCCGGCAATCCACCGCCTGGCACCGAATTTTTACCCCTGGTTGAGGATGTTTATGTTGTCGCCTGCCGACACGACCATCCGCTTGCCAGCCGTAAAGGGCTGACATGGCAGGAATTTTATCAGCAGGATTATGTGGGGCTGGATAAGACGTCGGGTAATCGCAACCTGCTGGATTCTGCCCTGGGTCATGTTGTTCCGGCGCGTCCCAGTATCTGTGAAACCCGACATGTGACCACGATGCTCGGTATGGTTGAAGCGGGAATCGGCATTGCTGCCGTGCCCGCCATGTCGATGCCGTCATCCGGTCATTCGGTGCTGGTGCAGTTACCCCTCACCGATCCGGTGGTGAAACGTACTGTAGGGCTGCTCAGACGCAGCGGACGCATTCAGTCGTATATTGCAGCAGAACTGGAAAAGCTCATTACTGAACAGTATCACGCTGCGTAACAGGCTGCTGCGTTTTCACCGAGTGCAAACCGGTTGCGTGAACGACCGCCTGCGCCTGGGCTGAGGCCAGGAAATCAAGTAGCGCTTTACCTGCTTCCGGATGCGCGGCTTTCGCCGGGACAGCACCCGCGAAGCGGGTAATGTACTGGACATCGTCAGGCAACTCGCCAACAAAAGTCACGCCCTTGACGGGCAGCAGTTCGCTGACCTGCTGCAGTCCCAGTGCATAGTGGCCTTTTGCCACTTCCGAGGCGACAGGAATACGTTCGACCTGATGTGCTTTGTCTTTGACTTTGTCTTCAATGCCTAACTTCTTAAACAACTCGCTGCTGACATACTGACCGCTGGCGCTATCGGAATACGCAATAGACTTCGCACTCAGTAAGGCTTGACGTAATTCGTCATCCGTCTTAATTGCGGGCTTAGCGTCGCCTTGCTTCACGACAATACCAATCGGCGAGTCAGCCAGCTCCACGCGTGAGCCGGGTTTTATCCACTTGTCTTTTTCCAGCTGAGTCAGCGCATTGCCTACCATAATGACCGCATCGGCCTTTTCACCACGTGCCAGGCGGTTAGGGATTGCCTGCGGGGTTTTACCCATTGAAGGGCCGGATACCAGGATAATTTTGTCACCGCTTTGAGCTTCAAACTGAGGCGTGAGTTTCTCCAGGGCGGCTTTAAAGCCACCAGAGATCATCACGGTCACGTCCTTTGCCAGTACCGTCGTGCTGACGGTTGAAAGCACGAGGGTGGCAAGGAGTGATCGGTATAGTCGTTTCATAATGGAGTCCCTGACTTAATGTTTAACGGCGGGTTGTAAATTGACAGCGCTGCGGCGGTAAAGATACAGCGTCGCCAGTAGGGCACAGACGGCAGCAAAGCTCATCCAGTAACCGGGTGACGCTTTATCGCCGGTGTACTCTATCAATGCGGTTGAAATCACCGGGGTAAATCCGCCAAAGACAGCCGTTGCGAGGCTGTAAGCGAGTGAAAAGCCCGCCACCCGAACTTCGGTTGGCATAATCTCGGTCAGGGCAGGAATCATCGCACCGTTATACAGGCCGTAGATAAATGACAGCCACAGCAGTACGGTCAGCATCATCGTAAAACTCGGTGCTTCGGCCAGCAGCGTCAGGGCCGGATAAGCCGTTGCCAGGGCCAGCAACGTCATGGCAATCAGAACCGGCTTACGTCCAAAGCGGTCCGACAGGGCACCCCCGACCGGCAGCCAGAGGAAATTGGAAATGGCCACCAGCAGCGTAACCAGCAGGCTGTCAGACGCACTGAGCATCAGCACCTTCTTGCCGAAGGTGGGGGCATAAACGGTAATCAGATAGAACGCTGTTGTGGTCATCGCCACCATCAACATGCCCGCAACCACTACCTGCCAGTTAGCTAACAGGGTTTTAAAGACCTCGCGCATCGCCAGATGCTTACGGCGAGCATTAAATTCCTGCGTTTCTTCCAGCTTACGACGCAGAAAGAAAATGAAAGGCACAATCAGGCAGCCAAACAGGAACGGAATACGCCAGCCCCATTCACGAATCGCGCTCTCTTCCAGGGCGGCATTCAGGGCAAAGCCCATGGCAGCGGCAACCATAATGGCGACCTGCTGGCTGCCCGACTGCCAACTGGTATAGAAGCCTTTACGGCCTGGCGTAGCGATTTCGGCCAGGTAAACAGACACGCCGCCCAGTTCGGCACCGGCAGAGAAGCCCTGCAACAGGCGACCGATAAGCACCAGCATCGGGGCCCAAAGGCCAATGCTCTGATAAGACGGGATTAATACGATCAGAAAGGTGCCCGTAGCCATAATGGACAGGGTTACGATCAATCCTTTACGTCTGCCGACTTTATCAATATAAGCGCCCAGCACCACGGCGCCGATCGGGCGCATCAGGAAACCTGCGCCGAAGACGGCAAAGGTCATCATCAGTGAGGCGAACTCACTGCTCGCCGGAAAGAAAGTATGCGCGATGTAGGTGGCATAAAAACCAAACAGAAAGAAGTCAAACTGTTCCAGAAAGTTGCCCGAGGTAACGCGCAAGATGGCGCCGATTCTGGCGCGAGTGGTCATAGGTGAAGTCGAGGAATGCATCGGTATCTCCAGTTTATCATTGACGCTTTTTGCTGCGCCTGTTGCTGAAGACTGGATCAGGAAAATAAAGTAAATAAGCGCAATAAACTCATCGACTGATGCGCTATGCGCATTAATGGCCGTTAACAATTACATTGGGCTATGTGCAACAAGGCTTTAACAAGTTTGCCGGGCGGGTGGGCGTTTAACCAGCCCGAAAAACCGAATGCGCGTTTTGTGACAGGGTTCATATGGGTATTTAAAGGAAAAGGGGTAGCGTAAAGCCTTTGTCAGGTTCTATCAGGCGACGCGCGCGTTCGCCCCGTCGCGAGTGAAATCATTCCAGACAGGAGGCGGATTAGCGGCCGGGCTGAAAAAGCTCGACGAGCATCTTCTCGTTATCATGAATGAAAGCGAAACGATCGCCATCGCCGTTGGGTACGGCACGGGGCGGGGAAACGATCTCGACACCTTTTGCCTGCAGTTCCGCAACCGCCTCATTGAGATCGTCGACCTGAAGCGCGAAATGGTTGATACCGCCGATTTTCAGATTGGTTTCTGCGCGTTGCCGCTGTGGATCCATCGGGGTGGCCTGCGCATGTTGAAACAGCTCCAGTTTCACATTGCCCCGCGCAATAAAAACAACCTGTACGCCCGGCCAGCCATAATCATACAGACGCGTAAATCCCAGCATTTGGCTATACCAGGCTTCACTGGCTTCAATATCCTGAACCACAATACCGATGTGATGAAATGTATTACCGATTGCCGACATGGTGCTTTTCCTTATCAGGTCGCTGAGGTGAATGTCGCGTTGACACGGCAAGGCGGTGCTGCGCGCCCTTCGTACAGCTTACCACCCAATCGGGCATACGGCAGAAATGCCCGAGGGACGAGGGTTGCTTATCGTTGCAGGTAAATCCGGACACCGCCTCACACTGGCCGTAGACGACCCGTGTATCGTCTTAAAACCAGGCTTCCCACATCGCACCCAGATTGAAGTCGTCCAGAGTATCGTTTTCCCGGCCATTCACGCGTGCGGTGCGCGCATCATCGACCTTGCCGCCCGTCACATAGAAGCGCAGCATGGGACGGAACTCCGGTCCCATCGCGATAGCGATATTTTGCGACAGCGTCAGCTTCCAGCCGTTGTTGCTACCGCCTTCATCATAGTTGACCCGTTGATAACCGGCTTCGAGCCAGGTGGAGTGCACGTCATTCCAGAAATACATCGGGCGCACAATGGCAGCGTAGTTTTTCCGGTTGTCGCTTTTCAGTCGACTGTTGTCATAATCGTGATAGGCCAGCAGATACTCCACCTGCGCCTGCTGAGTAAACAGGTGCTTACCTTCAAAGCTGGTGTAAAGCGTGCTGAGGCCATGGGTTTTGCTGTAAACGCTGTTATCCGCATTGTCTGAGTAGCGTGCAATCACTTTATTGACGCCATGATCGGTGGTGTGGCTTACGACAAACGCACCCTGCCAGGCGTTGAGGCGATCCTCGCTTTCCACGGCCTTAGAGTCGAAACCGTAATTGGCATACATCTCCAGATCCAGCGGCCCCAGTTTGATGCCGTGGATTTTAGATGTGGCGGCATAGTTTCCTTTATCGCCGGTGCCCGATCCGCCCGTACAGGTAATGCGTGACGGATTGGATTCATCGCTAAGCACTTCAGGATTACAGGATTCCACCGCCGCGACGGCAGCAAGGTCAAATTTTATCCCGCCTACGTCAAAGTCTTTTACGCCCGCGCCCTGACCATCGTGGTTCATCCAGAAATAGTCATTGATGTTCTGTTGTGGGCGCTGATGAAAGTCCCGTCCGGCCCAAAGATAGGCATTGGGATTCGAGGCCAGCACGTTGGTCACGCCAGCGTAAGCTTTTTTCAGGTTCACTTCATCGCCCCAGTGATCGATCATCACGTTCACGTCCCAGATGGCACCGTTCGTGCTTTTAAACGCTTTAGAGAGCTGGAATTCGCCGCCGTTACCTTCGTTCCCCAGGCGACCAATACCGGAGGCGCCGTTGTAAGAGCCATCAACGTTGACATACTTTTGGTCACCACTTTGGTAATGCGCGCCATAACGGGCGTAGCCGCTAAACTTCACGCCAAAAGGAATGGCCATATCCGGTGACTGTGCAGGACTCTGCGGTTCTGTTATCACATCCGTTTTTTTCGCGACGGCGGCATCCATCTTAGCCTGACGCTCTGCTAAAGCTTTATCGACGGCTTTGGCGACGATAGCGTCGATTTGTTCCTGCGTGAATTCCTGTGCGAGGCCGGCAATCGGGCACAGCGCGGCGCTCACCGCCAGAGGAAGTGAAAATGTTTTTATCATGTTCATGGTTATCTCGTTTACACCTCATCCTTCGGGTTAACACGAATTAACCCGAAAGACGCGTGCTGTTGTTTTCAGATAATAACCCGCCCGTTTCGGCTTATTGACTGTCACCAAAACAAGTTGATTTGTAGAGTATGTTTTCTTTCCAGAGGGATGTTTTTTGTCAGGCGTTCTCCTGTATTAAGCGATCAAATTACCGTTGATAGAGATGAATTATTTCTTCTGATAATTCACGGGCTAATAGCGACGTCATTAAATGATCCTGAGCATGGACCATAATTAATGTCATCGGCTGTCGGGCCTCGCCAGCATCCTGTTCAATTAACCGGGTTTGCATCTGATGGGCCTTGCGGGAATAGTCGTCGGCCTCTTTGAGGCGCGCATGGGCCTCGTCAAACTGGCCTTGCCGCGCCGCCTGCAGGGCTTCAAAGCACAAACTGCGGGCGTGTCCTGAATTGACGATAATCGTCATTACAGCGTCTTCAAGTTCAATCATTATTATCGCTCTCAGTCAAAACCGTTATTTTCGGCAACGTTAGCAAACCAATTCCCGCTCTTTTTTATCGTACGTTGTTGTGTTTCCAGATCGAGCTGCACTAAGCCATAGCGATTTTTATAGCCATTCAGCCAGGACCAGTTGTCGATAAAGGTCCACATATGGTAACCCAGACAATGACAGCCCTCGCGAATGCCTTTATGCAGCCATTTAAGATGTTCGGAAACAAATTCGATACGGTAATCATCCTGAACTTTACCGTCTTGAATAAAACGCTGTTCATTTTCGACGCCCATTCCATTTTCAGAAATAAAGCAGCGAGGGTTGCCGTAATTATCGCGCAGGTTGATCAGAATATCGTAAATACCCGGCGCATAGATTTCCCATCCGCGGTATGGGTTCATTTGTCGGCCAGGCATGTCGTAATGATCGAATAATGCCTCCGGCATAAACGGTGCGTCAGGGTTGACGGCGCTGTCCCGGCACTTCACCCGGCGCGGTTGATAATAATTGACACCCAGCAGGTCGATGATGCCGTCGGCAAGCAAGGCGCTGTCGCCAGGCAGGCAGTGTGGCAAATGGTCATGCTGTTTTAATAAGTCCAGCAGCGCAGACGGATATTCGCCCTTGAGAACCGGATCGAGAAAGCTGCGGTTAAACAGCAGATCGGCATGCTGTGCTGCGTTGACATCTGCCGGATTCGTTGAGCGCGGATAGGACGGTGTGAGATTCAGTACCACGCCTATTTCGCCATCATAGCCGCCGTTACGCCAGGCTCGTACCGCCAGGGAATGTGCCAGTACGGTATGAAAGGCCACGGTAGCGGCGCGTTTAAAATCCACCACGTTGGGATAATGAAAATCATACAGATAGCCGCCTTCAACCGGCACAATGGGCTCATTAAAAGTAAACCAGTGCTTCACTTTGTGACCGAACAGCGCGAAACAGCGCTGCGCGTAGCGGCCAAACGCCTGCACCACTTCGCGGTTTTCCCAGCCCCCTTTCTCCTGCAGGGCCAGCGGCATATCGAAATGAAACAGCGTGATAAACGGCGTAATCCCCTGCGCCAGTAATTCATCAATGACCCGGTGATAGAAATCGACGGCCTCGGGATTGATCTCATCCGCTCCGTCCGGCATGAGCCGCGCCCAGCTCAGCGAGGTGCGAAAGCTGTTGTGCTTTAACGCTTTTAGCAGCGCGATATCCTGCCGCCAGTGTTGATAAAAGCCGGAGGTATCGGCCGGGCCAATACCGTGATGGAAACGATGCGGCTGGTGTGCGAACCAGTGATCCCAGGTAGTGGCGCTTTTACCGCCCTGAAGGCTACAGCCTTCGGTTTGCAACGCCGAACTGGCGCTGCCCCACCAGAAATTGTCGGGAAAACGGTAGTGCATGTGACTGACTCCTTAAGCCTGGGGATGACCGTGCACGGTATTGCCTGCGGGCACGGTATCCTGAATTTTTTTCTCTTCTGCTTTGATCAGGCTGCGTTCGTAAGCGCGCAGAAAAGGTAAGTACATCAGTGCCGACATCACCATGCAGATCAGGCACATGACCAGTGGACTAAGCGCCCAGTTGGCCGCCCAGGAAGCACCAATCGGCGCGGGCGTCGTCCAGGGCGTCAGCGAAACGACCTGCGCAACCCAGCCCAGTTTTGTGGCGGTATAGGCCAGAACGGCATTAATCATCGGGACGCAGACGAAGGGAATAAACAGCAGGGGATTCATGATGATGGGCGCACCAAATAAGATCGGCTCATTGATATTAAAGAAGCTGGGAACCACGCCCATTTTGCCGATGGTACGCAGATGCAGTACCCGGCTGCGCAGCAGTAAAAAGGCCAGCGGCAAAGTGGAACCGACGCCGCCGATAAGCAGATAGTGATCCCAAAAGCCCTGCAGATAGACATGGGGCAGCGCCGCACCGGCTGCCAGAGCGGCCTGATTGGCGGAGAGATTAGCCATCCAGAAGGGATTCATGATGCCAGTGACGATGAGTGCGCCATGAATACCGGCGAACCAAAAAATCTGGCACAGCAGCACCGACAGCAAGATGGCTGGCAGGGAATCCGAGGCGGATACCAGCGGTTCCAGCAGATGCATAATCGCCTGAGGAATAATCATGCCCGTTTTGGCTTCAATAAACAGATTAAGCGGATGCAGGGTGCCAATGATCACCAATACCGGAATTAAAATCTCAAAAGAACGGGCGACGCCAGTGGGGACTTCTTTGGGCAGGCGAATCGTGACGTTATGCTGTTTGAGCCAGGCATAAACACGGGTGGCATAAATCGCGGTAATCAGGGCCGTAAAAATTCCCTGACCGGACAGGTACTGCGTAGAGATCTTTTCATCAGCATAGGGCGCTGCCACCAGTAAAAAGGCCATAAAAGCCAGTAAACCTGACATGATGGGATCAAGGTTGAACTGTCGGCCCAGACTGGCACCGATGCCGACTGAGATAAAGAAGGTCATGACGCCCATGCTGAGATTAAGCGGCAGCATCAGTTGCTGGCGATAAGTGACCGAAAAGTCGAGCCAGGCCCGGGCAAAGCTGTTGGTGGTATCCGCTGAAAAGGGCGGGAAAATAAACACCAGCATGAACGAGCCAATAATCATAAACGGCAGGGCCGCCGTAAAACCATCACGAATAGCGATAACGTACTTTTGCTGACCCAATTTTCCGGCGAGGGGCGTAATAGCCTGTTCAATCACCGTCACCATTGACTGATATAACGAACCCATAAATGACACCTTTTAGTGTGTCGCTTCAATAAGCGACAGAGCGTAATCCAGCACGTTGTCACCGCGTTGCATACCGTAGTCCGTCATATCTATAGCCCGGACAGGAATACCGTAGGTGGCAGCTTTTTCTGAAAGCGTGTTTAACATGTACTTCACTTGCGGGCCGAGCAGCACAACCTGATACGTTGGAAACTGCGTATCAAACTCGGCAATGCCCCAGGCATCAATCTGCACAGCGAGGCCGCGTTGATCCGCCACCTCTACCATTTTGCGCACCAGCATGCTGGTGGACATACCTGCCGAACAGCACAACATAATCCTGATCATGAGAACGCTCCTTTACGTGTAAAACTTGTTACGGGGATGATTTGATACGATATGGAAACCGGTTTCCATTTGTCGCAAAAGAAAGTGTGACAGGCATCATGCTCTGGCTGATAACGGGTGTTTAATTACGATTCAGATCACTAAATTAAGCGGTAAAAATCATTATTGAGTAGAAACGGAAAATCGGTTTCCATGAAAAAATGAAAACGCTATACTGCCTGTGGCGAAAAATTAAGCCACCGTTTCGGTCAGTTTTCAGGGAGCCGTTTGGTTCTGTTAGGGGAAAATGATGTCTACTATCAACGATGTATCGCGACTGGCTGGCGTGTCTAAAGCCACCGTATCGCGCGTGTTGAGTGGGTCACGTGGGGTGAAAGAGGCCAGTCGGGCTGCGGTGTTAAAAGCGGTGGATGAACTGAATTATCGTCCAAATGTCATCGCCCAGTCACTACTGAGTCAGTCTACGGGCTGTATCGGTGTTATTTGTGCGCAGGAAAATATCAATCAGACGACGGGTTACCTTTATGCGCTGGAGAAACATTTCAGTCAGCATCAAAAACACCTGTTACTTCGTTTCGCCAACACGAAAGCGGACGTGATGACCTGTCTCAGTGAGTTGACCTGTGGGTTATGTGATGATGTCTTAATTATCGGCGCGCGCTTTCCGTTAAACCTGCGTCAGCCAAACGTGATGCTGGTGGATTGTCTGGAATCCGGCGAAGAAGTGAACAGTATCCAGCGTGATCATGCTTTTGCAGCGGAAACGGCCTGTAACTATCTTATCAGTCAAAATCGTCGTCAAATTGCTCTGATTCATCCCGAGGGCATGGGCTTTGCCGATCAGGTTCTGCTGGGCTATAAACATGTCTTGGAAAAAAATTTCCTGCCTTTTAACCGCAATCTGGTCTTTATGGACACGCCATCTTCTTCAGTGGCGTTGCAGGAACTTCTGAACAATGCCTCCACGCTCAATTTCAATGCATTGCTGGTGGCTGATGAACAGCAGGCACAAAAAGTGATTCCTCAGTTGCAGGCGTTCAATAAGCAGGTGCCAAAAGACATTATGGTCTTTAGTCTGGCCGGCACGCTGGATCTGCCCGGTATCCCGACGATTCCGGCTATTTCATATTCAATGGATGCCATGGCCGCGCGTATTGTGAAGGCACTGAATCAACAGACGCAGAGCGTGTTACATTCCTCAGTAATGCGTGGCGATCTGGTTATTCCCGATTTTCGCCAGCGCTAAGCCACCGGGCCACGCTCAGTGGCCTGTTACTCAAGGCGCTGCTCCATCTGTTCGATAATGGCTAGCGCCAGCCCGGTCGCCGGGGCCAGATGCGATTGCAGAAAATGTACCTGCGTATGGGCCGCAATAAACGCCAGTTTGTTGGCCTGTGTCTGATTGAGCACGGCCTGACAAAAGGTCGGGCTGACACTCCAGGGACAGTCAATGATGATCGTGGCAGGATTCAGTAACAACATGATTTGGCTTAGCGCGATGCCCAGATAGTTGCCTGCCAACTGCATCACTTCATTTACGATGTTCGGTGCGCTGTCACGACTGTGCCAGGTTAATCCCGGCTGGCGTTGGGCCAGTTGCTGATTAATGGCGGGTTTACTGATCATCGCCTCCAGACAACCCTGCCGATTACAGCTACAGCGAGGGCCGTTTGGCTGGACGGTAAGGTGACCTGCTTCACCGGCGGTCCAGCTGTTGCCAGTAAAAACTACGCCATGCTGCACCAGTGCGCCGCCAATCCCTTCCGCGATGCGCAAGTAAAAATGCCCGCCTTCAGCAGGCAGATTGAGTTGTTGTACAGACAGCAGCGCTGCGGCCCTGACGTTATTCATAATTCGAATCGGCAGGGTGATTTGTTTGCGCAGTTGACTGGCCAGATCGACGTTCTGCCAGCCCAGATGGGTCGATAAATGCATCCAGCCTCGCCGGGAATCGACGACACCAGGAAATCCCAGCCCAATCCCCAGCAAGCCTGGCCAGGCTTCAATTAATTTTTCGCACAGGGCGCCGATTTCAGCCAGGGTCGGGCCAGGTTTACTGGTGTCCGTCCGTATTGTCTGTTCGGCAAGCGTTTGTGAAAAATAATCGCAGATCTGCCAGTGAATCAGGTTTTTTTCCACCATGATACCGGCACTGACCAGCTTTTCCGGGCGCAGGGTAATGTGAATTTTAGGACGGCCAGCCGAAGAAACGCTGGCTTTACCTAGTTCCTGAACCCAACCGTTTTCCAGCAGATCATCAATAATCTGTGACACGGTATTTTTGCTGAGCGCCAGTATCTGCGCCAGATCCTGGCGCGATGTGATGCGCAGCTGACGCAGTTGAGCCATTACGCGCTTTTGATTATTCAGCCGCATCAATGCAGGCCCTTTGCCAGTTGCTTTCATGACGGCTTACCCCAGAGGTGAACAGCGGCGGGGGAACGCCCACCGCCAATGAAGTCTTATTAGTTTGATGTCTAATGAAAACTTAGCATTGGGCAGAGAGGGCTGCCAAATAGCAATGTCCTCTGAATAAGGGGATTACGTCAGAAATGGGGGCCAGGCCACACGATCATGCAACTGGGGAGTAACCCTACCGCCCGCTTCAGCGGGCAGCAACATCAGTATTCGTCACCCCGGACGCGGCTGCGATAGCTTTCCCAGTCGAAGCGCACCCACAGGCTGTTACCTAAACGCATACGATCCATCACGCGTTCACCTAACAGGGCGTTCATGCCGGTGGGATCGAGATTGGTGAGCATCCCCGTCGGACGTTTAGATGACGAGCGGCGGTCAACAATCTGGTTAATAATCACTTTTTCGTAGCGCGATTCACTCTGCATACCAATCTCATCAATGACCAGCAAATCCACGCTGCTCAGATCCTGAATCAGTCGCTCTTCGGTGATATCACTGCTGCCGCTGAACGTTCCTTTCATGCTGGACATCAGATCCGCGACAGTCACGATAAGCACGCTCTTGCCACGCAAAATCAGATCGTTACCGATGGCGGCAGCCAGATGATTTTTCCCTGTGCCCGGCCGACCTGCAAAGACAAAACTGGCGATGTTTCCTTCAAAATTAGCAGCATACTGGCGTGCCTGCTCCAGGGCTTTGCGCTGACCTTCATTCTCGACGCGGTAGTTGTCGAATGAGCAGTTAATATGCAGATCACGAATCCCAGAACGCCCCATGATACGCTGCATTTTCATCGCGCGGTTTTCTCGCACAATCGCTTCTGAACGCAACCGACCCTGTTCCTGGTTCCAGGCCAGCAACTCTTCACCATTGGTGAATTTGGGACGGGTTCCTGCTGGCATCATTCTTTTCAGACGGTTAAACAGATCGTTGGGCGTTTTCATTACTCACCTCGGAAACCATCGGGAATATCGTAGTCAGTACTGCTGATCTGCGTAATATCGCGACGCGGCTGTCCGCCATTGGCGGCGCGGTTCATCTGCAGGCTACGCGCCAGCTTCTGTTGCCACTGTACATGATGAAAAAGTCGGCCTTCGGCCTGCCAGTAAGCCACAAAGGCGGCCAGCTCTGCCGCCGTCACCGGCTCGCTGAGCGCGACGCCCCAGATTGCTGCCTGGCGGGTAAAGTCGGCGTCAGGCTGCCAGCCGTCATACATGGCAAACTTGCCGACGGGTTTATGCAGCGTAGCAGAAACATCGTCATACAGACTGTCATCCAGCGCCACATCACTGGGTTGCTGAGCGGCGGCTTCAAGGGCTAATAACTGTGCAAGACGCGCGGGAGTGAGGGCATACATCACCGGCGTGTAATTATCCAGCACCGCCAGCATGCCGTCTTCAGCCTGCTGTAAGGCGCTCTGCGGGTCCTGACGGAAAGCCTCCAGACCGATTAGCGTTGACGTTAAGATTTTGACTGACATGAAAAGACCTGCGGTTAACTTACACCCAACACCGGATCACCTGTCGCGGTGCAGAAGGGCATATTGTACCTTTTTTAAGGCGCGGGATCGCTGAAAAAGCGTTGCCGGCGATCTCCCCGGCGAGCGCCTGTTATGCAACCGTGGGGCGGAGAGAGACTTGCGCGTTCACGGCCGGGTTTGCCACAGATAGCGCAGACCGGCCA
This sequence comes from Pantoea sp. CS_6, assembly GCF_041954745.1. NCBI lineage: Bacteria > Pseudomonadati > Pseudomonadota > Gammaproteobacteria > Enterobacterales > Erwiniaceae > Pantoea > Pantoea sp. CS_6. Next base: position 68,197 of record NZ_JAVAYG010000009.1, read on the forward strand.
GCCAACACAGGCTGTATCCCAGCAGCTCTATCCCTTCTTCGGCCATGTTTTTTACCCCGCGGTTGTAATGATCGGGCATCAGGTGTTGCCAGAGGGTGTTCATGCCAAACAGACGTGAGAAAACCAGCACAATCATCAGTCCGGTCGCCATCACGGGCCAACGGTTATGGTGCAGCAGGTTCGTCAGCGTACGGAGCGTCTGCCGGGGAGTACGCATGGCGACGGCGAAACTCGCCAGTGCGGTCGCCAGTGCAAACCACACCCAACTGCCGTGACGAACAAGATCGAAGAAGAAATCCAGCTCGCGGATAAGCATACAGCTGTAAAAACCGGCTATTAAGGTTAATCCACCGCACTGATCGGGACGGTGTCGTGCGGCAATATAAAATGCGCCCGCGAGACTAACTAACAACAGTTCCTGTGTGGTTTCAGTAAAAGAGGCTTCGTGCAGCGCGTTATCCATCCACACCACATCCATATAGAGGGGGACAAGCATGAAGGTGATAAACAGGGAGGCAAAAAGGAATACCGTGATTTCACGGCCGATAAGAATGACTTCGTTACGCATGGAATGACCTGAAAATGACTATCGTTATCATTGTATTCGCCTGGCGTGGGGCTGCCTTCGCTTTCAATGCTTTACAGATGTGGTGGTGACTATGGAAGCCGCCTCGCATTTTGTCATGTGGCGGGTTCAAATGGTGGCGGTTTCCCTCTACCATCGGTCAACAAACTGGCGCTTTATAAAGGAATACCATGATGCAACGATGCGGCTGGGTTACGCAGGATCCCCTCTATCTGGCTTACCATGACAATGAGTGGGGCCGTGCGCAGAGAGATAAACTGGTGCTGTTTGAAATGCTGTGTCTGGAAGGTCAACAGGCCGGGTTATCCTGGATTACGGTGCTGAAAAAGCGCGAGAATTACCGCGCGGCCTTTCACCAGTTTGATCCGCAGGCGGTGGCATTGATGAACGATCAGGACGTTGCCCAACTTATGCAAAACAGCGGCATCATTCGTCACCCGGGTAAAATTGCGGCGATTATAGCCAACGCCAGAGCGATGCTGGCGATGGAGGCGGAAGGGGAAGATTTTGCCCATTTCGTCTGGCAGTTCGTCGATAACCAGCCAATTGTTCACCACTATGCGGATTACAAACAGAGCCCGACCACCTCTTCGCAGGCTATAGCACTCTCTAAAGCATTAAAGACGCGTGGTTTTAAATTCATCGGTCCGACAATTTGCTACTCCTTTATGCAAGCCTGCGGCCTGATTAACGATCACCAAACCAACTGCTTTTGCCATCCTGATAACATTTAACACCGCTCCTTTACAAAATAAGACATTGTCTCAGGATTTCCCTCACTTTTACGCGGCATAATCAGGGCCAGTAAGGGGCCGGGGCGCCCCGATTAGAGAAACCCAAGGGACACATAATGCAGAAAAAATTGATTGCCATCTCGTTATTAATCAGCGGTAGCCTGGTGATATCCGGTTGTACCACGAATCCCTATACCGGCGAGTCGCAGGCCGGAAAATCCGGCGTGGGGGCGGGTCTTGGTGCATTAGTCGGCGCCGGTGTGGGCGTGCTTTCATCCTCGAAGAAAGATCGGGGTAAAGGGGCACTCATCGGTGCCGCCAGCGGCGCAGCCTTAGGCGGCGGTGTGGGGTATTACATGGATGTTCAGGAAGCAAAACTGCGCGATAAAATGAAGGGTACGGGCGTCAGTGTGACGCGCCAGGGCGACAATATTGTGTTGAATATGCCAAACAATGTGACCTTCGATTCCAGCAGCAGCAGTCTGAAGCCAGCCGGTGCCAATACCCTGACCGGCGTCGCAATGGTACTAAAAGAGTATCCGAAAACGGCCGTAAACGTGGTGGGGCATACGGATAGTACGGGTTCGCGCGCATTGAATATGCGCCTGTCACAGCAGCGCGCAGAAAGCGTGGCCAGCGCCTTGATCGTACAGGGCGTGGCGGCTGACCGTCTGCATACGCATGGTGTCGGCCCCGACAGCCCCATTGCGACCAACAGTACTGAAGCAGGCAAAGCCCAAAACCGCCGGGTTGAAATTACGCTGAGCCCGTTAAATTGATCATTTCGCCCCCTGTCACTGGGGGCGAAAGACATGCTACTGTCAGTTATTCGACAATTTTTAGACAATAAACTCGGTAAGGTTTCCAGTTGGTGCCTGTACACAGTGCCAGTTAACGCTTTATGCCAGCATGGTTCAAATTGAACAATGGATAACGCTTCATGTCACTTAAAGCCATTGCGTCAGTCCTGGGGCTCTCCGTAACCACCGTGAGTCGCGCCCTGAATGGGTATGAGGATGTAGCAAAACACACACGTCAGCGCGTGGAAGAAGAAGCCCGGCGACGTGGCTACCGTCCTAATGTAGCTGCCCGGCGTTTAAAAACCGGACGCGCTAACGCGGTCGGCGTCGTCTACCCGATGAGCGCCCCACCCCTCAGCGATATCCATTTCAATAAGATATTACTGGCGCTGGACCAGCGTCTTTCCCACTATGATATCGACCTGCTGTTGCTGACGGATAAACCCTGTGACGGACAGCGTTCACTGATGCGTATGCTGCGCAGTCGCGTGGTCGATGCGCTAATCATCACGCACACCTTGCCGCAGGACGAACGCCTGCGCTGCTTACAGCAGAAGGGCTTTAATTTTCTCTCGCTGGGGCGCACTGATGCACAGCAAAATCATGCCTGGTTTGATGTCGATAACGCCGCAGGTTCCGCGCTGGCGGTAAAACACTGCCTGACCCAGGGCATGCAGCGCATCGCCTTTCTCGGGGGAAACGAACGCTGTACGTTTGTTCGCGATCGCCGTCATGGCTACCTGAATGCCCTGGATTCCGTACCACCTTATGCCACTGCGGCGGTTGATCCCTCGCGCCGCGCAGGGTATCAACAAGTCTCCGCCTGGCTGGCTGAAGGGCTGCAACCTCAGGCCATTATTACCGATAGCAGTACGCTGGCCGAAGGCGCGTTAATGGCGCTTCAGCAGGCAGGACGACTGCAGGGTGAGGATGCCGTCACTTTGATGGCCTGGGATGGACTCCCGGTTGACGCCATCATTGATTTTCCGGTTATTGCGATTCGTCAGGCCAGTGAGCAGGAGAGAGGCGAACAGCTTGCGACCATGGTGATGCAGTTACTGGACGGCGCACCGCTGGCCCAGCTACAGGTTTTGTGGCAACCCAGTCTGCAACTGCCCGCACAGCGCTAACGTGTTTGTCATGCCGGACGCCTGTGGTAGTCTCGCGGCATGCGTAATTTGCGGAATATTCTATGAAAATCAGGCCTTCTCGCGCCACTATTAGCGATGTTGCCCGCGCGGCAAAAACCGGGAAAACCAGCGTCTCGCGTTATCTTAACGGCGAACAGCATCTGCTTTCTCCCGACTTAAAAGCGCGCATTGAACAGGCAATTAGCGATCTTAACTATCGGCCAAGCCAGATGGCGCGCGGGCTTAAACGGGGGCGAACCCGGCTAATCGGGTTAATCATTGCCGATATCACCAATCCCTATTCCGTGGACGTTATGTGCGGCATTGAAGCGGCCTGTCGTGCCTGCGGCTTTACATTGCTTATGTGTAACACCAACAATGAAGTCGATCTTGAACAGCATTATTTGCAGTTGCTGAGTAGCTATCAGGTTGAAGGCATTGTCGTTAACGCGGTAGGTATGCATGAAAAGGTACTGAGCCGGCTGCAGCAATCTTTGCTGCCGATGGTGCTGATTGACCGAAAAATCCCCGATTTTCCCTGTGATGTGGTGGGCCTGAATAATGCTGAAGCGGCAGAAACGGCCACCGATCACTTAATTGATAACGGTTATGAGGCGCTGCTGTTTTTGAGTGAACCCTTAGGCAGCGTGAATACCCGTCGTGAGCGCCTGCAGGCGTTTCGCCAGCGTCTGGCTGCGCATCCGGCCATCCTCCATGAAAACGCAGAAGTCTCGCTGCATCAGCCCGATGTGATGGATACCGTCTTGCGTGACTTCTGTCAGCGTCATGCAGACAGGCGTTGCGCAGTTATGGTGGCAAACGGTGCGCTGACCTTACAGGTGGCCCGTTCCCTTCAGCGTCTAAATTTGCACTGGGGAAGCGATATGGGTTTATTGGGGTTTGATGAGCTGGAGTGGGCGGCGCTGGCAGGTGTCGGGATTACCACGCTTAAACAGCCCACCTGGCAGATTGGCTACCATGCGCTGGAGCGCCTGATTTCGCGTATCGAAGGCCACGATCATCCTCCCTGTGAGCAGGTTTTTTCGGGTGAGCTGATTGTCCGGGGATCAAGCCAGCGTCTCCGCTAATTTTCAGATTGTTCCCTTCACTTACGTGCTCGCTTCGTGAGCACGATCATAATTCCGCATTTTGCTACTTTGCTTTGGAACCGGTTCCATTTAACGTTTTTATAACGTTAATACCGATTTTCCCCTCAGGAGTCCGCAATGGAGCCCGAAATTATCGTCGTCACGGCGGCTTATGGACATCAACAGATTGCTGCGCTGGGCGGACAAAGGGCGCTCTTACCGATCATTCAGCAGGCTGGTGCGGACGGTGTGGAAATCCGTCGCGAATTGTTCGATGACAAGACTTTCGATGACCTGCCCGCGCTGGCGCTGGCCATTGATCAGCACCGGCTGCGCGCCAGCTATTCTGTACCCGATACCTTGTTCAGTGAGGACGGCAAGCTGAACCCTTTGCTGACGCGTTATTTTACCGAAGCTCGTCAACTAAACGCGCAGAGACTAAAGGTGGCACTGGGCAATTTTACGGGGGCTCTGTACAGCGAAACACTGCGCATGCTGATTGCGGAATATGGCGTGCCGCTGACCGTGGAAAATGACCAGACAGTGCACGGCAAACTGCAACCGATGCTGCGCTTTTTTAACGCTGCCCGTGAGGCGGCATTGCCGATTGGCATGACTTTCGATATGGGGAACTGGCACTGGACAGGCGAAAACCCGGAGCAGGCCGCAGTCCTGCTGACCGACCAGGTGGGTTACGTGCACGTCAAAGCAGCGGTGCCGCAGGGGAAAAGCTATCGCGCTATTGCGCTCGACGATGCCGGACCGGGCTGGCAAGACCTGTTGCATCGGCTACCGGCGAGAGCCCCTCGCGGTATTGAATTTCCGCTGAAAGGCGACAATCTGATTGCGGTTACGCGCCATTATGTGACGCTGCTGCGTAATGTCTGAGGAGTAAAAATGACGACTCATCCTAACGGTACGCTTGATGTCATCACGATCGGCGAAGCCATGGCCATGTTTGTCGCCCGCGAAACGGGTGATTTGGCTGCAGTAGAAACATTTATCAAACGCGCCGCAGGTGCAGAACTGAATGTCGCCATCGGTCTGGCACGCCTCGGGCTGAAAGTGGGCTGGGTGAGTCGTATTGGACAGGACGCGTTTGGTCGTTTTATTTGTCAGGTGCTGGATAAAGAAAATATCGACCATCGTCAGGTGACCGTCGATCCGCGCTATCCCACGGGCTTTCAGCTTAAATCTAAAGTGGATGATGGTTCCGATCCGCTCGTGGAATATTTCCGCAAAGGCTCCGCTGCCAGTCATCTGTCACCCGAGGATTTTGACCACGATTATTTTGGCTCTGCACGCCATTTGCATCTGAGCGGCGTGGCGGCAGCAATATCAGACAGTTCGCTTGAGCTGACCAGGCATGCTGCGAAAGAGATGCGGGCGCGGGGTAAAACAATTTCCTTTGATCCTAATCTGCGTCCGGTGCTGTGGCGCAGCGAAGAGGAAATGCGTAAGCAGCTCAATCTGTTAGCGGAATACGCAGACTGGGTACTGCCCGGTGAAAAAGAGGGTTACATCTTAACCGGCTATCGCCAACCGCAGGATATTGCCGATTTTTATCTCGATAAAGGGGTAAAAGCGGTGGTGATTAAAACCGGCGGCGAGGGCGCCTGGTATAAGACAGCCGGGGGTGAGCAGGGCCAGGTGGCGGCAATCAAAGTTGATCAGGTTGTGGACACGGTCGGGGCCGGAGATGGGTTTGCCGTGGGAGTCATAAGTGCATTGCTGGAAGGGAAACCACTGGTAGAGGCGATTCGCCGGGGGAACAAAATTGGTTCACTGGCGATTCAGGTGAGTGGTGACAGCGAAGGTTTGCCGACGCGTCAGCAGTTAGGTGATGTGTAGCCCGGCCCGCAAACAGAAACAGAGGAGTTCCCGATGAAAACGCAGATTATCGCGCCTAAACGCTGGTGGTTCATTATGCCCATCGTGTTTATCACCTACAGTCTTGCCTATCTGGATCGGGCAAATTTTAGCTTCGCATCCGCCGCTGGCATCAACGACGATCTGGGCATTACCAAAGGAATGTCTTCCCTGCTGGGTGCGTTGTTCTTTCTGGGGTATTTCTTTTTTCAAATCCCTGGGGCGATCTATGCGGAGCGCCGCAGTGTAAAAAAACTGATCTTCTGGTGCCTGCTGTTGTGGGGCGGCTGTGCTTCACTCACCGGCGTTGTCAGCAACATCCCTGTGCTGGCGGCGATTCGCTTTGTGCTGGGGGTTGTCGAGGCTGCAGTAATGCCTGCTATGCTGATTTACATCAGTAACTGGTTTACAAAATCTGAGCGCTCGCGGGCAAACACCTTTTTAATTCTCGGTAATCCCGTCACGGTCCTGTGGATGTCCGTGGTTTCAGGGTATCTGATAGAAGCGTTTGGCTGGCGGGAAATGTTTATCTTCGAAGGCATTCCTGCGGTGATCTGGGCCATTGCCTGGTGGTTTATGGTACAGGATAAGCCTGCGCAAGCGCGCTGGATGAGCGATGCAGAAAAAGCCGCGCTACAGGCCGCGCTGCAAAAAGAGCAAGAAAGCATCAAAGCAGTGCGCAACTACGGCGAAGCCTTTCGCAATCGTAACGTGATCATTCTCTGTATGCAGTACTTTGCCTGGAGTATTGGCGTTTACGGTTTTGTCCTGTGGCTGCCTTCAATTTTGCGCAACGGTACACAAATGGGCATGGTGGAAGCGGGCTGGTTATCGGCTGTGCCTTATCTGGCAGCCACGATTGCGATGGTGGTGGTGTCCTGGGCATCGGACAAAACGCAAAACCGTAAACTGTTTGTCTGGCCACTGTTGCTGGTGGGTGCCTTCGCCTTCCTCGGTTCGTACATGGTAGGTTCGGGCAATTTTTGGCTGTCTTATACCTTGTTAGTCGTCGCCGGTGCCGCGATGTACGCGCCTTATGGCCCGTTCTTTGCCATTATTCCGGAAATGCTGCCCCGCAATGTTTCCGGCGGCGCAATGGCGCTTATCAACAGTATGGGGGCGTTGGGCTCGTTTATCGGCTCCTGGATTGTGGGTTATCTGAACGGGGCAACCGGCAGTCCTTCGGCCTCCTATATTTTTATGGGTGGCGCACTACTGCTGTCCGTGGTCCTGACGCTTATCGTCAAACCCGCACAAAATAAGGCGCCTCCGCTACAAGGCGCGAAACCGGCCTGAAAGCGTAAGCGTTAGCATCTTCTCCGGGCGACCTTTGTGTTGCCCGTCATTCATTTACAGGAAGCTATCTGATGAAACCCGCCGTCATTCTTTATAAAAAATTGCCTGACGATCTCCGTGCGCGTCTCGCAGACTATGCCACGATCACCGAAATCAACGATTTATCACCCGAAAGCCAGCAGCAACATGCGCAGGCACTGCAACAGGCCGAAGGAATGCTGGGATCGGGCGGAAAAGTCAACGGCGAGTTGCTGGCCAAAATGCCCGCACTGCGCGCCTGTTCCAGCGTTTCTGTCGGCTATGACAACTTTGATGTGGATGCCCTGAATCAGCGAGGGGTAGTGCTGATGCACACGCCAACGGTACTGACGGAAACGGTGGCCGACACCATCATGGCGCTGGTTCTCAGTACGGCAAGACGTATACCGGAGCTGGATGCCTGGGTGAAAGCTGGCAACTGGCAAAAAAGTATTGGTCCGGATCGGTTTGGCATGGATGTGCACCATAAGACGATGGGAATTCTTGGTATGGGACGCATCGGTATGGCGCTGGCCCAGCGTGCGCACTTCGGATTCGGCATGAACATTCTCTACAATGCGCGCCGTCAGCACGACCAGGCCGAATCGCAGTTTGCAGCCCGCCGGTGTGAGCTGGAAACGCTGCTCAAAGAAAGCGATTTCGTTTGCATCAGCCTGCCGCTTACCGAAGAAACGCATCATTTAATTGGCGCAGAACAGCTGGCGATGATGAAGCCCAGTGCGGTGCTGATCAACGCGGGCCGTGGGCCAGTGGTAGATGAAAATGCCCTGATTACCGCGCTACAAGAGGGCACGATCCACGCCGCCGGGCTGGATGTTTTCGAAAAAGAGCCGCTGCCGACTGACTCGCCGCTGCTGTCGTTACCGAATGTTGTTACGTTGCCGCACATTGGCTCTGCAACCCACGAAACCCGCTATGGGATGATGCAGGACGCGGTAGAAAATCTCATTGCCGCCCTGAGCGGCAAGGTTGAAAAGAACTGCGTGAATTCTCAGGTGCTGAAGTAATCCTGCGGCTGCCCATTGCGCCCGCCGGGAGCGGGCGTTATGGTGGTTATCCCATTCTTTATTACAAATTTTTAACCGCTATGGCTTTTTCTCAGTTCGGCGACAAGTTTACTCAACATTCCGGCATCTCACGTCTGATGGAAGACATGGGCGCAGGCCTGCGTACGCCCGGCACGATCATGCTTGGCGGCGGGAACCCCGCACAGATCCCGGCAATGAACGATTATTTTCAGCAGTTGCTGCAGCAGATGCACGACGAGGGCAAACTGAGTGAGGCCTTATGCAATTACGATGGTCCACGCGGTAAAGCCGTGCTGCTGGATGCCCTGGCGGCAATGCTACGTAAGCAGTGCGGTTGGTCTGTCACTGCGCAAAATATCGCGCTGACTAACGGCAGTCAGAGCGCATTTTTTTATCTCTTCAACCTGTTCGCGGGGCGGCGCAGTGACGGCAGTAAAAAACGGGTGCTGTTTCCTCTGGCTCCAGAGTACCTGGGTTACGCTGATGCGGGCCTGGATGAAGACCTCTTTATTTCTGCCAGGCCCAACATAGAGTTATTACCGGAAGGGCAGTTCAAGTATCACGTCGATTTTGAACATCTCCCCATGAATGACGATGTGGGGCTGATTTGCGTATCGCGCCCGACCAATCCAACCGGCAATGTCATTACGGATGACGAACTTCTGCAACTGGATGCGCTGGCGCAGCAGCATGAGGTGCCGTTACTTATCGACAACGCTTATGGTGTGCCCTTTCCCGGCATTATTTTTAGTGATGTGCGGCCGCTGTGGAACCCCAATATCATTCTCTGCATGAGTTTATCCAAACTCGGTCTGCCAGGCGCACGTTGCGGGATCATCATCGCCGATGAGAGCACGATTACCGCGATCGGTAACATGAACGGCATCATCAGCCTGGCACCGGGCAGTATTGGCCCGGCCATTGCCAGCGAAATGATTCAACGTGGCGATCTGCTGCGCTTGTCTGAAGAAGTGATTAAACCTTTTTATCAGCACAAGGTGATGCAAACGATCACCCTTATTCGCCGCTACTTATCGGCGGAACGCTGTCTGATCCATAAACCGGAGGGGGCAATTTTTCTCTGGCTGTGGTTCCGGGATTTACCGATCAGTACGGAGTTGCTGTACCAGCGGCTTAAAGCTCGGGGCGTGCTGATGGTGCCGGGCCACTTTTTCTTTCCGGGTCTGGAGCATGACTGGCCGCACACGCACCAGTGCATGCGCATGAATTATGTACCGGATGCGGAAAACATTGAGTGCGCCATACAGATTCTGGCTGAAGAAGTGGAGATCGCCTGGCGCGACAGTTAAATCTACAGACCCGATCGGGCAACAAGGCGTCGTCTCTATCCGGCCGGCCTTGATGAAGCGCAACGCTGCCTTAACCCGATCGCAAAGGCATTTTGCATTATTAACAGACGTGATGCGCATATGGCCGTGCGGGCCAGCGCGGGCAAAAGGAGAGTGCGGTGTCGGGAAAAGACTGGCTGTTAGCCCTGTGTGTCGTGATTGCGTGGGGCGTGAACTTTGTTGTCATAAAACTGGGTCTGCATAACATGCCTCCCTTTTTGCTGGCGGGATTGCGTTTTGCACTGGTTGCCTTTCCTGCCCTTTTACTGGTGCGCCGTCCTGCTGTGCCAGTAAAGTGGCTTTTACTTTACGGCATGACCATCAGTTTTGGGCAGTTTGCGTTTCTGTTTTTGTCCATCAAACTGGGTATGCCTGCAGGCCTTGCTTCGCTGATATTACAGGCGCAGGCGTTCTTTACGCTGCTGCTTGGGGCGCTGTTTCTGGCCGAAAAGCTGCGCTGGAATCACATTGCGGGCATGCTGATTGCCACCTCAGGCATTTTTTTATTAGCCACCTCCGGCATGGCTGGCCAGAGCGCCGCCGGCATAACACTGACCACTATGATGCTTATGCTGGCGGCGGCGTTTTCCTGGGGACTGGGGAATATCACCAATAAAATCATCACCCGGCATTATCCCGTACCGGTTATGTCGCTGGTGGTCTGGAGCGCGCTGGTGCCCGTCGTTCCTTTCTTTGCCTGTTCGCTGCTGTTTGAAGGCCGGTCGGCAATCATTACCAGTTTGACGCACATTGATCTACAGACGGTGATGGCGCTGATTTACCTGGCCTTTGTGGCGACCATTATGGGTTACGGCATCTGGAGTACGTTGCTTAGCCGTTATGAAACCTGGCGTGTGGCACCGCTTTCCCTGCTGGTGCCTGTTGTTGGGATTGTTTCGGCAGCCCTGGTGCTGGGGGAAACCTTATCACGCCAGCAGATTGTGGGTGCTGTAATCATCATTGTCGGGCTGCTGGTCAATATGTTTGGTGGCGTGATTGGTCAGCGCTGGCTCAGGCAGCCGCAACATTAGCGCTTACCACTCGTCAAACTGACGTGCCCGACGTAACTACCCTTTCGTAAATGCCTGTGCATGCGCGCGTTTTCGGGCTGGCTTTGGCAGCCCGCTCGCAGAATAAAACCTCCGCCTGGACAGCAATGCGGATGCATGGAAGTATCCGCATTGCCAGGGCGGCCAGACATCTCTTTTCACTCATCACGACTTTCGCCCGTGTGCTTTATAACCGGGCCAGCAATGATGAAGAAGAAAAACGCAACGCCAACACCACATGATGCAACCTTTCGTCAGTTTCTCACCCAACCTGACATTGCCCGCGATTTCATGGAAATTCATCTTCCCGCCGATCTGCGCGCGATTTGCGACTTACGGACGTTAAAACTGGCGTCCGGTTCCTTTGTTGAAGCGGATCTCCGGCAGTATTTCAGTGATGTGCTGTATAGTCTCAAAACGACAGCGGGTGAGGGCTATATGTACGTCCTGATCGAACATCAGTCTTCACCTGACAGGCATATGGCGTTCAGGCTTCTTCGCTACGCGGTCGCGGCCATGCAGCGCCACCTGGATGCCGGCTATAAAACGCTGCCGCTGGTGATACCGGTGCTGTTTTATATGGGTAAACGCAGACCCTATCCTTATTCCACCTGCTGGCTGGATGATTTTACGCATCCGGCACTGGCTCGCAGGCTCTACAATACTTGCTTCCCTCTGGTTGATATTACGGTAATGCCTGACGATGAGATTGTGGAACATCGCAGCATGGCGGCACTGACTCTGCTGCAAAAGCACATCCATCAGCGCGATCTCGCAAATCTGATGGACAGACTTGTCCCTGTGCTGCTGTCCGGTTATCTTTCGTCATCACAGATTGTATCGTTGGTGCACTACATTGTGCAGGCGGGTGAAACCCCAGACGTCGAGGCTTTTATTCAGGAACTGGCCCTGCGGGTGCCGCAACACGGAGACGCGCTTATGACCATTGCACAGCAGCTTGAACAAAAAGGTATGCAGAAGGGCTTTGAGAAGGGTATTCAGACCGGGCGGCATGAAGGCCGCAATGAAGGTAAACGCGAGGTTGCGCGCACTATGCTGCAGCATGGCCTGGACAGAACAACCGTGATGAAAATGACCGGCTTGAGTGAAGCAGATCTTGCACAGATTCAGCATTGATCTGAACCTGCAAAAGAAGGCGCGTGACAGGTGAAGCCCTGCGTTTGTCAACGCGACCTGATGCTTTTCGTTTTCTTACCATCAGGCCATCACTGATCGCTTTGCCGCATCCGCATCAATCTGCTTGTCGCGGTCATAAAAAAACGGCCACAACCTGTATGCTGTGACCGTTCTCATGTTTACTCAGCCGTCACGGCCGCTTTATTTTAAAATTTCAATCCGGCGTGGTTTCGCTTCTTCAGGAATCAAACGCTCAAGATCGATGCTCAGCAGACCATTTTCCAGGCGCGCGTCGCGCACGACGATATGGTCAGCCAGCTGGAATTTACGCTCGAAATTACGCTCGGCGATGCCCTGATAGAGATATTTACGTTCTGTCTGCTCTTCCGGATGCGCACCACGCACGATGAGCACGTTGTCGTGGGCCGTAATATCCAGTTCACTCTGAGCAAAACCGGCTACCGCGATAGTGATGCGGTAATGGTTCTCATCAACCAGTTCAACATTGTAAGGGGGATAACCACCGTTGCTCTGATTTTGATTGGACTCAAGCAGGTTGAACAGGCGATCAAATCCGATGGCAGAGCGATAAAGGGGAGACAGATCAAAGTTACGCATAAAAAGACTCCTGAATGTCAGCAAGTTTTGGCAACCTTCCACTATTGGACAGGTTGTGCAGGACCGCATTGCCCCTTTCGGCGGCAGCCTTAACGACCCTGTTTAGAAAATGGGTGCAGACGCCAGGCTTTCAAGACCCGATGCGTGATTTTTTTCGCCAAACTGGCGAAATGGCATACACTCAAGGGTAAATTGCCGGACCAGAACGGACTTCATGACTGAAAAGGTACGCTGGTGCGCTCACGCAATCAGGTGCCAGAATCGAAGGGACGACATATGAAAATGATGAAAAGGTTACCGTTGGCTGGCGTGATGTGTTGCGCAGTCGCTTCCGGTGGATGTTCCAGCGTCATGACGCATACCGGTGCAAGTCAGGGCTACTATCCGGGCACACGTGCCAGTGCTGACATTCTGACGGACAGTCAGGCCAGCTGGGCGCTAAAGCCCCTGGCGCTGGTTGATCTGCCTTTTTCTGCCGTCATGGATACGCTGTTACTGCCCTGGGATTACTATCGCAGCGACAAGGATAAAGCCCTGGATTCGCCGCGTGCCCGTGTGCTTCAGAGTGAAAAGCTGGCCCACACCGAGGAAAATCTGGCGCATGCTCAGCCCATGCCCGCTATGCAACCGTCACAGTAAACAGGTGCTGCCAGCCCTCTTTTTCCCGCATAAAAGCGATCTTTTTTCCATCCGGTGACCAGACCACCGCATCCCCGGACGGTGCCGACCCGGTGCGGGCGGTTAAGCGTTCGCACTCTCCCGTTTGCCAGTGACACAGCATCACGCTGTTGTCGCAAATAAAGGCAATGGCTTCACCACGAGGATGCCAGCTAAATGCAGACTGAATGCTGTGGTTCAGCCGCGTTATCTGACGCGGTTCACCGCCGTTAGGCGATACCCACCATAATTGAATCACCTGCTGGCTGTCCGCCATCAAAAAGGCGATAGCGCTGCCATCGGGTGAGCTACGTAACCAGTGGCGAGGTTGCTGCGCCAGTCCCTTGCTATAGGTTAACCGTCGCTGTTGAACCCCCGCTGGTGGCGCAGGTAGATGGTGGCTGTCCCCTTCCAGCGGTGAGCGGCCGGGTTTGGCATAGGCTTCCAGTGCCTCTGGCAAATCGACGACAAATACCTCGGGATGCTTGTCTCCTGCCGCGGAAAGCGTGTCGCCAATAAAGGCGATGGCCCAGCGTTGACGGCTGCCGTCCGGCTTTTCATAGCCCTGATGACCAATCCAGCACTCTTCATAGGCCCGATTGATTTGATCGCTGCCCGGCTGTGGGTGCGCTGTCGTTTCACTGACTACTACACAAAAATGGCTGCCATCATATTCGCGCGGATGCTGTTTTTCTGGTTTCACTGCTTTTAACGGGACGGCAATGCCGACATTGCGCAGATCAAGACTGATATGCAGCTCGTGCATCACGTGATCGTTATAGGTGAAGCTGAGGCGCGAGCCATCCGGACTAAAAACATGCACGTGAGAACCGCCGCGCAAAGCACCTGGCGTAAAGGGCGGCGTGATATCGCATGCATCCAGACTGGCGGCCTGACCCGCTTCAATGATCACGCCGCGGCGATGATGAAAGTCATAATGCCAGTTGTCGTCAGGATGCTCTGGCCCATGAATACAGACATAGCGCTCAGGTAAGGTGGGACAAACCGTCACCACGCCAACATGGGCGCCCGCCGTTGCCTCATACAGCACTTCCACTTCGCCGGAATTCACATTAACGCGTTCAATTGTCTTACCGGTGAACGACGCGCCGGAAGGCCGCACATCAAAGGCCAGCCACTGGCTGTCGGGCGTCCAGACGTTGATGTTGGTCAGTTGATGATGACGAGGAGCAAAAGTAATCTGTTTTTCAGGCATGAAAGCACTCGTGAGCAGGCGCGTTATTTGACAGTTGCAGTGATGTTATGGGTAAAACCGTGCAGATGACTGACCTGTCTGCGCGGTTTTACCCATAAAAGAAACCGATTAAAGCACCCATTTTTCAATGGCGTGCGCAACCCCATCTTCCATATTGGTTTTGGTCACAAACTGGGCTATTTTTTTCACAGAATCAATCGCATTGCCCATCGCGACGCCGGTCCCTGCGTATTCAATCATCGCCAGATCATTTTCCTGATCGCCTATCGCCATGACCTCTTCCGCTTGCAAACCCAGTTTCTCCGCCAGCATTTTTACGCCATAACCTTTGTTTACTCTACGGTCGAGAATTTCCAGATAGTAGGGCGCGCTTTTCAAAATGGTATACGTCTGGTGCGCATGCTCAGGCAGTCTGGCGATGGCCGCATCAAGCAGAGCGGGTTTATCAATCATCATGAGTTTTGGAAAACGTGTTGCCGGATCCATTTCTTCAACGGCCCGATAGCGTACCGGGATGCCGGTCAGGCTGGCTTCATGAATTGTAAATTCGCTGATATCTTTATTTGGCGTATACAGGTGTGATTTATCAAACGCCTGAAAATGCACGCCCAGCTCTCTGGCCAGCTTCTCAACATACATGTAATCGTCAAAGCCCAGTGTTACATCGGCGACGACTTCACCATCTTCAGCCCGATGAACAAGCGCGCCATTATTACTGATGCAGTACTGACCTGGCGTATGGAGATCAAGTTCCATTAAATAACGCTCAATGCCAACATAAGGTCGGCCGGTCGCCAACACGATGGAAACCCCTTTTTCCCGGGCGCGGTTCAGTGCCGATTTTACGCCTGCGGTGATCTCGTGCTGCGGATTCAGCAGCGTGCCATCCATATCAATTGCAATCAGTTTAATAGCCATAGCATCCTCATTGTGTCGGGTTTGCAGCAATGCTAGCGCGATTCAGCTCACATTGACCAGTTTATCGGCGCTTATCAGCACGCGTGAACCATAACGCGTCACGTTTCGGTCCACGATGATCTGGCAAAAAAAAACCCTTCACGAGGAAGGGTTTTACATCTTTTGGCGCGATTAGATATCGATGTTAGCGGCTTTCAACGCGTTCTCTTCGATGAAGGCACGGCGCGGTTCAACGGCATCCCCCATCAGGGTTGTAAACAGCTGGTCGGCGGCGATCGCATCTTTAATGGTGACACGCAGCATACGACGGCTGTCTGGGTCCATTGTCGTTTCCCACAACTGATCAGGGTTCATCTCACCCAGACCTTTATAGCGCTGTACAGACAGACCACGACGGGATTCTTTCACCAGCCACTCAATCGCCTGTTCGAAGCTGGATACCGGTTGACGGCGCTCACCGCGCTCGATGTAAGCATCCTCTTCCAGCAGGCCGCGCAGTTTGCCACCCAGGGCGCAAATCTTGCGGTATTCCGGCCCCATAATAAACTCGCTGTCCAGAGGATAATCCGTGTCCACGCCATGGGTCCGTACGCGTAAAACAGGCTCAAACTGATTCAGCTCACGATTTTCACGTACGTGTGCCACATAGGTGCTGCCGTGCGCTTCACGTTCAGTCAGATAGCTCACCAGTCCGTTAATCCAGGCGTTAACGGCCGCTTCATTACTCAGATCGCTCAGCGTGTCGTGATAGACCAGCGCACGTAACATCGCCAGCGGAAAACGGCGCTCCATACGTTTGATCATCTTCTGCGTGCTGTTAAAGTCCGCGACAAGAGATTCAAGCGGCTCACCACCTAATGCCGGTGCGCTGGCATTGGTGTGCAGCGTCGTTCCGTCGAGGGCGATAGCAATCTGGTACTGATCCATCGCCTCATCGTCTTTAATATACTGTTCCTGCTTGCCTTTTTTCACTTTATACAGCGGCGGCTGAGCAATGTAGACGTGACCACGCTCAATAATTTCTGGCATCTGACGATAGAAAAAGGTCAACAGCAGCGTACGGATGTGCGAGCCGTCGACGTCCGCATCGGTCATGATGATGATGCTGTGATAGCGCAGTTTATCCGGGTTATATTCGTCGCGGCCAATGCCGCAGCCCAGCGCGGTAATCAGCGTAGCCACTTCCTGAGACGCCAGCATCTTATCGAAACGGGCCTTCTCAACGTTCAGAATTTTCCCTTTCAGCGGCAGAATAGCCTGGTTTTTACGGTTACGGCCTTGCTTGGCAGAACCGCCCGCGGAGTCACCCTCCACCAGGTAGATTTCAGACAGAGCCGGATCGCGCTCCTGACAATCCGCCAGCTTGCCCGGCAGGCCAGCCAGATCCAGCGCACCTTTGCGGCGTGTCATTTCACGGGCACGGCGCGCGGCTTCACGGGCGCGGGCGGCATCAATGATTTTGCCGACAACGATTTTTGCATCGCCCGGATTTTCCAGCAGATATTCCGCCAGCAGTTCATTCATCTGCTGCTCAACGGCCGATTTCACTTCAGAAGACACCAGCTTGTCTTTGGTCTGTGAAGAGAATTTTGGATCCGGCACTTTCACCGACACTACGGCAATCAGGCCCTCACGCGCGTCATCACCGGTGGCGCTGACTTTGGCCTTCTTGCTGTATCCTTCTTTATCCATGTAGGCATTCAGGGTACGCGTCATCGCGGCGCGGAAACCGGCAAGGTGCGTACCGCCGTCGCGTTGAGGAATGTTGTTAGTGAAGCAGTAGATGTTCTCCTGGAAGCCGTCGTTCCACTGCAGGGCTACTTCCACGCCAATGCCGTCTTTTTCGGTTGAGAAATAGAATACGGTCGGATGGATAGGCGTTTTGTTCTTGTTCAGGTATTCGACAAACGCTTTAATCCCACCTTCATAGTGGAAATGGTCGTTTTTGCCGTCACGTTTGTCTTCCAGACGAATGGAAACACCGGAGTTCAGGAAAGAGAGCTCACGCAGGCGCTTCGCCAGAATGTCGTATTCGAAGTCGGTCACGTTGGTGAACGTGTCATGGCTTGGCCAGAAACGGATACGGGTACCGGTCGCGTCGGTATCGCCTGTCACCGCCAGCGGCGCCTCGGGCACGCCATGCAGATAAATCTGCTGGTGCACTTTGCCTTCGCGACGAATGGTCAGCTCCAGCTTCTGTGACAGGGCGTTAACCACAGACACGCCCACGCCGTGCAGGCCGCCCGAGACTTTATACGAGTTATCGTCGAACTTACCGCCAGCGTGCAGCACGGTCATGATCACTTCTGCCGCGGACACGCCTTCTTCTTCGTGGATACCGGTTGGAATACCGCGTCCGTCATCCTGTACGGAAACCGAGTTGTCCGCATGGATGGTGACAACGATATCTTTACAGTGACCGGCGAGCGCTTCGTCGATTGCGTTATCCACGACCTCGAATACCATGTGATGCAGACCGGTTCCGTCATCGGTATCGCCGATGTACATGCCCGGGCGTTTGCGTACCGCATCAAGCCCTTTCAGGACTTTGATACTTGAAGAGTCATAAGAATTCGACATCAACGTTTCTCGCTCATTTAATCTTTAGGTTGAACCGCTATTTTACCCTGTTCCACGCGGAACATCTTGCCCTTTTCGTCAGTCATGTCGATTACATGCTCGGACGAGATGGCGCTGACAAAGACCTGAGCCTGAGTCGCCTTCAGTCGTTCTGCCAGCAGGCGGCGGCGACTGTCGTCCAGTTCAGAGGCAAAGTCATCAATGAGGTAAACACAACGGCGTCCGCTCTGGTTAGTCAGGAACTCGCCCTGCGCTAGACGCAATGCACACATCAGCAGTTTAAGCTGCCCGCGTGAGAGTAAATCTTCCACCGGCGTACCTTCGGCACGAATACGAAAGTCCGCTTTATGCGGGCCGCTGGCGGTGTAGGTTAGGGCCCGATCGCGTTCAAAGTTGCGTTCAAGCAGTTCGGCATAATCGCTCTCTTTGTCCCAGCCGCGCTGGAACGAAAAACGCAGATCAAATTCGGGTAAAAACTGCCCGCAGGTGGTTACGATCTCGGCTGAAATCGCGTCACTGTACTCGGCGCGCCACTGGCTAATCTGTTCTGCCAGCGGCACCAGTTCTTGATCCCATGGACGAACCTGACTGTAGCGCGTGACCTGACGCAATGCCGCATTGCGCTGTTTGAGCAGGCGCCGCAGGTTGCTCCAGGCATTAAAAAAACCCGGCGTATTGTGAAAGCAGCCCCAGTCGACATAGGCTCTGCGATATTTAGGACCGCCATTAAGTAGGGTAAAACCCTCTGGCGTGATCAACTGCATCGGCAGTAACTGCGCCAGCTCGGCCACTTTATGTCCGTCGCTGCCGTCAATGCGGACTTTGCTATCCCCGGCGCGATTTTTACTGAGCCCGACGGAGAACTCGCGCTCCTGGCCTTCCAGCCGGCCATGCAGCACAAAGGCGGCCTGATCGTGCCGAATTACCCGTCCCGCCTGCAAACTGCGAAACGCACGTCCGTGGCCCAGCGTATAGATCGCCTCAAGCACGCTGGTTTTGCCGCTACCGTTCGCGCCCACCAGAAAATTAAATCCCGGCGCTAACGCCAGGTCAGCCTGTTCAATATTGCGAAAATCTTTTATTAGCAGGCGGGTTAAAGCCATGAATCAATCCAGCGTGAAGGGCAAAAGTCAGGATGAAAGGGATTGTGTCTTTGCAAAACAAGCCGCTCGGGTCACGGACAATACTGTCCGAAACCCGAATGGCGAGCAGGCCAGCGTACGATGGCCTACAGGCGCATAGGCATGACGACATAGGCCGCCGCCGGGCTGACGACATCTTCAATCTGCACACTCGACACAGAATCCGTCAGCAGCAAACGGACGTTCTCGCACTTCAGCGCATTCAGCACGTCCAGCACGTAACTCACGTTGAACCCAATTTCCAGCTCGCTGCCGTCATAGCTGACATCCAGCATCTCTTCCGCTTCTTCCTGTTCAGGGTTATTCGCGGTAATTTTTAGCTGATTTTCGGTGATATGCAGACGAACGCCACGGAATTTCTCATTCGACAGAATCGCAGCACGGGCAAACGCCTGTTTCAGCAGATCGCAACCGGCTTCCAGCACCTTATCCGGATTCTTGGGCAACACACGACGGTAATCCGGGAAGCGACCATCCACCAGCTTAGAGGTGAAGATATAGTCGCCCACATGTGCACGGATATTACTGCTGCCAATCTGTACCTGAAGCGGCGTATCGCCGCCATCCAGCAGACGTAACAGCTCGATAACCCCTTTACGCGGCACGATGACCGAATGGCTGGGCAGCGCCTGGCCAACGGGCATGGAACATACGGCCAGACGGTGACCATCGGTGGCGACCGTACGCAGTTCTTCGCCTTCGGTCTCAAACATCATGCCATTCAGGTAGTAACGCACGTCCTGATGCGCCATGGAAAACTGCGTGGCTTCAATAAGCCGTTTCAACGTTGCCTGCGGCAGAGTAAATTCCACCTCGCTCTGCCAGTCATCCAGGTTGGGGAAGTCGCTGGCGGGCAAGGTCGAAAGCGAGAAACGGCTGCGGCCAGAGCGCACCAACATCCGTTCGCCTTCCAGTGTGACGTTGATCTCTGCGCCTTCCGGCAGGCCGCGACAAATATCGAGAAATTTGCGTGCCGGCACGGTGGTTGCGCCAGGCTCGTGCGCCTGAGTAAGCGCCACGCGCGCCACCATTTCCATTTCCAAATCGGTGCCGGTCAGCAACAGCGATCCGTCATTCACCTGCATCAGCAGGTTGCCAAGGATCGGCAGCGTCGGACGACCACCAAGGGGGCCGCTGACTTGCTGCAGCGGCTTTAGCAACTGTTCACGTTCAACAATAAATTTCATAGCGTCACGAAGATAATGTTCTGATGAGATTAGAGAAATCTTCTTTGATGTCGTGGCTTTCTTCACGCAACTGCTCAATCTTGCGGCAGGCATGAAGCACCGTGGTATGGTCGCGACCGCCAAAAGCATCGCCAATTTCCGGCAAACTGTGGTTGGTCAGCTCTTTCGCCATCGCCATCGCCATTTGACGCGGACGCGCGACTGAGCGCGAACGGCGCTTAGAGAGCAAATCCGCGACTTTAATTTTGTAGTACTCCGCAACGGTCTTCTGAATATTATCAATAGTGACCAGTTTTTCCTGCAGGGCCAGCAGATCCCGCAATGCTTCGCGAACGAAATCGATCGTAATCGCCCGACCGGTAAAGTTAGCGTTCGCAATCACCCGGTTCAATGCCCCTTCCAGCTCACGCACGTTCGAACGTAAACGCTTGGCAATAAAGAAGGCCACTTCGCCCGGCAAACGAATGTCGTTTTCGTCCGCCTTTTTCATCAGGATCGCAACGCGGGTTTCCAGTTCAGGTGGTTCGATCGCCACGGTCAGGCCCCAGCCAAACCGTGACTTCAGTCGATCTTCAACCCCGTTGATCTCTTTGGGGTAACGATCCGACGTCAAAATGATCTGTTGATTGCCTTCCAGCAGGGCATTGAAGGTGTGAAAAAATTCTTCCTGCGAACGCTCTTTATTGGCAAAAAACTGAATGTCATCGATCAACAGCGCATCAACCGAGCGGTAGTAACGCTTAAACTCTTCAATCGCGTTATTTTGCAGCGCTTTTACCATGTCCTGCACAAAGCGCTCGGAATGCATGTAAACCACTTTCGCATTTGGCTTACGCGCAATGATGCCATTACCCACGGCGTGCAGCAGGTGAGTTTTGCCGAGGCCAGTACCGCCATAAAGGAACAACGGATTGTAGGCACCGCCAGGATTATCGGCCACCTGGCGTGCCGCCGCGCGCGCCAGTTGGTTAGATTTACCTTCAACAAAGTTGTCGAAGTTATGGCGATTGTTAACATTGGACCGATAGGTCACATCCGCAGGAGCAGGCACGTTGTCCCAGCTCGGACGTAAGATCTGTGTCGGTGCCGGACGGCTTGGCACAGGCTCCGCCGGCGCACTGACGCTGGCCATCGCGGGCTGGCTGACCGCTGCGGCGTGTTGAACCGGACGCGTGCCCACCTCAAAACGCAACAGCGGGACATTGGCACCGCAGAATTCGTTCAGCAATGCGTTGATGCTGTTTAGGTATTTATCCCGAACCCAGTCGAGTACGAAGCGGTTAGGAGCATACAAGGCAAGCGTATTGTCGTTTAATTCAGCCTGTAGTGGACGGATCCACATGCTGAATTCGGTGGCAGGAAGCTCATCCTGCAAACGGGCAAGACACTGTTGCCAAAGCGTAAGTGACACGGCGGACTCCACTCGTACAAATTCGATAAGAAAAAGTAGGCACTAATCTAAGAAACGTTCATTTTTGACACAGACGAAAGAAAGCGCCTGCGACCGCTATCAGCGGTTTTCCACCCCGCAACCATCGGAGGATCGCCAGAGGAAGGGCGGATCATAGCGCAAAGCGCGACAGAGATCTTCCCTTTCTACACAGTTTTTCTCCTTTTTATCCACAGGGCATGAACGCGGGTAAAAGTCTACGCCTGCGGCAGAAAAAACCACCTGGGATCGTGCTGAATGATCCAAATTTTCGGACGGCTTCTCGTTTTTGACGTGTGGCAGGCGAATTTGATCGCAATAAGATCCTGCGCGATCCTTGCGCTTTAACGCAGACCCCGTATAATTCTCCCCCCGGCGTTGTCGCGTAAAGCCCAATGCCCGGACTCAGCGGGCTGTATCCGGGTTTTCTGGCACCGCGACAAGCGAAGTAAATTGACTCGGGACTGTACAATTATTACAATCCCGCCTCTTTATTAAAGACACATTGAGGCGTCGGTCTGTTTGTTGGCCCGAAAACGCGTCACCCAGTGAAAATTTTCAAGTTTAGGTAGAAATCGCCATGAAACGCACTTTTCAACCGTCCGTACTGAAGCGCAACCGTTCACACGGCTTCCGTGCTCGTATGGCTACTAAAAATGGTCGTCAGGTTCTGGCACGTCGTCGTGCTAAAGGCCGCGCTCGTCTGACCGTTTCTAAGTAATAAAGCTAACCCTGATGGGTAAGCTCGCATTTCCCAGGGAGTTACGTTTGTTAACTCCCACTCATTTCACTTTCGTCTTTCAGCAGCCACAACGGGCTGGCACGCCGCAAATTACTATTCTCGGCCGCCTTAACGCGCTGGGGTATCCCCGCATCGGTCTTACCGTCGCGAAAAAACATGTGAAACGCGCTCACGAACGTAACCGGATCAAGCGATTGACCCGCGAAAGCTTTCGTCTGCGTCAACATGAATTGCCGTCGATGGACTTTGTGGTGGTCGCGAAAAAGGGTGTTGCCGATCTCGATAACCGTATGTTGGCGGAAGCGTTGGAGAAATTATGGCGTCGTCACTGTCGCCTGGCGCGCGGTTCCTGATCGTCCTGATACGCGTATATCAACGCGGTATCAGTCCATTGCTGGGGCCACACTGTCGGTTTCATCCGACCTGCTCTCAATACGGAATTGAGGCCTTACGCAGGTTTGGCGTGATAAAAGGCAGTTGGTTGACTTTAAAACGCGTATTAAAATGCCACCCTTTGAACCCGGGTGGTGACGATCCTGTGCCGCCAAAAACCTTTGATACCAGAGAACATTAACGATGGATTCGCAACGCAATCTCTTTCTCATCGCTTTTCTGTTCGTGTCTTTCATGATCTGGCAAGCCTGGCAGACGGACCACGCTCCGAAGCCATTGCAGACCCAGACCACGCAAAACACCAACAGCGCTGCCGGTGATGCTACCGGTGTTCCCGCCAGTGGCCAGGGTAAAACGATCACCGTTAAGACCGATGTCCTGTCATTAACCATCAACACTCGCGGTGGCGATGTTGATCAGGCGCTGCTGCTGACTTACCCGGATAAGCTGGGTTCTGACAAGCCGTTTGAGCTGCTTGAAACCACACCATCGTTTGTCTACCAGGCGCAGAGCGGTCTGACTGGCCGTAATGGTCCGGACAACCCGAACAACGGTGCGCGTCCGCTGTATACCACGGCACAGGATCACTTCGAACTGGCTGACGGTCAGAGCGAGCTGCGTGTTCCGATGACGTTCACGGCTGAAAACGGCGTTGTCTATACCAAAACGTTTGTGTTCAAGCGTGGCGACTATGCAGTTAACGTTGATTACAACATTAACAACACCAGCCAGCAGCCGCTGGAAGTGTCAATGTTTGGTCAGTTAAAACAGACCATCGATTTGCCTAAGCACCGCGATACCGGCAGCAATAACTTTGCGCTGCATACCTTCCGCGGTACGGCTTACTCCACCAGCGAATCGAAATACGAAAAGATTAAGTTCGATACCATCGCCGATAACGAAAACCTCAACACCACCACCACCAATGGCTGGGTGGCGATGTTGCAGCAGTATTTCGCCACCGCCTGGGTGCCGCGCACGCAGGGAACCAACACGCTTTACACCAGCAATCTGGGAAATGGCGTGGCGGCTATCGGCTATAAATCTGCGCCGGTCACCGTTGCACCGGGTGCACAGCAGACACTGGATGCCACACTGTGGGTAGGTCCGGAAATTCAGGATAAAATGGCCGCGATTGCGCCGCATCTTGACCTGACTGTGGACTATGGCTGGTTATGGTTCATCTCTCAGCCGCTGTTTAAACTGTTGAAGTTCATTCACAGCTTTATCGGCAACTGGGGCTTCTCCATCATCATCATCACGTTCATCGTGCGTGGCATCATGTACCCGCTGACGAAAGCGCAGTACACCTCGATGGCGAAAATGCGCATGCTGCAGCCGAAGATTCAGGCGATGCGTGAGCGTTTAGGGGATGATAAGCAGAAGCAGAGCCAGGAAATGATGGCGCTGTATAAGGCTGAAAAAGTGAATCCGCTGGGTGGCTGTCTGCCGCTGGTGATTCAGATGCCTATCTTCCTGGCCTTGTACTACATGCTGTCTGGCTCTGTTGAACTGCGTCATGCGCCGTTTATTTTATGGATTCATGACCTGTCAGCGCAGGATCCGTACTATATTCTGCCGATCCTGATGGGCATCACCATGTTCTTCATTCAGAAGATGTCACCGACGACGGTGACCGATCCGATGCAGCAGAAGATCATGACGTATATGCCTGTAATTTTCACCGTGTTCTTCCTGTGGTTCCCGTCAGGTCTGGTGTTGTACTACATCGTCAGTAACCTGGTGACCATTCTCCAGCAGCAGCTGATCTATCGCGGGCTGGAAAAACGTGGCTTACACAGCCGCGACAAGAAGAAAGCGTAAAACCGTCGCGGGAGGTCTCCCGCGATAAAACAGGTTATGCTCAGGCGGTCAAAGCGACCGCCTTTGTTTTTTGTAGTGAGAGAAAATGTATGAGCCATAGCGATACCATTGTTGCTCAGGCCACGCCGCCCGGACGCGGCGGCGTTGGCATTTTGCGTGTTTCCGGTCCGCAGGCCGCCGAGGTTGCCCGCCAGGTGCTGGGTAAACTCCCTAAACCACGTTATGCCGACTACTTATCGTTTAACGACAGTGATGGCAGCGTGCTGGATCAGGGCATCGCGCTATGGTTTCCTGGCCCCAACTCCTTTACCGGCGAGGATGTGCTGGAGCTGCAAGGTCACGGCGGACCGGTGATTCTGGATCTGCTGCTGAAACGGATTGTGGCTCTGCCCGGATTACGTATCGCGCAGCCTGGTGAGTTTTCTGAGCGCGCGTTTCTGAACGATAAACTCGATCTGGCCCAGGCGGAAGCCATTGCCGATCTGATTGACGCCAGCTCAGAACAGGCCGCGCGTTCGGCGGTAAATTCCCTGCAAGGCGCATTCTCTGTCCGTGTTAACCAGCTTGTGGAAGCCTTGACTCACCTGCGTATCTACGTGGAAGCGGCCATTGACTTTCCAGATGAAGAGATCGATTTCCTGTCTGACGGCAAAATCGAAGGGCAGCTTAATGCTGTCATTCGCGATCTCGATGCGGTGCGCGCGGAAGCCAGACAGGGCAGCCTGCTGCGCGAAGGGATGAAAGTCGTCATTGCCGGTCGGCCAAATGCCGGAAAATCGAGCCTGCTAAATGCACTTGCCGGGCGTGAAGCGGCTATCGTCACGGATATCGCCGGCACCACGCGCGATGTGCTGCGTGAACACATCCATATTGATGGCATGCCACTGCATATCATTGATACCGCCGGTTTACGCGAAGCCAGTGATGAGGTGGAACGTATCGGCATCGAGCGCGCCTGGCATGAAATAGAACAGGCGGACCGCGTGCTGTTTATGGTTGATGGCACCACCACACAGGCGACCGAACCGGCGGAAATCTGGCCCGATTTTGTCGCTCGCCTGCCGTCTCAACTGCCGATCACCGTGGTGCGCAATAAAGCGGACATCACCGGTGAAACGCTCGGCCTGACGGATGTCAATGGTCATGCCCTGATCAGACTGTCTGCCCGCACCAGCGAAGGGATTGATACCTTACGTGATCACCTCAAACAGACCATGGGGTTTGCCGACAATATGGAAGGCGGCTTCCTGGCGCGCCGTCGTCATTTGCAGGCACTGGAATTAGCCGCAACCCACCTGGAGCAGGGAAAACATCAACTGCTGGGCGCATGGGCAGGGGAATTACTGGCAGAAGAGTTGCGTCTGGCGCAGCAGGCACTGAGTGAAATTACGGGGGAATTTACCTCGGACGATCTGTTAGGCCGGATTTTCTCCAGTTTCTGTATTGGTAAGTAGCTCAGCGGGCAGACGGCGGTGGAAATGTGCATCCAGAAACGCAATCCGCCGTGCGTTGCGCATCGGTTGCCGTAACGCAAGGTATGATAACGAGGGATAAGATTGCTCACGTTTTGCGGCGTGCCAGGTCATTCACACTAAACCGGGCGAATATGCATCCAAAAGCGTGAACGCAACGTACAGGTTAAATACTGGATGTTTTCCTGGAGAGTTATATGACGATACCGCTCGATGATGCCGCGCTGAATACGTTGTTTTACCAGGCCCGTACGCACAGTCACTGGCAGCCTGAACCGGTGAAGCAGTCGCTGCTGGAGAAGCTCTATCAGATGGTTGCCCTGGCACCGACCTCGGCCAACTGCTCACCCGGTCGCTTTGTTTTTGTCACCTCTGCGGAGGGAAAAGAAAAGCTGAAGCCGGCCCTGGCCTCCGGCAACCTTGAGAAAACCCTGCGCGCCCCTGTCACCGTGATTATTGCCTGGGACAGCGAGTTTTATCAGCATCTGACCATGTTGTTTCAACATGCCGATGCGCGAAACTGGTTTACCAACACACCCGATCTGGTTAAAGAAACCGCATTTCGTAACAGTAGCCTGCAGGCAGGCTATCTGATCATGGCCGCGCGTGCGCTGGGGCTGGATGCAGGCCCGATGTCAGGATTCGATCCGCTTAAAGTGAACGCGGCCTTTTTTGCCGGGACCACCTGGCAGGCCAACCTGCTCATTAACCTGGGCTATGGCTTACCCGACAAGCTCCCGCCCCGATTACCCCGGCTGAGCCTGGAGCAGGCCTGCCAGTTCGTCTGAGGTACTGGAGCGTTACGCGCTTACCGTAACGCTCACTGCTTTCCCGCCCTTTGCGTACGGTTTTAATGCGCGTCGATAAAGGCGATTTTCAATACAAACAGCAAGGCGACAATGACGACGCAGGGGCTGATTTCCCGCCAGCGACCAGTGCCCAGCTTCATCACACAGTACGCAATAAAGCCCAGTGCGATGCCTTCTGTAATCGAAAAACTAAAGGGCATCATGGCGGCAGTTACAAATGCCGGGACGGCTTCGGTCAGGTCATCCCATTTGACGCGGGACAGGCTGGCCGTCATCAGCACGCCAACATAGATTAATGCGCCTGCCGCAGCATAGGCCGGTACCATGGCCGCCAGGGGCGATAAAAACGTGACGAGCAGGAACAGAAGGCCTGTGACCACGGCCATCAATCCGGTACGGCCGCCGACGGCTACGCCGGAGGTACTTTCAATATAGGCGGTCACCGATGACGTCCCTGCCAGCGCGCCCGTTACCGAGCTGATGCTGTCAACATACAACGCCTGTTTCATGCGCGGGAACGTGCCTTTTTCATCAGCCAGTCCGGCTTTGTCGGTCACGCCAATCAAGGTGCCGGACGAGTCAAACAGATTGACCAGCATAAAGGAGAATATGACGCCTGCCATGCCGATGTTGAAGGCGCCTTTAATATCGACCTGACCGACAATCGCGGTGACAGATGGCGGCGCAGAAACCACGCCCGTGAACGTCACGTCGCCCAGCAGCCAACCCAACGCCGTGGTGATGATCATCGAAATGAGCACGGCGGCGTGAATGTTGCGTGAGGCCAGAATGGCGATAATAAAGAAGCCCAGCGCACCCAGCAGCACATTGTGTGAGCTGAGGTTACCCACGCTGACCAGCGTATCCGGGTTGGCCACAATGATACCGGCGTTTTTCAGGCCCATCATGGCAATGAACAGGCCAATGCCAGCGGTGATGCCTACGCGCAGGCTAAGCGGAATATTGGCGATCATCCAGTAACGCACCCGCAACAGAGTCAGGATGAGCAGACCCAGTGCGCCCCAGAAGATGGCACCCATGCCGACCTGCCATGAGTAACCCATCGCGCCGACGACCACAAAGGCAAAAAAGGCATTGAGGCCCATCGCCGGGGCCAGGGCGACAGGAAGATTGGCAAACAGCCCCATCAGGATGCTGCCGAACGCGGCAATCAAACAGGTCGTTACGAACACTGCCCGGGTATCCATGCCTGCGACACCTAAAATCTGCGGGTTCACAAAAACAATGTATACCATGGTCAAAAACGTGGTAATGCCTGCGATCACTTCGGTACGAACCGTTGTACCATGCTCCTGCAGTTTGAATACGCGCTGAAAAAGGCCTTGTTTATTCATGCCATTTATCCAGAAGAAAATTTCACCGGCGCGTATCCTGGCGATTTTGCCCCGGCAATACAATGATTTTTCGCAACCGATTGCCATATCCCGGCCCCTCAGGGCCACGCTGACGTGTTAAGGTACCCCGAACAAAAGGAGGAGTCAGATGTCTGTTGAATGCGTCTTTTTCGATTGTGACGGTACCCTGGTTGACAGTGAAGTCCTGTGCACCCGCGCGTATGTCACCACCTTTGCCCAGTACGGGATTACGCTCTCTCTGCAGGAGATGTTCGAAAAGTACAAAGGGGTAAAGCTGTATGACATCATCCGCGACGTCAGTGAAACGCATCGGGTCGCTCTGCCGCTGGAGGACGTTGAACCGGCCTACCGGCGCGAAGTGGCCCGTTTGTTTGACCGTGAACTGAAGCCGATAGCCGGTGCGAAGGCACTGGTCGGGCAAATGGCAGTACCGATATGCGTGGTGTCAAACGGCACGGTGAAAAAGATGCAGCACTCGCTGGGCCTCACCGGCATGCTGAATCATTTCGCTGACCGTCTTTACAGCGGCTATGACATTGGCCACTGGAAGCCCGAACCCGAGCTGATGTTTCACGCAGCCCAACAAATGCAGGTACCCGTCGAGCGCTGTATTTTGGTCGATGACTCCGAAGCGGGGGCGCGAGCCGGTATCGCAGCAGGCATGCCGGTGTTCTATTACTGTGCCGATGCTCATAATCCCGAACTCCATCATCCGCTGGTGACCGTGTTCACCGATATGGCCGCGTTACCCGCGCTGTGGCGCGCCAGAGGCTGGAACCTGACGCGCTGACTCAGGTCACCCAATGTCGTTTATCCACCCGACTGAGCAGCATTCCCAGCAATAAGCTGCCCACCAGCGTGACGGTAAAAACGGCAGGCAGGTCGAGCCAGGGACGCGCCATATCGTCATAGTGATGGGTGCGAATAAAATGGATGAACAGGGCGTGAAAGCCGTAGATGGGCAGAGAGTAGCGCGAAATGATGGCCAGACCGGGCAGCGTACGTTGATTAAAGGCATTTTTGAACACCACCAGCGCGCTTATTGCGGCAATGAATACCAGCGGTCCGCAATAGAGATACCACGTATCGTTAAAGGCACCATTGACGATTAACGCGCGCTTCGTACCCAGCATAATGCCGGTCACGCAGGCCACAAAGGTCACGGCAGCCAACGGTGTGATACCACGTCTTTCTGTGTCCATGGTACCGATCGCCCGGCCTAATAAGGCGTAGAGCAGATAATAGATACTGTCGCCGCTCAGGTAAAGGTTAATGGGCAACCAATGAAAGCGCCCCCACGACTGGTCCATGGTATTGGGATTCGCGAGGACCACCACAATCAGCACCAGTAGCGCCACGTAGCGCGGCCGCACGCTTTTTACCTGAATCAGGGGCGACAAGAGGTAAATCCCCATGAGCGCGAAGAAAAACCACAGATGGTAGAACACCGGCTTCTGCAGCATTTTTAAAATTGAACGGCCTTCGCCAATTGGCGTCAGCAGGCTGATATAAACCAGTGACACGGCACTGTAAAAAACCAGACATCCCAGCAGTCGCCACAGGTGGCGCGGCTGCGTACTGCGTTCACCAAAGAACAGATAGCCTGAAATCATAAAAAACAGCGGCACACAGATGCGTGACGCTGAATTGAACAGGTTAGCAATATCCCACCAGTGACCTTTTATGGCCATCGGCCCGGTCAGATACCACGTTGTGGTGTGAATGACGATGACCATCAGGCAGGCAATCGCCCGCAAATTATCAATCCAGTAAATCTTTTGCGACATGGTGTCCTCTGGCGCAGTGCGTCCCGGTGCAAAGCGTAGCCAGTCGCGTCGACGTCAACAAGCGCAATAGCGGGGATTCAGAACCCTCTGTGCACAGGATCGCATGAAAACGCATAACCGTATCGGTTAATCAGGCGATGACAGGCCGCCAGCAGGCTAAATCTGACACCAAAAATCCACTCTCGCGGCTGCGCCGCCGGATTTCCGGCTGCATATCACGCGGTCAAAGGGTATACTGTCGCACTCTTTTTTTATCTAGCCGAACCGCGTGCGAACTCATCATGCAAAAGTTTGATACCAAGACCTTTCAGGGCCTGATCCTGACATTGCAGGATTACTGGGCGCGCCAGGGCTGCACCATTGTTCAACCACTGGACATGGAAGTGGGCGCTGGTACTTCACACCCAATGACCTGCCTGCGCGCACTTGGCCCGGAGCCGATTGCTGCGGCCTATGTGCAGCCATCCCGCCGTCCTACCGACGGCCGCTATGGCGAAAACCCGAACCGCTTGCAGCACTACTATCAGTTCCAGGTGATCATCAAGCCGTCGCCGGACAATATTCAGGAGCTGTACCTCGGGTCGCTGAAAGCGCTGGGTATGGATCCTACCGTACACGACATTCGCTTTGTTGAAGATAACTGGGAAAACCCGACGCTGGGTGCCTGGGGACTGGGCTGGGAAGTCTGGCTTAACGGTATGGAAGTGACGCAGTTTACCTATTTCCAGCAGGTCGGTGGCCTGGAGTGTAAACCGGTTACCGGCGAGATCACCTATGGTCTGGAACGTCTGGCCATGTATATCCAGGGCGTGGACAGCGTTTACGATCTGGTCTGGAGCGACGGTCC
This sequence comes from Pantoea sp. CS_6, assembly GCF_041954745.1. Taxonomy (NCBI): domain Bacteria; kingdom Pseudomonadati; phylum Pseudomonadota; class Gammaproteobacteria; order Enterobacterales; family Erwiniaceae; genus Pantoea; species Pantoea sp. CS_6. The sequence goes on from NZ_JAVAYG010000009.1 coordinate 99,299, forward strand.
GTTAGGCAAAACTACCTACGGTGATGTGTTCCATCAGAATGAAGTGGAGCAGTCGACGTATAACTTCGAATATGCCGACGTCGATTTTCTTTTCACCTGTTTCGAACAGTATGAGAAGGAAGCGCAGAAGTTGCTGGCGCTGGAAAAACCGCTGCCTTTGCCCGCTTACGAGCGCATTCTGAAAGCCGCACACAGCTTTAACCTGCTGGACGCGCGCAAGGCGATCTCGGTGACCGAACGTCAGCGTTATATTCTGCGTATTCGCACCCTGACCAAAGCCGTGGCTGAAGCCTATTACGCTTCTCGTGAAGCGCTGGGCTTCCCGATGTGCAATAACAAAAAGTAAGAGGCAGCCATGACTGAGAAAACCTTCCTGGTGGAGATCGGCACCGAAGAGCTGCCACCGAAAGCATTACGTAGCCTGGCAGAAGCCTTTGCTGCCCAGGTGACGGCCGAGCTGGATGCCGCGAATCTGAACCATGGCGAAGTGAGCTGGTTTGCTGCACCGCGTCGCCTGGCGCTGAAAGTCGCCCATTTGAGTGCCTCCCAGCCCGATCGTGAAGTAGAAAAGCGTGGACCTGCCGTTGCCGCCGCCTTTGATGCAGCGGGCAATGCCACCAAAGCGGCAGAAGGCTGGGCACGGGGTAACGGTATCACGGTCAATCAGGCTGAACGTCTGAGCACCGATAAAGGCGAATGGCTGGTCTATCGCGCTCAGGTGAAAGGCGAAGCGGCGCAGGCATTGCTGCCGGGCATGATTGCCACGGCGCTGAGCAAACTGCCGGTACCGAAACTGATGCGCTGGGGCGACAGCGACGTGCAGTTTGTGCGTCCGGTGCACACCGTTACGATGCTGCTGGGCGATGAACTGATCCCCGGCACGATTCTTGGCATCAAGTCCGATCGCGTTATCCGTGGTCACCGCTTCATGGGCGAAAGTGAAATCACGCTTGAGAACGCCGATCAGTATCCGGATGTGCTGGAAAAGCGCGGTCAGGTGATTGCCGACTATCAGGTCCGCAAAGCCATGATCAAAGCCGATGCGGAAGCCGCAGCACGGCGTTTAGGTGGCATAGCCGACCTGAGTGACAGCCTGCTGGAAGAGGTAACATCGCTGGTGGAATGGCCGGTGGTATTGACCGCCACCTTCGAGGAAAAATTCCTTAAGGTGCCGGCTGAAGCGCTGGTTTACACCATGAAAGGCGATCAGAAGTATTTCCCGGTTTATGACGCGGAAGGCAAACTGCTGCCAAACTTTATTTTCGTCACCAACATTGAGTCGAGCGAGCCGCAGCAGATTATTTCTGGTAATGAGAAGGTGGTGCGCCCGCGTCTGGCGGATGCTGAATTCTTCTTTAATACCGATCGTAAAAAACGTCTTGAAGATCATCTGCCGCGTCTTGAAACCGTATTGTTCCAGAAGGAACTCGGTTCGCTGCGTGATAAAACGGATCGTATTCAGGCGCTGGCGGGCTGGATTGCGGCACAAACGGGCGCAGATGTGAATCACGCCACGCGCGCAGGCCTGCTGTCAAAATGCGATCTGATGACTAACATGGTGTTTGAGTTTACCGACACCCAGGGCGTTATGGGCATGCACTATGCGCGTCATGACGGTGAAGCCGAAGATGTCGCTGTGGCGCTGAACGAGCAATATCAGCCGCGTTTCGCAGGTGATGATTTGCCGTCCAGCCCGGTAGCCTGTGCGCTGGCCATTGCTGATAAGATGGATACGCTGGCCGGTATTTTCGGCATCGGTCAACATCCTAAAGGCGATAAAGATCCCTTTGCTCTGCGTCGTGCCGCGCTGGGCGTTTTGCGCATCATCGTGGAAAAAAATCTGCCGCTTGATCTGCAAACGCTCACCGAAGAGGCCGTACGTCTGTATGGCAGCAAGCTGAGCAATGCGAACGTGGTTGATGACGTCATCGACTTTATGCTGGGCCGTTTCCGTACCTGGTATCAGGAAGAAGGCCACAGCATCGATACCTTGCAGGCGGTGCTGGCACGTCGTCCAACCCGTCCGGCGGACTTTGATGCACGTATGAAGGCGGTTTCGCATTTCCGTACGCTTGATGAAGCGGCCGCGCTGGCGGCGGCCAACAAGCGTGTCTCGAATATTCTGGCAAAATCAACAGAACCGCTTAATGACAGCGTTCAGGCATCACTGTTGAAAGAAAATGAAGAGATCCAACTGGCCACGTTTGTGACCGCCCTGAGCAGCAAACTGCAGCCTTACTTTGCAGAAGGACGTTATCAGGATGCGTTAATTGAACTGGCGCAGCTGCGTGAAGCGGTAGACAACTTCTTCGATAAAGTGATGGTGAATGCAGAAGACCCGGCGGTGCGAATTAACCGGCTGACGCTGCTGTCGAAACTGCGTGAGCTGTTCCTGCAGGTGGCCGATATCTCGCTGCTGCAGTAATCGGTTCTGATACAGATAAAAGGGACGAGATATCGTCCCTTTTTTTATGCTGCCACCCGACCTGCTGGTGGCACTTTATCTTTTTGCCGTCGCAATAAAAAACTGAAAACACCTGTGGTTGCGAAGGCGTCCTGGCAGCGCAGGGGCTGTTATGAAAGCCGGACGGCCACGAACCCTGTAATGGGCTGCGGCACTGCGCGGCGTGCAGCTTCAGAATGTCCAGGTCACGCCTGAAGACAGCGTCCAGAAATACTGTTGATCCGTCATCGGGCTGTCGCGGAGGGCCCCTGTAAGGAAGGTGACTTTGGGTTGCAGGTAGACATGGAAGGATTTTACAGGGTGCCAGTCAAACGCCACGGCAAGCCATGGCGTTACGCCCTGATGGTTCCAGGTCGGTAAACCACTGCGGGCAGATTCCTCTTCGCTTACCCCGTAGTAATAGCTTGCCTGCTGTTTACTGAGCCAGTCCACACCGGCCTGAGGATAAACGTCCAGTTGCATCAGAGAGACCTGGCCTGCCCAGGCGACTGTACCCAGCCATCCCCGGCTTTCGTTCAGCGTATCGCCAGACAATTCGGTTCGAAACGCACCAAGGGGCGTGATCTTCTGGTAGCTCATGCCGCCCATCATGGTGCTGTGGCGGATGCGTAACTGGCGGAGTGCCGAATCAGAAGTCTGGTCCGGATCAAATTCGTTATCCAGATACCACCAGCGCGCTTTCAGTTGTGTGGTGTCATCTTTGATAAAATAGGCGCCCACTTCTGTGCCATCAATATAGACATGATCATTGTCATAGCCCACATAGGGCAGGCCAGAAAACTGAGTTTTATACGCGCGATAGGGCGTAAAGTTCGCTTCCCCCTGCGCACCCAGGGTCAGCCCCTCAGCCCAGGCATGCGTAATATTACCGAGCAGGAGGCAACATAATGCCGTTCTGAAGCGTAATGGGATGGTCGTCATTTTGTCCGGTTATCGTCTGGCTGAGGCAGTGATCTGTCAGGCCTCACAGCCCGAAACGGGGCGTGAGCATACATAAAAATTTGTGCCGCCTTTTCATCCTGAGCGCGCGGGTTGTCTCAGAACAGGGCTGCCCGAAAGGTATATCGGAGCCGCTGCAGCAATGCAAGAGATGGCTACTCTTATTCTCACGGAGTTCATCCCCTGTTTATACTGGTCACGACGGACAGGTTCAGGCTACTGCGCGAATGTGCCATTCCGTGGTGATGGGTAAGGGGAATAACGGAGACGTCGACAGCCCTTTACGTGGGAAAGCAAGGATTGCAGACTGAAATGCGCTAAGGAAACAGGCTGTCAGCACCGCTACCGGCATCAGCGCTGACAGCCTCGCCGATCAGGATGCCGGCGGCGTGGTTCGGGCAAAACTTTCCCGTTGAAAGAGTGTTTCGGCCAGCCTGACCAGTGCGGGCCGCTGAACGCACCAGTTAGGGACAACGCGACGGAAATTCAGGTAGCCAATCATGCAGCCTGTGGCAATGTCGGCCAGATTCAGTTCGCCATTATCGATCCACTTTCCTTCACTCACTTCTTTTTCCAGGCTGTCCAGCCCGCGCTGAATCTTGTCGCGATGGCGTAACAGCACTTCTTCTGACTGGGCGTTACCCGGCCGCATTTGCTCACGTACGATCACCAGTGCCGCATCGCTGATGCCATCGGCCAGCTTTTCAAGCTGACGAACCTTTAAAGACGCCAGCGGATCAGCGGGCAATAAAGCCGGTGCCTGACCACGCAGTTCGAGGTACTCCGCAATGATGCTGGAATCGAACCAGACCTGCTGATCCTCCGCGACCAGCGCGGGCACTTTCCCCAGCGGGTTATATTGCGGAACATGGCTGTCTTCGCTGTAGGGCGACGCATTAACAAATTCGAACATCATGCCTTTTTCCAGCATGATGACAGAAATCTTGCGGACAAAGGGGCTGGTATAGCTGCCAATCAGTTTCATTGCGTTACTCCCGTTTAGCGAGGTTTCATCAGCAAAAAACTATTCACCGGGAAACATAAAAGGATTCAGGCCACTGCGTACAAAACCTTCCTGCTCCATACGTGCATCCAGCACTAAAGAGGCGAGATCGTCGGCGACCGGTTCAATGGCCGGATTTTTTTCCTGATAAAGCATTTTCATGTAGCTGCCACAGTCGCCGCAGCTTTCTGCTTTGACGGCCGCGTGCTCGCTGTCCAGTGACCAGTAATGCAGATCGCGGTTTTGGTCGCAATGAGAGCAGGTGTTCTGCACGACGTGCCATTCACTTTCGCACAGGTTGCAGTGCAGGTAGCGCGCACTTTCATGCGAACCCATATGTACGATGCTGGCGACCGGCAGGCTGTGACATACCGGGCAGTGCTGGCGTTGTGCGCCCATCTCCGCCTGAGCCTTACCGGGAATCAATGCCGCCATTTGTGCCCAGTAGATCGACAGCGCAGCCCAGATAAAAGGGGCTTTATCACTGCTCACCTGCGCGTACTCACCCGCAAACAGGGCACTGGCCAGCGTTTCCAGCTCGGTCGCTGACGCTTTCTCCAGGTTCTCTAACACCGCCAGCGCCTGACCGCTCATTTCGGGCTTTAGCTCCGCAACTAACGAGTGCAGCAGGCGATGCCAGTGTGGATCGCGCGACAGAGTATGAATATCCAGCGGCGCTTTATCTTCCTGAGCGCTCCTGAGCAGATGTGCGTGAAGGTTCATCTGCAGAGGATGATCGTACAGAACGATTTCCTGCGCCTGGGCGATGACGGCGGCAAAGCGTAAATAGTCACCCAAAGGATTTTTTGCCGCCAGATCACGCAAACGCGCCGCCCGACGGCTGTATAAATTTTTCAGCCGGGGGAAGAGTAACGGCGGGATCATTTCCGCTGGGTTTTTTTCGCTCTTCTCCAACGGGTCTTTCGGGATAATGCGGATGCGCATAAAAGGCATTTTCCTGTTTGTTGGCTGATTACGCTACTCACGACACCAGCAAAAATGAGGTTGTCTGTATCGGCTACGAATAGCCGTTATGGGCCGGATCTCTCGCCATTTTCCCTCGTAAGAGGTTCTCAGCGAGCAAAGCAGGCGGAAAACCGCGTCAGGAAACCGCAGTGCAAAACAGCTCCCAACAGGCTGAGCATAGCAGTCCGGCCCTTTATCTTCAGTATGAAATACATTTTTCGCCGGCGACAACAGGCATAACGCATTGTGAATAACGGCAAATCTGTGGGCCTTTCACGCTTTATGCTGTCTGCCCCCCACAGACTTGTTGCGGCACGGCGCAGGGTACAGAATAGAAGCTATTCAGCATGGCGCAACAGGGTTACCTTTACGCCATCCGCAACAGCTCAGGGTCAGAACAACGTGAAGAACAACGAAGTGAAAGAGGAAACCGGTGCGAGTGAGCGAGCAGGCTTGCGTGAAATCCATGTCTGGCAACGTGACGACCTGCACCATGCTCAGGCCGACTGGTTAGCCGAAGAAGTGCCCGTGGCGTTGGTGTATAACGGTATTTCTCACGTTGTGATGATGACAACGCCCAAGGACCTGGAGGCGTTTGCTGTCGGTTTTTCACTCTCAGAAGGCATTATCGATTCTCCATCCGATATTTTCGGAATGGATGTGGTGACCGGTTGTCACGGCATTGAGGTGCAGATTGAATTATCCAGCCGACGTTTTATGGCGCTGAAAGCCCAACGGCGAGCGCTGGCCGGCCGGACGGGTTGCGGCGTATGTGGCGTGGAGCAACTGGAGCAGATCGGAAAGCCGCTGACGCCGTTGCCGTTTACGCAGACTTTTCCCCTGGCGCAGCTGGACAGCGCGCTGGCGCAGCTCAAGGACGTCCAGCCCGTCGGGCAAAAAACAGGCTGCACGCACGCGGCCGCCTGGATACATCCTGAGGGTGGACTGATTCATGGCTGTGAGGATGTCGGCCGCCATGTGGCACTGGACAAACTGCTGGGCTATCGCAGTCAGGCCGAATGGGGCAACGGTGCCGTACTGGTCTCCAGCCGGGCCAGCTATGAAATGGTGCAGAAATCGGCAATGTGCGGCGTTGAAATTCTGTTTGCCGTGTCTGCCGCAACCCAGTTAGCGGTGGAGGTGGCCGAACGCTGTCATCTTACCCTGGTAGGATTCAGTAAACCGGGCCGCGCCACCATCTATAGTCATCCTCAGCGGCTGAGATAACGTCTGCGCGTGCAGGGCACTTTGCAGGTAATCCTCTTTACGCACCCAGGCTTTCCGCCAACGAAAAATCTGGCTGCTTTGCATGCTTTTTCAAAACCTTATGTTTAATAGGGCATTGATTACGCTTTTACCGATCATGAATTTAACTATAATGATACGACTGCTTACGCGGCACGTGCCGACATTGTCGTGCTGCTCAAACACTAAATGGAGAGGAAGAACATGAGTTATTCACTGCCATCCCTGCCTTACGCTTACGACGCACTGGAACCGCATTTTGACAAGCAGACGATGGAAATCCATCACACCAAACACCACCAGACTTATGTCAACAACGCCAATGCGGCGCTGGAAGGGACTGAATTTGCCGATCTGCCTGTCGATGAACTGATCACCAAACTGGATCAGCTGCCAGCAGATAAAAAAGGCCCGCTGCGCAATAACGCGGGTGGTCACGCTAACCACAGCCTGTTCTGGAAAGGCCTGAAAACCGGCACCACGCTGCAGGGCGAGCTGAAAGCTGCGATTGAAAAAGATTTCGGCAGCGTAGAAAAATTCCAGGAAGAGTTTGAAAAAGCGGCAGCGACCCGTTTCGGCTCCGGTTGGGCTTGGCTGGTTAAGAAAGGTGACAAACTGGCCGTGGTTTCAACCGCTAACCAGGACAACCCTCTGATGGGCGAAGCGATCGCTGGCGTATCGGGTTACCCTATCATCGGTCTGGATGTGTGGGAACACGCCTACTACCTGAAGTATCAAAACAAACGTCCGGATTACATCAAAGCTTTCTGGAACGTGGTTAACTGGGACGAGGCGGCAGCGCGCTTCGCATCCGCTAAGTAAGCGCTAAGCGCCACACGTACTTTCAACCGGCAGAGTGGCTCTGCCGGTTTTTTTACGCCCGCAGGATGCTGTTCTTCCACCCTGCAACTTCTCAATGGTGCCTGCTCTGGCATTTTATTACCTTCAAACTACCTGCACACATGCAGTCGGGCTTAAGGGCCTAAACGAAAATTAAACGAAGCGTCAGTTTACCCCGCTAAATTTTTAACAATTTGAGTCATTAACCTGCCGTTGATGCCGGTCGTTTTATCATCAGTGTCATTATCAGACCAATAAGAATGTCGGCTATGTCTATTTATACTACACACGATGTGATGGCGGATTCATACGCCAGTTTATTTTTTCAATTACTTAGCGGAAAGTACGTCCCCAACAAAATCTGGCGGAGCCGGCGATTCCGGCTTAAATTTGCTTTAAGAACCCTTATTGCACCTGTTACGACTTTGCGTTATTTGCAGCAACTTTCTACATTGCCGAGAATATCCCAGTTAATGCATGTACAGGGGCTGTTACCCGCGAAGCTTCATCGCCCCTATCTGCGTGCGGGAATGAGCGTCGCGCAACGGGCGCAGGCGATTCTTGATCACTATAATCTGATGAACAACCTGGCGAATTTATCGCTTCGCCAGATTTTGCAAAGTGGTGAAGAGACTGTTCTGGCCAGACTTGTGGGTAAAAACGACGAAGACTTTGTTATTGCCTGCCGTTCTGGCTTTTACGATCGTGAGGGTGAAGTCACCTTAGTGCTGCGTTATCAGGGCGAGGGAATTGCCTCTCTGTCATTCACGATTTTGAATGAAGATAATGAACGCACCTTAGTGATTGGAGGATTACAGGGACCGCGAAAAACCATTAGTAATGAGGTGATTCGCGACGCAACGAAAGCGGCACATGGTTTATTTCCTAAGCGCTTGCTTATGGAGGTGGTCTTTATTTTGTCCCAGCAGTGTGATGTCAAAAAAATAGCCGCAGTGGGCGATGAAACGCATGTTTTTCGTAGTCTGCGTTATCGCCACAGTAAAAGCGATAAATTCTGTGCCAGCTACAGTGAATTCTGGCTGACGCTGAATGGTCAGGCCCGCGCTGACGGCATGTTTGCACTGCCGCTGATGTTGCCACGAAAAACGCTTGAGGACATTGCCAGCAAGAAGCGGGCCGAATACCGCCGTCGTTATACGCTGCTGGATACGCTGGCAGAGCAGGTGAACACGGCTACTGGCCAGCATGCGGTGGATCAGGCAGCTGCCTGATCGCACACATCAAAAGGCGCTTTTGGCAAAGCCTGTCATGACCTGCAGGTTCATTTCTCGTCCCAGCGCGGTCATAGGGTGCACGACAACCAGGCCGCGTACACTTTTCTTTAAGGCACCCAGATTGGCCTGTTCTTTTTTGGTAATTTCGCGGCTGAACGGCAGTTTCTGCAGTTTTTGCGCTTCCTGGCTCAATTTGGCGTCGCGCTGATTGCGCAGACGTTCAATTTCCGTCACCAGCGTTTCTTTCTCTTTTAAAAGCGCGCCCAGCTTTTCAGCATCACCCGCTTCCAGTAGCTGAGGCTCTTTACGGTTCAGCGCGTCCAGTTGATCGCTGAGGCGTTTAATTTCGTTCTTTTCTTGCTCTTTCATGACAACAACTCGTTGAGGAAAACAGGCTAAGGATACACCAAATTCACGACAGATTCTCGGGAGAAGGGTGAAAGAGGGAGCGGTTCAGGCTCCCCGCAGGATTTAGCTGGATGCCTTCTTAAACGCCTGTTTCAGGCTGATACGGGAAATGAGTTCTGTCAGAGACAGGACCATCGTGGAGCGCACCATTTGCAGGTAGCGTTGCTGCTGCATCGCCTGTAAGGCGGGATCGTCTGCCTGTAAGGTGGGAACCGGCGGCCAGGCTGAGACGCAATGCAATTCACCGAAAGGACCCAGGATTTCATCATCGGTAAAACGATAATCGCCCGCGTCGTGATTCAGCTCTTCGCGCAGGGCCAGCAGCAGCTCACAATCTTCATATTCATGACGACTAATCACCCCAAGGCCATAAATCAGCTTAAGCCTGACCGACAGCTCGCCGAGCGGGCCGTCGCCCAGCAACAGGGGCTCCACGGCGTATTTCACGGCGTAGTCATCTTTACGGAATACTTGTAACACCAGCACATTAACGGCTTCGGCCAGCAGTTCAACTGCGGCGAACAGAAAGCTCCGCACCGATCGCCCCGCGTTCAGACGTTCAAGCACACGATTTTCAAAAGCCTGCTTTTCTTCCATTATGGCCTGCGTCAATGTCGTACTGCTGTCGGAGGCGACGTCATCGCCCCCGATCTGGATTGCTAACATGGCGTTATTATGCCATGGCGTGCCAGGCGCTAACGGCTTCTTTTACAATCTCACTGTCAGCCTCCAGGCCAGATACCTGAGCCAGGGTTGCCTGTGGCCCTTTTTCCGCCAGCAGTGCAGCCAGCTCTTGCGCCTGCGGATCCTGGTCGCTGTGGTAGTGCATGGCGGCCGCAATCCCTTTCACCAAATTGGCATGCGGCAATCCGTATTCCAGTGTGCCCAGCGTTGGTTTAATCAGGCGATCGCCCGCACTTAACTTACGAAGTGGCTGCCGGCCTACGCGTTCAACATCATCTTTTAAGTAAGGATTTTCAAAGCGGCCCAGGATTTTCTGGATATAGGCAGCATGTTTATCGGCGTCGAACCCATAACGTTTGATGAGCACCGCGCCACTCTCTTCCATGGCACCCTGAACGACGGCGCGAATATCCTCATCGAGAATGGCATCGCGGATGGTCTGGTGGCCAGCCCGTTGTCCCAGGTAGGCCGTAATCGCGTGGCCGGTGTTGAGTGTAAAAAGCTTACGCTCAACAAAGGCCATCAGGTTGTCAGTCAGTTCCATGCCCGGAATGGTGGGCAGATCGCCCTTAAACTGGGTCTTATCCACAATCCATTCGCTGAAGGTTTCCACGGTGACTTCCAGCGGATCCTCACTGCCGGCTTCAGAAGGCGGTACAATACGATCAACCGCAGAATCGACAAAACCAACATGCGCCTCAAGCCAGGCATGATACTGGGACGGTAGTGCCTGCAGCACATGCTGTTTGAGCTGACTGGTACCGCGAACCATATTTTCACAGGCGATGATATTTAGCGGCTGGACATTGCCGTTATCACTGCGTTTGGCCAGACCTTTGGCGACGCTGGTGGCGATGCGTTCCAGGATTTGCGGGCCAACCGCAGTGGTAACGAGATCAACTTCAGCGATCAGAGGGATAATATCGTCGCTGGTACTGTTAACGGCGCTGACACCTGTAACGATGTCGACGTTGGCCTGTTCACCGACGACATGCACAGGATATTCATGACGTGCATTCAAGGCATCCAGTACCGTCTGATTCACATCTGCAAAAACCAGCTCAATGCCTGCGTCTGCCAGCAGTTTACCAATAAAACCGCGACCAATATTACCCGCTCCAAAATGTAACGCTTTCATAATTTTGACCCATATCAAATGACAACGGGGCGGGCATGTCCGCCCCAATAAAGTGGGACGGGCATAACCGCCCCAGGGAAAATGTCGGACCGAATCAGGCTAACGCTGGCTTGCCTGATAACAGATCCAGCACATCTTGAACGCTGTTGGTATGAGCCAGTTTTTCAATGACCTGCTCATCGTCAAGTGCGTTGGTCAGGCTGGTGATCACCTGAATATGCTCGTTATTGCGGGCGGCGATACCAATGACCAGGCGCGCCACCTCATCGGGTTCATCACCAAACTGCACGCCAGCAGGGTACTGGCAGAAAACCACACCGGTTTTCAGCACCCGGTCTTTAGCCTCAACCGTGCCGTGCGGGACCGCGATCGATTCGCCAAGGTATGTCGGCGTCAGCTTTTCCCGCTCCAGCATCGCATCAACGTACTCGGGCTGAACATAACCCCCTTTCACCAACTGCTCACCCGCAAAGCGGATGGCCTGCTCTTTATTACTGGCATTCAGTCCCAGGAACACGTTGCTCGCGCCCAGTTTAAACAGGTTGGCACTGCCGTCATCATAGCTGTCACCCAATGTTTTCTGTACGACTTCCCGGTTCGCTTCACTCCGGTTTGCCGCCGCCAGGCGTTGGGTCAGCGTGCTGTACAGAGCACTGTCCAGAAAGTTATTCAGTGAAATGTGTTGGGCATGAGGAGCCTGACGAATGGCGCGTTCGGTCAAATCGCGATGCGTAATGACTAAGTCAACATCACCGGGCAGCGCGTTAATGGCGCTGTTGGTTACCGACACATGCGTTAAGCCTGCATCCTGAACTTTCTTACGCAGTACGCCTGCCCCCATAGCGCTTGACCCCATGCCGGCATCACAAGCCACGATGATTTTACGCACATGGTTCAGGTCAACGCTCATCGCATCGCTGGCAACCGCGGCACCTGACACCGCCTGCCCTTTTGACTCGGCTTTCATGTCATGCATGCGCTGCGTAGCCGCTTCGATATCATCGTCTTCTTTCACTTTGCTGGTTTTGAGCAAAATAGCAGAGACCACGAAGGAAACAGCAAAAGCAGCGAAGACTGCGGCAATATTCGCAAAATAAGCGCCTTTTGGCGTCATGGCTAATACTGCCAGAATAGAACCCGGTGAGGCAGGAGAAACCAGGCCGCCATGCAGAACCGTCAGAGTAAACACGCCGGTCATACCGCCGAGGATCACGGCCAGCAGCAGGCGTGGTGCCATCAGGACATAAGGGAAGTAGATTTCGTGAATACCGCCCAGGAAGTGGATGATAGCCGCACCGCCGGCAGACTGCTTCGCACTACCACGACCAAAGAACATATAGGCCATCAGTACGCCCATACCCGGGCCTGGGTTGGCTTCAATCAGGAAGAAGATTGACTTACCGGCTTCGCTTGCCTGTTGAATCCCCAACGGTGAGAAGATGCCGTGGTTGATAGCATTATTAAGAAACAGGATTTTCGCCGGTTCGACAAAGACAGACGTCAATGGCAGCAGGTTATTTTGCACCATCAAATTGACGCCAGCGGACAGGATATGTGACAAACCTTCGACAAGGGGACCAATCGCCAGGAAGGCCAGCAACGCCAACAACATGCCGATGATCCCGGCAGAGAAGTTGTTAACCAGCATTTCGAAGCCGCTTTTGATTTTGCCGTCAACCATGCGGTCAAATGACTTGATTGCCCAGCCACCAAGCGGGCCTGCGATCATCGAGCCGAGGAACATCGGCATATCAGCACCGACAATCACGCCCATTGTCGTGATGGCACCCACCACACCGCCGCGATCGCCTCCCACCAGACGTCCACCTGTAAAGCCAATTAGCAATGGCAGCAGGTAAGTGATCATCGGGGCGACAAGTTTCGCCAGTGTTGCGTTTGGAATCCAGCCCGTTGGAATAAACAGCGCGGTGATAATACCCCAGGCGATAAACGCGCCGATGTTAGGCATCACCATATTACTCAAAAAGCGACCAAAGCTTTGAACTTTGACCTTTACTGATGAGGACATAAGCCCCCCCCTTGTTGAGACGCGCTGCAACAGGAGCGCGCGTTTGTTTTTGTTTAGCCACTACGGCGATGCGCCGTCAGTATTACTGTATGCAGGCGGACTTTATCACGCGAATATTGGCCTGCGTAGTGGGTGACCTCATGAGTGATGCAGGTCACATTTGTGACGGGGTGACAGGGGCGTTTTAAGTGATTTAGATCACAAAATAAGGGTCATACGGGAAAGTTATGACCAATTTTTGACCGTTTCTTTTTACTTTAAGTGATATTGATCACACTCTTATCATGCTGCTTTGTTTGTGAAGTGTGATTAAAGTCACAACTTAATTTAATAAAAAACGGGCCAGATCACATTTTGATCTGGCCCGTTTTTATGAAGCGCAAGCGCGTGGTGAAGTGATTATGAGGTGGACAGTCGCTAATCTGTCCGTGTGAAATTTATTGTCCTGTGGCCTGAACGGCATTCTTGGCCTGAGTCAGTGCCTGGACATTCGCTGATAAACTGGTCATCAGGCTGTTGTACTGGGTAGCCTGTTCCTGAGTAGGGAACTGGACTCCGCCATTATTAAAACTGACGCGTGTCCCCTGTGCCTGAAGAAGTTCACCAGTTTTAACCGCATCCTGACTAAGCGCCTGGAGTTTAGGTAACAATGGGATCAACTGAGCGGCAGGCTGAGTGACGACCTTGTCATAGGCGGTATCGAAAACCTTTTTCAGATCGTCAGACTGTTTCAGACCGGCTTTGCTCTTATCCGCCTGCATTTTGGCGCTTTCGAGTTGTTGGGTGGCGACGGTCAGGGCGCTGGTGGCCTGAGCCAGAGAATCCCGGCGACTCAGGTAGTCCTGCGGCACGCGAATAGCAGAAAGCTCATCCACGACCGGGCGCATGCCCTGATCGACCGTCTTATTCACCTGTTGTGAGAAACCATACAAAATCGCGTAATCCCCAGCAAAGGGACCAAAACTCTGTTTCTGGTTTTCACTCAGACTCGGCAGATGTTCACCGCTACGCATAACGGTATTTTGCATGAAATCGATAAACGCTTTGCGTTGTTCGCCTTCTTTATCACCACACGCGGTGAGTTGCAGAACGATAAGCACGCCAGCCAGCATAATGCCGCTGCGTGCCAGGACGCGGGAAATTCCTGAAGCCATGGGTTCAACTCCTGTCAGTAAAACTGGCTGATGTCCGGGTAAGCAGTGGCCTAAAGAATAGAACAAACGTTAATGGCCACACAATGTGAAAGCGCGCTGTCAGGCCATTATGGGTAAGAAAAAAGAGGTTAAACGTAAAATCAGGGCCTCATCCGTTTACAAAGCCTGTTAAAGAGCAGTGAAAAGGCTTTTTTCCATACCCGATAAGGGGCGGCTCGTGCTGTAAAGGCAGTAAGAATAAACCCTGAGCGGGGCCTGTTCAGACGCCCTTTGTTAAGCCTGCCCGGAACCGCGCTCACTGCCTGAGCATCCCGTACCGGGTGCAGGCTGTATTAACAACTATCCTGTAAATGCCCTCTCATTGTTCAGTTGCCTTAAAGTAGTGCAACCCGTTGCTCTGGCTCGCTATGGGAAGGGCCTGTCCAGATGACAGAGCAGGATTAATCGTACTGGTGATCGCCTGATAACCGTTATGTCTTTGGGCGCTGGCGGCACGACAGCCACGGCATCACCAGTGCGTAGCTTGATAAATTGCTGGTACTGACCGTTTTGTTGTAGAAAATCAAAAGATCTGGCGCATATTTTGCAAATTCTTTTGTTGTAAGCGCGTGCAGGGTTCTGATGATTTATTCACCGAAGAGGGTGAAGAAAAAAAGATCGGAACGCGAAGTGGATGCCGTATCAACAAAATCAATTGCATCAAACGGTTAGGGTTTTTAGCCTTTTTTCAGAATTGTAAAGTTAAAAAAAATGTTTAATTTGCACTGCAAATTGTCAGGTCTCTATCCATACTTAGTCTCCCGGCATATGTTGCATTGCGTTGTCATGTTTAAGCAGCGGTGCAGTACAGGCTGTGTCCCATAAGATTTTCATCATAAATACAATCTCTTATGGGATGCAGCTTGCTTAGTCCGGTTTCTGAACCTGATTTCAGGTTCGTGTACCTTCTTTCACGTGATTCATAGTGAGTTTTAAGGAGTTCTCTATGGAGTTAAAAGATCCTATGTTTGAATTGCTCAGCAGCCTTGAGCAGATTGTTTTGACACGTGATAACAGCCCTGTTGCGCTGCAAACTCAGCGTCAACCTGCAATGCCAGAGCCGCAACGTCTGCGCGAAATGGCGGGAATGCAGGTCGATGAGTTTGCAAAAATCATGGGTGTTAGCGTTTCTTCGGTTAAAAGTTGGGAAGCACAGCGTACGCGCCCTTCAGCAACGGCACAGAAATTGATGAAATTACTTCACGCCAATCCGTATCTTGGACGTCAGTTGCTTGATTAAGTTTTAAAACCCACCCGTTTACAGGTGAGGCCGGTCACAAGGGTGGCCGGCTGTTTAGCCTCCAGTACACAACGCCATCCGTATTTCCTGCCTGTGTCTTATCAGGCAAGCTTCGGTAACACGTCCAGTACGTTACCTACCCAGCAGACAATCACAACGACACCAAAAATGATGACCATGGCGGGAATGATTCTGCCACCCCACACGGTAAAAATTTGGTCGGGAAAGCGTCTCCGGGACTGCATTGCCAGTAGGGCAGGCACGATGACGGCCCACACTGTTGCGCATAAGCCTGCGCCGCCAATGCCATAGAGAAAGCCATTTGGAAAGATCAGGTACAAAAGGCTGGGGGGAAGAAAGGTGAGCAGCACCGTTTTGCCTCGCCCAACGGCGGTATTTTCTATGTTAAACAAGTCCGCCAGATAATCGAATAACCCCAACGTGACGCCAAAAAAAGAGCTGGCAACGGCAAGATTAGAAAAAACCAGCAGGAAAAAGGCAATAACTCTGTCGGGATGGGTGCCCATAAACGACTTCACCAGGGCGTCAACATTGCCCCCCGACGCAATAATGCCTTTAAAACTTTCGCGCGGGATATTGCCCATAGTGCAATACAACCAGAAAAGATAGACAAACAGCGCCAGTAAGGAGCCCAGAACCAGGCTTTTCACCAGCTTGTCTTTCTGCTTGCCATAACAAATTATCAGGCTGGGAATATTGCCATGAAAACCAAATGAAGCAAGGCAGACAGGGATAGCCATAAAGATACAGGCGAAGTAAGAATGCGTGTCACTGAGGCTGCTGGCATCGCTGAGAATGGCATAGTCAACGTCAAAAAATAATGAACCGAAAACAATGATAAAGGCGAGGATTTTAACGCCGAGAAAGAGGGATGTAATCCGGCTTGTTGCCAGTGAGCTTATCCACAGCACGCCAGCAACACCTGCCGCGGTGCCGATGCCGACGACGCGGGCAGGCAAAGTCAGGCCCGTGTGAGCGGACAGCGTTTCGCTGATAATCGCACCATTGGCTGAGATATAGGCGTACGTCAGAATATACAGCACAAACGCAACGGTAATGCCGCTAACTACATTCCATTTTTGACCCAGCAGATCTTTGGTTAATGTATTAAAGCTTGAGCCTGGTGGGTAATTTAAATTGGCCTCCAGCAATAACAGACCGGAATGCAGCATGGAAAACCAGGCGATCACCAGGATAAAAGTGCCCCAGAAAAACCAGGCGCCGGCCAGATCGACGGGCAGTGCAAACATGCCGCCACCGATGACCGTGCCGGCAATAACCATCACGCCCCAAAAGGCGGAATGTTTTTGATGTGGATGATCGTCCATGGTGTCCTCTCAATACGGTATCTCATGTTTATCATTTTTATTGTTGTGAGGTTAACAGAGCGATGCGGCAGAGCGGCTGTCGCTGACAGCCGCTCACTTTACAGGTATGACAGTTAAATCTCTTTAAGTTTTGCAGTGAAGTGGCGCAATACCTCAGGCTCATAGATGAAGGTTAAGCCTTTTATGTTGGCCGCATTCTCTTTCACATGTCCGAATGCTTCAATGATGAAATCCATGTGCGTTTGCGTGTAGGTGGCCCTGGGAAGGGTCAGACGCAGCAATTCAGCCGGGCAGGGCAACTGTTTACCCGTTTTCGGATCGCGACCTAACAAAAATGATCCAATCTCTACCGCCCGAATGCCTGCCACCTTATACAGCTCACAGGCCAGGGCCTGAGCCGGAAACTGATCGGCGGGAATATGAGGCAATAATTTACCGGCGTCGACAAAAGCAGCGTGCCCTCCAGCCTGCTGACAGGTCACACCTGTGGATTCCAGCCCGTCTACCAGGTACTGAATCTGGCTGATGCGATAGGCCAGCCAGTCCTGACGCATCCCGTCGTAAAGCCCTACTGACAGCCGTTCCATCGCACCGCCTTCTAAGCCGCCATAGGTGGGAAAACCTTCCTGCACGACGCACAGTGTTCGGCAATCTGTATAGACGTCAAAGACGCGGTCGTCCTTGAAGGAGAGCAAGCCGCCCATTGGCACCATAGCATCTTTTTTGGCCGACATCGCCAGCATGTCGGCATATTGATAGCTTTCCCGGGTAATCGCGTCGATTGTCCAGCCCTGGTACTCTTTTTCACGTTGCTGGATAAAGTAGGCATTTTCAGCGAAACGGGCTGAATCCATGACCACAGGAATGTCATATTGCTTTGCGATTTGGTACATGGCTTTTAAGTTGGACAGGGAGACAGGTTGTCCTCCAGCCGAGTTGCAGGTGATCGTCGCCACAATGTAAGGCACGTGACGGGCACCCACTTCCTTTATACCGTCTTCCAGACGTTGCAGGTCGAAATTGCCTTTAAAATCATGACGTACTGCGGTATCGAAAGCCTCTTTGATATAAACGTTTCGGACAGTGCAGCCGTTAATCTGGCTATGTCCTTGCGTGGTGTCGAAGAAGTAGTTAGAAAAAGCCACCATTTTGGTTCTGTCGAGGCCTTTTTCCTTTTCACGTTTTTTAATTAATACCGGGATATAAATTTGCTCTGCACCCCGGCCCTGATGAGTCGGAATGGTATATTCATACCCAAAGATGGCTTTCACGGCATCGGCTAATGCATAGTAACTGCGGCTTCCACTGTATGATTCGTCGCCCCGCATCATGGCTGCCTGCATGTTTTGTGTCACTGCGCCGGTGCCGCTGTCCGTGAGGAGATCAATAAAAACGTCTTCACTGTCCAGTAAAAAAGGATTCATACCCGCTTTTATTATCGCCGCCTCGCGATATTCGCGGGTCGTCCGTTTAACGGGTTCAATAACACGAATGCGAAAAGGTTCCGGTAAATGTTTAAAGTTATTCATTGCTCTTCCTTTTATTCAGGCATGCCGGTGCCGTGACTTTTGCAAATAAATAAAAATCAGGCGTGGCCATTCTTTTAAATTTAAATGTCCATGAATTTCGCTGAGACGGCAGGGTACGTAGCCTGTAAAAAGAGCGAGAAAAGCGATGCAACAGGACGACACTATTTATGCAGTCTTAATGAAATCAGGATGCGCGTGCGTGCACCCGCGACACCGGAGGTATAAGCCAGCGAGTGCTCAGAACGGTAAAAGGAAAGGATTAAGGGCGATGATTGACGATAATATTGTCAAGGTTAAACCATTTAGATAACAGGGCAGGATTGTTTAAGATAATCATAATGTTTCAACTCTCATTAAACATCATATTACCCTATTCTATTATCTTTATAAGTCCATCGTTTTTGTAGGCTATCGTGATTATTATCACAGTAATAAAAGTGTGCTCGTTAAAGGTAAATTATTACTGATTTAACCTGGATTTGGATCTGTTTCAAAAGCCTATTGCTGGCCCTGTCGTCGTTATTATTACACCGTTACGTTTCCACGGCGTCTGCCATCAGGAAAAAACAGCGGCGTACTCGCAGCACAGGGATTCGGACGACAGGCCCGGTGACGCATTTCGGGAACCGGAACAGCCAGCGCTGCGTTCAGATTCGACTATGGCTGGCGTTTACCTGCTGTGAGAAAGATACTCAGTCAGCGTCAACGTAACCCGCCGTACCGCGCTGCCTGCTTTATAAACCAGTTCTCGGGCACGCTGTACGGTGCCTGACTTAGCTGTGCAATGCCCTTTTCAATATTTGTCGAGGCCTGATGCCAGAGTATTTCACTGCCTTCTTTGAGCAGGCCAATCTGAATTTTCTTTTCAATCAGGTAAACGCGGGCGAAGTGCGGATCGAAGCGGACGATGGCCCGTGTGTTATCAATAATATCGGCCAGCTTAATAGTTTGCGCTTCAGGACTGGCCTGGGCAGTATGACGGAAATGCGCCATTTTTCTGGCTGCCCGATTTTTTGCCTGCGTGGGGGCGGTATCGGTCAGCATTTCAACCAGTCGGGCCACTTCCGGGCCGAAATGATTTTCAATATCGTTGAGTGTCGTCGCCGTATCTTCTACAGTATCGTGCAGCCAGGCAGCGGCCAGCATAACCGGGTCATCGGTTACGCTTCTGACCAACTCCACCACGGCTGTCGGATGAACAATATAGGGCTCATCCGTATATTTACGCCGCTGTCCTGATTCAGCATGGACCTGCGTGGCATAGCGTCGTGCCTGTTCTTCCAAAGAATCCTGCATGCACTACCCCCGGCTGTCATAAATTGCTTGCAATTAACTAGTGTGCTATCTATATTACTTCCATGAACAGTTATCAAGATGACAAAAAAGTGAAAGCAGCGCCACTGTTGCTCGATCAGCAACTTTGCTTCGCACTTTATTCCGCCAATCTGGCGATGCATAAAGTCTATCGCAAGTTACTTAGCCAGATGGATATTACCTATCCGCAATATCTGGTCATGCTGGTGCTGTGGCAACAGGATTCACTCACGGTGTCAGAAATAGGCGAACGGCTTTTTCTGGATTCAGCGACGCTGACGCCGCTGTTGAAACGTCTGGAAAATGCGGGCTTAATCAACCGTCAGCGTTCCCGTCAGGATGAACGTCAGGTGGTGGTCAGCTTAACGGATGCCGGGTGGGCTTTACGTCAGCAGGCTGAAAGTATTCCTGATGACATTCAGTGTGCGTCAGACTGTAGCGAGGACGAGATGTATGCGCTTAAGCTACAGCTCAACCAGTTACGTGACAAACTGATGGCTCCGCGCTAAATTTTCTAATGAGTACAGGCAGTAAATTAACCTTCACTGTTCGACTACGTTGTGATGAGTAGCGAGCGATTAAATAGTGCAATGGAGAAAAGCGATGTCTTTAGAACAAGTGGTTTACCGTGCAAAAGCTAAAGCTACCGGTGGTCGTGATGGCCGCGCAACGTCTTCTGACGGCGTGCTGGATGTCAAACTGGGTGTGCCAAAAGAGATGGGCGGCGCAGGTGGCGAAGTCACTAACCCAGAGCAGCTTTTTGCAGCGGGATACTCAGCTTGCTTCCTGGGTGCGATGAAATTTGTTGCTGGCCGCGACAAGATTGCGATGCCAAAAGATGCATGGATTGAAGGTGAAGTCGGAATTGGTCCAATCCCAAATGGTTTTGGTATCGAAGCGACGCTGAATATCCACTTGCCTGACATGGATGAAGCAGAAGCACAGAAGCTGGTTGACGCCGCGCACATCGTGTGTCCTTACTCAAATGCCACACGTAACAATATTGACGTAACACTGAACATTATTCGCTAAGCGATCAAGGGCCTGGTTCCGGGCCCTTCCTTACTTTCTCTTCTGGCCCACTTCCCGGATCGTGCTGAACAGGATTATTTTCTGGTTTATAGCGTGGCCGCGTGCTTAACTGTGCCGCTTTATATCAGGGCATGTCAAAACGCTCAGAATTCTCTTCTTATTTAACCGGCTTGCTTAATTCGCGAACTCTGCAGAAATATGGCAGTCAGATTAACGTTTGGTTAAGCGCTTAGTCCGGGGAAACTCCATTTTTCATGAATTATATAAAATCATTAACACAGCAAAAGCTGTCGCTCTTGCTGGCTTTGTATCTCGGTATCCTGCTGAATTTGCCGATTTTTTATCGCCGCTTTGCGGGACTGTTGACAACCTCAACCGTGACAGCCTGGCTCACCGCGCTTACAGAGGTTGTGGCTATCGTACTGTTAACGTTTTTCCTGATGCGGCTGTTATCGCTGGGTGGAAGAGTGTTTTACCGTATTCTGGCCACGTTGATCGTGCTGATTTCTGTCGCCGCCGCCTATTACATGGCCTTTTTTAATGTGGTTATCGGCTATGGCATTGTTGCATCCGTGATGACAACCGATACCGATCTGTCTAAAGAGGTCGTGGGCTATCACTTCATTTTGTGGATGGTCCTGGCCAGTGCGCTGCCGTTGTTCTTCATCTGGCGTAACAGTCTTAGCATGACGCTCAATGAGCAACTGCGCACACCAGGACAGCGTCTTAAGCCGACGCTTATCCTGCTGGCTTGCGTCGCCCTCGTCTGGCTGCCCATCCGCTACCTTGATAAGTTGCAAAAAAACAATGAGGAAGTGACCAATATCGATCTGCCTAGTTATGGCGGCGTAGTTGCGCACTCCTATTTACCCTCTAACTGGCTGGCCGCGCTGGGCCTGTTTACCTGGACGAAAGTCGACGAAACGCTGGAAAACCATGAACTGCTGGATCCTGCCCAAAAGTTTACCTATGTTGCGCCGCCGGGCTTAGATGATACTTACGTTGTGTTTGTTATCGGCGAAACCACGCGCTGGGACCATATGGGGTTGCTGGGCTACGAGCGTAATACCACGCCGAAGCTTTCTCAGGAGAAGAATCTGGTCGCATTCCGCGGTGAATCCTGTGATACCGCGACCAAGCTGTCTTTACGTTGTATGTTTGTACGTGAAGGCGGCACCATGGATAATCCTGGCCGGACGTTAAAAGAGCAAAATGTTTTCGCGGTAATGAAAGAGCTAGGCTTCACCTCAGAGCTGTTTGCGATGCAGAGTGAAGTCTGGTTCTACGATAACATCAACGCTAATAACTTCTCTTTCCGTGAGCAGATCGGTTCAGAACCACGCAATCAGGGCAAGTCAGTGGATGATATGCTGCTTGTACCTGAGCTGCAGGCATCATTGCAGCGTTATCCAAAAGGTAAGCATCTGGTTGTGTTGCATACCAAAGGTTCCCATTACCTCTATTCGCAACGGTATCCGCGCAGTTTTGCGCGTTACCAGCCTGAATGCATGGGCGTGGATGAAACCTGTAGCAAAGCGCAGTTGATTAATGCCTATGATAATTCGGTACTCTACGTCGACAGCATGCTGGACAGCGTATTGGATCAGCTGCGTGATAAGAAAGCGATTGTTTTCTATGCCTCTGATCATGGTGAATCGATTAGCGACAATATGCATTTGCACGGCACGCCGCGTGAGATGGCACCACCAGAGCAGTTCCGCGTGCCGATGATGGTCTGGGCATCGGACAAATACCTGGCGGACTCTACGAATCGCGAAAACTTTGAACGACTGCAGGCGCAACAGCGTACGGGCAAAACCCATCGTCATGTTGAGCTGTTTGATACGATTCTGGGCTGCCTGGGTTATACCTCGCCCGATGGTGGAATTAAGCAGGCGAACAACTGGTGCCAGGCGCCAGCCAGAACGGCGACTAAAGCGCTGTAATCACACAGGGATTTTGGATTGATAACGCCGAGAAGCCGCTGACCGCCTGCTTTCCAGGCGATTGGCCTTAAAAGCGCAAAAAGCGGTTGACGCTTATCAGGGGGAGCAGTAACATGCGCCCCCATCGGCGAGTAGCGCAGCTTGGTAGCGCAACTGGTTTGGGACCAGTGGGTCGGAGGTTCGAATCCTCTCTCGCCGACCATATTTAAGAAACCTGTCTGCAAAGACAGGTTTTTTTTCGCCTGAATAAAAGAGGATGAGAACCTCCGGAGGCGGTTTGCGCCGGGCGAAGCGAGACAACGTTGCGAACGCAACGGCCCGAAGGGGGCTTACGCAGTAAGCCTAATCCTCTCTCGCCGACCCTGTTTAAGAAACCTGTCTGCAAAGACAGGTTTTTTTTCGCCTGAATAAAAGAGGATGAGAGCCTCCGGAGGCGGTTTGCGCCGGGCGAAGCGAGACAACGTTGCGAACGCAACGGCCCGAAGGGGGCTTACGCAGTAAGCCTAATCCTCTCTCGCCGACCCTGTTTAAGCAACCTGTCTGCAAAGACAGGTTTTTTTCGCCTCAATAAAAGCGGGGGAGAACCGCCGAAGGCAGCTTGCGCCGTGCATGCGCAGGGTTTCGTTAATAAAGGGGGCCATCTTTACTCTTTCTGTTTAGTTTTTAACCCAATGATAAAACAGCTTTTTTTGCTGCGGCCTGACATAGTCATCGTCACCTGTGTTTGTGACGGGGCTTATGACGTGTTGTGAAAATTACGTCATCACAGCAAGCCTTTATGGGTTTGTTATTAGAAAATCTCATGTCAGTAATTTTGTGAAAAACCAATAACACATCCTTGCAGCGCAATTTCATGACAGACCGCTATTTTGCCGTCTCAATGCGATACAGGCCTTGTTGTCTGAGGGATGCTGGCAGGCGAAATATAAGTTTTGGTTATGCAGTAAAAACGCAAAATGTTAAATTTTTGCGAGAAAATATCAGCATTTTCCGCTGTATGAACGTCATAACGCACAGGGAATCGTTCAGATATCCAACATTTGGCGCTAAATGATGTACGATTTTATTTAGTGGTAATGACTGCTTAACAATGACTGTCGTAGCAGAATGCGCGGAAATAAAGCCACGCCACTGTGCAATATAGGGCGTTAGCGCGCGCAGGGTTTTTTTTATCGTTGCTTGCTATTCCTCACACTCTGTGTAAATAACTAACCGTTGTATTGACGTTCTTTGCAACTGTTGACAAATTGATGCGTCAATAACGGTGCAGATACAGATTTTTCTGATGGGTACTTATCAATCAGCATTATCAAAACAAAAATATCTCACTCTTATCACCCGCTCAGGGTGGACCGCCTGAACCGCATAAAAAAACCAGAGGTCGGGCAATGCACACAACAACACATCACAATGGAGCAAAAGCATGATCAACTCCCTGGCCAAATCCAGGATGCTGAAGGTCGGTCTGAGCCTCGTCGCCATGACCGTAGCCGCAGGTGTTCAGGCGAAAACCCTGGTTTATTGTTCTGAAGGTTCTCCGGAAGGGTTTAACCCGCAACTCTTTACGTCGGGTACGACGTACGATGCCAGTTCAGTTCCAATCTATAACCGTCTGGTTGAATTCAAAACGGGTACGACCGAACTGGTACCCGGACTGGCTGAAAAGTGGGACGTCAGTGCTGACGGTAAAACGTATACCTTCCATTTGCGCAACGGCGTGAAATGGCAAACGACTAAAGATTTCAAACCTACGCGTGAATTTAACGCGGATGACGTCGTGTTTTCTTTTGAGCGTCAGTTAGACAAAAACAACAAGTACCACAACGTCTCTGGCGGCAGCTACGAGTACTTTGAAGGCATGGATATGCCAAAGCTGATCAGCAAAATCGAAAAAGTAGACGATCATACCGTTCGCTTTGTGCTGACGCGTCCTGAAGCGCCTTTCCTGGCTGATCTGGGCATGGATTTCGCCTCCATCATGTCCAAAGAATACGCTGACAACATGCTGAAAGCCGGCACGCCTGAAAAAATTGACCTGAATCCAGTGGGCACCGGGCCGTTTGTGCTTCAGCAGTACCAGAAAGACTCACGTATCCTGTACAAAGCCAACCCGGATTACTGGGGAACCAAGCCAAAAATCGATCGTCTGGTTTTCTCGATTACCCCCGATGCGTCAGTACGTTACGCCAAGCTGCAGAAAGGCGAATGTCAGATCATGCCGTATCCGAATCCGGCTGATATCGCCAGCATGAAGAAAGACAGCAAAATTAACCTGATGGAGCAGCCAGGTCTGAACGTCGGTTACCTGTCATTCAACACCGAGAAAAAACCGCTGGATAACGTGAAAGTGCGTCAGGCACTGACCATGGCGGTAAACAAGAAAGCCATCATTGATGCGGTTTATCAGGGCGCCGGTCAGCCAGCGAAAAACCTGATTCCACCGACAATGTGGAGTTATAACAACGATGTTAAAGACTATGCCTACGATCCAGAGAAAGCCAAAGCGTTGCTGAAAGAAGCCGGTATGCCGGATGGTTTCTCTATCGATCTGTGGGCAATGCCGGTTCAGCGTCCTTATAACCCGAACGCGCGCCGTATGGCAGAGATGATTCAGGCTGACTGGGCGAAAATTGGCGTGAAAGCCAAGATTGTCACCTATGAATGGGGCGAGTACCTGAAACGTGCCAAAGCGGGTGAGCACCAGACGGTCATGATGGGCTGGACTGGCGATAATGGGGATCCCGATAACTTCTTCGCTACGCTGTTCAGCTGTGCGGCGGCGAAAGACGGCTCTAACTATTCGCGCTGGTGCTACAAGCCGTTTGAAGATTTGATTCAGCCAGCACGTGCGGAATCCGATCACAACAAACGTATTGAGTACTACAAGCAGGCTCAGGTTGTCATGCATGACCAGGCGCCTGCGCTGATCATCGCTCACTCAACCGTTTATGAGCCTGTAAGCAAGAAAGTTACTGGTTATGTCGTTGATCCATTAGGTAAACATCACTTCGATACCGTCGATATTCAGGAATAACCTTTCGGATTACTGCAGTCAGGGCCGGTTTTACCGGCCCTCAGGCGACCGTGTCAGGTCGCCTGTTATCTGCTCTTTTTTTTCCGGCTAATTACTTTTACAAAAAGAAGCGCTTCCTGCGTCGCGTTCTGCTGTCGCGGGATGCGGTTAATGAGCAATGTTATCTCTGGCCAGGGCCAGAGGAAAACGACTGAGAATTACGCCTATGCTGCAGTTCATACTCCGGCGTCTGGGGCTTGTCATCCCAACGTTCATCGGTATTACATTATTGACCTTCGCGTTTGTGCATATGATCCCGGGCGATCCGGTGCTGATCATGGCAGGTGAACGCGGTATCTCCCCCGAGCGCCATGCTGAGTTAATGGCGATGATGGGGCTCGATCAGCCGCTGTGGAAACAGTATCTGCACTATATCAACGGTGTGCTGCACGGTGATTTAGGTATTTCACTGAAGAGCCGCATTCCTGTATGGACTGAATTCGTCCCACGCTTTAAAGCCACCCTGGAACTGGGGATCTGCGCCATGATGTTTGCCGTCGCCGTGGGGATTCCGGTTGGCGTTCTGGCCGCAGTAAAACGTGGTTCTGTATTCGATCACACCGCGGTCGGGATTTCCCTGACCGGCTACTCGATGCCGATTTTCTGGTGGGGCATCATGTTGATTATGCTGGTGTCGGTCCAGCTCAATCTCACACCGGTTTCAGGTCGCGTGGCAGATACGGTGTTTCTGGACGACAGTCATCCGTTGACCGGTTTTATGCTGATTGACACGTTCATCTGGGGAGAGCCTGGCGACTTCAAAGATGCCGTCATGCATATGATTCTGCCCGCGATTGTGCTGGGCACCATTCCGCTGGCCGTCATCGTGCGCATGACGCGCTCTTCTATGCTGGAAGTGCTGGGTGAAGACTATATCCGCACCGCCCGGGCGAAAGGCCTGACGCGTATGCGCGTTATCGTCGTTCACGCTCTGCGTAATGCGATGTTGCCGGTTGTGACGGTCATCGGTTTGCAGGTGGGCACCTTGCTGGCAGGGGCCATCCTGACCGAAACCATCTTCTCCTGGCCGGGTTTGGGGCGCTGGCTGATCGAAGCGCTGCAACGCCGTGATTATCCGGTCGTGCAGGGCGGTGTGCTGCTGACGGCTATCCTGATTATCCTGGTCAACCTGTTGGTTGATCTGCTGTATGGCGTGGTGAACCCGCGCATACGTCATAAGAAATAAGGGGGCATCATGTCTGTCGTTGATCCCGCGAGTGTGAATGTCGCACCTAAGCCGATGACCCCGATTCAGGAGTTCTGGCACTACTTTAAACGTAACAAAGGCGCGGTTATCGGGCTGGTTTACATCATTCTGATGCTGTTGATTGCCATTTTTGCCGAGGTGCTGGCACCGCACGGCCCGGCGGAGCAGTTCCGTGATGCCCTGCTGCATCCACCTGTGTGGCAGGAGGGAGGAAGCTGGAGCTATATCCTGGGCACCGACGATGTGGGGCGCGATATCCTCTCGCGTTTGATGTACGGCGCGCGCCTTTCCTTGCTGGTGGGCTGCATGGTCGTTGTGTTGTCGCTGATTTTTGGCGTGATTTTTGGCCTGCTGGCGGGCTATATCGGTGGAGCGGTTGATGCCACGATTATGCGTCTGGTCGACATTATGCTGGCGCTGCCTAGCCTGCTGTTAGCCCTTGTTCTGGTCGCCATTTTTGGTCCGTCGATCGTCAATGCTTCTATTGCTCTGACCTTTGTCGCGCTGCCGCACTATATCCGTCTGACACGCGCGGCGGTACTGGTTGAGGTCAATCGTGACTATGTGACGGCCTCAGGTGTCGCCGGTGCCGGTATGCTGCGTCAGATGTTTGTGAACATTCTGCCTAACTGCCTGGCCCCGTTAATTGTTCAGGCCTCGTTAGGGTTTTCCAACGCCATTCTTGATATGGCGGCGTTGGGCTTTCTCGGTATGGGTGCGCAACCGCCAACGCCGGAGTGGGGCACTATGCTCTCCGACGTATTGCAGTACGCGCAAAGTGCCTGGTGGGTGGTGACGTTCCCCGGATTAGTCATTCTGCTGACCGTGCTGGCATTTAACCTGATGGGCGATGGTTTGCGTGATGCACTCGACCCGAAACTCAAGCAGTAAAGAGGCACCGAGATGGCGTTATTAAATGTAGATAAGTTATCGGTGCATTTCGGCGACGATAAGGCACCGTTCCGCGCAGTAGACCGCATCAGTTATCAGGTTGAACAGGGCCAGGTGGTGGGCATTGTCGGTGAGTCGGGTTCGGGTAAATCCGTCAGTTCTCTGGCTATCATGGGGTTGATCGATTTCCCCGGTAAGGTGATGGCGGAAAAGCTCGAATTCAACCAACGCGATCTAAAGCGTATCTCTGAAAAAGAGCGCCGTCAGCTGGTGGGCGCCGAAGTGGCCATGATTTTTCAGGACCCGATGACCAGCCTGAACCCCTGCTATACCGTGGGTTACCAAATCATGGAAGCCATTAAGGTCCATCAGGGCGGTAATAAAAGTACCCGCCGCCAGCGGGCGATTGATCTACTGAATCAGGTGGGGATTCCCGATCCGGCCTCGCGGCTGGATGTGTATCCGCATCAACTGTCTGGTGGGATGAGCCAGCGCGTGATGATCGCGATGGCGATCGCCTGTCGTCCAAAGCTGCTGATTGCCGATGAACCGACGACCGCGCTGGACGTAACGATTCAGGCGCAGATCATTGAACTGCTGCTGGACCTGCAAAAGCAGGAAAACATGGCGCTGATCCTGATCACACACGACCTGGCACTGGTGGCAGAAGCGGCCCACCATATCATTGTGATGTATGCCGGCCAGGTAGTAGAGAGCGGCAAAGCGTCCGATATCTTTAAAGCCCCCCGTCATCCTTACACGCAGGCGTTATTGCGTGCGCTGCCAGAATTCGCGGCCGATAAAGCACGCCTGGCCTCATTGCCGGGGGTGGTGCCAGGCAAATACGATCGTCCAATGGGCTGTCTGCTGAATCCACGCTGCCCTTATGCTAACGATCGCTGCCGTAAAGAAGAACCTGAACTGCGGACGATTCCGGGACGTCAGTCCAAATGTCACTATCCGCTGGACGATGCCGGGAGACCAACCTATGAGTCCTGAGAAAACGAAGCACGACTATCTGCTGCAGGCTATTGACCTGAAAAAACACTATCCGGTGAAAAAAGGCTTATTTGGTCAGGAGCGACTGGTCAAAGCGCTGGATGGTGTCTCTTTTAACCTGGAGCGCGGAAAAACACTGGCCGTGGTGGGGGAGTCAGGCTGCGGCAAATCCACGTTAGGCCGTTTACTGACTATGATTGAAACGCCGACGGAAGGGCAGCTTTACTGGCATGGTCAGGATTTATTAAAACACGATCCGCAGGCGCAAAAGCTGCGTCGACAGAAAATTCAGATCGTGTTTCAAAATCCCTATGGTTCGCTAAACCCGCGTAAAAAAGTCAGCCAGATTCTGGAAGAGCCGCTGATCATTAACACTTCGCTCACTAAAGCCGAGCGGCGTGAAAAAACGCTGGAAATGATGGCCAAAGTCGGTCTGAAAACCGAGCACTATGACCGTTATCCCCATATGTTTTCCGGAGGACAACGTCAGCGTATTGCGATTGCGCGTGGCCTGATGCTCGATCCGGATGTCTTAATCGCAGATGAACCGGTTTCGGCATTGGACGTGTCAGTGCGTGCGCAGGTGCTTAACCTGATGATGGATCTGCAGCAAGACATGGGGCTGTCTTATGTCTTCATCTCTCACGATCTGTCGGTAGTTGAACACATTGCAGATGACGTGATGGTGATGTACCTGGGACGCTGCGTTGAAAAGGGCAGTAAAGAGGCGATTTTTGCTCATCCCCGCCATCCTTACACCCAGGCGCTTCTGTCGGCCACGCCACGTCTGAATCCTGACGATCGTCGTGAACGTATCAAGCTGACCGGTGAACTCCCCAGCCCGCTCAATCCGCCTCCGGGTTGCGCGTTCAATGCGCGCTGCCGTCGCCGTTTTGGCACCTGTGTTCAGTTGCAGCCGAAACTGAAGCAGTACGGTGAGCAGCAGATAGCCTGTTTTGCGGTTGATCAGGATGAAAACCAACTGATTGCGTCAGGTGATGTGACGCGCTAGAGATGTCCTGTCATGCGGAATCCTTGTAGGTAAACGACAGGTGATTCCGCTTGACTGTAGAAGCCCGCAACGCTGTCGTTACCTTCCTGGCGTCACTCATCGCCAAAAGCACCGCTGGTTAGTGGCACGTTCTTCCTCTGCCCGTTCGCGGCATTCATAAATCCTGGGATGTGACGTGCCGCCGGATTTGAAGAATACAGGTTTTGTTGGCCACGCATTCGCGTAGTAATACTTTACCAACCATAATTCAATATTCTCACAACCCTTAAGCACCAATGTCAGAATGCTGTAAAAACGACAGTACACGAGACAGCTTTTTTTTGCTTTCCAATACAAGGAGTTGTGTTAGCCATGCTCCCCGGGTTAGTAGATACTTAGATCTTAATCATTGAGGCTGATATTTTACTTAAGGCTGTCTCAATAATTTTACGAAATATATGTGAGTTAGTGCTCATTTTTTGCTAAACACAACTAATTAGCATTAAGCTTTCTTATTGAATCTGTTGGTTTTGTAATCAGAATTATCTCACTGTGTTCAAATTATTATGATATATTCCTGGAAAAATCCTCCCTATGTTTTAGGTTGTGGTGTATGAAGAATTACGACGACTTACAGCGTTTTAAGGAAAAGACAAAAACGCTCGATATCGCCTTTCAGGATATGTCAGGCCAATCGCAGGAAGCGGCGGAGAAAAGTAAATGGTCTCTCATTCGTCAACTGGCGAGTGACGATCAGCAAATGCCGTTTAGTGGTGGCCAGCGTATTGATTTACCCCAGCCACAACCGATTCAGGGTGATGAGTTTAGTCTGGACATGGGTTCAGCGTTAACTCAGAGCGCGCAGTTGTCGACGCCTGCATCTGCCTCTTCCCGTTCCCTCATAAACAGCCTGTCAGCCAGCGAGCCGCTTCCTGACGTGACTGAGCCTGCTTCACACGCTTCCTCTTCCCTGTTCCCGACATCCTCAGCAACGCCTCAGGCCGGGGTCGCTGTACAGAAGACGCATGCGCCGGTAACGGCACCTGACACTGCCCCCTCAATCCCGGCACGTCCTGAAGCAGAGAACGGTCGCTTCAGCGATCTGTTCCGTGCGCGTAACAGCGCGTCAGAGAATTTACCTAAAGAAACGTTATTAAAACCGTTACTGGAGAAGATTGCCTTATGCCGTTAGTTTGTGTGTGCTCGCCCAAAGGTGGGGTGGGGAAAACTACGTTGGCAGCCAATCTGGCCTGGAGTCTGGCCCGATCGGGTAGCAAGGTATTGGCAATTGATTTTGATGTACAGAATGCATTGCGTCTTCATTTCGGCGTTCCCCTGAATGACGGACGGGGTTTCGTTGCTCGCTCAGAAGAGCAGGCTGACTGGAGCCAGTCTATTTTGACGACCGGAGGGAACATTTTTGTTCTGCCTTACGGCAATGTTACCGAAGCCCAGCGTGAGCGGTTCGAAGAGAATCTGACTAAAGACCCGCATTTTCTCAAGCGAGGCCTTGATACGTTACTGAACTATCCCGGCCTGGTGATGGTAGCGGACTTTCCTCCCGGACCCGGACCTGCGCTTAAAGCCATCAGGGCGTTAGCCGATATGCATTTGGTCGTTATGTTGGCGGATACCGCCTCCGTGTCACTGTTACCCCATATTGAAGAAAACCGCCTGATTGGGCAGCCGCTGAACAGCCGGCACGGTCACTATTTTGTCCTCAACCAGTGCGACAATCGCCGGAATATCAATCGCGATGTGACCGCTTTTCTTCAGCAACGGCTGGGCGATACGCTCCTGGGGCAGATTCATCGTGATGAAAGTGTGGGTGAGGCCAACGCCTCGCAGCAATCCGTTTATGATTTCAGCCCTGCCTCTGCTGCTGCCTTTGATATCGAACTGATCACCAAGCGTGTCGCCAGTATTCTGAATATCACGGTGGGGAATGGCGAAGTTCAGGCGCAAATTAACACCGGTAACTACTAAATGTAATGACCTGCTCCGGCAGGTTAAAAAAAACAGCTCTTTCAGGGTGGGTCATGGGTAAACTTGGGTTTTACCTGCTGCTGCTGGTGCTTGCGCCTGTTGCTGCGGTGATTATTATCACGCCGATGGATAGTCAAAAACAGTATATTTTTGGCTTGATTAGCATTGGTATGGTGTTTTTATTGGGGTTCAGTAAAAGCCGTAAAATAACGGTAGTGATGGTTATTCTTTCTGCCCTGATGTCATCCCGCTATATATGGTGGCGGACGACGGAAACACTGTATTTTAATTCTGAAATCGAAGCGATTCTTGGCATTGGCTTATATATTGCGGAACTGTATGTCTGGCTGATCCTTATACTCGGCTTCCTGCAAACCACATGGCCATTAAAGCGAACGATTGAACCCCTGCCGGAGGACACCAGCCTGTGGCCAACGGTTGATGTCTATATCCCCACGTATAATGAAAGTCTTGATGTCGTACGTGACACTGTTCTGGCCGCACAGTGCATTGACTATCCGCGTGACAAGATAAAGGTTTACCTGCTTGACGATGGAAAACGTCGGGAGTTTGCTGTATTCGCGGCCGACGTGGGTGTGGGCTACATCACGCGCGACGATAACAGCCATGCCAAAGCCGGTAATCTTAATCACGCAATGAAGATCACAAAAGGTGAACTGATTTGCGTGTTTGACTGCGACCACGTAGCGACCCGCACATTTTTACAGGCAACGGTGGGCCCGTTCCTGAAAGATCCTAAGCTGGCGCTGTTACAGACGCCGCACTATTTTTATTCGCCCGATCCTTTTGAACGCAATCTGCGCGCAGCGCGCAGCATTCCTAATGAGGGTGCGCTGTTCTATGGTCCGGTGCAGCAGGGTAATGACAACTGGAACGCGACCTTCTTCTGCGGTTCCTGTGCCGTCATTCGTCGTTCTGCGCTGGAAGAGATTGGCGGTTTCGCCGTCGAAACGGTGACCGAAGATGCCCATACGGCGTTGAAAATGCAGCGTCGTGGGTGGGGATCGGCCTTTCTGGCCATTCCTCTGGCTGCAGGCCTGGCGACTGAACGTCTGGGCCTGCACGTAATACAACGTACCCGCTGGGCCCGCGGAATGACGCAGATTTTCCGCGTCGATAACCCACTTTTGGGTCGTGGCTTAAAGTGGCAACAGCGGCTTTGCTATCTCAATGCCATGCTGCATTTCCAGTTTGGTCTGCCGCGCGTCATCTTCCTGACCGCGCCGCTGGCTTATCTGTTGTTCAATCTGAATATTATCCATTCGTCAGCATCGCTTATTTTTGCTTATGTCCTGCCTCATCTGGTGCTGTCGTTGTCGGTAAACTCGCGTATGAATGGCCGTTTCCGCTACACCTTCTGGGGGGAAATTTATGAAACCGTCATGTGTTTCCACCTGGTGATTCCGACGATTTTGACATTGCTGTCACCTAAGCATGGCAAATTTAACGTAACGGACAAAGGCGGCGTACTGGATCAGGGCTTCTTCGATTTCCATATTGTTCGCCCGCACGTCATCGTTGCGCTATTGCTCAGCATTGGCATCGTAGCGGGTATCGTGCGTGCGACGATGCATGACTATTTTGGTGTCGATCCTTACGTGATTGCCCTTAACGTAGGCTGGGCGATCTTCAGCTTAATTATTTTAATGGCCGCGATTGCGGTCGCGCGTGAAACCAAGCAGGTACGAAAAACGATTCGTATCGAGGTGCAAATTCCGGCCATTATTCATTACGCCAGCGGTATTTCCTCGCGCACTATGACCAGCGATCTCTCAATGGGTGGCGCGCATCTGGACGCACCGGATAACCGTCATGAGCATGACACGATTGAAGAGATCGATCTGTTGCTGAAATCCGGCACGATTACTATCCCGGCAAGCAAAATTTCCGGCGATGAAGAGAGCATTCGTCTCAGCTTTGGCGCAATGCCGCTGTCGCGTCGTCGCGAACTGGTGCGTGTGGTACTGGCGCGAGCGGATGCATGGATTCAGCCTGAATATAAGCAAGATAACCCCCTTACTTCTTTGGGTACCATTATTCGTACTGTTTTCGAACTGTTCTGGCTGACCTGGTTAGATCGCCGTGAGAAACGTAAAGGCGGAGCGCAAAACGTGGCGGTGAAAGAGGACAGTGCAGTATGAGAATGTTGATACAGTCGATGCTTGCAGGGTCGCTTTCGGCTGCATTGTGGGCTCTGCCGGCGTCGGCAGAGGCGCCCGTTGCCGGTAATAACGCCAGCCTTACTGCGGTAAATAACGGCCAGACCACGGACAGCAATGCGGTGTTAAACAACAGCGCGGCACCGGAAAGTGGCGCGGTGCCGAATAACAGCGCAGTAATCAACAACAGCCCTGCGACAGGTAGCAGGGCTGCCCCGATCATGAGGACTGCAGCGGATGGTAATACCACCCTCAACAACAGCGCCGCACCTGGCAGCAACGCAGTAATCAACAACAGCCCTGCGACAGGTAGCAGTGCTGCCCCGATCATGAGGACTGCAGCGGATGGTAATACCATCCTCAACAACAGCGCCGCACCTGGCAGCAACGCAGTGATCAACAACAGCCCTGTGCCAGATAGCAGTGCTGCCCCGATCATGAGGACTGCACCGGATAGCAATACCACACCAAACAACAGCCCAGCGCCAGACAGCAATGCCGGGCTGAATAACAGCGCAGCCCCAGCAGCCAGCACCGGGGCAGAGAACCCTGCGGTATCAACCTCAACTCATGAGGCGGCATCCGGGTCGGCGATGCCGAATGGCGGGACAGCCGCTGCGCCGTCTGCCAGCAGCCCTGCTACCGTCACCCATGACAGCAGCGCGCTGTCGAGCGTACCGCCACCGGCGGGGCTTGATAACGCAGAACCGGCCCTGGAAGCGGCGGCGGGTGCAACCCCTTATGCACCGGGTCAGGCTACGGCGACCGCGATGGCCAGCAGCATGCTCAATCAGCCCGTCAGCAGCACGCTGAGCGTGGCGCAAATGGGGCAGCGGCAGGGGATTACGCTGACCGGTGGTCAACTGCAATCGGGTATCCTGTTTACGTTGCCAGGCGATGAGGTAGTGACCAACGCACGCCTTAACCTGTCGCTACGCGTTTCCCAGGCGCTGGCGGCACGTAATACTTCTCTGCAGTTAATGTTAAACGGCCAACCGCTCGGTACGCTGCCGTTAGGTTCGGGCGACAGTGATGAAAGCGATTACCAGCTGGACATTCCGGCGGCCATGATCGTGTCCAACAACAACCTGAGTTTTAAAATTAACGACGCCGATAAGCTGTTGTGCGAAAAAGACAGTGCGGAACAGTATCAGGTGACTATTCTGCCCAAAACGATGTTGAGCCTTGAAGGCCAGCAGTTAAATATTGGCACCAGCCTGCGTAACTTCCCGCGGCCATTTATTGACCCGCAACGTATGACCGCAGCGGATGTCATGTTTGCCTTTACCAACAGCGTTTCACCCGACACGGTCACTGCGGCAGTGCTGGTGGCATCCTGGTTGGGCATTCAAAGTGATTACCGCGGCATCAGCTTCCCGGTCGTCCGCGGTACGCTGCCGGAAAAAAACGGCATCTTGTTTGGTCATCCCGGTGACAAGATTGGCACACTGACCTTTCCTGCCAGTTCAGGGCCCACCCTGCAAATGGTCGATAATCCAGGCAATCCGGTGTATAAGCTGCTGCTGGTGAGTGGCGCAGACGAAAATCAGTTGCGCCAGGCCGCGAATCGTCTGACAACCCAGCCCCTGACTACCGATGGCAGCATGTTACAGGTTAAGCCGCAATCCATTGCCAGTCGCAGTCCTTACGATGCGCCTCGCTGGATCAATACGCTCCATCCTGTCCGTCTGGGTCAGCTGTTGCGCAAAGATCAAAGCCTTACCGCGACCGGTATCTGGCACGATGCGATGCGGGTTAATTTCCGCGCAGCGCCCGATCTGTTTTTGTGGGATGGGGATACGGTTCCGCTCCATTTGCATTACCGCTTTCCGTCAGAGACCTGGATTGATGAGAAAAACTCACTGCTTAATGTCACCCTGAACGGAACTTTCCTGCGTAATCTGACCGTCAATAAAGAGGGGCTACTGGAAAGCGTCTGGCACCGCCTGGGTGGCGATGCGCGTCAGGAGCATTACCAGATTAACCTCGATCCCTATCTGATTTACGGCGATAACCAGCTGGCGCTCTATTTTAATATTAAGCCCAAGGCCGATGCGCCCTGCGGCGTGTTACTCAACAACAATATTAAGAGCCGAATTGAAGAGGACTCCTGGATCGATCTGAGTCACACGCGGCACTTTAGCATGTTGCCTAACCTGTCCTATTTTGTGGGCGCTTCGTTTCCGTTTTCCCGTCTGGCGGACTTTTCACAAACCACACTACTGCTGCCCGGGCAGCCCAGCGATGCGGAAATTTCCACGCTGTTAAATCTGTCCGCTCGCGCGGGAAATGCGACGGGTGTTGTCCTGGCACAGAATCAGGTGTTGTTTGGTCTGCCAAACGGCGGCAATAACCTGGCACGGGTTCAGCAAACGGATTTACTGGCCGTGAGCACGACCGGAAACAGCGCATTCAATCAGGCAATGCTCGAAAACTCGCCTTATGACGCTAACGGCAGCGCGCTGGGTGTGAAAGAACCGACCACGCTTGAAAAACTGCGCAGCTGGCTGATGGGTGACTGGTATCGTCAACCACTGGATGCCGATCGCTATTTCTCTTCGAATGAGTCCTGGCGTGGTTTTCTGAGTTACCGCTCGACATGGAACCCGGATCGTCTGGTCGTGATGGCGGTTGCTACCAGTGACGACCAGTTGCTGAGATTACATGGTGACCTCAGCTCTGCCCGCATTAATGCGGCGGTAAGAGGCGATACTGCCATTATTACCGATGAGAATGGCATCCGAAGCTTCCGGGTTGGGCCGCAGTTTCCCAGTGGGGAAATGCCGTGGTACATGATGGTGGTATGGTATGCCAACCAGCACTCGGTATTAATGGCGCTGGCTGCACTGCTGTTTTCCGCCGTGGTGGGCAGTGCCGCGTGGGCCATGTTGAAACGACATGCCTCGCGTCGACTGCAGGCAAATGATAATCGCGATGCCGGTAAGAAGTAAGGGCCATAATAATGAATAAAAACCAAATCAGTGCCGGGATCTGTCGCGCGTTAGTGCTGGGCGGGACAATCGCCTTATCTCTGCCTCTTCAGGCAGCGGAGAGCAGCAATCCTGCGCTGCAGGCGTTATTTGATCAGGCAACCTACTGGCATCAAAAAGCGCACGATGATCTGGCGAAGGCGTCCCTGCAGAAAGTGTTAATGGTGGAGCCTGATAACACCCAGGCACTTTACCTGCTGGCGCTCTATTCTCAGCAAAGTGGCGATAATGCGGGCGCGATGCAGTACCGTGCGCGCCTCAGCCAGGTTTCGCCCAACGATCCGCACCTGGCTGAACTGGATAACGCTCGCCAGCTGCAAAGCATTCCTCAGGCACAGCTCTCCCTGGCTCGCCAGCAGGCGCGGAGTGGCAATATCGCGGCGGCCTTGCAAACCTGGCGCAATACCTTTAGCGGCAATGAGCCGCCCCCCAGCGTTGCTGCGGAATATTACCTGACCATGGCGGGTGACCGTGCCCTGCTGCCGCAGGCGATTGAAGCATTGCGCCAGTTTTCGGCTCAGCATCCGCAGGATATGGGGGCCAGACTGGCGCTGGGAAAAGCACTGACATATCAGGATTCAACCCGACGTGAAGGGATTGAGCTGCTCAGTACACTGGCCAGCGGCAATCAGGATGCCGATCGCTCTCTTCGCCAGGCACTTTTATGGCTGGGGCCCCAGGCTTCAGATGCGCCGCTTTACCAAACCTGGCAGCAGCGTCATCCCCAGGATACTGCGGTGATGGACTATTACCGTAAAAATGTCGGCGGCGCGGAGAAGGGGGCAGGTTTTAGCGCGCTGAACAGCGGTGATGTGAACAGCGCAGAAACCAGTTTTGGCAAAGTGCTGCAGGCGAACCCCCAGGATGCGGATGCGCTGGCTGGCATGGGTTATGTGGCTCAACGAGAAGGCCGTTATCAGGAGGCGGCGGACTACTTGCAGCGCGCGGCACAACTGGGCGGCGATCAGAGCGCCGATCGGCAGAAGCAGGCTGCTGATGCGCGTTTTTATGCCCAGTTAGCCAACGCCCAACAGGCTTTTAAAAACGGTGACAGTGCGCAGGCACTGGCACTCAGCGCCCCCCTTACTCAGGCGGAAGGCGAAAAAGGAGTGGCAGCAGGCTTATTCCGCGCTGATGTGTTACGTCGAAGCAATCAACCTGAGCAGGCTGAGCAGGCTTATCGCACAATCTTAAAAAACGATCCGGATAACCGCAATGCGCGCGAAGGGCTGTTCTATGTGTTACGCCAGCAGAATCGCACTGCGGAGGCCAATACATTACTGGCTTCGCTGCCAGAAAGCGTCAGACAAAGTGTGGCGCCGCGTGGCAGCAGCGTCGATCCTGTTCGCCAGTTGGCGAAGCGGCAGGTAGCAGCGGGCAACATCAGTGCGGCTATCGCCACCTTGCAGCAGGGCATTCAGCGCTATCCGCAGGATGGCTGGTTACGCCTTGATCTGGCGCGACTTTATCGGCAGCAAGGTGATTCAATC
The DNA here is from genome assembly GCF_041954745.1 of Pantoea sp. CS_6. NCBI lineage: Bacteria > Pseudomonadati > Pseudomonadota > Gammaproteobacteria > Enterobacterales > Erwiniaceae > Pantoea > Pantoea sp. CS_6. The sequence goes on from NZ_JAVAYG010000009.1 coordinate 137,660, forward strand.
CAGGCAGCGAGCGTGATGCAGCCAGTGATGCGCGACGGCGCCAGCACGGCTGAGCTTTATGCCGGTGCGTTAAACGCCAGCGAAAGTGGTGCCTGGCAGCAGGCAAGCGCATTGCTGGCCCGTATTCCCGCCAGTGCACAAACGCGTGATATGCGGGAACTGGCACAGCGGGTAAATTTTAATCTGCAAATGGCCACGGCCGATCAGTATCTGGCTCAAGGATCTGATGCGGCAGCGGCGAATACGTTAAAAGCCCTTGCCGTCAACCCGCCGGATAATCCGGTTGATGCGGGAAATCTGGCACAGAAACTGGCAAAAGCCGGCGATCTTGCCGGTGCCGTAGCGGTCGTGCGTGGCAATATGCAACGGGGTGTTCAGGGCAATGCCGGTGACTATGCTGCACAGGTGGCCGTGCTGAACCAGGCCGGACTTGAGAGTGAAGCACAACGTTTTCTGAGCACGCCTGCGCTGCAGGCACGCAGTACGCCTAAGCAACTGGCCGACTTGCGTGAAGGCTATTTGATTAACGAGGTGGATCGTCTGCGTCAGCAGAAACAGTACGCCGCCGCGTACGATAAGTTAATTGGCGCGCTGCAGCGCGATCCACAAAACCGCGATTTAATGTTTGCCATGGCCCGTCTCTATCAGGACGGCAAAATGAATAAAGACGCGGGCGTCGTCTATGACTACTTAATGACGCAGGATACGCCGTCGCAGGACGCGCGCGTTGGCGCGATCAATGTTGCCCTGGCGCAAAACGATGTGCAGCGTGCCAATGAACTGGCCCGTGGCCTGACGCCCGACCCGACGCCGCAGCGTCAGCTGCTGCTCGCGCAGGTGGCAGAAGCCAATGGCGACCATAGCCAGGCCATGCGTTATCTGCGAACGGCGCGGGGACAAATTATCGGTCTGCAAGGTGCGCAGCCCGGCACCACGCCAACCATCGGCGGACTGGCACTCGCCGACAACCCATTTGTGAACCGCAGCACCTCGCCTGTTGGGCGCACGCCGTCGACGTATGGCACGGTATTGCCCTGGCAGGTTGCGCCGGCCTCATCAGGCACATCGCCGGATGCCACCGTGGCCAGTACGACGAATGTTCCCTCTCAGCAGGCTCAGACGTTACATGATATTGATGCCATGATGGAAACCCTCCAGGAAAAAACGGACACCTGGGCACAGGGCACGGTACAGGTACGCGGACGTGACGGTGAGTCGGGCCTGAGTCAGCTGACGGAAGCGAAAGCTCCACTCACTTTCTCAACTGTGCCGTTCGGCGACGCACGGTTCGACTTTACCATGACGCCAGTGTCACTGACGGCGGGCAGCGCTGCGGGCGATGCATGGCGGCGTTTCGGCACCAACGCGCTGGAACAAGGCAAAGTGGTGGCGGCCAATGGCGCAAAAGTGGACGACGTGCCGACGGCCTCGACCAATTCGCAAACGGCCTCAGGGGTTGAGCTAAGCCTGGCGCTTAAGGGCGACAGCTACAAAGTGGATTTAGGCAGTACGCCGCTGGGCCAGGACCTGAATACGCTGGTCGGTGGTGTGCAGTGGTCGCCCAAAATCACGGACTTCCTGACGCTTATCCTGACCGGGGAACGGCGTGCGATTACTGACAGTCTGCTGTCCTATGTCGGGACTGAAGATAAATCCAGCGGCAAGCGTTGGGGGAACGTCACCAAAAACGGCGGTAATGCCTTACTGAGCTACGATAATGGCGACGCCGGCATGTATGTCGGGGCTGGCGCTTACAGCTATGTAGGTGAAAACGTAGCCAGTAACAACAACCTGCAAGCCAATGCGGGCGTCTATGTTCGTCCATTCCATGCTGACGATCGTGAACTTAAAGTCGGTATGAGTTTATCGTGGATGGATTTCTCGAAAAATCTCAGCTACTTCAGCTACGGACAGGGTGGCTATTTTAGCCCGCAGGATTATGCGTCCATCTCCTTCCCGATCGACTTCACGCGCACCTTCGATGACCTGAAGGTGAATATTGGCGGCGCGTTGGGTTACCAGAGTTACAGCCAGGATAAGAGTGCGTACTTCCCGAACGATCCGTCCCGTCAGGCACAGCTGGAAGCGCTGGCCGCCAACGGGCATGTCAAAAGCGCCTTCTACGAGGGCAACAGTAAAAACGGTGTAGGTTACAACCTGCATGCAGGTGCCGATTATAAAATCGATAAAGATGTCACGATTGGCGGGCAACTGGGTTATGACACCTTTGGTGATTATAACGAAAGCAGCGCGCAGCTCTATTTCCGCTACCTGTTCGGAGACAACTAATGAGTGAAGCTTTGAGTGGGCCGAGCCACCCACATCAGCCTGGCTGGTTTGATCTGGTCAGCGTTCTGGTCGAAGGCATGATTGCCAACGCGGGCCAGGAGCAGGCCACGGCTTTTTTATATAACATGGGTGAATCACTTGCGGCACGTTATGCGTTGCCCGCAGCCCGTACCGTGCAGGATCTGGAGCGTGAATGTAACCTGCAACTGGCCCGCTTCAACTGGGGGTTTGTTCAGTTACAGCCGCAGGATAGTGCCATCTTAATTAAGCACCACGCTGCACCCGCAGGCGACAGTTATCAGCCTGCCGCCGACTGGCAGACGGCATTTGCTGCCATTCTCGCGGGGCTTTTCTCCGGCTGGCTTCAGGGGCAGGGCGGCAGTAAAGCCGTACCGGTGACGCTGGAGCTTAATGACGGCAATACGTTGCATTTCCGATATCAATAAGGTGCTCTGATGAGACTTAAGTCAGTGTGGTCAGGAATTCTGGTCTGTTTTATGGTGATGTTTTTTAGTGCTCAGGCGATGGCCAACGGGTGGGATACCTACAAAAGCCGCTTCCTGCAGTCAGACGGGCGCATTATTGATACGGGAAATAATAATGTCAGCCATACCGAAGGGCAGGGTTACGGCATGTTGCTGGCGGTCGCCTACGATGACCGCGCGGCTTTTGACCGGCTCTGGAAATGGACTCGCACCACGTTGCGAAATCCGCAAAACGATCTGTTCTACTGGCGCTATATTCCCGGAGCACAGGATCCGGTAGCGGATAAAAACAATGCTTCTGATGGCGATGTGTTAATTGCCTGGGCGTTACAGCGTGCGGCGCAAAAGTGGAACGTCGCAGATTACCAACAGGAATCAGACCGCATTCAGCGTGCCATTGTAAAACTGGATGTGGCGAATTTCGGCGGTTACACCGTGTTGATGCCCGGTGCGCAGGGTTTCAACAAAAACAGCTATGTGGTGCTGAACCCGTCTTATTTTCTGTTTGTTGCCTGGCAGGAGTTTGGCCAGCGCAGCCATCTACAGGTATGGAATAAGCTGATTGACGGTGGAATGGCCTTGCTGGGCAAAATGCATTTCGGCAACAGCGACCTGCCGCTGGACTGGGTAGCGCTGAATGCGGATGGTTCCGTTGCGCCAGCGGTGGGCTATTCAAACCGATTCAGTTATGACGCGATTCGCGTCCCGCTCAACATCTGGTGGTACGATCCGCAAAGCCTGGCGCTGGGCCCCTTTCAGCGCCTCTGGCAAGGTTATAGTCGCACGAATACGCCAGCCTGGTTTGATGTTCTGGCCAATACGGCGGCCCCTTATAATATGGACGGCGGCTTACTGGCGGTACGGGATTTGGTGCTGAACCAAACCGGCTACCTGAGCGACAAGCTGTCGCCCGGGCAGAACTACTTTTCTGCCAGCCTCCAGTTGCTGACCTGGACAGCCTGGCAGGAGAAGCACTAAGCGCCTGATGCCCGCTCTGCGGCATGCTGTTCCGGCATGCCGCTTTTCATGTGGTCACTGACGTGACCGCAATTCCGATTCGTCTGCTTCCGCCCCCTTAAGCCACAAATACATCTTGCGATAGGATATACTTGACGCGCTTTTCTTTTCTGATGTCTACGCTCGTCACGAGCCGGGAGTGAATTTTTGCGCGTAAGCCGATCGCTGACGATAAAACAGATGGCGACAGTCTCGCTGATAGCGACAGTGACCATCAGCATTTTTATCGTTATCCAACTGTTTCATTTTGTGCAACAGCGCAGAATCGACTACGCCCAGCAGATGGAGAATATTGCGCATACCGTGCGTCAGCCGCTGTCTGAAGCGGTGCTGAAAGCGGACATCCCTCAGGCTGAACGCATTCTTAATTCGTTAAAACCCGCCGGGATTTTGTCGCGTGCTGATGTGGTGCTGCCGAATGCGTTCCAGGCGCTGCATGCGAACTTCGAAAACGAGAAACCCGTTCCCAGACTGATCGCCAGGATCTTTGAACTGCCGGTGCAAATCACCTTACCGCTCTACTCTGTTGAGCATACCGGTTTACCGAAGCCGTTGGCTTATCTGGTACTGCAGGCGAATTCATTTCGTGTTTACCAGTTTATTCTGAGCACGTTCTCCACGATGATCATCACCTATTTGCTGCTGGCACTCATCCTGTCCGTTTCAATTAGCTGGTGTATAAACCGGTTGGTGGTGCATCCGCTGCGCCGTATCTCCCGTGAAATACAGGAACTGCCACCGCAGGCGATTCTGACCCACAAACTGTCTGTGCCAGCCGATCACCGTGACGATGAAATCGGTATGTTGATTCGCAGCTATAACCGCAACCAGCAGGTGCTTGAGTCCATTCATGATCAGATGAGTCGGTTAACAACGCATTTCGACGTCACCGATCTGCCGAATCGGGCGCTGTTTTTAGCTTTACTGGAACAGTTTATCCACGCTCGTCGCCATGCTTTTAGTGTGATGGTGATACGCATCGAAACCCTGCAGGAAGCGAATGGTGTACTCAGTGATGAACAGCGCGATACGTTGATGCTGACGCTGGCTGAGAAAATTCGCAGCACCATTGATGATCAGACATTGCTGGCACAGACTGCTACCAGTGATTTTGTCTTACTGATGAAATCAGCCAGCAACCCCTTTCGCGCGATGCGGCTGGCCCGCAATCTGATGATTCGCCTTAATCAGCCTGTCACTCTGCATCAGCTACAACTGCGACCCAATGCCAGTATCGGTCTGGCGTTAAGCGAAGAAGATGAAACGACGGGGGCTAATGAGATGCTGGATCGTGCGACCTCCGCAATGATGTCAGCCCGTCGTCAGGGCAAAAATCAGATCCTGTTTTTTGATGCCGCCCTCACCGAACGGGCGCAAAAGCGCTTAACTCAGGAACACGATATCTTACAGGGCTTGCACGACGAGCAGTTTGCCCTCTATTTGCAACCCCAGATTGATATGCGCACCGGCAGGCTGGCGGGTGCGGAGGCACTACTGCGTATGCGTCAGGCGGACGGCCGGTACGGATTACCCGAAGAGTTCATCGCCAGCGCGGAAGAAATCGGGGTGATTTCAGCGATTGGCCGCTGGGTATTTGAAGAAGCATGCCGCATTCTGGCTGGCTGGCAGCGCCATGGGGTGAGGGTCCCGCTGAGTATCAATATTTCTGCCGTTCAGTTACGCGATGTCAGCATTGTGAATCATCTGCAATCCTTGCTGGCGCGCCATTCAATTGCGCCAGGCACATTAGTGCTGGAGATTACCGAAACCGCGCAAATGGGCGATGCTGAGCAGGCTATTTCCCTGCTGCGGATGTTGCAAAAAACCGGCGTTGCCGTTGCACTGGATGACTTTGGGATGGGCTATTCCAATCTTAACTACCTGCATCAGTTTAAAGCCTTACCGGTTAACAAACTGAAAATGGATCGCAGCTTTGTTGCCGCGTTGCCTGAGGACGACACGATGGTGCGTATCGTGGCGGCCATTGCTGACATTATTGACCTGGATGTCATTGCTGAAGGGGTGGAAACCAGTGAACAGCGTGACTGGCTGCTGGCCCGCGGTATCACGATTGGTCAGGGCTATCTTTATTCTGAAGCCGTGCCGCTGGCGCAATTTACTCATCAATGGCTGGATAATGCCCTGGAGGAGGAATAACGCCCTGATTCCTTGATTTTGCGAGAAATTTAGTTACAAAACCCCTTGCTGAAGCGTTTCAGTTCAGAATTACGCGCCTATCATTTCGCCTGACTTTGCAGCCCTGTATTAATCACGTAAACAGAGTGTTATTTTCTGTCCACTGCCTGACCTGCCAGCCCTGTCAGACAGTCACAATAAAAAATCCGACAACATTACCTCTCGTTAGTGGATACCTGTTTATGAAACTATTTAAAAGCCTTTATTTCCAGGTTCTGGTCGCCATCGCCATCGGCGTGCTTCTGGGCCATTTCTATCCTGATTTAGGGACGCAGATGAAGCCGCTAGGGGATGGCTTTGTTAAACTGATCAAGATGATCATCGCCCCCGTGATTTTCTGCACAGTCGTTACCGGTATTGCCGGAATGGAAAGCATGAAAGCCGTGGGCCGCACCGGTGCGGTTGCGCTGCTTTACTTTGAAATCGTCAGTACCCTTGCGCTGATTATCGGCCTGATCGTCGTTAACGTTGTGCAACCTGGCGCGGGAATGAACGTTGATCCTGCGACGCTGGATGCCAAAGCGGTTGCCATCTATGCGCAACAGGCTGAGCAGCAAGGCATTGTGGCCTTTTTACTGGATGTGATTCCGGGTAGCGTGATTGGCGCCTTCGCCAGTGGCAATATCCTGCAGGTATTACTGTTTGCCGTGCTGTTTGGCTTCGCATTGCATCGTCTGGGCAACACGGGCACATTGATTTTCAATGTGATCGAGAGCTTCTCAAAGGTCATTTTCGGCATCATCAATATGATTATGCGCCTGGCGCCTATCGGGGCCTTTGGTGCCATGGCCTTTACCATTGGTAAATATGGCGTAGGTTCACTGGTGCAGCTTGGCCAGCTCATTATCTGTTTCTATATTACCTGTGTGCTGTTTGTCGTCGTTGTGCTGGGGCTGATTGCCCGCCTCTTCGGTGGCTTTAGCATCTTCAAATTCATTGCCTACATTAAAGAAGAACTGCTGATTGTTCTGGGAACGTCCTCATCCGAATCGGCGCTGCCGCGTATGCTGGATAAGATGGAGCGGCTGGGTTGTAAGAAATCCGTGGTGGGACTGGTCATTCCCACAGGTTACTCCTTTAACCTGGACGGTACCTCTATCTACCTGACGATGGCGGCTGTTTTCATTGCTCAGGCAACAAATGCGCATATGGATATCTTCCATCAGGTTACCCTGCTGGTGGTATTACTGCTCTCTTCTAAAGGGGCGGCGGGCGTTACAGGCAGCGGCTTTATTGTTCTGGCTGCAACACTGTCGGCAGTGGGACATTTACCCGTTGCCGGCCTGGCGCTGATTTTGGGTATCGACCGCTTTATGTCAGAAGCCCGTGCGCTGACGAACCTGGTAGGTAATGGCGTAGCAACCGTTGTGGTCGCGAAATGGGTTGATCAACTGGATAAAAAACAGTTGGGTGAGACATTAGCGGGCAAAAATGGCGCAAAAGACCCGTCTGAATCCACGATTTAATCCTTGAATGTGATTTAATCCTCTCAAATGCCCGCTGTCACTTGCCCTGACAGCGGGCATTTGGATAATAACCCCACTTGTTTTTTTCAACGTTTTTCACTTCGTTGCGTGACATCCCGGTCTTCCTGTGGTCAAACCTGTTGTTAATGATCGGCAGCGCGAATCGGCAATGACCGGTTCGCTTATAAACGCGGCTAAACGTGCCAGTGATAACGATTTTTTGAATTGTTTGAGTAGGGGTTCACATGCAGGGCACCAGAATTCGGCTTTTGGTTGGTGGACTAGTGCTGGCAGCGACCAGTTACGGTGCATCCGCTGAAACGCTGCAACCTGATCCAGCCTGGCAACAGGGAAAACTGGACAACGGATTTAGCTGGCAACTGTTGGCAACACCGCAACGGCCAAGCGACCGCATTGAATTGCGTATGGTGGTTAACACAGGCTCACTGGTAGAAAGTGCGCAGCAAACCGGTTTTAGCCACCTTTTGTCACGTCTGGCGCTGGTTCATAACACCGCACTGGATACAAATCAGCAGCGTGCTTTATGGCAGCAGGGCATCGATCCACAGCGCCCGTTACCGCCCGTCATCACATCGTATGATTACACGCAATATAACTTAAGCTTACCCAATAACCGTCCAGACCTGTTAAAGGAAGCCCTGAACTGGCTGGCCGCGACGGCTGGCGATATGGCGATCACTAATCAGGTGGTGGACACCGCGTTATCTGCTTCCGATCCGGTTAAAACCTGGCCAACGGATACGCAGGATGTCTGGTGGCGCTACAGACTGAAAGGGTCCGCGCTATTAGCACACGATCCGGCAGAGAAACCGCGCGCGCCGGTGGATATCGCACAGCTAAAAAGCTTTTATCAGCAGTGGTACACGCCGGATGCCATCACTCTGTATGTGGTCGGCAATGTCGACAGCCGTAGTTTTTCTGAGCAGATCAATAAAGCGTTCTCCTCGCTGGAAGGCAAGCGCAGTTCGGCTGCGCCGGTGCCGACCTTGTCCCCGTTACCGCATGATCCAGTGAATCTGGTAAGCGGCAGCGGCGCGCAGGACCGCCTTTCTCTGGTGTGGGATACACCCTGGCAGCCTATCCGTGATTCACAAAACCTCCAGCGTTACTGGCGGGGCGACCTGGCGCGTGAGGCGCTGTTCTGGCACGTTCAACGTGCGTTGAGCAACAGCAAAGCGCAGGGCGTTCAGGTTGGCTTTGATTGCCGGGTGCTTTATCAACGCGCCCAGTGTTCCATTAATATGGACACGCGCAACGACAGCCTGGAACAGAATATGAATCTGGTGGCACGTGAGCTGGCCGCCGTACGCGATAACGGTTTGCCTCAGGAAGAGTTTGACGCGCTGATGGCTCAGAAGCTGCTGGAACTGAATAAGCTGTTTACCACCTATGCCCGCACTGATACGGACGTGCTGATCAGTCAGCGCCTGCGCTCGCAACGTAATTCTGTGGTGGATATCGCGCCGGAACAGTATCAAAAGTTGCGGCAGGATTTCCTGGCAGGTCTGACACGTGATCAGATGAATCAGGAATTACGGCAGCAGCTCAGTCAGGAACTCATGATGGTGCTGATTCAGCCGGAAGGCGAAACAGAAACCAATGTGAAAAGCCTTAAAGCTGACTGGGACAAACTGATGGGGGAACCTGCTCCGTCGGCAGCGCAGTCAGGCGGCACTGACGTCAGCCAGCCGGAGAGCAGCCCCGCAGGTGACGCTGCCCCACCGGCCTCCTGATTAATCAGGTTTTTGCCCTGAGCCATTCGGTCACCAGCATCGGCCAGCTGGCAAGGGGCAAATCCGCTACACCACGAATGCCGAAGCCGTGCCCGCCTTTCTGATAAAAATGCACTTCCACGGGGACGTTATGTTCCCGTAACGCGCTAAAAAATACCATGCTGTTATTCACTGGCACGTCATCATCATCGGCGGCATGAATCAGCAACGTAGGCGGCACCTGACTGTGAACCCGGGTCTCGAGTGAATAATCATCAATAGTTTTTTGATCGGGCCAGGCACCTAATAAGCGTGTGCGTGATCCTTCATGGGCCAGACCATCGCGCATACTGATGACCGGATAAACCAGAACCATTGCATCCGGCCGAGGCGACAGGTTTTCTGCACTGTCCTGAACGGGATAAAGTTTTTCGCCGAAACGCGTACCCAGGCTCGCGGTGACGTGGCCGCCAGCAGAAAAGCCCATCATCACAATATATTTTCCGTTTAGCCCGCGCTGTGCCCGTTCACGTAGTACGCGCACGGCGCGCTGTGCGTCGGCCAGCGGTGCATCTGGTCCTTCGTGATGTCCATCATAGGGCAGGCGATAAGTCATTACCGCCAGGGTATAACCCATCGAAGTAAAGAACGTTGCCAGCGCACTGCCTTCACGATCAATCATGATGCGCTGGTAGCCGCCCCCTGGCGCAACCAGCAAGGTGATGCCATTGGATTCAACAGGATGCCAGATAGCCATTTCCGGGCAGCGTACACCGGTTGCTACGCGGTCGTAGGGTTCATACTCTTTTGCGGTATCCACAATCTGGGGCTGAGCACGAGAATCGCTGGCGCCTGGCGCATCACCATTTGGCCAGATATTAATAATTTCTGTATTCATAGCAGTGTCCTGATGCGAGAGATGTTGTCGTTGTTTTGTTCGCGGCCGTGAGAACAGCATCCTGCTGTCGCTGTTTAAAAGATGGCCTGTTTTAATGTAATCGTCCAACCTAAAAGCGGTTTATACATGAGATTCGGACTATGCCTGGCGTTGAAGCTGCCTGGCTAACTTGATAATTTAAAAGGAATAAAAACGCATTAAGATTAGAAACTGTTAACAGATGAGGACCAGAGGCGACGGCGTTAAAACGGCTGAGCTGACTTAAGCTAAATGAGCGGTTTTTCATGTTGCCCTGACGGAAATAGCAGGAATTTATTCCCCTGTGATGTTTCAGGAAACATAATGTCTGGATGCCGGACGGTACGATGCCATTGCGGCTCAATATATCGTCCCGCTTCATGGGGGCTTATTAATCGTCAGTGTATCCTGACCGTCAACTCTCCAGAAGGCGTTCAGGTGGCGTTTCAGTAACAGCCCTCCGGATCACGGAACTGTCCCCTTGATTTACCTTCGTGAACAGTTTTGGCGGCTTTACTACGGTGTCCCACGGTTTTCTGCCAACGCTGTTAGCGCATCGACGTCATTCTGCGCCTTTGCGTTGATGGCAAAAGCCATGCCATCGAAGCTCTCTTCAGCGAGCGCAGGCGGTACCGTATCGTTGAATATCCTTTGCCTGCGGATAACGTCTGGGCTTCGTACCGCGGTTTTTGAAAAACAGGATGGGGGGATTTGGCTCAATAATCTGCGTCTTACACCCACTCGCTTTGTAAAAGCCTGACGCTTTTTCCCTGTCGCGTATACCAGACAGACCAGATTAATGCGCTTCGTATCCACCCCCGTTTTCCTTCAGGCACAGACATGCTGCCTGTACCGGTGTCCCCGTTATGAGCGACTGGCAATCATTCCGGCATTGCCGAACGCGGAATGATCGCACCGCGGTACTGAATCACTGTGCTGGCGGTGAGATGACCGCGCCGTGCCGCTTCTTCTGTCGTCGCGCCGACAAGTCGCCTGGCCAGGTAGCCCGCACTGAATGAATCGCCGGCGGCCGTGGTATCGACAATCTTTTCTGTTGGCAGCGCGACGGAAGGCACCTCGGCCAATGGCTGGTCTTCAAACGCAATCAGGCACGATTCTGCCCCGCGTTTGATTACGACTTCTTTTACACCAGCATCACGTGCGCGGACAATGACGTCCTCAACAGACTGTTCGCCCCATAACTGGTGCTCGTCATCCAGCGTCAGGAACGCCATATCCGTGTTTTCGAGCATTGTCCGGTAAGCCTGGCGAGTAGTGACCTTATCTTTCCACAAGCGCGGGCGGTAATTATTATCAAATATCACTTTCCCCCCGTTTGCCCGACAGTCTGCGAGCAGTTGCATGAGCCGGGCGCGACTGTCGTCAGGCAGGATAGCCAGGCTGATTCCGCTCAGATAAAGATAGTCGTAATGTTTAAGCTGTTGGCAAATGTCGTCGGCACCCGGGCCATCAAGCCAGTAACGGGCTGCCGCATCACTGCGCCAGTACCAAAAGGAGCGTTCGCCCTGATCGTCGGTTTGGATCATGTACAAACCCGGCATTTTGTTTTCAAGGCGCTGGATCAGTGCAGTATTGACGTTTTCCGCCTGCCAGCGAGTCATCATCTCTGCGCTAAAGGGATCAATGCCCAGTGCGGTGACATAATCAACCCGTACATCCTGTTGACTGACCTGCCGGGCCAGATAAACCGCAGTATTCAGCGTGTCACCGCCAAAGCCGCGTTTGAGGTTCTCACCCTTCTCGGACAACTCAATCATGCACTCACCAATAATAGCGATCTTTATCTGCGTCATGGTTTCAGGCCTGTAGTAAAAGTTCGCTTCAGTCTCGCGTTTGTAAGGCCTGTCGTCAACTTTTTAAAACAGTGTTTTAATTTAATTTAGGGCGCTAAAACATGATAATTAACCCGATAACGCGCCCTGTTTCGGCGATTGTCGTGTCAAAACTCGCGTAGACTCGTGGCTCCTATGTGGCCAGATTTTCACTATGTATCGAAATACAAACGATAATTGCCGCTAAGCCGCCCAAATGAAGGCGCTTACTATCAACCAGGAAAAGACCATGGTTATGGAGAATATTAGTCAATGGCTACCTTCTTCAGTTGACATCACTCCCCAGCAGAAAAAGCGCCTCTTCTGGCGACAGTGTCAACGCCAGTATACCTTTCAGCCTATCTACAAAGTCTCTGGGCGGCTGTTGGCGATTGAGTTGCTGACGGCGGTCATGCATCCGTCTGAACCTGAAAAAAAACTCTCCCCGGAAGCGTATTTTGCTGAGCTGGAGATAGCAGAGCGCCTTGACGTTGTGCAGGAGCAGTTAACGTTGCTCAGCCAGTGGGAAGCTTTCTTTGCCGATAATGAGGTCATGGCATCAGTCAATATTGACGGCCCCTCTCTGTCATTAATACAACACCATCTGCCGATTCGCAGCCTTATCACCCGATTGCCCTGGGTGCGCTTTGAACTGACCGAGCACCACGTTTTGCCTCAGGAAGAGATGGTGGCGCAAATGCCGGAGTTGGGGCCGCTCTGGCTGGATGATTTCGGCTCAGGGATGGCAAATTTTTCTGCCCTGACGGAGCTGAAATACGACTACATCAAGTTGTCGCGCGAATTGTTTATTTTGTTGTGTGCCTCGGGGGAAGGGCGAACACTCTTTCCTATGCTGTTGTCGCTGATTAACCGCTACTGTAACGGCGTTATTGTTGAAGGCGTGGAAACGCAGGATGAATGGGAGCAGGTAAAAGCCTCTCCGGCCATTGCGGCGCAGGGATATTTTTTCTCACGCCCCGCCCCTTTTTCGGAACTGGCGTACCTGCCTGTCCAGCTTGATTGATCCCTTCCGGCTCGCTCTCGACTATCTTTAACGGAGACCGTGAAAGAGCAGGGAGGATGCCTAATGTCACGCGCTGGAAAAATAGTCAGTTGGATAGCGGGAATTTTAGTCCTGGTGATCGTCGTCGTGGTCATTGTCATTGCCACATTCGACTGGAATCGCCTGAAGCCGACCATCAACAAAAAAGTCTCAGCAGAACTGAACCGACCTTTTGCCATTCGTGGTGATTTGGGTATCGCGTGGCAACGACAACGCGACGAACCGGGATGGCGCAGTTTTATCCCCTGGCCGCATCTGCACGCCGAAGACATTATGCTGGGCAATCCGCCTGATATTCCCGATGTCACCATGATTCATCTCCAGCGCGTCGACGCAACGCTTGCGCCGCTGGCACTGCTGCACAAACAAGTCTTTATCCCCTGGATAAAGCTACAGCAGCCGGATGCCCGATTGATTCAAACCGCCGACAAGAAAAACAACTGGACGTTTACGCTCGCTGAAAGTGACAGCAAAGATGACAATGCACCGCCTTCCGCCTGGTCATTTCGGCTGGACAATATTCTGTTCGATCAGGGAACCCTGCTTTATCGCGATGCGGTTAACAAGGCTGATGTCACTGTAAAACTCAATTCGCTTGGCAAACCTGTGCCTTTCGCGCAAATCGCGGGTGGAGACGACAGCCAAAAAGGGGCGGGCGACTTTGTTTTCGGCTGGCAGGCCGAAGGGCGCTATAACAATGAAAAACTCACGGGCCAGGGTAAGCTCGGCGGCATGTTATCACTGCGAAGCCAGACGACACCGTTCCCGGTGCAGGCGGATGTCCGTAACGGAACTACACGGGTACAGCTTTCCGGCGGTGTGCAGGATCCGTTAAATCTGGGCGGACTGGATGTGCGTTTGCGTTTTTCTGGCGACACGCTGGCGAATCTGTATGGCCTGACGGGCGTGTTATTACCGGATACGCCGCCCTATGAAACAGATGGTCGCCTTATTGCTAAATTCACTGGTAAAGACGGGTCTGTTTTCCGCTATCAGGCATTCAATGGGCACATTGGCGATAGCGATATTCATGGCTCCCTGACCTACAGCCAGGGCAAACCTCGCCCTAAACTGGTGGGGGAACTGCGATCTGACCAATTGCGTATGGCAGATTTGGGGCCGCTTATTGGCGTTGACTCCGGCAAAGGCAGTGAGAAAACGCAACAGGCTAAGGCAAAGCGCGGCGAAAAATCGACACAGCCTGCCGATCGTGTTTTGCCTCATGATCAATTCGATACGAAAAACTGGTCGGTGATGGATGCTGACGTGAAGTTCAGTGGTAAACGTATCGAACACAGTAATTCCTTGCCGTTAAGCGATCTTTACACGCATTTGCAGCTTGATAACGGTAATCTACTGCTCGATCCGCTGCGTTTTGGCATGGCCGGGGGCAACCTGAACAGCACTATTCGTTTAGAAGGCGATCGCTCTCCCATGCGAGGCCGCGCGGATATTCATGCGCGTAAACTTCGCCTGCGCCAGTTGTTTCCCAATGTACAGGCAATGCAAAACAGTCTGGGACAGCTTAACGGTGATGCCAGCTTGACGGGCACGGGCAATTCTGTGGCTGACCTGCTCGCAACCAGTAACGGCCAACTCAAGCTGCTAATGAACGACGGACTGATTAGCCGCAACCTGATGGAGATTGCCGGATTAAATGTCGGTAACTATCTGGTTGGTAAGCTGTTCGGTGATGATGAGGTGCGCATCAACTGTGCGGCAACGGATCTGAAATTGCAAAACGGTCTGGCCACGCCAAACCTGTTTGTGTTCGATACGGAAAATGCGGTCATCAACGTGACGGGAAATGCGAATTTCGCCACTGAACGTCTGGACCTGTCTGTGAATCCAGAGAGTAAAGGCATTCGTATCGTGACCCTGCGCTCACCGCTTTACGTCCGTGGTACGTTTAAAAATCCGGATGCCGGTGTGAAGACCGGGCCACTACTGGCGCGTGGTGCGGCAGCCGTTGCCCTGGGTGCCGTGGTAGCACCGGCGGCGGCCTTACTGGCACTGATTTCCCCCAGCGATAATGATGAAAATCAGTGCAGCCGGGTATTGCAGCAGATGAAAAGCAAAAAATAATCAGTTGCGATAGAGCACTTTGATGATGTGGTAACCAAACGCGGTTTTCACCGGCCCAAAGGGTTGTAACAGTGGGCAGGTGAAGGCCGCTTTATCAAATGCAGCTACCATCTTTCCCCGCCGGAATTCACCCAGATCGCCGCCGTTTCGGCCTGAAGGGCAGATGGAGTGTTTTTTAGCAAGCTGCTGGAAATTCTCCCCTTTTTTCAACTTCTCCAGCAAGAATCTCGCCTCTGCCTCCTGTTTCACCAGAATATGTAAAGCCGCGGCAGTTTTCGCCATGATGGTGTCTCTGTTGTGTATAATTGCCCTCCATTATAAACCCGTCTTTTCAAATCGCAGAGACGTTAACGGCACCGCGTTCATGCCGTTGGCACGCGTGTGAGGCGAAGCGGGTATCTTATTCCAACAGAGCGATTCCCTATGCGTTTAAACTCCAGCCAACAACGTGCCGTCGAATTTGTCACCGGTCCCTGTCTGGTGCTGGCGGGGGCTGGCTCGGGTAAAACCCGCGTGATCACCAATAAGATCGCACATCTGATTCGGGAGTGCGGTTACCAGGCGCGCCACATTGCGGCCGTGACGTTCACGAATAAAGCCTCACGTGAAATGAAAGAGCGCGTCGCGCAAACGCTGGGGCGTAAGGAGGCGCGCGGCCTGATGATCTCGACATTCCATACCCTGGGACTGGAGATTATTAAGCGCGAATATGCGGCGCTGGGAATGAAGTCTAACTTTTCCCTGTTCGACGACCAGGATCAACTGGCCCTGCTTAAAGACCTGACCAGCCAGTGGCTGGAAGAGGACAAGACCTTACTGCAGCAGTTGATTTCCACCCTTTCCAACTGGAAAAATGATTTGGTTGATCCGCCCAAGGCGGCGGCATTAGCCCGTTCGGAGCGCGATAACGTTTTCGCGCACTGCTATGCCCTGTATGATCAGCACCTTAAAGCCTGTAATGTGCTGGATTTTGACGACCTGATCTTGTTGCCGACCCTTCTGCTACAGCGTAATCAGGAAGTGCGTGAGCGCTGGCAGCAACGTATTCGCTATCTGCTGGTCGATGAATATCAGGATACCAATACCAGCCAGTACGAACTGGTTAAATTGCTGGTGGGTGCCAGAGCGCGTTTTACTGTCGTTGGCGATGACGATCAGTCGATTTATTCCTGGCGCGGAGCGCGTCCGCAAAATCTGGTCCTGCTGAATGAGGATTTCCCGACGCTGGAAGTGGTGAAGCTTGAGCAGAATTACCGATCTTCACAGCGTATCCTTAAAGCTGCCAATATCCTGATTGCCAACAATCCGCACGTGTTCGAGAAGCGCCTGTTTTCTGAACTGGGTATCGGTAGTGAACTGAAAGTGCTGAGCGCAAACAGTGAAGAACACGAAGCCGAGCGGGTAACGGGTGAACTGATTGCTCATCACTTTATCAATAAAACGCAGTATAAAGATTACGCCATTCTGTACCGGGGGAATCACCAGTCCCGGGTATTCGAAAAATTCTTGATGCAGAACCGTATCCCTTACCGGATTTCAGGTGGCACCTCCTTTTTCTCACGGCCAGAAATAAAAGATCTGTTAGCGTATTTACGCGTACTCACTAACCCCGACGATGACAGCGCCTTTTTACGGATTGTGAATACTCCCCGGCGTGAAATTGGCCCGGCGACGCTGCAAAAACTGGGTGAATGGGCCACTATCCGCAGTAAAAGTCTTTTTAACGCCAGCTTCGATGTGGGACTGGGGCAGACCCTGACCGGCCGCGGTCTTGAGCATCTGCAGCGCTTCACTCACTGGCTCAATGAGATTATCCAGCTCAGTGAGCGGGAACCCGTGAACGCTGTCCGTGATTTGATTCGCGGCATCGATTATGAAAGCTGGCTGTTTGAAACCTCCGGTAGCCCTAAAGCCGCTGAAATGCGCATGAAAAACGTCAATACGCTGTTTCATTGGATGACGGAAATGCTGGAAGGGAGCGATCTGGATGAGCCGATGACGCTGGCCCAGGTCGTCACGCGGTTTACGTTGCGCGACATGATGGAGCGCGGCGAAAGTGACGACGAGTCAGACCAGGTGCAGCTGATGACGTTGCATGCGTCTAAAGGGCTGGAATTCCCCTATGTTTTCCTGGTTGGCATGGAAGAAGGATTGCTCCCGCATCAGAGCAGTATTGATGAAAATAACGTTGAAGAAGAGCGCCGTCTGGCCTATGTCGGTATCACCCGTGCGCAGAAAGAGCTGACGTTCACCTTATGCCGTGAGCGCCGTCAGTACGGTGAACTGGTTCGCCCCGAGCCCAGCCGCTTTTTGCTGGAGCTGCCGCAGGATGATGTGGTGTGGGAAACCGAGCGTAAGGTGGTCAGTGCTGAAGAGCGAATGAAAACCGGCCAGAGTCGGGTGGCCGGATTACGGGCGATGCTGGAAAAGGCGAAAAAGGGTTAATGCGCCGATCGGGCGTAACCGCAAGTACTCAGGTCAGCGATAACTGCCAGTGTACATAGGACTGGTAATGACTTTCCTGTTCAAGCAGTTCCGCCCGAAGCGGATGTACATCCAGCCAGCCCGCCGGCAATGTGACATTCAGCGCTTCATCATCGGCCTGCATACGTACGGCAGGCAGGGTGTCATCGCGACGGCGACTGGAAAAGATAATCGACAGGCGCAGCAGGCGACACAGGCGCTCTGCCAGACGCGGCGGTACGGCATTTTGTTGGGTCAGTAACGCAAGATCGATGCTGCCGCTTTGGTTTTGCAGTAAGCAGGCGATCAGCTTTTTTTGCGCGGGCGTAAAACCCGGCAGATCAAGATGGCGAACCAGGTAGGCAGCATGCTGAGGTGCCTGACGGAAATCGACGCTCAGCCCGATTTCGTGGATAGCACAGGCGCTCAGCAGTAATTCCCGACAGCGCTGATCCAGTTTCCAGACCACGCTGACCTGGCGAAAAAAACTTTCAGCCAGCTGACGTACCCGATCGGCCTGGCACACATCGATGTTGAACCTGCGCTGAACATTTTGCAGCGTACGGCTGCGAATATCACGATCAACAGGTAAGTGCAGCATTCCGTACACCAGCCCTTCGCGCAGTGCACCACCGGCCAGCGTCATGCTGTCGATATTGAGTTCCTGAAAAATGGCGATCAGGATTGAGAGCCCACTGGGGAACACAAGCGCACGTTCCAGCGTCAGTCCTTCGATTTCAAGCTCTTCCAGCTTGCCACATTGAATAGCGCGCTGCTTTAACTGCTGGAGTTTGCTCAGGGTGATGCGCTCATCCATGCCCTGTGCCACCATGATTTCCTGTAACGCCTGCACGGTGCCGGATGCACCGACGCAAACCTGCCAGCTCTGTTTGCGCAGTTCTGCCGAAATGGGCTGCAGCATGGCTTTGGCGGCCTGTTCTGCCTGGTCAAAATTTTCCTGCGCCAGGTGACGATCGCCAAAGAAGCGTTCCAGCCAGGTGACACAGCCCATCTGCAAACTAAACAGCACGCTGGCATGGGAGCCGTCACCGGTGGCTAACTCAGTACTGCCACCGCCGATATCGACAACCAGACGTTGATCGGAGCCGCCGGTGGTGTGCGCCACGCCTTGATAAATCAGACGGGCTTCTTCTTCACCGCTAATCACATTGACGGCGCAGCCCAGAATCTGTTGAGCCTTATCCAGAAAGACCTGTGCATTTGCTGCAATACGCAGCGTAGCCGTCGCCACCACCCGAATCTGGTCAGGCGGAATATCCTGAAGTTGTTCCGAGAAAAGCCGCAAACATTGCCAGCCCCGCGCCATCGCTTCAGCTGACAAATGATTGGCGCTGTCCAGGCCAGCAGCCAGGCGCACCTTGCGTTTGATTTTGGCGATAGTCTGAATACTGCCAGACACTTCGCTGACTACCAGCATGTGGAAGCTGTTAGATCCTAAATCAATCGCAGCATAGAGTGTCGATGCGCTTAGCATGGTGAACTTAACCCGAACGTTTACGGTTGTTATGACGTGGAGCACCGCGACGACTGGCGTTATTTCCGCCACGACGCTGACCGTTGCCTGTACGATTACGCGTCAGACGTTTCGGCGGCGGGAGTTCACTTAACAGCGCATCGCTGTTGTACTTGCTCACCGGAATACTGTGACCAATGTACTCTTCAATACCCGGCAGATTTAACGCGTACTCTTCGCATGCCAGGCTGATTGAGTGGCCGCTTGCCCCTGCGCGTCCTGTACGGCCAATGCGATGAACGTAGTCCTCGCGGTCATCAGGCAGATCGTAGTTAAAGACATGTGTCACTGCGGGAATATGCAGGCCACGTGCCGCAACATCGGTCGCCACCAGGATATCGATGTCACCTTTGGTAAAGTCATCCAGAATGCGTAAACGCTTCTTCTGAGCCACATCGCCGGTCAGCAAGCCTACACGGTGACCGTCCGCAGCCAGATGGCCCCAGATATCTTCACAGCGATGTTTCGTATTGGCGAAAATAATCGCGCGATCGGGCCATTCTTCTTCCACCAGCGTTTGCAGCAAACGCATTTTCTCTTCGTTGGAAGGATAGAAAAGCTCTTCTTTAATGCGGTGGCCCGTTTTTTGTTCCGGCTCGACTTCAACGTATTCGGCGCTGTTCATGTGCTCAAAGGCCAGTTCACGCACGCGATAAGAGAGCGTGGCCGAAAACAGCATGCTCAGGCGTTGAGTTGCGGGTGGCATGCGGCGGAACAACCAGCGAATATCTTTAATAAAGCCGAGATCGAACATGCGATCGGCTTCGTCCAGCACCATGACCTGTATGGCGCTGAGGTTGACGTGATTCTGCTTCGCATAATCAATTAAGCGACCCGTGGTGCCGACCAGAATATCGACACCGTTTTCCAGAACTTTTAACTGCTTGTCATAGCCGTCGCCACCGTAAGCCAGGCCTAGTTTCAGGCCGGTCGATGCCGCCAGCGGTTCTGCATCCGCATGAATTTGCACGGCAAGTTCACGCGTAGGTGCCAGAATTAACGCGCGTGGTTGGTTAACCTGGCGTCCCTCTGGTGCAGGGTGAGAAAGAAGATGATGAAACGTTGACGTTAAAAACGCCATCGTTTTGCCGGTACCGGTTTGCGCCTGACCTGCGACATCACGCCCTGAAAGCGTAAATGGCAGTGCTAACGCCTGAATAGGCGTGCAGTTATGAAACCCTTTTTTATCAAGGGCTTCCACTACCTGTGGGTGCAGGGCGAAGTCGGAAAACTTCTGTTCAGTTAAGTGTGTTTTGCTCATAGTGTGGTAGAATATCAGCTTACTATCGCTTTACGAAAGCGTATCCGATGAAATAAAGTCAACCAACATTGGTTTATATTACGCCAATTCGCCAGGCATAATCTTGTGGAGTAAAACATGAGCAGCGATAAAATCGTTCATCTGACCGATGACAGTTTCGACACCGACGTGCTGAAAGCCGACGGCGTTATACTGGTAGATTTCTGGGCTGAATGGTGTGGTCCTTGTAAAATGATCGCCCCAATCCTTGATGAAGTTGCAGAAGAGTATGATGGCAAGCTGACCATCGCTAAGCTGAATATTGACGATAACCCAGGTACCGCACCGAAATACGGCATTCGTGGCATCCCGACGCTGCTGCTGTTTAAAAACGGTGAAGTCGCTGCAACGAAAGTGGGCGCATTGTCCAAAGGTCAATTAAAAGAGTTCCTGAACGCCAACCTGGCGTAAGCGGGCTGAACGTTCGGCAGTGGTTAAATTTTTTCCTCCTGCTGGACGTTCGCTTTTAAGCGTGCTAACTTATTTTCACTGCACTATGATCATACCTTGTAGTTAGCATTCAAAGTTTTCCCTTGTTAAACCCTGTCGCACTGTACCTACCAGCGGTTTAGCAATCTAACGACTAGCTCTACTCTGACTTAAATCGACCGACTCCTCGCTTCCAGTCATCATTCAAGACAACGATCGTTGAGAAGAGTTGAAAAGTCATTAACAGAACAGGCATGGATTAACTGCCATACCATTCACGACAAACATTTCGAGTATTACCCCGAGTTTAAGAACCCATCACTATGAATCTTACCGAATTAAAAAATACGCCGGTTTCTGAGCTGATTACCCTCGGCGAGAATATGGGGCTGGAAAACCAGGCTCGTATGCGCAAGCAGGACATTATTTTCTCAATCCTGAAGCAGCACGCGAAAAGCGGCGAGGACATCTTCGGTGATGGTGTGCTGGAGATATTGCAGGATGGATTTGGATTCCTCCGCTCTGGAGACAGCTCCTACCTCGCCGGTCCTGATGATATCTACGTTTCTCCCAGCCAAATTCGCCGCTTTAACCTCCGCACTGGTGACACCATCGCCGGCAAAATCCGCCCACCAAAAGAAGGTGAACGCTATTTTGCGCTGCTGAAAGTTAATGAAGTCAACTACGACAAGCCTGAAAACTCGCGCAACAAAATTCTGTTTGAAAACCTTACGCCGCTGCACGCTAACAGCCGTCTGCGTATGGAGCGCGGTAATGGATCAACCGAAGACTTAACGGCGCGCGTACTGGACCTGGCGTCGCCCATTGGCCGCGGTCAGCGTGGCCTGATTGTTGCTCCGCCAAAAGCCGGTAAAACCATGCTGCTGCAGAACATTGCACAGAGCATTGCCTATAACCATCCTGACTGCGTGCTGATGGTGTTGCTGATCGATGAGCGTCCGGAAGAAGTGACAGAGATGCAACGCCTGGTCAAAGGCGAAGTGATTGCCTCAACCTTCGATGAGCCGGCTTCGCGTCACGTTCAGGTTGCAGAGATGGTGATCGAAAAGGCTAAGCGCCTGGTTGAGCATAAAAAAGACGTCATCATTCTTCTCGACTCCATTACGCGTCTGGCCCGTGCCTATAACACCGTGGTGCCGGCCTCCGGTAAAGTGCTGACAGGTGGTGTGGATGCTAACGCCCTGCATCGTCCTAAGCGTTTCTTTGGTGCGGCGCGTAACGTGGAAGAGGGCGGCAGCCTGACCATTATCGCGACTGCGCTGGTGGATACCGGTTCGAAAATGGACGAAGTGATTTACGAAGAGTTTAAAGGCACCGGTAACATGGAGCTTCATCTCTCACGTAAGATTGCGGAAAAACGCGTCTTCCCGGCCATTGATTACAACCGTTCCGGTACACGTAAAGAAGAGCTGTTAACCTCTCAGGAAGAACTGCAGAAAATGTGGATCCTGCGTAAAATTATTCACCCAATGGGCGAAATCGACGCGATGGAGTTCCTGATCAACAAGTTGGCCATGACCAAAACCAACGATGAATTCTTCGACATGATGAAGCGCTCTTGATCCTTTTAAGCGCCATCTGAGCAGGATGGCGTTTTTTACTTTAAAAGATCGTAAAATAGCTCTGACGCCACGTTCTGACGTGGCGTTTTTCATTTACGGGCTATAGGATTGTGGTCTGGCAGACGTAATAATAATGACGGTGAAAGTGGTGGACGGTTGACCGTCCGTACACCGCTTAATGCCGAATTCGGAATCTGGGACGGTAATATGCGCCTTCTTTCGCGTATTGTGTGTATCCAGGATGATAGCTGAGAGCGTTTAACGTGAATTTACTCACTATGAGTACTGAGCTTGGTTTAGTTTTTGTCTTTTCCCTGGCGTTTCTTTTCCTTGCTCGTAAAGCAGCCGAGAAAATTGGACTGGTTGACAAGCCCAATATGCGTAAGCGCCACCAGGGGGTAGTACCGCTGGTGGGGGGCATATCCGTTTATGCAGGTATCTGTTTCGCCTTTTACATTACTAATTATTACCTGCCGCACGCCATGCTTTACCTGGCCTGCGCGGGCGTACTGGTATTTGTCGGGGCGCTGGATGACAGGTTCGACATCAGCGTAAAAATTCGCGCGACAGTACAAGGTATTGTGGCTGTAGTGATGATGTTTTTTGGCAAGCTCTATTTGCTGAGCCTCGGATTTATCATAGGCCCGGTTGAATTGATTGTCGGGCCGTTTGGTTACGTCCTCACTCTTTTTGCTGTCTGGGCAGCCATTAATGCTTTCAATATGGTCGATGGCATCGATGGCCTTTTAGGGGGGCTTTCCATTGTGACCTTTGCGGCAATGGGAATTATTCTCTACCTTGATGGCCAACACAGCCTCGCAATGTGGTGCTTCGCGATGATCGCCGCCACATTACCCTATGTTTTTCTTAATCTCGGTTTTCTGGGCCGGCGCTACAAAGTCTTTATGGGGGATGCGGGCAGCACTATGATTGGTTTCACCATCATATGGATTTTGCTCGAAACGACTCAGGGCCTGAGTCATCCTATTACACCTGTTACGGCATTGTGGCTAATCGCCATTCCTTTAATGGATATGGTAGCCATCATGTATCGTCGTTTAAGCAAGGGAATGAGCCCCTTTTCTGCCGATCGTCAGCATATTCACCATTTAATTATGCGGGCCGGTTTTACTTCCCGTCAGGCTTTCGTCCTGATTACTTCCGCTGCGGCACTTCTTGCAGGTATTGGCGTACTGGGAGAATACCTTGCCTTTATACCTGAATGGGTGATGTTAATTCTGTTTCTGATTGCCTTCATGGGTTACGGCTATTGTTTGAAGCACGCATGGCGCGTGGCAAGAAAAATCAGACGCTTTAAACGCCGCCTGAATAATTTTAGAAATGCCAGGAAAAATGAACCCTGATGAGTCTTAAAAAGGATGACGCTGTGATGCCTGCAAACGTTGTGGAGAACGAACTGGATATTCGCGGCCTGTGCTGCCGCTTGTGGCGCGGAAAGCACTGGATAGTCGGTTGCGCAGTGCTGTTTGCAGTGGCAGCCTGGCTGGCGACGCTGCTGATGAAACAGGTATGGAGCACAACGGCGATTACAGGGCGTCCAACGGTGAATATGCTGGGCTCGTACTATTCACAGCAGCAGTTTCTCAATAACCTGGATGTACGCAATGACGCCGTGACGTTAACCAGCGCGTCTCCCAACGCGATGGATGAGGTTTATCAGGAGTTTCTGGTGCAGCTTTCCTCCTGGGATACTCGTCGCGAGTTCTGGCTGCAAACCGACTATTACAAAAGCCGGAAAAGCGGCAATGCGCACAATGATGCGGTCCTGTTAGATGAGCTAATTGATAACATCCAGTTTACGCCAGCGGATACCGCGCGTAACACGTTCGACAGCGTCAAACTGAAAGCGGAAACGGCGAGCGATGCCAACAACCTGTTGCGTCAGTACATTGCCTATGCCAGTGAGCGCGCAGCACGTCATCTCAACGCGGAGCTAAAAGGTGCGTGGCAGGCACGAGATGCGCAACTTCAGGCACAGGTCAGGCGTCAGGAAGCTGTGGCGAATGCCGTCTTCCAGCGTCGCATTCATCGTCTGGAACAGGCGCTGAAGGTGGCCAGCCAAAAAGGAATTACTGAAAAACAGACGAATGAAGTCAGTGAGAGTCTTGCTGACAGCGACCTGTTTTTAATCGGTCAGCCGCTATTGCAGGGGCAACTTGACACCCTGCGTGCGACGGGACCGAGCTTTGATATAAGCTACGATCAAAATAAAGCGATGCTGACGACACTGGATGCAGGACCTGCGTTAACCAATAAATTTCAGACCTACCGTTATTTACGTACACCGGAAGAGCCGGTGTCACGTGACAGCCCACGCCGGGTATTTATGATGGTGATGTGGGGCGCGGTAGGGGCACTGGTTGGCGCCGGTGTGGCACTGGCACGTCGTCGGCGACCAATGTCAGATACACAAGATTGAGAGAAACAGTGTGAAAGTTCTGACAGTTTTTGGCACCCGACCTGAAGCCATTAAGATGGCACCACTCGTTCAGGCCCTGGCACAGGATCCGGCTTTTGAATCACGGCTGTGTGTAACCGCACAGCACCGTGAAATGCTCGATCAGGTGCTGAGCTTATTTCAGCTTCAACCTGACTACGACCTCAATATTATGCGGCCTGAACAAGGATTAACGGAAATAACCTGCCGTATCCTGCAAGGCATGCACACCGTCCTTCTCGATTTCAAACCCGACATTGTTCTGGTTCACGGTGACACCACAACCACGCTGGCGGCCAGTCTGGCTGCGTTCTATCAACAAATACCTGTCGGCCATGTTGAAGCGGGTTTAAGGACAGGCGACCTGGCATCGCCGTGGCCTGAAGAGGGCAATCGTAAACTGACAGGCCATCTGGCACGGCTGCATTTCACGCCAACCTCCCGTTCCCGACAGAACCTACTGGATGAAAATCTGCCCGATGACAGCATTGTGATTACCGGCAATACGGTGATTGATGCCCTGCTGTGGGTGCGCGATCGGGTACTGGATGATAACGCCATTAATGCGCAACTGGCTGCACGTTATCCGTTTCTGGATGAAAACAAAAAGCTGGTACTGGTAACGGGCCATCGGCGGGAAAGTTTTGGCGGGGGGTTTGAGCGTATTTGTAGCGCTTTAGCCGAAATTGCGCGTCAGCACCCTGAGGCGCAGATCGTTTATCCTGTGCATCTCAACCCGAATGTCCATGAGCCCGTTAACCGCATTCTGCGCGACATCAAGAACATAGTACTGATTGAGCCGCAGGAGTATCTGCCGTTTGTCTGGCTCATGAATCGTGCCTGGCTCATTCTCACCGATTCTGGCGGAATTCAGGAAGAAGCGCCTTCACTGGGTAAACCCGTTTTGGTGATGCGTGAAACCACGGAACGGCCAGAGGCGGTTGACGCGGGAACAGTAAAGCTGGTGGGAACGGATACGGCGAAGATTGTTGCCGAAGTCAGCGCATTACTGAATGACGACGAGGCCTGGCAGACCATGAGCCGCGCCCATAATCCCTATGGGGATGGCAATGCCTGCGGGCGAATCTTACAAGCCTTAAAAGATAACAGAGCCAACTTATGAGTTTTGAAACCATTTCCGTCATTGGACTGGGTTACATTGGGCTGCCTACCGCAGCCGTTTTTGCCTCAAAGGGAAAAAAAGTGGTGGGCGTTGATATCAATGCCCGGGCTGTTGACACCATCAACCGCGGTGCCATTCATATCGTCGAACCCGATCTGGAACAGGTGGTGCAGGCAGCCGTTGCGCGTGGCGATTTACGTGCCACCACGCAACCGGAAGCGGCGGATGCCTTTTTGATTGCCGTCCCTACGCCCTTCCAGGCCGATCGCCAGCCCGACTTACGTTTTGTGCAGGCGGCCGCAATATCCATCGCACCGGTTTTGAAAAAAGGCGATCTGGTGATTCTGGAGTCGACGTCTCCGGTAGGCAGTACCGAGCAGATGGCGGAGTGGCTGGCTGCCGCGCGGCCTGATTTACGTTTCCCCCAGCAGGGCGATGAACCGGACGTTTTTATTGCTTACTGCCCTGAGCGTGTTTTGCCCGGCCAGATCATGGTCGAGCTGATTAAAAACGATCGTGTTATTGGCGGCATGACGCCAGCCTGTTCTGCCCGTGCCAGCGCGTTATATCGTATTTTTCTCCAGGGCGAGTGCGTGGAAACTCATGCCCGTACCGCCGAAATGTGCAAGCTGACCGAAAACAGCTTCCGGGACGTAAACATTGCGTTTGCCAATGAGCTGTCCCTGATCTGTGCTGAGCAGCAGATTAATGTCTGGGAGCTTATTGCGCTGGCAAACCGTCATCCTCGTGTGAATATTCTGCAACCCGGTCCCGGCGTAGGCGGACACTGCATTGCCGTCGACCCCTGGTTTATCGTGGCGCAGAACCCTGACTTAGCGCGACTGATCCGTACCGCCCGCGAAGTGAATGATGCCAAGCCACACTGGGTACTGGAGCAGGTAAAAAAAGCACTGGCAGACTGTCTGACGCAAACCGATAAGCGCGCCAGCGATCTGACGATTGCCTGTTTTGGCCTGGCGTTTAAGCCAAATATTGATGACCTGCGTGAAAGCCCGGCGATGGAAGTCGCCCATTTGATTGCAGACTGGCATCAGGGCCGTACCTGGGTGACTGAACCGCATATTGAGCAGATTCCCGAACGTCTGGAAGCGCAGGCCACGCTGGTGTCAACAGAGCAGGCGCTGCAACAGGCCGATATTCTGGTGATGCTGGTCGATCATCAGGCGTTCCGCGCCATTGATGCGGCGCATGTGACCCAGCAATGGGTCGTTGATACGAAAGGTGTCTGGCGCTGAAAACAGACGCTGATTAACAAAGCTCTGAGGAACACATGTCCGTTCACGTTAAGGTCAATCCCCTCGACTGGGAGAGCCAGTTTTTCGGCATCCAGTCTGTCAGACTGGAAACGGGTGGAACATTGCCGCTGGAAAGCGCGCTTCAGCATCCTTGTGCGTTGTTTCAAATTAAAGTGCCCGCTGATCAGACCGCCACTATTGACGCCCTGAATCAACATCAGTTCCAGTTGGTGGAGGGCGAGGCGGAGTTGTCCCTCACGATTAAACGAACCGAGCGGCAAACGGGAGTTCGTATTGCCCGTCAAGGCCAGATCCCCGCACTGCGTGAGGCGGCTTCTCAGGCCTTCCGCCAGAGTCGGTTTCGTTCGCCGTGGTTTGCGCCAGAAGAGAGCGGACGTTTTTACGCGCAGTGGATTGAAAATGCGGTACTTGGCACCTTTGATCATCAGTGTCTGGTGGCCTGCGATGACAGCGGTGCGCTGCAGGGATTCGTGTCTTTGCGTGAGGTAGATGGCGATGCCCGCATTGGCTTACTGGCTGTTGTGCCTGCGGCGCAGGGGCAAAGCATTGGTCAGCGCCTGATGCTGGCGGCAGCTGACTGGGGACGTGTACGCCAGCTCGATCGGCTGCGCGTCGCAACACAAATCAGCAATCTCACGGCGATGCGTCTTTATTTACGCAGTGGTGCACGACTGGAAAGCACGGCGTACTGGTTTTACAGGAGAGGTCATGATTCCCTTTAATGCGCCCCCGGTTGTGGGCAGCGAAATCGACTATATGCAGTCGGCCATGAGCAGCGGCAAGCTCTGTGGCGATGGTGGTTTTACGCGCCGTTGCCAGCAGTGGATGGAACAGCGTTTCGGCAGTGCAAAAGTGTTACTGACGCCTTCCTGTACCGCATCACTGGAAATGGCGGCATTGCTGATCGATATTCAACCCGGCGATGAGGTCATCATGCCGAGTTACACCTTTGTGTCCACTGCGAATGCCTTTGTACTCCGGGGCGCAAAAATCGTGTTTGTGGATGTGCGCCCTGACACGATGAATATGGATGAAACGCTCATCGAAGCCGCCATCACGGATAAAACGCGTGCTATCGTACCGGTACATTATGCCGGCGTTGCCTGTGAGATGGACACGATCATGGCGCTGGCGGCCCAGTACAAGCTGTTTGTCATTGAAGATGCTGCGCAGGGCGTGATGTCACGTTATAAAGGGCGGGCCTTAGGCACTATCGGTCATATCGGCTGCTTTAGTTTTCACGAAACCAAAAACTACACGGCGGGCGGAGAAGGCGGTGCAACGTTGATCAATGATGCCAGCCTGGTTGAGCGTGCGGAAATCATCCGTGAAAAAGGCACCAACCGCAGCCAGTTTTTTCGTGGTCAGGTAGATAAATATACCTGGCGCGATATGGGATCCAGTTATCTGATGGCGGATCTACAGGCGGCTTATCTTTGGGCGCAACTGGAAGCCTCCGAGCGTATTAACCAGCAGCGGTTGCGGTTATGGCAGCGCTACTATAATGCGCTAAAACCGCTGGCAGAAAACGGCCACATTACCTTGCCCACGGTTCCGGCCGACTGTCAGCACAACGCGCACATGTTCTATATTAAACTGCGCGATCAGGAACATCGTCAGGCGTTGATTAACTGGCTTAAAGAGGCCGAAATCCTGGCCGTTTTCCATTATATTCCGCTGCACACTTCACCTGCTGGCCTGCAGTTTTCCCGTTTTGCGGGCGATGACCGCTTCACCACGGCCGAAAGTGAGCGCTTATTGCGGCTGCCGCTGTTTTTTAACCTGTCAGATAATAACCAGAGCACGGTTATCAGCTCACTGCTGAGCTTCTTTTCCTGATGTCATTAGCCAAAGCCTCTGTATGGACGGCCTCTTCAACTCTGGTCAAAATTGCCGTGGGCCTGCTGGTGGTCAAGCTGCTGGCGATCAGTTACGGCCCGGAAGGCGTTGGTCTGGCGGGGAATTTTCGACAGTTGATCACGGTGCTGGGCGTTCTGGCGGGGGCCGGGATTTTCAACGGCGTCACAACCTTTGTCGCGCAATATCGCCAGCAACCGCAGCCGTTGCGCGCGCTGGTTGGAACGGCCTCGGCGATGGTGACAGGTTTTTCAACACTGCTGGCGCTGGTTTTTTTGCTGGCTGCAGCCCCTGTCAGTACCGCCTTGTTTGGGCACGATCGCTATCAAAACGTTATCCGTATCGTTGCTTTTTTGCAGTTCGGCATTGCCTGGGCCAATCTCATTCTGGCTTTAATTAAAGGCTACCGGGATGCACAGGGTAATGCGTTGGCGCTGATGACAGGCAGCGTGACTGGCGTAGCCGGTTATATGCTGTGCTGGTGGCTGGGAGGGTACGCGGGAGCATTAACCGGTTTAGCGATGGTGCCGGCATTACTGGTTATTCCTGCCCTGGTGATATTCAGGTATCGTGTGCCGCTGCCCTTAAGCTGGCTACGTCCGCAGTGGCAGCCTGAGATGGCGCGTCAGCTGGCAAAGTATACGCTGATGGCACTGATCACCGCCGTCACGCTTCCGGTTGCCTGGGTCATGATGCGAAACCAACTTGCCGCTCACAACGGCTGGGCTCAGGTCGGTTTATGGCAGGGCGTGACCAGTATTTCCGATGCTTACCTGCAGTTTATTACCGCAACTTTTAGCGTCTGGCTGCTGCCCACGCTGGCCAGGTTAGAAAACAAAACAGAGATTGCACGAGAGATCGGACGGGCATTGCGCTTTGTGTTGCCGGCTGTTGCGGCGGCCAGCCTGATCGTGTGGATAATGCGGGATATCGCTATCCGCCTGCTGTTTTCTGCCGCATTCCATGATATGCGGGATCTGTTCGTCTGGCAGTTGTGTGGGGATGTTTTTAAAGTGGGGGCTTATGTTTTTGGCTATCTGGTCATCGCGAAAGCATCGTTACGTTTTTATGTGCTGACGGAAATCAGTCAGTTTGCGTTACTGACCCTGTTTTCCCGTTGGCTGATTCCGTTACACGGTGCCAGTGGCGCAGCGCAAGCCTATATGTTCACGTACATTACCTATTTCGCGCTCTGCTGTGGCGCCTTTATTCTCTACTGCCGAAGAAAATGACTTTGATTCACGTTTTGGGATCGGATATTCCCCATCACAATCTCACGGTGTTGCGTTTTTTTAATGACGTGCTGAGCACCGAACTGCCTGCGCCTGTGGCGCGTCACTTTATGGTGGTCACCAGGCAGCCGGAAAGCCTTAGTGGCTTTGATGCATTGCGCATTGAAACGTTTAGCAGTAAGAAAGCGCTCTCTGAAGCACTTTTACGCCGGGCTAAACAGCGCGAGCAGCGTTTCTTTTGCCATGGACAGTTTAATCCCTGGCTGTGGCTGGCGTTACTGAGTGGCAGGCTGCACCGGTCTCAGGTGTACTGGCACGTCTGGGGCGCCGATTTATATGAAGACTCGCGCAGCCTCAAATTCCGCCTGTTTTATTTTCTGCGTCGTATTGCGCAGGGGCGGATTGCGCGTGTCTTCGCGACTGAAGGCGATCTGTATCATTATCAGCAACGCCATCCTTCGGTACCGCGCACCTTACTTTACTTCCCAACCCGTTTACCCACCGCGGCGATAACGCCCCGCCCGAATGACATCCTGACGGTGCTGCTGGGGAATTCAGGCGATGCCAGTAATCGTCATACAGAAGGGCTGGAAGCGATTCGGGCGCAGTTTGGCCAGAATGTGCGTATTGCGGTGCCGCTTGGCTATCCGCCCAATAACGATGAGTATATTGCCCGGATTCAGAATGCCGCTGACAGACTTTTTCCTCAGGGGCAGGTAACGTTACTGCGTGAAAATTTGGCCTTCGATGATTATCTGGCATTGTTGGCGCGCTGCCATTTAGGCTATTTTATGTTCGAGCGGCAGCAGGGCGTAGGCACGTTGTGTTTGTTGATTCAAGCCAATATCCCCTTCGTGCTGACGCGTAAAAATCCTTTCTGGCGTGATGTCACCGCGCAACAGCTTCCGGTCCTGTTCAGCGATGATGCGCTGACGCCTGCTATCGTTGCAGAAGCGCGCCGACAGCTCATGGGATGCGACAAGCAGCACGTTGCGTTTCTGGCGCCGGGCTATCTCGTGGGTTGGCAGGCGGCGTTGCGCCTTTGCGAAGGAGAGCCTTCATGAGTCTACTGGCGTTTAGTGGTCTGCTGTTAGTCTATGTGCTGTCACTCATGATCATCGTCACGCTGAATGTACGCGAGATGAAACAGGAACGATTTAACTTTCACCTGTTTTTTACCTTGCTGTTTCTGCTGACCTTTTATTTTGGGTTTCCACTTACCAGCATTCTGGTGTTTCGTTTTGACACTCAGGTGGTGCCGGCCGATTTTTTACTGCAGGCGATGCTGTCTGCCACAGCGTTTTATGTCATTTACTTTGTCAGTTACAAGGTCCGTCTCAGGCCGATGGCGACATCACCTGCCCGGCCCTGGCTACAGATGAACCGTGTGGAGACGCATTTGACCTGTGGCCTGCTGGCGCTGGTCGCCATCGCGACCGTGACGGTTTTTTTCATCCATAACGGCTTTTTATTATTTCGCCTCACAGCCTATAACCAGATCTTTTCCAGTGAGGTTTCCGGTGTCGCTCTGAAGCGCTTTTTCTATTTCTTTATTCCGGCGATGTTGATCCCGTATTTTTTACATCCTACACGCCGTAACTGGCTGCTCTTTCTGATTGTCACCGTCAGTTTTGGCTTGCTGACCTATGCGCTGGTTGGCGGGACGCGTGCCAATATCATCATCGCTTTTGCGCTGTTTCTGTTTATCGGAATTACGCGTGGCTGGATAACCTTATGGATGCTGGCCGTCGCTGGCGTGATGGCCATTGCCGGTATGTTCTGGCTGGCGCTGCGACGCTATAACCTGGACGTAATGGGCGCAGAAGCGTTTTATACCTTTCTTTATCTGACCCGGGACACTTTTTCGCCCTGGGAAAATCTGGCGTTGCTGCTCGAAAATTACCATAAAATCGATTTTCAGGGTTTAGCGCCCATGTGGCGTGATTTCTATGTATTTATTCCGTCATGGCTGTGGCCCGATCGTCCTCTGACCGTCCTGAACAGTGCCAACTATTTCACATGGGAGGTGCTTAATAACCATTCAGGTCTGGCGATCTCTCCTACCTTGATCGGTTCACTGCTGGTGATGGGCGGTATTGGGGCGATAGTGCCAGGTGCTGTGGCTGTAGGCTTAATCATTAAAGGCTTTGATAGCTTGTATAAGCGCGGACGCAGTGAGTCGAATCGCTATACGGGGGCCATTCTGCAAAGTTTTTGTTTTGGTGCGGTATTCAACATGATTGTACTGGCGCGTGAAGGGCTGGATGCATTTGGCTCCCGCGTGGTGTTTTTTTGCCTTATTTTTGCGGCCTGCCTGGCGGTGGCGAAACTGCTTTACGGATTACTGAATCATGTCGGTCTGATTCGCAGCCGTAGAGAACGTCCGCTGCATAGCCCATCCTGACGCTGATGCACCTCTGGTATGAAAGGGAAAAACAATAAAGATATGAGTACGCACACCGGTACACCACGCTACGAGATTCGCGGTATCACCCTGTACGGTTTCGACAGCATGACAGCGTTTGTCGATTTTTTGATGCCCCCATCCGGTATCCGTACAGGTACGTTGGTGGCCATTAATGCGGAAAAGGTTTTGAGTGCTGAACGGGATGCGGCGTTGAGCGCCCAAATCCAGCAGGCCGAATTCAATTATCCTGATGGCATCAGTATTGTACGGTCGATTCGAAAGAAATATCCTCAGGCCTCCGTGCAGCGCATCGCGGGTGCCGATCTGTGGGAAGCCTTAATGCAACGCGCTGGCCGCGAGGGGACCCCGGTGTTTTTGATTGGTGGCCGTGAGGCGGTATTGGATGAAACGTGCGCGAAGCTGCGTCGTCAGTGGAACGTCAACATCGTCGGTGCCCAGAACGGTTACTTTGTCCCGTCTGAACGTGAGGCGCTGTGTGCCCGCATTGCAGCGAGCGGCGCAAAGCTGGTGACGGTAGCGATGGGCTCACCACGCCAGGAGCTTTTCATGGCGGATTGCCAGAGGCAGTGGCCAGAGGCGCTGTATATGGGCGTAGGCGGCACCTACGATGTCTTTACGGGACACGTAAAGCGTGCGCCTGTCTTCTGGCAAAAACTGGGGCTGGAGTGGCTCTATCGCTTGCTCGTGCAGCCCAGTCGCTTGCGCAGGCAGTTAAAGCTGGTGAAATACCTGCGTTATCACTGGCGTGGCGATCTGTGATATCGCTGATTAATGCCAGAATTTCGCGTCCGCACAGGCGTAAATGCGTTATTTGTCGACGAAATGCACAAAGCGTAATCAAACGCGCTATTTTCTTTAAAAAGCACTAGACAGGATGGGCGCTTATCTCTAGTATGCACATCCGCAACGGCGCTACGCGCCCGTAGCTCAGCTGGATAGAGCGCTGCCCTCCGGAGGCAGAGGTCTCAGGTTCGAATCCTGTCGGGCGCGCCATTTAGTTTGTGCGTATGAGCTTCGGTGGTATCAGTACCGCGTTAGGTAGAAAGATTTAAATGCTGTAGGTTTGACTTACAACATTCAGTACAGTGGTGGCTATAGCTCAGTTGGTAGAGCCCTGGATTGTGATTCCAGTTGTCGTGGGTTCGAGTCCCATTAGCCACCCCAGATTTTGCTGGGATACGCGAAGGTGGCGGAATTGGTAGACGCGCTAGCTTCAGGTGTTAGTGTCTTAACGGACGTGAGGGTTCAAGTCCCTCTCTTCGCACCAGGCAAAACAAATTAAAAAAATCGGCGAGTAGCGCAGCTTGGTAGCGCAACTGGTTTGGGACCAGTGGGTCGGAGGTTCGAATCCTCTCTCGCCGACCATTTTTAGAAACCTGTCTGAGAAGACAGGTTTTTTTTCGTCCGTACAAAAGAGGGTGAAGACCACCGAAGGCGGTTTGTGCCGGGCGAAGCGAGGCAACGTTGCGAATGCAAAAACCTGCACAGGAAGCATAGTCTTCTCTCACCTGGACGGTCTGCACAAACAGGTTTACCGTCTTGCCGAAAGGGAGACGTGCATCTGTGAGAGCGGTTTCTGGTCAGATGTGGTGAGAAAGAAATTTGGTTTGCGTTTCCGCCGTAAGCGGCGCTATTGCTCGTCTGTCCAGCCTGATTTGCTTACGGTAGTTCTGCGGAAACAGGGATTACGCGGTTGTCGCAGAATTGAGACGCATAACTCATTGTTTTAAATGAAGTTGACGCGCCTTTACTTTACGTGTCGCTTATTTGCGACGTAAAGCGAGTGCTGTGTCGCATTATCCCGACAATTCCCAGGCAGCGCGCAAAGAGTGATAAAATTATTTATTGCTAATTCCTTGTTTTAATTTAATAAAAAAATAAAAAGCGCAACTGGCATGGATTATGCAATAATTAACGCGTAGATGCTCATTCCACCTCTTATGTCTGCTTCGGCTACATAAACCTGGGAATGACGCAGAGCCAATTTTGGGTACCTGTTGTCTGCCTGCCTGTATCGCGAAAGCCTTACAGGATTAACAGACACCACGTTGAGTCGGGTACCTCTCGGTTGTCAAACCGACCTGATTTTACACCTGCTTTCGGCAGGTGTTTTTTTTGTCTCAACCTGTGGGCGTAAAAAAACCGGGCGAACCCGGTTTTAACAGATCAGGCATCGGGATTGTTCTTTAGCGTCAGTAACAGACCTTCACGACGCATTTTTGCGGCGTCTTCCGGACGGCGCAGACGATCATACACATCCGCCAGCCAGGCGTAGTCAAAAGCGTCGGGGCGCTGTGCCAGCGCCTGTTGCAGGGCTTCCGCTGCCTGCTGCCATTCACCATGGCGCATCAGCAACTGACCCAGGGTGCTGTGCAGTAAAGGCGTGGCACCATGCTGCTTAATTTGCTGACGTAACGCTTTTTCCAGCGCTTCCGGGTTACCGCTTTTAAGGCGCGGCATCAACAGGACAAGACGATCGTCGTAATGGCGTTTCAGCCCATCCAGCAGAATCTCCTGAGCGGTATCGTGATCGTCACACTCAATCAAATGGTCAATCATCGCCACCTGCAACGAGGTCTCATGGCGCGTTTTACGGCTCAGATTTCCCCACCAGCGTTTTAATCCCTCACTGCCCTGATCGGCCATCGCCTGATTCATCAGACCCAGCCAGGCCTGTTGTTGCAGTGCAGCGCGGTGCTCTTCACTGCCAATCTGCGTTTTTTCCATGGACGGGAGGATATCGAGCAGGGCGCTCCAGGCACTGGTACGAATATAAGCCTGCTCAGCCAGGCGCAGGACCTCCGGATGACGCGGAGCCACTTCGAGTAAACGATCAATACTGTGGCGGGCAGCGTGATCTTCATGTCGCGCCAGCTGGATGCGGGTTCGGGTAATCTCGACCGGGATAACATCATTACCAGCCAGTTCAGCCGCCCGTTCAAGATGCTGATTAGCCCGCATTTCGTCGCCTCGTTGCTGAGCCGCTTCTGCCGCGAGCAAATAGTTTGCGACAGGAACATCAGCATGGTCGGCGTCTTTGGACAGCAGCTTTTCTACCTGCCTGAAATCACCTTCTGCCAGTTTAAGCAGGGCGTTTTGTGTCTGGCGCTGTGCACGACGGCGCTTGCGCCCGGTAAACCAGCCACGGGTGCGGGCACCCGTCCGAAACAGGCGACGCAGCAGCCACTCCACCGCCAGAATCACTAACAAACTGATAATCAGGATAATGGCAAGGCCGGTCACACTGGTTTCCACATTCCAGTTGTCGGTCTGGATCAGCACATAGCCCTGATGGCCGGCAATCATCGGCCCCAGCACAATCCCTGCAATCAACAGGACAAAGAGGATAAATACCTTAAGCATGATCAGCCTCCCTGCTGGTTTGCGGCGGCAGAGGGTTGTGCCATCAGGTTACGCACGCGCGTTTGCATCAGTTGTTCAAGCAACGGCTGGCTTTCCAGGCTGTCTGGCAGATCCATATTGATATCTTGCTGGCTAAGTTCATCCAACTGGGCCAGAAACGCTTTTGTCGAGGCATCGTTCGTATCATACCAGGCACGCACCCATGTTGAGACGGTTTCCAGCGACTGCTTGTAGATCTCCTCCTGATGACGCGGCACGGCCTGGGCCGCGATCAGCAGACGAGAACGAATGTTTTCGCGAAGGTAAACGTCCTGATTCGGGGCCAGTAAGGGCTGGGCAGTGTTGTCCCGGCGACGGATGGTAATAAAGTCATCCATAAAATTGTGCCAGCTCTTCACCAGGTTCTGACGCCATTCGCGAATAGAGCCAGAAAGTTCACCGTTGTCGCTGTCCATCGGCGCGTCATCGCTGTCGTTATCGGCCAGACGTAAATTATCCACGTTGTTTGATAGCTGATTAAGCTTCAGGATAATGCCGTCGTAGTCCACCTGGGAGATAGCCGAAAGCGTACTGATATCCTGCGTCAACGCGCGACGCACATTCATGACGCTGGGATCGTTCATATCTGCCAGGCTGGCATCAGCGCTTTTCAGCAGCGCTGCGGCCGTGGTGACATCCTGATCGCTCCACAACTTACGACCCGCCAGTTTCACCAGATAATCTGCCTGAGCCACCAGCCAGCTGCGCACGTCGTTTCCTGAAATGGAGGCTAACTTTTCGCGCAACGCCTGCAGCGCTTTCTCAGAAGCCGCCTGTTGTGCCTGAGCGGTCTCTAACGCTTTTTCTGTGGTGCTCAGCTGCTGAGAAAGCTGCTGTTTATCGCTGTTTGCCTGCTGCTGTAGCTTGGCAAGCTGTTCGCTCAGACTCTGATTGGTTTGTGCCTGCAATTCGGCCTGGTGTTTATCGTTCAGGTATAAACCTGCGCCAATCGCCAGAGCGATGACGATCGCGACCGCTCCCAGGACCATGCCGCCGTTCTTTTGCTTGCGGGGTGGTTGTTCCTGAAGAGAAGCATCGCGATCAACCGCTGGTGTAGTTTCTTCAACCACGGCGGAGGTGTCTTTTTGTTCCGTCATATCTGGCACATCCCATTGTTAAGTTCAACATAACGCGCGCAGTAGCGCATCGTTATCGGCACCTTCGGCTACGTGAATATCCTGCCAACCAAGATTGGCGGCCACAGAAGCCAAACGTTCGCTGACGACAATCAGTCGGCAGCGGAGCAGCCATTCCTCGCGATCAACCTCGGGGAACAGCGAATACAGCTGATGCAACATTTCGCCGCTGGTGACGACCAGCGTAGAAACATGACGATCGCGCCAGCGGCGGCCTTCGATTGCACCGTCATAATGTTTTTGGCAGCGCTGATAACACTCGGCATAGAAGACCTGCGCGCCCCGTGCCGTCAACGTTTCTGACAGCAGTTCGCGGCCCTGATTGCCACGCAGGATAAGCGCGCGTTTACCTGACACCTGCTGCAACGTGGCCAGCTTGATCAGCGCCTCGCTGGTTTCCTGTGCATGAGGCCAGGTCACCTGTAAGCTACTCACTGTATGAAACGCTAACGCGGTACTGCGACCAATTGCATAATAGTCCAGGTCTGCGGGCCATGCTTTGACAGCATGCTGTGTATAGTGAATAACCTGCTGCGAGAGCAGAAAAACCATATCGCCCCGGCGCAGCGTGGTTAGCGAAGCCGGTAATGAGGGCAGGTCAGCTCCCGGCGCGAATTCGATCAGGGGCAGGCTCCACGCCTGTTTACCCTGGGCGTGCAGTCGGGAGACCAGCTCTGCCGCTGCGGGTTCCGGGCGCGTGACCAGAATCGTCATACGGGGGGTTGTCCCTGATAAACGTCGTGCAGAATTTCACGCGCACCGTTGTTAAGCAGTTCTTCGGCCAGCGAGATCCCCATCTGCTCGGCCTGAGACCGTGGCCCGCGGCGCTCGCCGCTTACAACGGTACTGCCGTCCGGCGCGCCAACCAGACCCCGGAGCCAGAGCTCATCACCATTCAGCACCGCAAAACTGCCGATAGGTACCTGACAGCCGCCTTCCAGACGGGTATTCATGGCGCGCTCAGCTTTGACACAGACAGCCGTATCATCATGATTCAGTGCCTGTAGTAACCCAATTAAGGTGCTGTCATCCAGGCGGCATTCAATGCCCACCGCACCCTGGCCGACGGCTGGCAGTGAAATTTCAGCCGGCAGGAGCTGGCGAATTCGCGCTTCCAGCCCCAGGCGGTTAAGGCCGGCGGCGGCAAGGATAATGGCGTCATAGTCGCCAGCATCAAGCTTACTTAACCGCGTGCCGACATTGCCGCGCAGCGAGCGAATGAACAGGTCGGGACGGCGTGCACTGATCTGACACTGACGGCGCAGGCTGGACGTACCAATCACCGCGCCATGAGGAAGCTCGTCGATCGACGCGTAATGATTTGAGACAAAGGCGTCGCGTGGGTCATCACGCTGGCAAATGGTGACCAGGCCCAGGCCTGCCGGGAACGCTACGGGCACATCTTTCATCGAATGCACGGCCAAATCGGCACGGTTCTCCAGCATCGCCTGCTCAAGTTCTTTGACAAACAGCCCTTTACCGCCCACTTTAGCCAGCGGCGTATCCAGGATGATGTCGCCTTTGGTCACCATGGGCACCAGTTCAACCTGTAAACCCGGATGGGCGCTCATCAAACGCTGCTGTACATATTGTGCTTGCCACATGGCAAGAGGGCTTTGTCGTGTAGCAATTCTGAAAATTTTGTTTAACATGCCGTTAACCATTTAGATCGTTCATCGAATATCCTATCATCGTTGAGGGAAGGCTGTCAGTTTCAACGGATTGAAAAGAACCGCCCGCAGATTAAACCTGAGATATCAGGCAGTAATCGCAGGCCGCTCGTTGGGTGTGCGAAAAGTAGACGAAACCGTGCTAAAATAGCGGTAGCGTAACTTTCTTTACGGTCAATCCGGCGAGTGATAGATTGATCACGTTTCCAGCAATAATCTGCACGACATCTTTATAATAAGTGGCAGAGAGCGGAAGCAGGGTGCTTAACTCCAGGACAACCAGGCGAAACGTCTTGTACCTCTATATTGAGACACTGAAACAGAGACTGGATGCAATTAACCAGCTGCGCGTAGATCGCGCGCTGGCTGCAATGGGACCCGCTTTTCAGCGAGTCTACAGTCTGCTGCCGATCTTATTACATTATCAACATCCGCTGATGCCGGGTTACCTCAAAGGTAACGTTCCACATGGCATCAACGTCTTCACGCCTGATGAAAACCAACTGCAGCTACTGGCCGAGTTAACAGGCGAGCAAGAACTTACCCTGGTTGATGCGCCAAAAGGCGAACTGCCCATTACCGGTATTTACTCGATGGGCAGTACCTCCTCTGTTGGACAAAACAGCGTGTCCGATCTGGATATCTGGGTGTGCCATCAATCCTGGCTGGATAATGAAGAGCGCCTCAATCTGCAGCGCAAATGTGCGCTGTTGCAAAAATGGTGCGCCTCCATGGGCATCGAAGTCAGCTTCTTCCTGATCGATGAAAACCGCTTCCGTCATAACGAAAGCGGGAATCTTGGCGGTGAGGACTGCGGTTCCACTCAGCATATACTGCTGCTGGACGAGTTCTACCGCACAGCCGTGCGCATGGCAGGTAAACGTATCCTGTGGAATATGGTGCCGGGCGAAGAAGAGCATCACTATGATGACTATGTGATGTCGCTCTACGCGAAAGGCGTGCTCACGCCCAACGAGTGGCTTGATTTAGGCGGCCTCAGTACCCTGTCAGCGGAAGAGTATTTTGGTGCCAGCCTGTGGCAGTTGTATAAAAGTATCGACTCACCTTACAAAGCAGTCCTGAAAACGCTGCTGCTTGAAGCCTACAGCTGGGAATACCCGGACACTAAACTGCTGGCGATGGACATCAAACAGCGACTGCACGATGGCGAGATCGTCTGTTTCGGTCTGGATCCTTACTGCATGATGCTGGAGCGCGTTACGCATTATCTCACCAGTATCGACGATCAGCCGCGGCTCGATTTAGTACGCCGCTGCTTCTATCTGAAAGTATGCGAAAAACTCAGTACGGATGACCATCAGCAACGTAGCGGCTGGCGTCGTGAAATTCTGTCGCAGCTGGTGAAATCCTGGGGTTGGGACGACGAAAAGCTCGCTATTCTGGACAACCGTGCCGAATGGAAAATCGAACGCGTCCGCGAAGCGCATAATGAGTTGCTCGATGCCATGATGCAAAGCTATCGCAATCTTATCCGCTTTGCCCGCCGCAACAATTTAAGCGTCAGTGCCAGCCCGCAGGATATCGGCGTGCTGACCCGTAAATTGTACGCTGCCTTTGAGGCTTTGCCGGGCAAGGTGACGCTGGTTAATCCGCAGATTTCCCCCGACCTGTCCGAATCCAACCTGACCTTTATTCATGTGCCGGCGGGCCGAGCCAATCGTCCAGGCTGGTATCTGTATAATCAGGCGCCGGATATGAGCTCGATCATCAGTCACCAGCCGCTGGAATATAACCGCTATCTCAATAAGCTGGTGGCCTGGGCATGGTTCAATGGTCTGCTGACCAGCAAAACCCGTCTGCATATCAAAGGCAACGAGTTGTGTGATCTGGCGCGCCTGCAGGAGCTGGTTGATGATGTCTCCAGCCATTTCCCGCTGCGCCTGCCTGCACCCACGCCCAAAGCGCTCTACAGCCCCTGCGAAATTCGTCACCTGGCGATCATCGTTAACCTTGAGCACGATCCGACCTCGGCGTTCCGTAACCAGGTAGTGCATTTTGATTTCCGTAAGCTCGATGTCTTCAGCTTTGGCCAGCAGCAGCAATGTTTAATTGGCAGCATTGACCTGCTGTACCGTAACTCATGGAATGAAGTGCGTACGCTGCACTTTAGTGGCGAACAGGCGATGATAGAAGGGCTGAAGACCATCCTGGGTAAAATGCATCAGGATGCCTCACCGCCAGATACGGTGGAGGTGTTCTGCTATAGCCAGCATTTGCGCGGCTTGATTCGTACCCGTGTGCAGCAACTGGTGTCTGAATGTATTGAACTGCGCCTTTCCAGTACGCGTCAGGAGCCGGGCCGGTTCAAGGCATTACGCATGGCCGGCCAGACCTGGGGACTGTTCTTTGAACGCATGGGGGTTTCGGTGCAGAAACTGGAAAACGCCGTTGAGTTCTATGGCGCCATATCCAATAACAAGCTGCACGGTTTGTCGATCAAGGTTGAGTCCAATCAGACGCCTTTGCCGCCGGTGGTCAATGGCTACGCCAGCGAAGGGATCATTCAGTTCTTCTTTGAAGACACCACTGACGATCGCGGTTTCAATATCTATATCCTGGATGAAAGTAACCGCGTTGAGGTCTATCACCACTGTGAAGGCAGCAAAGAAGAGCTGGTGCGGGATGTCAGCCGTTTTTACTCGTCGTCACACGATCGTTTTACCTACGGCTCTAGCTTTATCAATTTCAACCTGCCGCAGTTTTACCAAATCGTGAATGTGGGTGACCGTTATCAGGTGATTCCCTTCAGGAATCAGACATTAACGGCGCTGTGCGCCTCACAGCCCGATAACGACAACAACGACTATCAACCACGCTATCAGATGCACTGAGTTCTGCCGGAGGCTTGTGGCGCTCTGCCAGGGCCTGCCACAAGGCTTGCGTGAATTGCTGGGATTTCCTGTTGCTTTTCCAACTTCAACTGCGATGATAAGCATCCAGGACACAGGACATGAAGAGCATAAAGAATGAAGAAAGCGATAAGCCTGTTAGCAATGACACTGGCATTAACAAGCCTTGCAGGCTGTGGATTGAAAGGACCGCTCTACTTCCCACCGCAGGAAACGCCAAAACAAGCCGCGCCCACGTCAGCGCCCACGCAAAAGCAGAAAGCCGAGGCCTCTAAAGCGGATGTGGGCGGTCTGGTGACCGGTGATTCAAGCTCACAAATGAAATAATTCTTATGGCGTATCCGGCGGAGCAAAAAATGCAGTTCTCCAAAATGCACGGTCTCGGCAACGATTTCATGGTTGTGGATGCTGTGACGCAAAACGTCTTTTTCTCGCCGGAACTGATCCGCCGGCTGGCCGATCGCCATTTAGGGGTGGGTTTTGATCAGCTACTGATCGTCGAACCGCCTTATGATCCCGATCTTGACTTCCACTACCGTATTTTCAATGCGGACGGAAGCGAGGTGGCGCAATGCGGTAACGGGGCGCGCTGTTTTGCCCGCTTTGTCCAGCTGAAAGGCCTGACCAATAAAAGCGACATTCGCGTCAGCACCCAGGCGGGCAGAATGGTGCTCAGCGTTACGCTCGACGAGCTGGTCCGCGTGAATATGGGGGAGCCCAATTTTGAGCCCCAGCAGGTGCCTTTCCGCGCTAACAAGGCTGAAAACCTGTACCTGCTTCGCGTGGCGGAGCAGACGGTCATGTTTGGTGCCGTCTCCATGGGAAATCCCCATTGCGTGATTCAGGTCGAAAGCACCAAAACCGCACAGGTCGAGCTGCTGGGACCGATACTGGAAAGCCACGAGCGTTTTCCTGAGCGCGTCAACGTTGGCTTTATGGAAATCATCAACCCTGAACATATCCGGTTGCGTGTTTACGAACGTGGTGCGGGCGAAACGCAGGCGTGCGGCAGCGGTGCCTGTGCAGCGGTGGCCTGTGGCATTCAGCAGGGGATTCTGAGCCA
Source organism: Pantoea sp. CS_6 (assembly GCF_041954745.1). Taxonomy (NCBI): domain Bacteria; kingdom Pseudomonadati; phylum Pseudomonadota; class Gammaproteobacteria; order Enterobacterales; family Erwiniaceae; genus Pantoea; species Pantoea sp. CS_6. Next base: position 180,567 of record NZ_JAVAYG010000009.1, read on the forward strand.
GAAAGTGCGCGTTGATTTGCCAGGCGGTACGTTACACATCGCCTGGAAAGGTGCCGGACAGCCGCTGTTTATGACCGGCCCGGCCACACATGTCTACGATGGGTTTATTCACTTATGAAAAATGTCGAAGAGCAGGTGGAAAACACACCTCTGCTGGACGATGAGGCCGTCAGTGATTATCTGCGACAGCATCCTGATTTCTTTATGCGTAATGCGCGCCAGGTCGAACAGATGGCCGTACCGCATCCGGTTCGCGGCAGCGTTTCGCTGGTGGAATGGCACATGGCGCGCCAGCGCAAACATATTCAACGGCTGGAAGAAGAAATCACCTTGCTGATGGAGCAGGCCACGGCGAACCAGCAACTTTTTGCCCGCCTGCTTGCACTGCAAAGCCATCTTGCCGCCGCGAGTTCACTGCAGGATATGCTGAACCGCTTGCATCGCTGGGCGCGTGAGCTGGGCCTGGCCGGGGCCAATATCCGCCTGTTTAACGATAAGTGGCGGCTGGGTGCGCCCTCTGATTTTGTGCAGCTTGGCCTGGCGCGCCAGGCCTTTGAACCGCTGCGCATTCAGCGCTTCGGTAATGAACAGCACTATCTCGGCAGTATTAATGGCCCCGAACTGCTGCTACTGCTGCCCCAGGCGAAAGCCATCGGCTCGGTGGCCATGTCACTGATGGGCGAACAGGGTGAACTCGGCATCATCATGTTCAGCAGTCGCGACAGCCTGCATTATCAGTCGGGCATGGGAACCTTACTGCTACAGCATCTTTCGCAGATGATGCCGGAATTACTGGAACGTTGGGTGGAGCGCGCATGAGCAGCGTGCTGCAGGAGGCCGTTGACGGATTTCTGCGCTACCTGAAGGTTGAGCGCCAGCTCAGCCCGTTAACGCTGAGCAGCTATGCGCGCCAGCTAGAGGCGTTGGTGAGCATCGCCGATGAAATGAAGGTCGGCGCATGGTCGCAACTCGATCCCGCCATGGTACGCAGTATGGCTGCCCGCAGCCGTCGGGCAGGCCTGGCCGCCAGCAGTCTGGCGCTACGGCTTTCGGCGCTACGCAGTTTTCTTGACTGGCAGGTGAGCCAGGACATGCTGCCCGCCAACCCGGCGAAAGGCATTGCCACACCGCGTAATGGCCGCCATCTGCCCAAAAATATCGACGTCGATGAAGTTAATCAATTGCTGGAAATCGATCTTAACGATCCGCTGGCAATACGCGATCGTACCATGCTGGAAGTGATGTACGGCGGAGGGCTTCGCCTGTCCGAACTGGTCAATATGGACTGCCGCCATGTTGATCTTGAGGCGGGAGAAGTCTGGGTATCAGGAAAAGGCAATAAAGAGCGGCGCGTACCGATTGGACGCACAGCGGTCAACTGGATTCAGCAATGGCTGCCGCACCGTCTCGCCTTTAACGCCGACGACGATGCGCTGTTTCTCTCCAGCCGGGGCAAGCGCATCTCTGCCCGTAATGTTCAAAAACGTTTTGCCGAATGGGGCATTAAACAGGGCGTGAACAGCCATATTCATCCGCACAAGCTGCGTCACTCCTTTGCAACCCATCTGCTGGAATCCAGTGGCGATCTGCGCGCGGTGCAGGAACTCCTTGGTCATGCCAACCTGTCGACGACGCAAATTTATACCCACCTTGATTTCCAGCACCTGGCTTCGGTGTATGATGCTGCGCATCCCCGCGCCAAACGAGGAAAGAGTGAATGAAGTTCTATCGCCCGCTGCGTGCCATCAAAGCGATCACCTTTGATTTAGACGACACGCTGTATGACAACTATCCGGTCATACGTAAAACCACAGAAGCATCGCATGCCGCTCTGCAGGCTTTTCATCCTGCACTGCGTGACGTGACGCCGGATGATGTGGCGACGCTGCGCAATCAACTGCGACTTCGTGAACCTGACATTTATCACGATGTGACAGAATGGCGCCGTCGTACGATAGAGCTGCTTATGACTGACGCGGGCTTAACGGCAGCAGACGCGACAGCGGGCGCCGCCCAGATCATGGAGGTGTTCCATCACTGGCGCAGCCAGGTGGCGATGCCGGCGGAAACCCATGACACGTTGAAAGCGCTGGCGAAAAAAGTCCCGCTGGTAGCGATTACGAATGGTAACGCGCAGCCTGAAAAGCTCGGCCTGTCAGCCTACTTCCAGTTTTCACTGCGTGCTGGCCCAGACGGGCGCGCGAAGCCGTGGCAGGATATGTATCACCTTGCCGCGCAACGCCTGAATATCGCCCCGGGCAGTATTCTTCACGTCGGTGACGATCTCACTACGGATGTGGCCGGCGCGTTACGTTATGGCATGCAAGCCTGCTGGATTAACCTGCGTGAGGGGAATCTGATGCACATTGACGATGCCCGTCTTCTGCCCCACGTTGAAATTTCACAGTTGGCATCACTGACCTCGCTGTTATAATGGCTGTAAATTTATCCAGTTTTATGCTTCGCATTCTCTGACTTATTGGTGCTTATGGACGTTTCTGAACTGCTCGACGGGTTGAATGACAAACAGCGTGCTGCCGTTGCGGCACCGCGCAGCAACCTGCTGGTGCTGGCGGGCGCGGGCAGTGGAAAAACACGCGTTCTGGTGCACCGCATCGCCTGGCTGCTGTCCGTTGAAAACTGTTCACCTTATTCCATTATGGCGGTGACCTTTACCAACAAGGCGGCGGCAGAAATGCGTCACCGTATTGAGCACCTGATCGGCACCAGTCAGGGCGGTATGTGGATTGGCACGTTTCACGGCCTTGCGCACCGTCTGCTCCGTGCGCATCATCTCGACGCGGGGCTGCCGCAGGACTTCCAAATCCTCGACAGTGAAGATCAACTGCGCCTGCTCAAACGCCTGATTAAGGCGATGAATCTGGATGAGAAGCAGTGGCCTGCGCGTCAGGGCATGTGGTACATCAATGGCAAGAAAGATGAAGGTTTACGGCCGAAGCACATTGAAAGCTATGGCAACCCGGTAGAACAGACCTGGCTGCGCATTTATCAGGCCTATCAGGAAGCCTGCGATCGTGCCGGGCTGGTCGATTTTGCCGAGTTGCTGCTGCGGGCCCATGAACTGTGGTTAAACAAGCCCCCTATCCTGAATCACTACCGTGAGCGTTTCAGCAATATTTTGGTGGATGAATTTCAGGATACGAACAACATTCAGTATGCCTGGATTCGTATGCTGGCGGGCGACAGCAGCAAAGTCATTATCGTCGGTGATGACGATCAGTCCATCTATGGCTGGCGCGGGGCGCAGGTTGAAAATATTCAGCGCTTCCTGACGGATTTTCCCGGTGCCGATACCATTCGTCTTGAGCAGAATTACCGCTCCACCAACACGATTCTGAAAGCCGCTAACGCCCTGATTGCCAATAATAATGGCCGACTCGGCAAAGAGCTGTGGACCGATGGCAGCGATGGCGAGCCGGTCTCGGTTTACTGCGCCTTCAACGAGCTGGATGAGTCGCGCTTTGTCGTCAATCGCATTAAAGCCTGGATGGAAAATGGCAATGCGCTGGCCGATTGCGCGATTCTTTACCGCAGTAACGCCCAGTCGCGCGTGCTGGAAGAAGCCCTGCTACAGGCCAGTATGCCCTACCGGATTTACGGCGGCATGCGCTTCTTCGAGCGCCAGGAAATTAAAGATGCGCTGGCCTATCTGCGTCTGATAGCCAACCGCAACGACGATGCGGCTTTCGAGCGCGTGGTCAATACGCCCACACGTGGCGTGGGCGATCGTACGCTGGATGTGGTGCGTCAGACGGCCCGCGAACAGCAGATCACCTTATGGCAGGCAACGCGTGAACTCCTTCTGTCACGCGCGCTCGCCGGCCGTGCCGCCTCTGCCCTGCAACGTTTCTGTGAGCTGGTGGATTCACTGGCAAGCGAAACCGCCGAAATGCCACTGCACGTGCAGACCGATCGGGTCATCAAGGATTCCGGTCTGTGGCTGATGTACGAGCAGGAAAAGGGTGAAAAGGGCCAGGCGCGTATCGAAAACCTTGAGGAGCTGGTGACAGCCACGCGCCAGTTTAGCTATCAGGATGAAGATGAAGACCTGATGCCGCTTCAGGCCTTCCTGTCGCATGCCGCGCTGGAAGCCGGCGAAGGGCAGGCGGACAAATGGCAGGATGCGGTACAACTGATGACGCTGCACTCTGCGAAAGGGCTGGAGTTCAGTCAGGTATTTATCGTCGGCATGGAAGAAGGCATGTTCCCCAGCCAGATGGCGCTGGACGAAGGTGGACGGCTGGAAGAAGAGCGCCGCCTGGCTTACGTTGGCGTCACACGTGCCATGATGAAACTGACGCTGACGTACGCGGAAACCCGCCGTCTGTACGGAAAAGAAGTTTACCATCGCCCCTCGCGATTCATCGGTGAGCTGCCCGAAGACTGTATTGAAGAAGTCCGGTTACGCGCCAGCGTTACGCGGCCGGTCAGCCATCAGCGCATGGGCACACCGATCAGCAAAAGCGACACGGGGTTCTCTCTGGGACAGCGCGTTCGTCACGCGAAGTTTGGTGAAGGCACCATCGTGAATCTGGAAGGTAGCGGGGAACACAGCCGCCTTCAGGTGGCATTTCAGGGGCAGGGGATCAAGTGGCTGGTGGCTGCCTACGCCAAACTGGAAACCGTCTAGCCGCCGGTTGACGACTTTTTCGTCTCAGCGTAACATGCGCGCACTATTATCATGAGAGGACAATGCCTTGGACACGCCCAGTCGATGCTGGCTCATTAACCTGGTTTTCAGGAATAACATCTAAGGCTATCTCATTACGCTGGTAGCCTTAGCGGTTATCAGCGACCTCCCTTTTTGATCCGTCGCACGAGTCAGCACTGATTTATCGTTTCTCCGTGTTCAGGTTCGCGGTTATCTGTTCCGACCGCCTTACAGCGTTGTCCCATAAAGTCTGCAATGGGGAGTCTTGCTATGCTGAGCGCATTTAAACTTGATAACAGTCGCCTGACGCGTCTGGAACTGGAAGAAGAAAGCGATAAACTGACCACGTCAGTGTGGGTTGACCTGGTCGAGCCTGAGGAAGGCGAGCGCGACCGTGTTCAGTCCGAGCTGGGGCAGAGCCTGGCCACGCGCCCTGAACTGGAAGATATCGAAGCCTCAGCGCGTTTCTTCGAAGATGAAGATGGCCTGCACATCCACTCCTTTTTCTTTTTTGAAGATGCCGAAGATCATGCCGGCAACTCGACGGTCGCCTTTACGATTCGCGAAGGACGCTTATATACACTGCGCGAGCGGGAGCTTCCTGCCTTTCGTCTTTACCGCATGCGAGCCCGCAACCAGACGCTGATTGACGGTAACGCTTACGAGCTGCTACTCGACCTGTTTGAGACCAAAATTGAACAGCTGGCGGATGAGATTGAAAACATCTATAGCGCGCTGGAAAAGCTTAGCCGCGTGATTATGGAAGGTCAGCAGGGCGAGGAGTACGATCAGGCGCTGTCGCGGTTAGCTGAGCTGGAAGATATCGGCTGGAAAGTGCGCCTGTGTCTGATGGATACGCAGCGAGCGCTTAACTTCCTGGTACGAAAAGCCCGTTTGCCAGGCAATCAACTGGAGCAGGCGCGCGAAATCCTGCGGGATATCGAATCGCTGCTGCCTCACAATGAGTCCCTGTTCCAGAAGGTCAACTTCCTGATGCAGGCGGCGATGGGCTTTATTAATATCGAGCAGAACCGCATCATCAAGATCTTCTCGGTGGTTTCCGTGGTTTTCCTGCCGCCAACGCTGGTGGCCTCCAGCTACGGCATGAACTTTGAGTTTATGCCTGAACTGAAATGGAGCTTTGGCTATCCCGGTGCGATTTGTCTGATGATGCTTGCCGGTCTGGCGCCTTATCTTTATTTCAAACGCAAGAACTGGCTGTAATCGTCTGTCAGGGCCGGTCCAACCGGCCCATTTCGCTGGCCTGCTGGCACAATTCTGCGTAATCTACCCGCTCCATTTTCACAAAAAATTAACTTTTATGGCCTCTCTTTCATTGCGCGTGCAGTGGTTACTGTTGTTGGTCGCATCGGTATTACTTGGCGCGCTCTTCCAGTATTTTCATGTTCCGGCCGCCCTGTTACTGGGCCCGATGATTGTGGGCGTGATGATGGGGTTATCCGGTGCCACATTGCGCATCCACAAGCGGCTGTTCCTGCTGTCGCAGGCGGTACTGGGCTGTATGATTGCACAGAGCCTGTCACCGTCCATTTTAACGCCGCTGTTACAGGACTGGCCCGTCGTGGTAGCGGTACTGCTGCTGACTCTGGCGGCCAGCGGTGTGTCGGGCTTTTTGCTGGTTCGGTTTAGTCAGCTTCCCGGCCCGACCGGCGCGTGGGGATCGTCACCAGGTGGTGCTTCTGCCATGGTGGCGATGGCGGGAGAATTCGGCGCGGATGTGCGTCTGGTCGCCTTTATGCAGTATCTGCGCGTTCTGTTTGTGGCGGGCGCGGCAGCAATGGTGGCTCGCATCGGCCTGGGCGATGGCGCTCATGCGGGATCACTGGTTTGGTTTCCTGCATTGAACAGCGGTTTTCTGCTGACGATTTGCCTGGTGATCGGCAGCGCCTGGCTGGGCCCCTGGTTACGCATTCCGTCCGGCGCGTTGCTGGTGCCTGCGCTGATTGGCGCTACGCTGCACGCTACCGGAACAGCCGTGCTTCAGATGCCTGAATGGCTGCTTGCCCTGGCGTACGCGCTGATCGGCTGGAGCGTGGGGCTGCGCTTCACCCGACCCATTTTCAAACTGGCGCTGAGTACCCTGCCGCAAATGCTGCTGTCCATTTTCGGCCTGATGCTGCTGTGTGGCGGACTGGCGTGGATGTTGACGCGCGTACTCCATATTGACCTGATGACCGCCTATCTCGCCACCAGTCCAGGTGGCCTGGACACCGTGGCGATCATTGCGGCCGGAAGCGGAGTGGATATGGCGTTTGTGATGGCGATGCAAACCCTGCGGTTATTCACCATTCTCCTGACCGGCCCGGCAATGGCGCGTTTTCTTTCACGCTTTGCGCAGTCGGCCCCGCGCTGAAAACACGACGGCATCCAGAATGAAGACCAGCAATGCCAGCCAGATAAAGCCAAACGTCAGCATTTTATCCGGCGTGATGGTCTCGCCATAAAACAGCACCGCCAGTAAGAACATCAGCGTTGGGCCAAGATACTGAAAGAAGCCAACCGTCGACAGGCGCAGCCTGGCACAGGCTGCGGCAAAGAACATCAGCGGAATGGTGGTCACAATACCTGCGGCGATCAGCAACAGATTCAGGCTGGCGGGATTGGCGGTAAGATGGCTGGTACTGCTGTCTGCAAAACCAAATAAATACAGCGCGGCCAGCGGAAACAGCCACAGCGTTTCAATCAGCATACCGCTCTGGGCATCGACCTGAATTTTCTTCCTCATGAGGCCGTAAAACGCAAAGCTGAAGGCCAGGCCTAATGCAATCACCGGCACCGAACCAAACTGCCACAGCTGCAAAAGGACGCCAGCGGTAGCGAGCGCCACAGCCAGCCACTGCAGACGACGAAAACGTTCGCGCAGGAAAACCATACCAAACACAACGTTAATCAAAGGGTTAATAAAATAGCCCAGACTGGCTTCTAGCATATGCTGGTTATTCACCGCCCAGATAAACAGCAGCCAGTTACCGCCCACCGTGACGGCGGTCAGCGCCAGTAGCAAGACCTTTTTGGGTTGGCGCACGACGCTTCTGACCTGCCCCCAGCTGCGGCTAAGCGTAATCAACAGCAGCATAAACAAGGCTGACCAGATTACCCGGTGCGTCATGATTTCAGTCGCAGGGACGGCTTTAACTAATTTGAAGTAGGCAGGTGCAATGCCCCATATGAAATAAGCGCCAAGCGCAAAACCTATTCCCTGACGGGTTTGCTGGGTATCCATAAATCATCCTGAAAGTTCGTTCTGTACCAAAAGTCACTGAGAGAAAGCGGCGTGACAGAGGGCCGCAATGTTACCGCAGTCCCCGTCATGTCTGTAGCCCGATCTGGCAACAGGCAGGGTCAGGCTTTGTCCTGCTCACCGGCACGCTGGCGGGAAAGACAAATGGCCTGATGATTGTCATCCGCCCACGCAATCAGTTGCTGCATCGGTTTAAGAAAAGAACGACCTAACTCTGTCAGACTGTACTCAACCCGTGGCGGCACTTCCGGATAAAGAGTCCGCAGGATATAGCCGTCCACCTCCAGCCGTTTCAGCGTTCGTGACAGCACCTGACGAGCGACATCGCCAATATGGCGGTGCAGCTCATTGAAGCGCAGCGTGCGCTCGGCCAGCGCCTCAAGAATCAGCAAACTCCATTTATCGCCAATCCGGTCAAGTACATCCCGAATGGGGCAAGGCTGTTCATAACTGAATGTGTTAGGGGATGACACAGACATGAAAAGGGTTCCTGCACGTAGTAATAGTCACTTTCATGTGACTGAGTCAGCACAAAGTGACGTCTTGTTATCCATTTTGCGCGAATGTACCATCCGCAGCGACAACAGTCTATTTTTGTGACCTGGTGTGATATCAAAACCTGATGGCGCGTCCGGGCCATGCCCGGCACCCTGTATGAAGTAATCCTCTGGCGCGGAGCGGTTAGCGCTGTAACGAATGAGCAAGGAGAAAAATGATGGCAACCTTTCTGAAAACCCTGCTGCTGACGGCAGGTATCCTGACAGCGAGCGCTGGGTACGCCGTGCAACCGAAAGAAGGCCGCGATCTTAACGTGGAAGAGGCCAATCGTGCGCTGGTGATCAACTTTTATAATCAATTTTTCAATCAGCACAAGGTGACAGAAGCGGCCCGGGTCGTGGCGGACGATTACCGCCAGCACAATCCCGGGGTGCCGAATGGCAAGGCACCGCTGGTTAACTTTTTCAGCGATTTTTTCAGCAAAAACCCACAGTCAAAAGCGCGCATCGTTCGCAGTGCAACCGACGGTGATCTGGTATGGCTGCATGTTCACTCGACCAACGGTGAACACGATCGTGGTCAGGCTGTTACGGATATTTTCCGCGTGAAAAACGGCAAAATTGTCGAGCACTGGGATGTGATTCAGGCCGTACCGGCGACCTCAGCGAATACCAATACGATGTTCTGAGGCAGGCAGGATACTGCGTGGCAGGGCCTGAACGGTGCTACGCGTCGATTCGCTTAACCGGTCAGGTAGGTCGCGGTTGCGGTGGCAATGTAAAGGTCCTGCTCATTATGTAATTCTACCCGCGCCACAGAGACTTTATTGCCGGCACGCAGTAAACGGCTGCTGGCAATAAAGCGCTCGCCCCGTCCGGGACGGAGATAATCCACCCGCATATCAATCGTCCCCATACGGGACAGTCGCTGGCGCAGCACGTCTTCACTTATCTGCTCATCACGTGTCAAGGCATGGCTCACGCACACCATGCCCGCGGCGACATCCAGTACCGCTGCTGTTACACCACCATGAAGAATGTGCTGGGCGGCATTGCCCACCAGCATGGTTTTGTTGGCAAAACTGATTTCTGCGTAATCGGGTTCCAGACGATCCAGTTCCAGACCCAGCGCCTGATTAAACGGCATGTGATAAATAAAAATTTCACCGACGAGGCGGCGAGCGTCCTGCTGAGTCAATAGCACGGATGACATGGTGTTTAGTCCTGAACAGCTGGTAATTGAACTGTAGATGTTAATAAGATGTTTATTCTATGCTTCGCTCGACAGGGTTTCCAGTTTAGGAAATCAGCGCTGATGTTCACCCACTTTTGTGTGTAGAATGTCCTGCTTTTTACAACACCCATTCGCTTTTATGAATACGCAGTTTTCATCGGAGAATCCTATGCGTAAGCATCGCGCCTTGCTGGCGGCAATGTTACTTCCTGCTTTGGCGCAGGCGGACGAAGCCACAATTAAACATGTTCACGATGCACCGCAGGTGCGAGGCAGCATCATTGCCAACCTGCTGGAGCAGCACGACAACCCGTTTGTGCTTTATCCTTACGAAAATAATTATCTGCTTTACACCTATACCAGCGACATAAATAAAGAGGCGATTTCCTCTTACAACTGGGCAAAAAACGCACGTAAAGATGAAGTGAAATTCCAGCTCAGCCTGGCATTTCCGTTGTGGCGTGGCATCGTCGGTGACAACTCCGTATTAGCGGCGTCTTATACTCAGCGCTCATGGTGGCAGTTATCCAATAAAAAAGAGTCGTCGCCTTTCCGTGAGACGAACTATGAGCCACAGATTTTCCTGGGCTGGGCGACCGATTACTCGTTTGCCGGCTGGACACTGCGTGACGTTGAGGTCGGTGTGAATCATCAGTCTAACGGCCGCAGCGATCCGACCTCACGCAGCTGGAACCGTGTTTATACTCGTCTGATGGCGCAGAACGGTAACTTCCTGGCCGAGATCAAGCCCTGGTTCCGTATTTCAGAAAGCGCGAATAATGACGACAACCCCGATATCACCAAATACATGGGTTATTATCGTGCGAAGTTAGGTTACGCCATGGGCGACAGTATTTTCAGCGTTGAAGGCAACTATAACTGGAATAGCGGCTACGGCGGCGCTACGCTGGGCTGGAGTTATCCGATCACCCAACACGTTCGTTTCTATACGCAACTGTTTAGCGGCTATGGCGAATCCCTTATTGACTACAACCATCGTCAGACACGCGTCGGTGTGGGCGTAACACTCAACGATTTATTTTAATTAACCATCAAGTCAGGATCACAGTGGCAACCTCGGCAGTTCTTAATCAGGAAGCGTTGGCGCAGCAGGTATTACAGGATACCTTCGGCTACCAGCAGTTTCGTCCCGGTCAGCAGGCCATTATCAATGAAGCGCTGAATGGGCGAGACTGCCTGGTGGTGATGCCAACCGGCGGCGGGAAATCACTCTGCTATCAGATCCCCGCGCTGGTGCGTGAAGGGCTGACACTGGTCGTCTCGCCCTTGATCTCGCTGATGAAAGATCAGGTGGATCAACTGCTGGCAAATGGTGTTGCGGCGGCGTGTCTCAATTCGACCATGACCCGCGAGCAACAGCAAAACGTCATGGCGGACTGCCGAAACGGACGCGTAAAGTTGCTCTATATTGCGCCCGAACGCCTGATGATGGATAACTTCCTGGAAAGCCTGGCGCACTGGCAGCCTGCGATGCTGGCGGTGGATGAGGCGCACTGCATTTCTCAGTGGGGACACGATTTCCGGCCCGAGTACGGCGCACTGGGGCAGATGCGTCAGCGCTTTCCCGATCTGCCGGTTATGGCGCTCACGGCGACCGCCGACGAAACCACCCGCCTTGATATCGTCAACCTGCTGCATATGCAGGACCCGCTGATTCAAATCAGCAGTTTTGATCGACCTAATATACGCTATACGCTGGTGGAAAAATTCAAACCCACCGAACAGTTACTGCGTTACGTACAGGATCAGCGGGGCAAGTGCGGCATCATTTACTGCAACAGCCGGGCAAAAGTTGAGGACACGGCCGCGCGCCTGCAGAGCCGCGGTCTCAGCGTGGGTGCCTATCATGCCGGTATCGACAGCGCGCAGCGCGCCCGCGTGCAGGAAGCGTTTCAGCGCGACGATCTGCAAATTGTGGTCGCCACCGTGGCGTTTGGCATGGGCATTAACAAACCCAATGTGCGGTTTGTGGTCCATTTCGACATTCCCCGCAATATCGAATCCTACTATCAGGAAACCGGCCGTGCGGGTCGTGATGGCCTGCCTGCGGAAGCGATGATGCTTTATGATCCTGCAGATATGGCCTGGTTACGTAAATGTCTCGAAGAGAAACAGCCCGGCCCGCTGCAGGACATAGAGCGGCATAAATTGAATGCCATGAACGCCTTTGCTGAAGCGCAGACCTGTCGCCGTCTGGTGCTGCTGAACTACTTTGGTGAAGGGCGGCAGCAACCTTGTGGTAACTGCGATATCTGTCTCGATCCGCCTAAGCGCTATGACGGTCTGGTTGAAGCACAGAAAGCGCTTTCGAGTATTTACCGTGTCGGCCAGCGCTTTGGCATGGGTTACATCGTTGAAGTTTTGCGCGGCGCGAACAATCATCGTATCCGTGAACAGGGTCACGACAAGCTGCCGGTTTATGGGCTGGGTAAAGAGAACAGCCATGAGCATTGGGTGAGTGTGCTGCGTCAGCTGATTCATCTGGGGTTAGTCACCCAAAATATTGCCATGCATTCTGCACTGCAACTTACCGAGGCGGCCCGACCGGTGCTGCGCGGTGAAGTCCCGCTGATGCTGGCGGTACCACGGCTCATTACAACCAGACCGAAAAGCAGCAGTTCGGCAAAAGTCTACGGGGGTAACTATGACCGTAAGCTGTTTGCCAAACTCCGCAAGCTGCGTAAGGCGATAGCGGATGAAGAGAACATTCCACCCTATGTGGTCTTTAACGACGCCACATTGCTGGAGATGGCGGAACAGATGCCGGTCAGTGCGTCAGACATGTTGAGCGTGAATGGGGTCGGTCACCGTAAACTCGAACGTTTCGGTAAGCCCTTTTTGCTGATGATTAAAGAGCATCTTGATGAAGAGTAAAGAGGCATTACCATGTTGATATTGTTTGGCACGATTGCGTTGGTCCACCTTGTTGCGCTCATGAGCCCCGGCCCGGATTTCTTTTTCGTTTCGCAAACGGCGGCCAGCCGTTCGCGCAAAGAAGCGATGTTGGGTGTGTTGGGCATTACGCTGGCGGTCATGATCTGGGCAGCGGTGGCGTTAATGGGCCTGCATTTAATCCTGCAAAAAATGGCCTGGCTGCATCAAATCATCATGGTCGGTGGCGGGCTTTACCTGTTATGGATGGGATGGCAGCTGATCCGTTCCGCGCGTCAACGTCATAAGCAGCCGGTACAGCAGGAACCTGTCGTCGATCTGCCAAAGAAAGGCATGAGCTTTATCAAAGGGTTGTTAACCAATCTCTCTAACCCCAAAGCGGTGATCTATTTTGGTAGCGTCTTCTCATTATTTATCGGTAACGATGTCGGTGGGCTGGAGCGCTGGGGATTGTTTGTGTTGATTAGCGTCGAAACCTTTGCATGGTTTTCTCTGGTCGCCGCAATTTTTGCTTTGCCATGGATGCGGGATAAATATCAGCGTGCCGCGAAGTGGGTGGATGGCATGGCGGGCGTACTGTTCGCCGGATTTGGCATTCATCTTATCCTGTCACGCTAAGGTCGCCAGACCGGCTTTATGCGGCCGCCGACAGTATGCTCTGTCGTGCGGCTGCAGGTGTACATCAGGCCATTCGCCTTGCGCTGGCCAGCAGTCCGCCAATCGCAATAAATAATCCCCCGAAAATACGGTTCATCAGCTTCATCTGTTTAGGGCCTTTGATCCAGCCCGCAATGCGCGTCGCTAAGGTGGCGTAACCAATCATCACCACGATATCCACCAGTACGGTGGTTATGCCCAGAACCAGATACTGCAGCATAAGGGGTTGATGAGGCAGGATAAACTGCGGAAACAGCGCGGCCAGAAACACAATACTTTTGGGATTGGTGAGGTTCACCATGACAGCCCGTTTAAACAGGCGGCGACGCGGCATCGCTTTTGACATCGCGTTGAGATCAATGGCGCCGGCAGCCCGCCACTGTTGAATACCCAGCCAGACAAGATAGCCGGCACCGGCCCATTTCAGAATCTCAAACGCCAGCAGCGACTGAGAAAACAGCGCGCCAAGACCCACCCCTACCAGGGCGATATGCAGCGCGAGCCCTACCTGCAGCCCGGAGATGGAGGCGACGGCACCACGATAACCGTGGCTGATGCCGGTGCTCATGGTGTTAATCGCGCCTGAGCCGGGTGAGAGGCTCAGAATTGTGGTGGTAAGAAGGTAGGTCAGCCACCATTCGATGGTCATGGGTTGTACTCCCGGTCTCGTCTGAAGTGTGACACAATACGCCAGAATGCTGCGCAGAGCCATGGACATCATGCGGCCGTTCAGACTCTTTTTTTCCGGCAATCAGGAGGGCGGATGAAGCAACACAGGGCAAGCTGGCTGCGACGCGAAAAGGCCTTTGCCGCCTTTGCTACTGGTCCACTGCTTGATTTCTGGCACAGCCGTGAAGAGTGCGAATTCACTGGCGTTGGAAACCTGACATTGCGCTATGTCCGGTTCATTTCACCGCAACATAAACGCGTCATCCTTATCGTGCCGGGGCGCATCGAAAGCTACGTTAAGTATCCCGAACTGGCTTACGATCTTTTTCACTGCGGCTTTGATGTGATCGTGCTCGATCATCGCGGTCAGGGGCGATCGGATCGTCTGCTGGATGACTCTCACCGCGGGCATGTGGTGGAGTTCAGCCATTATGTTGATGACCTCGAAACGCTTTATCTCAAAGAGATTGTGAGCCGTCATTATCAGCAGCGCTATGCACTGGCTCATTCGATGGGCGGCGCGATTTTGACGCTCTTCCTGGCGCGTCAGCCCGGTGCATTTCATGCCGCCGCGCTGGTGGCTCCCATGTTTGGGATTGCGTTGCCGTTACCCGCTTTTCTGGCGCATAAGATTCTTGACTGGGCGGAAAAGCGCCCCGCTGTGCGTGAGGGTTATGCATTAGGCACAGGGCGCTGGCGGGCGCACCCTTTCGGCATCAACCGGTTAACGCACAGCCATGAGCGCTACCGCCGCAGTCTGCGTTTTTATGCGGATGATCCGGCTATTCGCGTGGGCGGACCCACGTATCACTGGGTCAGAGAAGGGATTCATGCCGGGCGCAATATTCTGAGCCAGGTGGATAACATTACGACTCCGCTGCTGGTGCTGCAGGCCAGTGAAGACAGCGTGGTGGATAATCGCTCGCAGGATCTGTTTTGTGACGCGATGGCGGCAGCCGGTCACCCCTGTCAGGGCCGGACACCGCAGGTTATCAGCGGCGCGCGCCACGAGATCCTGTTTGAAAAGGACAGCATGCGCGCCGAAGCGCTCAATACCATCGTCGATTTCTTTTTATCGCAGCATTAGTTCGCAATTTACATTACCGGCTACGGCCAACCGACACCGATACCCGAGGTTTTCATGTACCACATTGTTGTGTCCGATCTGGATGGCACACTGCTTTCTCCCGAACATCGCCTGACCGCCAATGCGCGCGAAACGCTTCAGCAACTGGTCGCGCAGAGCATTCACTTTATTTTTGCCACAGGCCGTCATCACATCGATGTCGGGCAAATGCGTGACAAGCTGGGGATTCCGGCTTACATGATTACGTCAAACGGCGCGCGCGTTCACAATCCGGCAGGGGAGCTGGTTTTTAGCCACAATCTGGACGCGGACATCGCCCACGATCTGTTTGGTCTGCAGTATCATCATCCGGACGTGCTGACGCATGTTTATCGCGACGATGAGTGGTTTGTCAGCCGCTGCAGTCCGGCGGAGAAGGATTATTTTCGCGAGTCCGATTTTCACTATCAGGTTTATGAGCCGGGCATGCTGCCGACGGATGGCATCAGCAAAGTCTTTTTTACCTGTGAAGAACCGGAACACCTTGTCCCTATGGAGCAGGCCATCGAAGCACGCTGGGGCGACAGGGTTAACGTGAGTTTTTCGCTGCCGACCTGCCTCGAAGTGATGGCAGGCGGCGTGTCAAAAGGCCATGCCCTGGAAGCGGTGGCAAAACAGTTAGGCTTTACGCTTAAAGACTGTATTGCGTTTGGTGATGGTATGAATGATGTCGAAATGCTGAGTATGGCAGGCAAAGGCTGCATTATGGCTAACGCCCATCAGCGTCTGAAAGACACCTTACCTGAACTGGAAGTGATTGGCAGTAATGCCCAGGATGCCGTCCCGGAGACGCTGAGAACACTCTATCTGTCGTAATCCGAAAAGAAGGCCGGTAAGCCGGCCTTCTGGCAAAGCCGTTATGCCCTTTTTTGCTTATGCCGGTGCTCACTGATCATGGTTAACAGCAGCAGCACTACCGCCATAACGGCGCCGGCAATCATCACGATGAATCCGCCATCCCAGCCGAAGTAATCGACGGTATAACCCACAATGGCGCTGGCCGCGACTGAGCCACCCAGATAACCGAACAGCCCCGTAAACCCGGCAGCCGTGCCAGCCGCTTTTTTGGGTGCCAGCTCCAGCGCATGCAGACCAATGAGCATTACCGGTCCATAAATCAGAAAGCCAATCGCGATCATGCAGGCCATGTCCACACCGGGATTGCCCGGCGGATTTAGCCAGTAGATGACGGTAGCAGCGGTAACCAGCGTCATAAAAAACACCCCTGTCGCACCACGGTTGCCGCGAAAGACCTTGTCTGACATCCAGCCGCACAACAGCGTACCGGGAATGCCCGTATACTCATAAAAGAAGTAGGTCCAGGAGGACTTATCAAGCGTGAAATGCTTTACTTCTTTCAGGTAGGTTGGTGACCAGTCGAGGATGCCGTAACGCAGCAGGTAGACAAACACATTTGCCAGAGCGATATACCACAGCAGTTTGTTGGGCAGGACATACTTCATAAAGATTTGTCTGGCAGTGAACTCTTCCTCATGACTTTCGTTGTAATCCACCGGATAGTCGTTTTTATAGGCCTCAATCGGCGGTAATCCACAAGATTGCGGCGTATCGCGCATCAGGGCAAAGGCCAGAATCGCAATGGCGATCGCCCCGAAGGCGGGCATATATAGCGCGGCTTTCCAGTCGTTGAACCACGCCATCCCCAGCAGAAACAGCAGGGGCGGAATCCCGCCGCCGACGTTATGCGCACAGTTCCACACAGAAACGATGCCGCCGCGCTCCTTTTGTGACCACCAGTGGACCATAGTGCGTCCGCAGGGCGGCCAGCCCATTCCCTGAAACCAGCCACAGATGAACAGCAGTACGAACATCACCATAATGCTGGAGGTTGCCCAGGGCACAAACCCCATAATCAGCATTACGGTAGCCGCCAGCGTTAAGCCGGCAGGTAAGAAGACCCGTGGATTCGACCGGTCTGACACCGAACCCATAATAAATTTGGAAAAGCCATAGGCGATGGAGATGCCTGAAAGCGCAAAACCCAGATCGCCGCGTGAGAAGCCTTGTTCAACCAGGTAGGGCATCGCCAGGGCGAAATTCTTTCGAACCAGATAGTAGGCCGCATAGCCAACGAAAATTCCGATAAAGATTTGCCAGCGCAGGCGACGGTAGCGTGGATCGATACGATGATCTTCGACCCGGGGCTGGTGTGGTGCAGGTTTAAAAATACTCAACATAGCGGTGGCCCTCCAGGGCGCATTATGATTTTGATTCCCGGCAGGTTGGGCAAAACTCAAGAAAACGGCGATCGGGATGCGCCATTTCGCGCAGAGAATAGACAGAGATACGTGGCTTTACTGTGATGAATGACAAATATGTTACAGATTTATGACAGCCTGGCGCAAAAAGCTCAGGCCGATGCGCTGATGCGCACATTTTTCTGCTGACAGGATATGCCCGATAAGAAGGTAAAAAGCCTGACCGGCAGATTAATGCGTAACTGCCTGGTTAATGCACAGATGTCAACCAGATAAATCTCCCTGCTGTGCGGACATTGTTTACACTGTCGCTCTGTTTATTTCGGGGTTGTTACCGTGCTTTTATTGATTGTTACTACCATTCTGTGGGCTTTTTCATTCAGCCTGATTGGCGAGTATCTTGCCGGTCAGGTTGACAGCTGGTTTTCGGTGCTGATGCGCCTGGCGCTGGCGGCCGTGGTATTTTTGCCTTTCCTGCGCTGGCGCGGCTATCGCCCCTCTACGCTCCTGCTGTATATGCTGGTAGGCATGCTGCAACTGGGCATCATGTATTTACTGAGTTTCGAAGCCTATCTCTATCTGAGCGTGTCTGAATTCCTGCTGTTTACCGTGATGACGCCGCTGTACGTCACGTTGATCTACGACGTGATCAGTCGACGGCCTCTGCGTGCAGGGTACATTTTCAGTGCGTTACTGGCTGTGGCGGGCGCGGCAATCATTCGTTATGACAAAGTCAGCGATAACTTCTGGTTCGGCCTGTTGCTGGTACAGTTAGCCAATATTTGCTTTGCAGCAGGTATGGTGGGCTACAAACGTTTGCAGGAAACCCGTCCTGTGCCGCAGCACACGGCCTTTTCGTGGTTCTATCTGGGCGCGGTGCTGATTGCGGTGGTGGCCTGGGCCGTCTGGGGCAACCCGCATAAACTCCCGACCACCTCACTGCAGTGGGGCATTCTGGTCTGGCTGGGCGTGGTGGCGTCCGGACTGGGTTACTTTATGTGGAACTACGGTGCTACGCAGGTCGATGCTGGCACGTTGGGCATCATGAACAACATGCATGTGCCGGCAGGCTTGCTGGTCAACCTGGCGATATGGCAGCAAAAGCCACACTGGCCAAGCTTTATTGCCGGTGCGCTCGTGATAGTAGCGTCCTTGTGGGTCCATAAGCGCTGGGTGGTCGGTAAGAACAATCAACAGTGAAGAAACAAGGCATCGCCGCGCACCGGCGCCAAAAGTAGCAGGCCGCTCAGTCTGTTGCGATCCCATGGCGGACGGGCGCGCGTCGGCAGAAGGCGAGCAAGACGACGTCTGCTCGCCCGGCAGAGCGGACCGCATTGTTATCCCGGTGCGCTTTCTCCGGCGGGACGAGCGTAAGTCGGAGGCTGGTTTAAGCGGGCTTAACTGGCGCAGGGCGATGAATCATCGTCAGCCCCTTGAGGAAATTACGCAGAATCTGGTCACCGCATTCACGATAGTTTTTGTGATCCGGTTTACGGAAGATCGCGCCAATCTCCGCCTGAGAGACGGTGAAGTTGGCTTTTTTCAGGATATCAGGGATGTCGGTCGTTTTCAGATCAAATGCAATACGCAGCTTTTTCATGAAAATGTTGTTATTCATCTTACGCTCGATGGAAGGCGCAGGGGCATCCTCACTTTTCCCACGGCGATGAAAGATTAAGCCATTCAGGAAATAGCCCATCAGGACATCGGGGCAGGGGCGAAATGCCGCATCCTCATCTTTTTTCAGCCAACTGGTGATATCGGCCTGAGGAACCTCGCACTCCGCTAAGGCAAAAATCGCCACCATTTTGGCATCGTTCAGATCGAGCATATAGCGCACGCTGCGCAAAATATCGTTGTTAGTCATGGTGAGATCGTCTCAAGGTCAGTCAACAGGCTGCGCATTATAGGGGATTTTGCCCGCCGCCGCGCAGCTTTGTCGCTCATGCGGCTAAACGGCTGCAGGATGCGCGGCATTCCTGACAAAAGGCAAATGTTCACAGGCATGCTGACGGGCAAAATGGATAAAGGCTTCCAGCACAGGCTGACGCTGCTCGCCGTCACGCACGGCGGCATAAAGCCGACTCCATAATCCCTCTCCCAGTGTTTTCGTGATCACTAACCCCTGTTTTTCAAAGCTCTCCACTACCCAGTGTGGCAGTGCGGCAATGCCCATGCGCGCCGACACCATCTGAATCATCAACAGCGTGTTATCCACATTCTTCAGTGCAGGACTGATGCCCGCGGGCTGAAGGAAATGACGCCAGATATCCAGCCGCTGACGCTGCACCGGGTAAATCATCAACACTTCGTCGGCCAGTGCGTCAGGGGATATATGTTCGACCTGAGCCAGAGGATGATCGGGTGCCAGCACCAGGCGCACTTCGAAATCGAACATCGGTGAATAGAACAGGCCCGAGCGCGGCAGAATATCGGACGTTAAAACGATATCCAGCTCACCCTGTTGCAGTGCAGGTTGCGGATCGAAGGTCACACCTGATTTAAAATCCATCACCACCTGTGGCCAGCTCTGACGAAACTTATCCAGTGCCGGCGTAAGCCACTGAATGCAGCTATGACATTCAATGGCAACACGAAGCGTAGTCTGTTGCGGCTCATGGCAGGCCTGAAGCGCCTGCTGAATTTGCGGCAGAATCTGTTCCGCCAGCTGCAACAGAATTTCGCCCTGCGGCGTGAAGCGCAATGGCTGGCTTTTGCGTACAAACAGGCGGAATCCCAGCCGCTGTTCCAGATCGCTGAACTGATGTGACAACGCCGACTGCGTCTGGTGAAGCTGGGCGGCCGCGGCGGCCAGCGAGCCGGTATTCCGCAGAGCCTGAAGCGTCCGGAGATGTTTGAATTCGATCATGAGGGTCCTTCACATCGAAACTGAATAATTTGCGCTTGAGAGACATACAGTACCCGCAGAATATAGCGGTGTAAACATCTGGACGGCTAAACGTGACTGGCGATCAGACTGACCCAGGCATTTCTGGAGAATAGCAAATACCAATCCATAACCCTACTCCCGGCTTTTCACGTACAGGTGTGCGGCGCGAGCTGAAAAATGAGTATTTGCTTATCCAAACGGAACGGACCGGAGGGTGACGACATTCACTCAAGAAATAGCAGAAAAAATGAGGCGCGTTATGTTGCTGCAGAACGGCTATGGGACACTCCGCAATCCAGCCTGAAAACCCACCAGGCTTGTGAGCAGGGTTAACGCGGAAAAGCTCTCAGATTTGCGGGTGTTGGATGGCGACGTCGGGAGTTTGGGCGCTTACGCGCCCTTTTTTATCACTCAGTGGATGCGACACCGTACTGCTTAAACCAGGCTAACATACGTGCCCAGCCGTCTTTTGCCGATTCGGCATGGTAGCTCGGACGATAGTCGGCGTTAAAAGCATGCCCGGCATCGGGATACACAATGATCTCTGCCTTTGCGTTTGCAGCATGTAAGGCCTGGCGCATCTGCTCCACGCTTTCCAGCGGAATGCCGTCATCCTGACCACCATACAAACCCAGCACAGGCGCGTTCAGATCCACAGCAATATCGATAGGATGTTTTTGCTGCTTCATGGTTTTTTCCCCTACCAGGCGACCATACCAGGCCACGGCAGCGCGAAGTTGCGGGTTGTGTGCCGCATAGAGCCAACTGATGCGTCCGCCCCAACAGAAACCGGTAATTCCCATCCGCCGGATATCGCCACCGTTGCGGGCCGCCCAGTTAGCGGCATGATCGAGATCCGCCAGTACCTGGCTGTCAGGCACCTTGCTGACCAGTTCTTTAAACAGCGTAGGAATATCGTTGTAGTCGTTGGGGTCGCCTTCGCGGAAGTAAAGCTCTGGCGCGACAGCCAGATAGCCTTCCAGCGCCAGACGACGACAAATGTCGCGAATGTGTTCATGAACGCCGAAAATTTCCTGCACGACCAGCACAACAGGCAACGGCCCGTCTGCTGACTGCGGTTTCGCGTAAAAAGCCGGAAGATTTTCACCCTGACTCGGAATAGACGTCTCACCGGCGTGGATGGCCGGGCTGTCGGTAATAATGGTGGTCGAAGCCGTGGGCTGAACTGCCGGAGCAAACGCGCCTGCGGCTGATTTTTGTGTCATATTATCGTCGGTTTTCATCGTTATCTCCGTGCAAGCGTATGCGCAATCACGTAACTATAGCCTGGGCATTTATTACTGGTTCCGGGCAATGCGTAACAGAGCTTATAACCTTTAAAATACACTTCTCTTTAACATTCTCATGCTGCCTTCCACATCACCATATGTAGCATTACGGAAGGTCTGAGATAAATGTGTGATATTAATCACTAAAAATTTCATCGAAAATGTAACTTTCATTTTCTTGAGTGAAACCAGTCACACATTTAACCCGTTGGGTAACGTAAAGTGGCGTACTGTTTTTCCTTAACCCGGAGTCTGATATGACACAGTCTGACGTTTTCCATCTTGGCCTGACGAAAGCCGACCTGCAGGGGGCGACACTGGCCATTGTTCCTGGCGATCCGGAACGTGTAAAAAAAATTGCCGGACTGATGGACGATCCCCGGCACCTGGCTTCCCATCGTGAGTTCACCAGCTGGCTGGCTAAGCTTGACGGTAAACCCGTCGTGGTCTGTTCTACCGGGATTGGCGGACCTTCCACCTCCATTGCCGTCGAGGAGCTTGCTCAGCTTGGCGTGCGCACTTTCCTGCGTGTAGGGACAACGGGCGCCATCCAGCCGCATATCAATGTCGGCGACGTTCTGGTTACGACGGCGTCTGTACGCCTGGACGGTGCCAGCCTGCACTTCGCACCAATGGAATTTCCGGCCGTCGCCGACTTCACCTGCACAACGGCCTTAGTGGCTGCGGCAGAAGCCTGCGGTGCCAAAACTCATATCGGGATTACCGCCTCATCTGATACTTTCTACCCCGGCCAGGAGCGCTACGACACCTTCTCGGGCCGCGTCGTGAACCGTTTTCAGGGCTCTATGCAGGAGTGGCAGCAGATGGGCGTCCTGAACTATGAGATGGAATCGGCGACGCTGTTAACCATGTGCGCCAGTCAGGGCCTGCGCGCAGGCATGGTGGCGGGCGTGATTGTTAACCGCACGCAAAAAGAGATTCCCGATGCAGTGACGATGAAGCAGACCGAAAGCGATGCCGTCAAAATAGTAGTTGAAGCGGCCCGTCGCTTACTCTAGCCCTTCGTTTGACAGACAGGCCGGCTGTCCGGCCTGTCATGGCCTTGTCTTTACGTCTCGTCTTTCCCCCTCAGTAAATATATCTGGACATTCATACAGTGCGAATTTACCTTTTTCCTCAATAGCCTGACCAGCGGGGAGAATATGGATCAGCACATCATTATCAGCATCTGCCTTGGGCTCGCCGGCCTGGGTGTTGGCTGGATACTGGCGCAAATGCGTGTCAGTCATCAGTTAGCCAGCTTTACCACAGAGCGCCGTCTGCTTAACGAAGCACAACAACGTCAGCAACAGCATATTGAGCAGCTCCAGCAGCAGCTGCAACAGCGCGAACAGGAGTTGAGACAGCTTCATGGATCATTAAGCGGAGCCAATGAGCGCCTGCAACAGCTGGATTACTGGCGTAATGAGAGCGAGCAACTGACACGAGAGCTGCGCAATCAGCTGGAGGTGAACAGCGCGCAGGAAGCCGAGCTGCGTGAAGTGACCATCCGTCTTGAGGAAACCCGTTTTGCAGCGGAAGAGAAGCAGCGCTTGTTGACCAACAGCGAGCAGCGGCTTAGCGCGCAGTTTGAAAACCTGGCTAACCGAATTTTTGAAAACAGCGGTCGCCGCGTTGATGAGCAAAACCGTCAAAGTCTGAACAGCCTGATTGGGCCGTTGCGTGAACAGCTCGATGGCTTTCGGCGTCAGGTTAATGAGAGCTTTGGCGCGGAAGCGCGTGAACGCCATACACTGACCCACGAGATTCGTCAGCTACAGCAACTGAACGCGCAGATGGCCCAGGAAGCGCTCAACCTGACCAAAGCGCTCAAAGGCGACAACAAAATCCAGGGCAACTGGGGCGAGGTGGTGCTGAGCCGGGTACTGGAAGCGTCAGGATTGCGTGAAGGCTATGAATACGATATCCAGGTCAGCATGCAGAACGAGCAGCAAAGCCGCATGCAGCCCGATGTCATCGTCCGGCTTCCCCAGGGGAAAGATGTGGTGATCGACGCCAAAATGACGCTGGTTGCCTACGAGCGGTATTTCAACGCGGATGACGACATTGAACGTGAACAGGCCATTCAGGCGCATATCAGTGCCGTACGCGGCCATATCCGTTTGCTGGGCCGTAAAGATTATCAACAATTGCCCGGTTTACGCTCACTGGATTATGTGTTGATGTTTATCCCGGTTGAACCGGCGTTTTTACTGGCAATCGATCGGCAGCCAGAATTGATCGGCGAAGCGCTCCAGCAAAATATCATGCTGGTCAGTCCGACCACGCTGCTGGTTGCATTGCGTACCATCAACAATCTCTGGCGCTACGAGCATCAAAGCCGCAATGCGCAGCGGATTGCCGAGCGCGCAGCCAGGCTTTACGACAAAATGCGCCTGTTTGTTGATGATATGAGCGGTATTGGTCACAGCCTTGATAAGGCCCAAAACAGCTATCGTGAAGCGATGAAGAAGCTGGCAGAAGGGCGGGGGAATTTGATCGCACAAACGGAAGGCTTCCGTGACTTAGGTGTAGAGGTTAAACGCGCTATCAATCCCCATCTGGTCGAACGCGCGATGCCCGAAAATGAGCAAGACAGTATGCCCGGTAACGACCAAAATGCAGACGAAAGTTGTGAGCGGGTTCGGCACCTCCACGAATAAGCAGGTCGCCAACGTGCCTGACCTCCGTGACTCTGATACACTTCCATAAGTATTGTTTGTGGAGCAGGTAAAACCGATGGCAGATGAATCACAGCAGGAAACTACCCATTTTGGCTTTCAGACCGTCGCCAAGAGCGAGAAAGCCAACAAAGTCGCGGACGTGTTTCATTCCGTAGCGGCGAAATATGACCTGATGAACGACTTAATGTCGTTTGGCGTCCATCGCGTCTGGAAGCGTTTTACCATCGACAGCAGCGGTGTGCGTCGCGGTCAGCGAGTCCTGGATCTGGCCGGCGGAACCGGTGATTTAACCGCAAAATTTTCACGGCTGGTGGGCGAGACCGGGCAGGTTGTTCTGGCTGACATTAACAGCTCTATGCTGAAAATGGGCCGGGAGAAGCTACGAAACCTCGGTATCGTTGGCAATGTCAGTTATGTTCAGGCCAACGCCGAAGCGCTGCCGTTTCCTGACAACTACTTCGACTGCATTACGATCTCTTTTGGCCTGCGTAACGTCACGGAAAAAGAGAAGGCGCTGGCGTCGATGTTCCGCGTGCTGAAACCGGGTGGACGCTTGCTGGTGCTGGAGTTCTCGAAACCTGTTATTGAGCCGCTGAGCAAAGCCTACGATGCCTACTCGTTCCATATTCTGCCGCGCATCGGCCAACTGGTTGCTCAGGATGCAGAAAGTTATCGCTATCTGGCCGAGTCCATCCGCATGCATCCCGACCAGGAAACCCTGAAAGCGATGATGAACGATGTGGGATTTGAAAACACCACCTATTCAAATATGACGGGCGGCATCGTGGCACTTCATCGTGGGTTTAAATTTTAACCATTATGACCATGACCTTAACCCCCGTCATCACTGCCGGTATTGAAACGGCGCTAAACCGTATTCTCTACCGCGATCGTGGTCTGAAAAGCGCACGTCAGCGTTTAGCAGGCAAGGTACTGATGTTGCGTTTGAGTGAGCTATCCTGGCCGCTGGTGCTGGTGTTCAGTGAGCAACAGCTGGATGTCCTTAGTGACTGGCAGGACAGCAGCGACTGCACGGTTATTACGCAGCTTAAGTCGCTGCCGAAGCTACGCGATCGCCAGCAACTGACGACGCTGATACGCAGCGGTGAGTTACAGGTCGAAGGGGATTTGCAGGTGGTGCAGCAATTCTCTGCGTTGATGGATCTGGCTGAGCTGGATCCTGCCGAATACCTGGCCCCCTGGATCGGTGATATCGCCGCGCAAGGGATCAGCCAGGGTGCGCAGCGCGCATTTCGCTTGTTTAAAGCAGAAACGCAGCGACGTCAGGATTATCTCGGTCAGGCGTTGACGGAAGAGTGGCGCGTTGCGCCAGGTGCGCTGGAATTTGCCTGGTTTGCTGAGGAAGTTAGCGCGATGGAACGTTCGCTTGAGGCGCTTAATGCGCGTCTGGCACAGCTGGAGGCGAAATGAGTTTTGGAGAGATCCGCCGGTTATATTTCATTATCAAGGTGTTTCTGACATACGGACTTGATGAACTGATTCCCCAAATGCGCATTACTCTGCCGCTTCGGCTGTGGCGACGGTGCGTGTTTTGGATTCCTAACCAGCACAAACACGAACAGATGGGTATTCGGCTGCGTCTGGCGATGGAACAGCTGGGCCCCGTCTGGATCAAGTTTGGTCAGATGCTGTCCACGCGGCGTGACCTGTTTCCCCCGCAGATCGCCGATGAACTGGCCATTTTGCAGGACCGGGTTGCGCCTTTCGACGGCGTGAAAGCCAAAGCACAAATCGAAGCTTCCATGGGGGCACCGATTGAGTCCTGGTTTGATGACTTCGATATCACCCCACTGGCTTCTGCCTCTATTGCGCAGGTTCACACGGCAACACTGAAATCCAACGGCAAAAAGGTTGTCATTAAGGTTATCCGCCCGGATATTCTGCCGGTGATCAAAGCCGATATGAAGCTGATCTACCGCATCGCCCGTTGGGTACCGCGCCTGCTGCCGGATGGTCGCCGTCTGCGTCCGGTTGAGGTGGTGCGCGATTATGAAAAAACGCTGATCGACGAATTAAACCTGCTGCGCGAAGCGGCCAATGCCATCCAGCTGCGGCGTAACTTCGAAAACAGCCGCATGCTGTATGTTCCCGAGGTTTACTCCGACTACTGCAGCGAAACCATGATGGTGATGGAACGCATCTACGGTATTCCTATCTCCGATGTGGCGACGCTGGAGCAGCATGGCGTTAACATGAAACTGTTAGCCGAACGCGGCGTACAGGTGTTCTTCACACAGGTTTTCCGCGACAGCTTCTTCCATGCAGACATGCACCCTGGCAACATCTTTGTCAGCTATGAGCATCCAGAAGACCCGCAATATATCGGCATCGACTGCGGGATTGTCGGCTCGTTGAACAAAGAAGATAAGCGCTATCTGGCCGAAAACTTTATCGCCTTCTTTAACCGGGATTACCGCAAAGTTGCAGAGCTGCATGTTGACTCTGGCTGGGTACCGGCAGATACCAACGTGGAAGACTTTGAGTTTGCCATTCGTACGGTGTGCGAACCCATCTTTGAAAAACCGCTGGCTGAAATTTCATTTGGTCATGTGCTGCTAAACCTGTTTAACACGGCGCGACGTTTCAATATGGAAGTGCAGCCACAGTTGGTGCTGTTGCAAAAAACGTTGCTCTATATCGAAGGGATTGGCCGGCAGCTCTATCCGCAACTGGACTTATGGAAAACGGCGAAACCGTTCCTTGAAGACTGGATTAAAGATCAGATTGGTATTCCGGCGATCATTCGCGCAGTGAAAGAAAAAGCGCCCTACTGGGCAGAGAAACTGCCCGAGCTGCCCGAGTTGTTCTATGACAGCATGCAGCAGCATAAGCAGTTACGTCTTAGCGTCGATAAACTCGTGAACGATTTGAGTGTCCAACGTACACGTCAGCATCAGGCGCGTTTCCTGTTTGGCGTCGGTGCCACGCTGCTGATTAGCGGTACAGCGGTACTCCTCAGCAGGCCTGAGTGGGACCTGTTTCCGGCGGCATTAATGGCGGCAGGTTTTGTCAGTTGGTTAATCGGCTGGCGCAAGACAAACTGATTGTCACTCGCGGCTGAAACGCGGTAATGTCGCTGACTGAGACCCGAATTAACAAGGGTTTAGGTTGTGCTTCATTCCGCAGTTTTTAACAAAAAATCGAGGCTATCTCATGGGCGGTATCAGTATTTGGCAGTTATTAATTATTGCCGTGATTGTGGTGCTTTTGTTCGGTACCAATAAGTTACGTAATCTGGGGTCGGATTTGGGTTCGTCTATCCGTGGTTTCAAGAAAGCCATGAGTGATGAAGACGACAAAAAAGATCAGCCAAAAGAGCAGGACGCGGATTTCCATGCGAAAACGCTGGCGGACAAACAGCCAACGTCTGCTCAGAAAGACGACATTAAGAACGACAAGCAGGTGTAAACCGTGTTCGATATTGGTTTTGGTGAGTTGCTATTAGTCTTCGTGATCGGGCTGATTGTCCTGGGTCCGCAACGTTTGCCGCATGCGGTTAAAACGGTTGTCGGATGGATTCGGGCGGTCCGTTCACTGGCGGCCAATGTTCAGAGTGAGCTGGCGCAAGAGCTGAAACTGCAGGAACTGCAGGACAGCCTGAAAAAGGTGGAGGAAGCCAGCCACGGCACATTGTCGCCTGAGCTGAAAGAATCCATGGAAGCGTTGCGTAAAACCGCGGATTCAATGAAACGCTCGGTTCAACAGAGCATTGATATCGAAAGAGAAGAAGACGAAGCAAACACCATCCATTCCCCGTTACACCAGACGGGGAGTGACTCGCCGAAACCGGTGACGCCTGTGGCCAGTGAGCAGCAGGCACAGTCACCCGCACACGCACCTGTTGAACCCCATGTCGACGCTGCGGTTGCACCGGCACAGGACAGCAACACGGCGACCACGCCGGTCCCGCCGCGGCCTGCGTCCGGCTATGCCAGTGCTCCGCCGCAATCGCCGGGTCGGACAGACGCACCGCCTGCGGAAAAACCGGGCAACGCCGCGCCGTCGCTCAACCCAGCTTCTCCTCCTTCTGCAAGTGATGAACGATAATGGCCGTTGAAGATACCCAACCACTTATCAGCCATCTGATTGAGCTGCGTAAACGTCTGCTGAACTGCATAATTGCTGTGTTAGTTATTTTTCTGGCACTGATCTACTTTGCTAATGACATCTACCATGCCGTGGCGTCGCCACTGATCAATCAGATGCCAGCGGGTGCCAGCATGATCGCGACGGATGTCGCCTCACCTTTCTTCACGCCGATAAAGCTGACGATGATCGTGTCGGTGTTCCTTGCCGTGCCGGTTATTCTTTATCAGGTCTGGGCGTTTATTGCGCCAGCGCTTTATCGCCACGAACGTAAGCTGGTCATGCCGCTGCTGTTTTCCAGTACGCTACTGTTTTATGTTGGCGTGGCCTTTGCCTATTTCATTGTTTTTCCGCTGGCTTTCGGCTTTTTTGCGAAAACCGCGCCGCAGGGCGTCACTATCGCGACAGATATCACCAACTATCTCGATTTTGTCATGACCTTGTTTATGGCGTTTGGTGTGGCATTTGAAGTGCCGGTAGCCATAGTGCTGCTGTGCTGGACCGGTATTACCAGCCCTGAGGATTTAAAAAAGAAGCGTCCTTACATCCTGGTCGGCGCGTTTGTTGTCGGGATGCTGCTCACACCACCGGACGTTTTTTCTCAAACTTTGCTCGCTATTCCGATGTACTGCCTGTTTGAAGTCGGCGTATTCTTTTCACGGTACTATGTGGGAAAAGGCCGTCAGACAGAGGATGAGGAACAGAACACCGAATCCTGATGTCGTATTCAGTACACCCGCAGAAGCGGGAGACACAAGCCAAAAACCGCCGTCAGGCGGTTTTTTGTTTAGGATGTTTTTGACAGAGAGTAAAAATATGTTTGATATCGGTGTAAACCTGACCAGCACGCAGTTCGCCTCCGATCGAAAAAAGGTGATTACGCGCGCCCGTGACGCGGGCGTCACCGGCATGTTGATTACCGGTACCAATGCGCTGGAAAGTCAGCAGGCGCAGCGGCTGGCTGAGGCTCATCCGGGTTACTGCTGGTCCACCGCGGGCGTGCATCCCCATCATGCCAGTGAGTGGTCACAAGAGGTCGCGAATACGCTGCGCCGGCTGGCGGAAAAAGCCCAGGTTGTGGCGATAGGTGAATGCGGGCTGGATTTCAATCGTAACCTGTCCGCACATCAGCAGCAGGAATATGCGTTTGACGCGCAACTGGCATTAGCTGCGGAACTGAATATGCCCGTGTTTCTTCACTGTCGGGAAGCGCATGAACGCTTTGCTGCGGTACTTGAACCCTGGTTGCCCAAATTACCCGCCGCCGTGATTCACTGTTTTACCGGTACCCGGGAAGAGTTAGCGGCCTGCCTGGAAATGGGCTTATCGGTAGGCATTACCGGTTGGGTATGCGATGAACGCCGGGGAATTGCCCTGCGTGAGATGTTGCCGTTGATTCCCGCCGAACGGTTGCTACTGGAAACGGATGCGCCCTATCTGTTACCGCGGGATATGCGCCCACGGCCAACTTCCCGACGCAATGAACCCTGTTTTTTACCGCATATCCTGCAGCAGGTCGCGAACTGGCGAGGCGAGGAACCAGAGGCGCTGGCAGCCCAGGTGGATCATAATGCGCGCACGCTGTTCGGGCTGCGTTAGGCTTTACGGAATTGTCGGTTATCCACGCTCCGGACAACCTGTTTGTTTAGCAGATTCAGCAACAGGATGGAGCGTGCTTCGCCATCGGGCTCTGAGAAGATAGCCCGCAGACCTTCAAACGTCCCTTCGGTGATGATGACTTCATCGCCGTTTTGCGGCGTTTCAGGATCGATCAGCGTTTGTGGCACATCAGTCTGCAGTGCATCAATAACGACAGCAGGTACGGTGGCCGGCGTCGCGCCAAAGCGCACGAAATGGCTGACGCCACGTGTACTGCTGATGGTTGTGGTGTGAATGGCTTCGGGGTCAAACTCAATGAACAGGTAGTTTGGGAACAGCGGTTCACTTACGGTAGTTCGCTTGCCACGCACAATTTTCTCAAGCGCGATCATGGGGCTCAGGCAATTTACGGCTTGCCGCTCAAGATGCTCTTTCGCACGCAATAGCTGCCCACGTTTGCAATAGAGTAAGTACCAGGATTCCATAACTGCTCCCAATGAATGGACGCTAAGAATAGCAAACCTCCACTCAGAGTTATAGCGCATTGGGGTCTGTTACGCGGCGTTGCCTGGAAAATAAACTAAGATTGTTCTGAATGACGAATGCCATCGCATAAAATGAAAAAATAGCCATTATGCGGTAAGGTTCAGCACGAAAACTAAGCGACATTATTCGTCTGATGGTTGCCCGTGACGGGCAAGATAAGCCATGCGGTGCATAAAGCTCCACACATTCATGTAATCAGCCCTATAATGGCAAATTCACTCTGGCCGGAAAGTTGAAGCCGCATGAAATATCAGGATTTAAGAGACTTTATTGCGCTGCTTGAACAGCGTGGTGAACTCAAGCGTATCTCGCACGTGATCGACCCCGAACTGGAAATGACCGAAATTGCCGATCGCACCCTGCGTGCAGGCGGTCCGGCATTGCTGTTTGAGAACCCAAAAGGTTACGACATGCCTGTACTGTGTAACCTGTTCGGTACGCCAAAACGCGTGGCCATGGGCATGGGCCAGGAAGAGGTCAGTGCACTGCGTGAAGTGGGTGAGTTGCTGGCCTTTTTAAAAGAACCTGAGCCACCGAGAGGTTTCCGCGATCTGTTCAGTAAAATGCCGCAGTTTAAGCAAGTACTGAATATGCCGACCAAAAGGTTGCGCAATGCGCCCTGTCAGGAGGTGGTTTTCAGTGGTGATGAGGTCGACCTGACCCAAATCCCGGTCATGAAATGCTGGCCCGGCGACGCTGCCCCGCTGATTACATGGGGATTAACCGTAACGCGCGGCCCGCATAAAGAGCGACAAAATTTAGGCATCTATCGTCAGCAGGTGATTGGCAAAAATCGCCTGATCATGCGCTGGCTTTCTCATCGTGGTGGTGCCCTGGATTATCTTGAATGGTGCAAGGCACATCCTGGCGAACGTTTCCCGGTGTCCGTTGCACTGGGCGCCGATCCGGCGACCATTCTGGGGGCGGTCACGCCCGTCCCTGACACGTTGTCAGAGTATGCGTTTGCCGGTCTGCTGCGCGGCAACAAGACCGAAGTCGTCAAGTGCCTCTCAAACGATCTGGAAGTGCCTGCGAGCGCCGAAATTGTGCTGGAAGGTTATATCGAACCCGGTGACATGGCACCTGAAGGTCCCTATGGCGATCACACCGGTTACTATAATGAAGTCGACAGTTTCCCGGTGTTTACCGTTACGCACATCACGCAGCGTCATCAGGCGATCTACCATTCTACCTATACCGGAAGGCCACCGGATGAACCCGCCGTCCTGGGCGTGGCGCTGAATGAAGTGCTTGTACCGATTCTGATTAAACAGTTCCCGGAAATCGTCGATTTCTATTTGCCACCAGAAGGATGCTCTTACCGACTGGCGGTCGTGACGATTAAAAAACAGTACGCGGGACATGCCAAGCGCGTGATGTTTGGCGTCTGGTCATTTTTACGGCAGTTCATGTACACCAAATTTGTTATTGTGTGTGATGATGACGTTAATGCCCGCGACTGGAACGACGTCATCTGGGCAATCACGACGCGTATGGACCCGGCACGCGATACCGTATTGGTAGAAAACACGCCAATCGATTATCTTGATTTTGCGTCTCCGGTTTCCGGACTAGGGTCAAAGATGGGCCTCGACGCCACGAATAAATGGCCAGGTGAGACGCAACGAGAGTGGGGCACGCCGATTGTTAAAGATCCGGCCGTTACCGCACGTATCGACGCTATCTGGGATGACCTCGGTATTTTTGATCAACCATCACAGCGTTGATGGTGAGCAATAACCATAAAGACGACCCGACAGAGGGACCGCATGACAACGTTAAGCTGTAAAGTAACTTCAGTTGAGGCGATTACCGACACGGTGTATCGCGTTCGCTTGATTCCGGAAGCAGATTTTAGTTTTCGCGCAGGGCAGTACCTGATGGTCGTAATGGATGAGCGTGACAAGCGCCCGTTTTCATTAGCCTCCACGCCAATGGAAACTGAAATCATTGAACTGCATATCGGTGCCTCAGAGCTGAATCTCTACGCCATGGCGGTGATGGATCGTATTCAGCAGGAAGGGCAAATTGTGGTGGACATCCCACATGGTGATGCCTGGTTGCGTGAAGAGAGTGACAAGCCGTTAATCCTGATCGCGGGTGGCACAGGCTTTTCCTATGTGCGTTCCATTTTACTCACTGCGCTTGCCGAACAACCCAACCGTGATATTGCGGTTTACTGGGGCGGGCGCGAACTGAAGCATTTGTATGATTTGGACGAGCTGGAAGCACTGGCGATTAAGCATCCGAATCTGAAAGTGATTCCGGTTGTCGAACAGCCTGAAGCAGGCTGGCCGGGCCGTTCTGGTACGGTGCTGACAGCCGTCATGCAGGACTTTGCGACCCTGAGTGAGCATGAGATTTATATTGCCGGCCGCTTCGAAATGGCGAAAATCGCCCGTGAACGCTTTTGTTCAGAACGAGGTGCCGTTGAAGCACAAATGTATGGCGATGCGTTTGCTTTTATCTGACGTGACAGCACAAGAAAAAACCCGCCCCTGACAGGCGGGTAAATCTCACACTATAACGTTCCAACGTATTAAACGCGTTCAATAACGGTAGCGATGCCCTGACCCAAACCAATACACATGGAGGCCAGGCCGAACTGCGCATCGCGACGTTCCATAATGTTCAGCAACGTCGTGCTGATGCGTGCGCCTGAGCAGCCTAACGGATGGCCCAACGCGATGGCGCCGCCATTGAGGTTGACCTTGTCATCGAGCCTGTCTGACAGGCCGAGATCGTTGATGCAGGGCAGAACCTGCGCGGCAAAAGCCTCGTTAAGTTCAAAAACATCAATGTCATTTACGCTCAGCCCGGCGCGCTTCAGTGCCAGCTTGCTGGCCGGGACCGGGCCGTATCCCATAATGGAAGGATCGCATCCCACTACTGCCATACTTTTAATGCGTGCACGGGGTTTCAGGCCCTGCTCTCGTGCGTGGCTTTCACTCATGATCAACATGCCCGCCGCCCCGTCTGATAACGCTGACGAACTGCCCGCAGTGACTGTTCCGTTCACCGGATCGAAGGCAGGCCGCAGTGCTGCCAGTCCTTCCAGGCTGGTATCTTCACGGATGACTTCGTCAACGTCATAGCGTTTCAGGACGCCATCGGCATCGTGACCATGCAGCGCAACAATTTCATTGGCAAAATCGCCACGCTGCGTGGCCTGCCAGGCACGCTGATGAGAGCGCAAAGCAAAAGCGTCCTGCTGCTCGCGGCTGATATGGTGCATGCGCGCCAGCATCTCTGCCGTTAGCCCCATCATCCCTGCGGCTTTCGCAACGGTACGGCCTAAACCCGGATGAAAATCGACGCCATGGTTCATGGGGACATGCCCCATATGTTCGACACCGCCAATTAAACAGGTCTGAGCATCGCCGACCATGATTGCGCGTGCGGCGTCATGTAAGGCCTGCATTGAAGAACCGCAAAGACGGTTAACCGTTGTCGCCGGAACGCGGTGCGGGATTTCAGCCAGCAGCGCGGCGTTGCGGGCAATGTTGAAGCCTTGCTCCAGCGTTTGCTGCACGCAACCCCAGATAATGTCGTCCAGCGTGGCGGCATTCACCCCCGGATTGCGGTTCAACAGAGCACGCATGACATGCGCGGACAGGTCCTCAGCGCGTACATGGCGAAATGCCCCACCTTTTGAACGGCCCATCGGCGTACGCACCGCGTCAATAATTACCACATTTTCCATTTTGATTACCTCAGGCGCTTCTGAACGCGGCTTCATCGATCGGTTTGACGGCGGGATACCAGCTTTCGTGTTGGCGCGCTTTATCAAGCAGCAGGGCAGGGAGCGCATACAGCCCACCCAATGACGAATAACGTTTCGCCTGATCCACTACGTTGCCGTTACCCAAAGTGTCGAGATAACGGAAAGCACCGCCACGGAAAGGCGGGAATCCCAGACCATAGACCAGCGCCATGTCTGCTTCAGCAGGTGAGGCGATAATCTTCTCTTCCAGGCAGCGAACCACTTCATTCAACATCGGCAGCATCATGCGATTCAGAATCTCTTCATCACTGAATATCCGTTTAGGCTGGCAGGCGGGTTCGAGTAAGGCATCGACCTCTGCATCGGACACTTTTTTCGGTTTCCCTTTTTTGTCTTCTTCCCAGCGCCAGAAACCCAGACCATTTTTCTGACCAAAACGCTTCGCCTCAAACAGAATATCGATCGCATCGCGATAGTCTTTTTTCATCCGTTCAGGAAAACCGTCCGCCATGACGCTTTGCGCATGATGCGCGGTATCAATGCCCACGACATCCAGCAGCCATGAAGGCCCCATCGGCCAGCCAAACTGTTTTTCCATTACCTTGTCGATCTGGCGGAAGTCCGCACCATCACGCAACAGCATGCCGAAGGCAGCGAAGTAGGGGAACAAAACGCGGTTAACAAAGAAACCCGGACAGTCATTCACCACCACCGGGGTTTTACCCATTTTACTGGCCCAGGCGACAACTTTACCCAGCGTGGCCTCACTGGTTTTCTCTCCACGGATCACCTCTACCAGCGGCATACGTGGAACCGGGTTAAAGAAGTGCATGCCACAAAAATTTTCTGGACGCTGCAACGCCTGCGCCAGATGGCTGATGGGGATGGTTGAGGTGTTTGACGCCAGAATGGCATCAGCGCGCATATGGGTTTCGGTTTCAGCCAGAACGCTGGCCTTGATTTTCGGATTTTCGACGACGGCTTCTACCACGATGTCGGCCTGGTCGAAACCGGCATAATCGAGAGTAGGCTGAATAGTGGCAATGACGCTGGCCAGCTTGTTTCCGTCTATTTTACCGCGTTCCAGTTGCTTATTCAGAAGCTTACTGGCTTCATTCATGCCCAGCGTCAGCGCCTGCGGATTGATATCCTTCATTTTAACCGGCACGCCTTTCCATGCCGATTGATAGCTGATTCCACCGCCCATAATACCGGCGCCCAGCACGGCGGCCTGTCTGGGCGGGCCGCTTTCACTGCTGCGTTTTTTGGCCAGACTTTTGATGTACTGATCGTTGAGAAAAATACCGACGAGCGCGCGGGCCACATCTGACTGTGCCAGCGGAACAAACGCTGCGGTTTCCAGCTTTAGCGCATCATCGCGGCCCAGCGCTGCTGCCGCTTCAATGGTTTTAACGGCAGTGACTGGCGCAGGGTAGTGTTTCCCCGCCGTTTGCATCACCATGCCTTTGGCTATCGTAAAGCTCATCGCGGCTTCAACGGGGCTGAGTTTCAATGGAGCCAGTTTAGGGGCGCGACGGGCACGCCAGCTGCCGTCGTGGGCGGCCGCTTTTAGCATGGTTAACGCAGCATCACGCAGCTTATCGTTGCTGACAACCGCATCCACCAGACCCAGTTTCAGCGCTTCAACACCGTCAACATCTTTGCCTGCGGCAATGATTTCCATTGCACTGTCGGCACCTAACAGACGAGGAAGACGCACGCTGCCGCCAAAACCCGGCATGATGCCCAGCTTCGTTTCCGGTAACCCCAGGCGGGCCGTCGGTGTGGCAACGCGCAAATCCGTGGCCAGTACACATTCACAGCCACCGCCCAGCGCATAGCCCTCAATCGCCGAGATCGTGGGCACCGGCAAATCTTCCAGACGATTGAAGATACTGTTGGCGAAGGTCAGCCACTGGCTCAGTTTCTCTGTCGGCGCATCAAAGAGCGCTAGGAATTCAGTAATGTCCGCACCCACGATAAAGGCGGGTTTTGCTGATCGCAGAAGCACACCGCGCAGGCCGGCATGTTTTTCCAGCACCGTTACCGCATCGCCAAGACTGGCCACGGTTTGCGTATCCAGCTTGTTAACGGAGCCGGGGGCATCAAATACCAGCTCGACAATACCATCGTCCAGCTGGTGAAGAGTGAGGTTAGCGCCTTGGTAGAGCATGTACGTCTCCTGAAACCGCGAAAGGTGATCTGGTCATACCAGATGATCGTGAGTTTGGGAGGGATGTTAATTTTTTGCAAACAGGTCTTTGTTTATTTGCTAACAAGATCACAGCCACGGGGAACCCGGCATCCGGATTTTGCCTGTGATAAACTGCGGCTTTTCCGGACACTGGAGAGGCGGCAATGGATTCACTTAAGAGCTTGTATCACGCGCATATTACGACCTTGCAACAACGTGCTCAGCAGGTATTGGCACGTCATAAACTGGACGCCATGCTGATCCATTCCGGCGAGCTACTCACCGTATTTCTGGACGACCACACGTATCCGTTTAAGGTCAACCCGCAGTTCAAGTCCTGGGTGCCGGTAACACAGGTACCTAACTGTTGGCTGTGGATCGATGGCGTGAACAAACCGAAATTGTGGTTCTATTCGCCGGTGGATTACTGGCACAACGTTGAACCGCTTCCGCACAGTTTCTGGACCGACGACATTGAGATTATCGGGCTGGCAAACGCGAATGCCATTGGCGATCTCCTGCCTGCTCAGCGCGAAAATGTTGCCTATATTGGCCCGGTCGTCGAACGCGCTGCGCAGTTAGGCATTACGGCAGGCAACATCAATCCTAAAGCGGTGATCGATTTCCTGCATTATCACCGCAGTATTAAAACTGACTACGAACTGAGCTGTATGCGTCAGGCGCAGAAAATTGCCGTGGCAGGACATCGCGCTGCCAAAGAAGCGTTTGCGGCAGGTCTGAGTGAATTCGATATTAATCAGGCGTACCTGACCGCGACTGGTCATCGCGATACGGATGTCCCTTACGGCAACATTATTGCATTGAACGAACATGCTGCCGTGTTGCATTACACCAAACTGGATCATCAGCCACCGGCTAAGCGCTACAGTTTCCTGATTGATGCCGGGGCGGAATATCAGGGATATGCCGCTGACCTGACCCGCAGCTATGCCGCACAAAGCGGATCGCTGTATGCCAAAATGGTGGAGGCGATGAATGCGGAAGAGCTGGCCTTGATTGCGACGTTGAAAGCGGGCGTGCGCTACACCGATTACCATCTGCAAATGCATCAGCGCATTGCAAAATTACTGGTGAAGTTTGATTTGGTCCACGGCATCAGTGAAGAGGCGTTGGTGGCCGAAGACCTGACCGGTCCGTTTATGCCACACGGTTTAGGTCATCCGCTGGGCCTGCAGGTTCATGATGTCGCCGGATTTATGCAAGATGAAAGCGGGACGCACCTGGCTGCGCCAGCGCAATATCCTTACCTGCGTTGCACCCGTGTCATCCAGCCGGGGATGGTGTTAACCATCGAGCCAGGCTTCTACATTATTGATTCACTGCTGGCACCGCTGCGCGCTGGCAAATTCAGTGCGCATTTTAACTGGCAGACACTGGATGCGCTTAAGCCTTACGGCGGCATTCGCATTGAAGATAACGTGGTTATTCATGCTAATCGCGTTGAAAACATGACGCGCGACCTGCACCTCGCCTGATGGAGGCTTACGATATTCCTGCGCAAGCGCTGAGCGTGAGTGAGGAGACCATCAAAAAGAGCCGGTTTATTACGTTACTGGCGCACACGGACGGTGTCGAAGCCGCGCGGGCTTTTGTCCAGCAGGTAAAACAGGATCATCCGACGGCCCGGCATCATTGCTGGGCCTGGGTGGCGGGCGCGCCCGATGATTCGCAGCAGTTGGGGTTTTCCGATGACGGCGAACCTTCGGGAACGGCGGGGAAACCTATGCTGGCGCAGTTGATGGGGGCAGGCATAGGGGAAATCACCGCCGTCGTCGTACGTTACTACGGCGGCATCATGCTGGGAACGGGCGGTCTGGTAAAGGCTTATGGCGGCGGTGTCCAGCAAGGGCTGAAACAGCTTGAGCGCCAGCGAAAAGTCCCGGTAAGGTTATTCACGTTGCAGTGTGACTACGCCCAGTTGAGCGACATTGAGCGTCTGGTGCAGCGCTACGACGGCAGCATTACTGAAAGTCATTATTGCGACCGTATCGCGATGACGCTGGCTTTGCCTTATGGACAAATTGAGGGATTTAAGCAAAATCTGTCAGACTTCAGCCGGGGTGCGTTAACGCTTCTTCCGCTTATACCATGATGTTCTTCTCTTTAACTAAAGGAACGGCTTAATGCATTTTCGCGCCATTACCCGCATTGTCGGTCTGCTGGTGATCCTCTTCTCGGTGACGATGATTGTACCCGGCCTCGTTGCGCTGATTTATCGGGATGGTGCCGGCCGCGCCTTCAGCCAGACGTTTATGATGGCTCTGGTGATTGGTTCATTATTGTGGTGGCCAAACCGTAAGAAGAAAACGGAGCTTAAGCCGCGCGAAGGGTTTCTGATCGTGGTGCTGTTCTGGACCGTGCTGGGCAGCGTCGGGGCCATGCCGTTTATCTTTGCCGAACAGCCGCATCTGTCGGTTACCGATGCCTTTTTTGAATCCTTTTCCGGGTTAACCACCACCGGTGCGACGACGCTGGTGGGGCTGGACTCTTTGCCTAAAGCGATTCTGTTCTATCGCCAGATGCTGCAGTGGCTTGGCGGTATGGGAATCATTGTGCTCGCGGTGGCGATTCTGCCCATTCTGGGCGTCGGTGGGATGCAGCTTTACCGTGCCGAAATGCCCGGTCCGTTGAAAGACAATAAGATGCGTCCGCGTATTGCCGAAACGGCCAAGACGCTATGGCTTATCTATGTATTACTGACGGTGGCCTGCGCACTGGCATTATGGTTTGCCGGAATGCCCGCCTTCGATGCCATTGGGCACAGCTTTTCGACGATTGCTATTGGGGGATTTTCAACCCACGATGCCAGTATCGGCTATTTCCAGAGCGGCACCATTAATACGATTGTGGCCGTGTTCCTGCTGATCTCCGGCTGTAACTACGGCCTGCACTTCTCTTTACTGAGTAACCGCAATCTTCGGGTGTACTTACGCGATCCCGAATTTCGTATGTTTATCGGTGTGCAACTGACGCTGGTACTGATCTGTACAGTGGTACTGTGGTTCCATAATGTTTATGACAGTGGCTGGCAAACGTTGAATCAGGCGTTTTTCCAGGTTGTCTCGATGGCGACGACAGCGGGATTCACCACAGACAGTATTGCGCGCTGGCCGCTGTTCCTGCCGGTTTTGCTGCTCTGCTCTGCGTTCATTGGCGGCTGTGCCGGTTCGACGGGCGGTGGCCTGAAAGTGATCCGCATCCTGCTGCTGTGTAAACAGGGGAATCGCGAACTCAAACGCCTTGTCCATCCCAATGCGGTTTACACCATTAAGCTGGGTAATCGCGCGTTGCCAGAACGCATCCTGGAAGCGGTCTGGGGATTCTTCTCTGCGTATGCGCTGGTCTTCCTGATCAGTATGCTGGCCATTATTGCCACCGGCGTGGATGATTTTTCTGCGTTTGCCGCGGTCGCCGCAACGTTAAACAACCTGGGGCCCGGTCTGGGTGTTGTAGCGGATAACTTCACCTCAATGAATGATGTGGCAAAGTGGATTTTAATTTCGACTATGCTGTTTGGTCGCCTTGAGGTATTCACGTTGCTGGTGTTATTCACGCCAACCTTCTGGCGAGAATAACTAATAAGGATGCAGATGATGAAAGCATTAATTCTCTTTTCGACCCGTGACGGTCAGACGCAAAAAATCGCTTCCGCTATGGCGGAGGCGATTAAGGGCGAGCAAGCGTGCGATGTGATGAATATTCAGGATGCAGACGCGATTGACTGGCAGCAATATGATCGGGTGCTGATTGGGGCTTCAATCCGTTATGGTCACTTTCAGCCCGCCGTAAACGAATTTGTTAAGCAGAACCTGGCCGCATTGCAGCAGCGCGTCAGCGGCTTCTTCTCCGTGAATCTTACGGCGCGTAAGCCAGAGAAGCGGACGCCGGAAACCAATGCCTATACCGTTAAGTTTTTAGCGCAGTCCCCCTGGAAGCCCGATTGCTGTGCGGTTTTTGCTGGTGCACTGTATTATCCCCGCTATCGTTGGTTTGATCGGGTCATGATTAAGTTGATTATGCGCATGACCGGCGGCGAAACGGATACGACGAAGGAAGTTGAGTATACGGACTGGGAGCAGGTGCGCGGTTTCGCCAGAGATTTTGCACAGTTACCAGGCAAATCGTACTGAAATAACGCGATCTGGCGAAATTTGAGACGAACAGTAATA
Source organism: Pantoea sp. CS_6 (assembly GCF_041954745.1). NCBI lineage: Bacteria > Pseudomonadati > Pseudomonadota > Gammaproteobacteria > Enterobacterales > Erwiniaceae > Pantoea > Pantoea sp. CS_6. The sequence goes on from NZ_JAVAYG010000009.1 coordinate 221,039, forward strand.
TTTTTGCAATTAACCCTTGTCAGGCCGCGC